>NZ_WOTN01000004.1:0-705456 GCF_010993745.1 Fodinicola acaciae
CCCCCCCCCCCCCCCCCGCTGGATTTTGATTTCAGCGTGGAGGGTGACTGTTTGCGCTGTGGAGCAGGTCTGGGGATAGGTCCGACCATCTATCAGCTCTAAACGAGGTAGTACGTCATGCATCGTGTTCCGCACAGCGAATTTCTCGAAGACTTCGTTCGTCCAATACAACTCAGGCCGCGCCAGACATTGGGACTTAAGATTGGCCCATTCGGCAGAGCCATTCGAACACCAAAGATCGAGTTCGATATCGAACCTGATGACGATGATGTCATAGTCTTCGGCCCGACCCGGCTCAATATCGACGATGACAGCTTCGTGCTGTACTACACGATCGACAACTACGCCGACCGGTCAGTACAGCTGATCGTTCATCGCATGCCGCTGCAGGGCTTCTGAGTGTTGTCACTTCTTGATACGGATATGTGACCCGAGCCGTATTTCAGGCCACGTCAACACTTCCGATCGGAAAATAATAGTTCTCGGCCGACTCCTGAAGCTGCTTCAAGTACAGCTCACGGAAGTTGGCCAGCGTGCCTTGTTCGTAGAATAGGATCAGGGCACCTTTGTATTCCTGTTCATCGACGCCACGGTAGGACAACGGCGGATAGCCGTACGCCAGTAGGACGGCGTTTGCCACGAGTCGAGAGGTTCGTTTGTTGCCGTCAGCGAAAGGTTGCAGGTAGGCCAGCAGCACCAGACAGGCCAATGCCTTCTCGACCGGCTGCTGCAGCTCATTGATGACTGCGATGACCTGGTCGAGTTCGGCAGCGATCTCGGTCTTACTGCCTGGCGGCGTGTAGACCGTGCCTGTAATGCCGACCGGCCGCGTACGCAAGCCGAGCGGAACGTCGAGACCTGCTACTAACAGCTCATGGACCTGTAGCACTTGCTGGCGGCTCAGCTGGCGAAAGTCCACCTGGTGCTGCCAGACATAGTCAAAGGCCCGCTTGTGGTTGAGGATCATGACCGCTTCGGCATGGTCGTGGCCGGATGCCTCTTGCGCGTCTCTCAGCAGGCGTTCGGTGTCCAGCAAGCTATAGGTGTTGCCCTCGATCTTGGAACTCTTCCAGCTCAACTCAATGACGAAGCGCTCCAGATCTCGCCGTGCCGTCAGACTGTCACCGACCCGCCGGCGAGCGCGCGCCGCTGTCTCAATGAGCGCGGGCAGCTGGCCGATGCTGCCGTCGAACAGCTGGAATAGATCCGGTTCCAGATGGCGGTAGCGAGCACCACGAGCGTCCGGATCCTGAGCCAAGTAAGCGTTAGCATCCCAGAGCACTACAGCCCCGGCCGGCCCAGTCAGCCGGTACTTCGTGGCGCGGGCTTCGCCGCGGGAGTGGATCAGGCCTTTGGCAAGCAGGTCATTGAGAGCCCGGATGGTCGTGACCCGACTTTCGCCGATGGACGTAGCGATGTCGGCACGCGACAAAGATACGCCTGCAGCCAGCAGACGCAGTATTGCTTGTTCTCGTGGGGAAATCGGCACATTCATGTATAACTATCGTAACAAAATGTGACGATTTTACCAAGCCATTGAGTCGATCGCACACCAGACCGACAACGAAACTCGACCGCTCGCGTAAGGTAAAACCCCGGTCGAACCTCGGCCGGGGCAAACGTTAGGCAGCGGGTACGACTCGTACGTCGGCAACCAAACTCCAGCGCTGACCAAGATCGACGGCGTAGACGTAGGCGCTGAACCAGTCATCGAACGTCCGCCGGTTCCGATACCAGCCATCGTCGCCATGGACCATGACCTCGACTCGAAACCGATCGCCATGAAAGAACAATCGGACGTAGTCGTCAGGCACGTTCCGGTCCTGGCTATGCCGGTCTGGTGCTCCGACCAGCAGCGCATCGCCGCAGATCGGGTCACGACCGCGGAAGGCACTGTTGTGCACCCAGAGGAGAACAGTCGCCCGTTGGTTGAGCGGCATGTGGTTCCACTTGCCGTGCTCGTTGACGTACAGCGAGGCACCCGGCCGCGCCAACGTCACCAGCTGCAAGTCACCCTCGACCGCAGCCCGATACGCCGCGATGTCGCCGGGAACAATCTGCTGTTTGCGCACGGGTTGTTCATCATCCGCCGGCAGATAGATTGCGGTGATCACCGATCACGCACCTAACGAGACCGCACGAACCTGTGCCTGATGGGCGGTCTGTCACCACCAGGCCCACACGCGAAATGGGTCTGCGCGTACGAGTCTGCCGGTGAATGTATGCGCCAAATATATCGCGCTACTGGTCGGACAGCCGCTCTAAGCGGGGCTTGTCCGTCATCTACGTCAGTTGCTCATCTATCGACCTGACCAGTTGACGGGCAGCATCGTCGTAGTGCATACGAAGCTCATTCGCCACGCACTGAGCTTTAGCCGCATCGCGCTCGGTCAACCGAAAAACCAACTCCGAGTAGAGCAGACGCTTGTACTCCTCGGCTTCGTTCGTACGCTCGGCGACATTCTGTATCTTAGGGAAGAATCCGGCCTCAATTCGGCCGACAATTTCACGTGAGCCGATATACAACGCAACAATCTGCATTGGCGTAAGCAAATCGATCGCAGCTGCTAAATTTGTTCAACTGATGACATGTACGACTTGATAGTGGCATGGAATGTCTTTTATAGCAAGCGCAAGCACCACACAGCGCTTACGCGCCGAGAGGCACCGTTGTGTACACCACACCGCCTTGGACCTGAAGTTGAGCGTCCGATGTCCATTCCGGATAAAACTGCGGCTTAACCATACCGTACGACGGATCGATCATCTCTACACCGTACGTATCTTGGCGCCATACCCGATGCCATTCGGTGTTGAATTGACAGGCTTCGGATTCCGGGAGTATCCGGCCGTGCGTCACCTCGGCAAACAGTGGCGTGAGATCCTTTGCCACAACCACGATGCGCAGGTTTGTGTTCTGGCAGGGGCCATATATTACCTGGACGGTGATATCGCGCTGGTTGGACGAGTACCAAGCAGCAGCGCCGAGCCCGATGCCGGAGGCCAGGACACAAGTCGCAAGCAGTGCCGCGACAAGCACTAACCCCTTCGACATACCGGCCAGTTTCGCGATACCTGACGATCGCTGCCTATCCGCCGTACGGACAGTCTGGACAGAGAAGAAAGTCCATGCGGCGCCGCCTAGACGAGCGTCAGGACCGACGATCGCACGGCGCCTGATCGGGAAGTCCGCGTCGCGAGCTGGGACGCCGCTGCGACGTCGGTGGATGGCCGCGTGCCGATGCCGGCGCTGGCGACTAGCCCTCCTCCTCGTCAGCTGCGGTCTTGGGTTGCGGCCGAATCCGCGGTAGCCGGCTGGCAGCAGTGCCGACCGGCGTAATCGTCAAGGAAGCACCACTCGGCAACTGCAATCTTTGTTGCGGCTGCGGCGAGCGGCGGTGGCTCTTGGGCCGCGGTTGAGTGGTGTCGACGGTGACGGGCTTCGGCAGCGGCTGGGGTTTCGGTTGGCAGATGTCGAAATCAGCCAACGGCAGCCCAGCTTCCGTGACCACCAGCTCGGCCTGGAGGTGCGCGTCGCATTTCCACGGCTCGCCACAGCGGCGGCAGGTGGTCTCGCCGGCGTCGGCAAACGGCAGATGGCGCTCCAGGCGAGCGATGGCGGCCTCGATCAGCAGCGGCAGATTCTCAGTCACGGCAGCCATCCACCAGCGAGGCGTCGTCCAAGGCGGGATTTCCGTACGACGCAATGAACGTCGCGGTATCCAGCTGCAAGAGATACGAGGCCCAGCTCTGGCAGGCATGAGCCGCCAGGTCTTCGCCATAGGCGGTGTAGTGTCTGGCCACGGCCAGGTAGATGGCGCGCTCGCGCTGCATCGTTGCCTGCAGCTGGTCGGCTGCGTGCGTCGAGCGGTCGGCTCCATTCCGGATGGAGGCCAGGAGTTCGTTCTGCTCGACATGGACAGCCAGCAGCTCGCACCAACGGCGGCGCAGAAAGCCGTGGCCATCAACCAGCACATCCGGCCGGCCGCGAATCCAGTCCGCCAGCTGCCAGCGCAAGCGGGCCACGGAGCTGCCAAATTCCGTGCGCAAATATCGCTGCGCCACGGGGCCGACCGGCATAGGCACCCTAGCCACGGCGGTCACAGCCACATGGCAGTTCGCCGTCCAGCAGCTTCTTGCAGCCGATGCACGTCCGCATTGAGGCATTGGTCGTGGCTAAGACTCCAGCCAGAAAGCCAAGCAGCACACCGAAGAAGAGATCCATAGGTTCTCCTTGACGCTGGAAGAAATACGGTCACCAACGCCAGCCCGGATACAGCGGCCCGCCAAACAAAACGGGTCACTGCTCGCCGGCTCCGGGCTGGCGTTGGGGTTGAGCTGCCGGCGAGCTTGGCGCGGTATGGCCGGCAGGGAACTGTGCGGTGGCGGGCTCACGCCGAGTTGTCCAAGTCAGTGCCGAGCTCGGCCAGCCACAGCTGCTCGACGTACCGCTGAGCGTCGAACGTTCGTAGATGTGCCGCCCAGCTCCAGTGCACGTACGCGGCCGGGACATCGTCGTCGCGAGCCCTTAGCTCACCAAGTTGCTGGCAGATATTGGCTTCACGCTGCACCAGTTGGTGCAACTGGTCGGCCAAGGCCGGCAGGCTGACACCTTCGCCGACACGAGCGCGTACGGCGTCCTTATCGTCCAGCACGTCCAAGAGCTGGTTGGACAACGCGGCGTACACGTGTCGCCCCAGCGTCGATCGCTGGCCGTCAGTCACGCTTGCCACCCAGTGATTCTTCGGCCTGTTCCAGCCAGATCTCTTCGACGTATTGCTGCGCATCCACCGTCCGCAGATAACCGGCCCAGGCATCGGCCAGGTACGAGGCGCAGGGGTCGCCGTCGACTAACCAGAATTTGCTCAGCCGCTGGCAAGCCGTGGCCTCGCGCTCCAGAATCTCGTTCAGTTCGCTCGGTAATTCAGCCCAGCTGCCATCTCGCCGCTCTACCCGGTCGATGAGCGCATATTTGGCCATGACGACGCCTTCCAGGTCGTCCAGGAGGCTGGAGTACTGCTTGTAACGCGCCGACGATGCTGGTGCCGATACCTTCGTTCGCCGGCGTCGGTGCCAAGCCGGCAAGACACGGCCGGAGGCAATCACGCCGGCACCTCGATCGAGGTGAGGCCAAACTGGGCCAGCCACAGCGTTTCGACGTATCGCTGGGCAGCAAGCTTGTTCAGGTAGCCAGCCCAATTCCAACTGGCGAGGGCGGAATGAATCTCGTCGTCGACCGTCCAGAAATCCGCCAGCCGGTCGCAGAGAACAGCTTCGCGTTGCACCAAGTCGTGCAATTGGAGCGCCAGTTCGCTCAGACTGCCGTCCCGCCAGGTAATGCGGCGACGCACAGTGGCCTTGGCATCCAGGATGGCCTGGAGCTGTTGCCAGGTGTCGACGTACTGCTGTTCCCGCTCGGCTAACGACGAGGCCATCACGAGCCGGCTTCCAGGCTCTGACCAGTGGTGCCGAGCAGCTGTTCGGCAACCTCTTGCCGCCGGTACCGCCGGACCGTACGCACGATCTTGCTGACTTCAATCCATTCCTGCGGCAGGCGGGAGTTGGTGTAGAGCGCGACGAGCGTCTGGCCACAGCGATCGCAAGCCCCGGCCAACAGCTCGGCGTGGCCATCCAAAATGGCCCGTGCGTCAATACAAGCTGAGACGGTGACGGTGTGGACGCAGTCCACGCTGGCAGCTGCCATAGCTGACCTTTCACTTAAGAAGACTGGAAAAACATCGAGTGCGGCTCATCTGGCCGGCCGAACAGTTCGATCATGGGAGCCCAGTTGCCGGGTCCAATGCGGTCGCTCAAGCCGCCCAGCAAGCACTGGCAAAACCAGCAGCGCGCCGCCAGAAGGAGCACCTTGCTGTCGGCCGGTACCCAGAGCTGCAAGCCGACACCGGGGACGTAGCGGTCGTACGGCTGGTGGTAGCCGTGGCGGCAACGCATGAATTCAGATCTCCGTTCGGCCGCACTGCAGCAAGTTCGACGTGGCCTGCCACTCACCGATGCGCTCTGGCGATTCGCGTCGGCCCAAGCCCAGCAAGTTGGCGCCGCAGCGCTGGCACGTCGCGCCGATCAGTTCGACGCGGACGCCGCCGACCCAGGCACAGAGGCCGAGACCGGGTAGGTAGAAGCCCATTGGGCGGTGCTCGCGACTGGCACAGGTGTGCATGTCAGATCAGGGAGTTCGGCGAGGCCGGAAACTTCCGGCAGATGTAGTCGGCGACCGTGTCCCAGGCCGCGGTGGGATCGCCTTCCGGCTTGACCAGCATCTGGCGGCAGTGCTGGCAGCGTGCCAGTTCCAACGTCTCCTCTGGTCGGCAGATCGCACCGGCAGATTCGCCGAGTAGATGGCGGTGGTGGCGGTTTAGGGGCATTTGCCCTCCCTGGCCCGGTCGCCCGTGTTGGCCCCGTTACGGTGATGGACACCCTGCCAGGGTTCGGCCCAGAATGCAATTCCCGATTTTCAACAGACCCGGAATGGTGCTGACCCGCCACCGTGGTGCACACTGACCGCCATGCCACCAAGGACAAGCCCCACCGTTCGCCGGCGCCGCCTGGCCGCAGAGCTGAAGCGGCTGCGAGTTGCGACCGGTATGACGATCGAGCAAGCCGCCAAGCAGGTCGACATCTCGAAGTCGTCGTTGTCGCGCATCGAGAGCACGGAAGTGTCGGTACAGGTGCAGAACGCCAAGGCGTTGCTGGAGCTGTACGGCGTCGACGAGGCGGACATCGAGCCGCTGCTGCAGATCGCGCGCGAAGCTCGCAAACGCGGCTGGTGGCGCATAAGTACAGCGACGTGTTGCCGGACTGGTTCGAGGTCTACGTCGGGCTGGAGGCGGCGACGTCAGAGATCAACAAGTACGAACCGGCGCTGGTGCCAGGCTTACTGCAGACTCCCGACTACACGCGCGCCATCATCCGAGCTGAACATCCCAACATCACGCCGGCCGAAGTCAACCGGCGGACGGAGCTGCGGATGCAGCGCCAGCAGCACGACGATGAACCGCCGAAGCTGTGGGTTGTGCTCGATGAAGCCGTCATCCGGCGGCCCGTCGCCGGTCGAGCCATTATGAAGGCCCAGTTGGAGCACTTGATCGAGGCGGCCAGCCTGCCCGGCAACGAGATCCAGATCTTAGGGTTCGCTGGCGGCGAGCATGGCTCGATGGGCAGCTCGTTCTCGATCCTGCGCTTCCCTGATCCGCAGGACACTGGAGTCGTCTACCTGGAGATGCGCGCTGGTAGCCTGTACTTGGAAGAACTGCACGAGATCGAGCAGTACACGACCCTGTTCAACCACTTGCGCGCCAGCGCACTTGGCCTACGCGAGTCGCTGGCCATGATGAAAGAGGCGGCAAAGGCACTGTGATTGGGAAGGGGGACAGATGAGCAGCATCGACCTGTCCCAAGCCGTATGGCGCAAGAGCACCAGGAGTAACGGCTCCGGTGACTGCGTTGAGGTGACCGACCACCTGCCGGGTGTGATCGGACTCCGTGACTCCAAGAACCCGGCCGGCTCAGCGCTCGTCGTACCAGCTGCCGGTTGGACGGCGTTCGTACGGCACGTTGGCGGCGGCAGCTTAGCCGCCGATCACTAGTCTCAACGTACGCAATGCAGCGCTCCGGCCGATTTGGCTGGGGCGCTGTTCGTTGTGGAGGAGAAGCATGCGCCGCTGATAGCAGCACTGGCTCCAACACTTCGGCCTTTTCCGCTACTACGATTGACGACTTAGAGGAAGCCGACCACGGCCCAGCCGATGGCGAGCCTCTGGCATGAAGTGACCTCTGCTTTTGATGACGTACCTGCCGACGAACTGGATCGGTCGTTGGACATGGCGAGACTGTGGTCCCAGCCGCGCAGTACTTCTTACGGCTCCCCCATGGCGTCCGCAGCCAGGCCAGTTTGCAGCCTTCGGCAAGCCTAACTCGGTGGCTGCAACAGCCGAGGGACGAAAGCAATCCACCGTAGAGAATGCGCTGGATGTTGTGTGTGTCGACGACATTGCTTACGACTGCCTGAGTCGGCCGACGCAATCGGCATAGAAATAGAATTATCTGATCGATATAGACGCATCGACCGAATCGAGATGATCGCACCACTACGCTTGGTCCGCGTCAACCTTGGACCCAAAACCGGCTAGGCGCCTGACCACAATTCCAGTCGAGTGCTCCTGCTCTGCTGCGCTATGCCTCAGCCGCACGCCGGCTAAGGTGATGGCGTTTGGCCCTAGTCAGCTCGTTACTCTGGACTAATCTGATCGAACTTTCGGCTGAACGACTGTGCCAAGGACTGGCCAGGTCCATACTTAGCAAAACAGAGGATACTACTTAACACAGAAGCGGGCATCCTTGGGTTAGCAACCAGGCACACGCCGCAGCGTCGAAGACGTCCACGTAATGGGTGATCACCCGCATGGAGAATCGAGGTAGGGAGCGTCATAGGTGTTAGACAGTTTCGTCGCATGGTTGGACGACTACCTCATCGGCAAGCATCCATCCGTCGTCGTAAGGTCCATCGTCGGTCTATTGGCCTTTGCTTCGCTTCTGGGCGTCATCATCGGCAACACCGCCGTGAGATTGGGGATTCTCCTCGCCGCACTTCTGCTTATTCTGGCTGCCGCACTAATCTTACTTGCAGATCGGCGAACGCTTCAGCAAACGTCGGACCGTTACCAACGCCTTCTCGCTCGATATTGCGAGTTCATCAACGCCGATCCCCAGCCAACGATACTGATCAAACATTGGGATCAGCATGTCGCAGTAGACTCAAAAGGAGACACGCACGAGTTCGTGACAATTAAGGCTGTGTCATTACGGGAAAATCTCTACTTTGTGACGCTACGCATTGGGCCAAGCTGGAGTCAACCCAAAAAGTATCGCGACAAGGTAAAGGTCGACATTCGTAGCCTTCTCATCGACGGGAATACCGGCACCAGCTGGGATGTTACTTCGTCATGGCTACACGACGGACGCATTAACATCGTTGCACATCTCCATGATCCCGTGAAGCGCGACAGCGAGATGACCATCCGCATGGAGCGGACCTGGCCAGGAAAATGTCTACCCCTGATGATGAACCATCAGCCTGATGAGTTCATCTTACGATTCAACGAAGCCATGCCCATAGAAGCGGCGAGGTACATCGTCGTTCTGCCGGCGGGAGCAGACGCCCACTACGAGCCCATAGGCTTTGCTCAATCGGATGCAGGGTTCGGTCTAGAAGCCGGAACGGATGCCGAAAACCGCCGGACGTTCACATTGACGACAGCGTCTTTCGACTCTAATCGTCGAGTAGGAATGAGGCTGGAGCTGAAGCGAAAATAGGAAAACACAGCCTTCACTGCTGAAGTGGCTGTGTTTTCGAAGCAAACCGCTTGCTAGTTGCCGTCTTCGCCACCAGATCGAGTCATGTGTCAATCCTCCTTCCATACAATCATGCACTGCGGGCCGAACCATGTCAAACCTGGATCAAATCGGACTCCGTGACGTCGTGGAGCTCGTCAACGCGCACAGACTACAGCTACCGGGCAGGACTGTTCGTGAGGACGCGCCGACTGGCACCTCATCGATCACTGCGATCCGGGTCGTACGAACGAGCGCCGAGATGTGGACTCAAGAATTTCGCCTGAATGCCCTCGCGCCAAATTTTCCAGCCCTTCGTTCAGAACCCATACGAACGCCACACCGATCGTGGAAAGATCCATCCGTCAAAACTGACATCAACGGTTTTGGCGGGCACTGCCGTCGGCGACGCCTCAAGCGTGAGCCGGAGCAGCTCGACGTGGTCGGCGGCGGTGCCTGACCCAGCATCGCCCGGCCACAGGGATCGCCGCGAGTGTCGCACCGCCAGCGTCTTCCGGACGGTCAGAAATGTCAACAACGGATGGAAACCCCACGTATGTTTCAGGTCGCGGCGGCGTTCTCCTTGTCCGGATGAGCCACCACGATCGTGGCATCCGCGTCAATAGTCAACTCCTCGGTCAGATCCGGCACCGCGCCAGCCGCCCACGCGGCTTCCCACGCCTGCTCGAAAGATCTCGATCCCGGTCAACCGGCGTCGCAGTCCGTGCGACTGTACGAACCTCTGTCATGTGGCGTGATTGAACGCAAAGGTCTACGGACTGATCGCATCGCCCTAGGTTTGCAACTGCGTGCTTCCGGCCTCGGTAATCTCCCATTTCGTACCGCGACGGTCTGGGTCCGTCCTGCTGCCAGGCCGGATGAGTCCCCAAAGACTCCTACGCGGTCACGTCATCACGGCTGCTGGTCCGGAAGGCTACCGAACATCACCCACGCACACCTCAAACCCGCAGCCTAAAACTTGACACAAATGTGAAGAAGCTGGCGACCAAGTTGATCTAGGAGCTACTGGCATCGCTACGTCGGGTCGGCTAAGAGATTGACACCATCGTGAGATCGAACGTGCGGTGCATCCGCATCCAGGGCATCGAGAACCCGGACGGCGTACGCCGGCGTCATCGCTTTAGTGACCTCGGCAGCATTCATCCAGGCGACCTCGCGCGCCTCGCTCGTTGGACGCGGTACTTCTAGACCTGGGTAGCAGCGGAAAACGAGAGCGACGATGCCGCGGACGAGGTTTTTGTAGACGCCAGTCAATCGCTCGACGGTCACGGTGATGCCGGTTTCCTCAGCAATCTCACGACGGAGCCCATCCTCGATACTCTCGTCGAGTTCCAGTACGCCACCTGGCATCTCCCAGTGGCCGTTGTCAGCCCGGCGGATGACAAGCACTTGGTCGTCATCGTTGACGATGATGCCGGCGACGCTGACGGAGTGCCGTGGCAGAGCGTTCACTGCGGTGCACCTCTCCGAGTTGCGATGTACACGGTTTCAGGTCGTGCCAGACTAGGACACATCTAGTGTTCTAGAGGAGTGACCTGGTGCTTTGGGGGGCCGTCGACCGGCGAGGTGATCGGCCAGCGTATCGGCAGATCGCGGCCATGATTCGCGACGCCATCCACGCTGGCCAGTTGACACCTGGCGAGCAGCTCCCCTCGTACGGCGAGCTGGCTGACCAGTTCGGGGTTGCCCTGATGACCGCCCGTCAGGCCGTGCAGGAGCTGAGCACCGAGGGCTTGATCTCGATCGAGCAGGGCCGTGGTTCCTTCGTCCGGCCGCGGGTGCCGGTCCGCCGGCTGGCCTCGGACCGGTTTGCTCGTCGACACCGCGAGGCCGGCAAGGCAGCCTTCCTGATCGAGGCGGAGAAGAGCGACTACACGCCAGGCGTCGATCAGATCCAGATTAGCCGCGGCTCGGCGCCAGCAGGCGTCATCGAACGGCTGCGCCTGGAGACGGGCGACGAGGTAGTCATCCGAGCTCGGCGCTATCTAGCGAATGGTCAACCAGTCGAGCTGGCCACGTCTTACATTCCAGTGGCACTGGCCGACGGTACGCCGATCAGCGAGCCCAATCCTGGTCCCGGCGGTATCTATGCTCGCTTGGAAGAGGCAGGTCACACCCTGGCGCGCTTCAGCGAGGACGTCGGCGCGCGCATGCCAACAGCCGAAGAAGCGCGCCAGCTGAAGTTGCCATCATCGACACCGGTACTCACCGTCATCCGAACGGCATACGACACGAACGACCACGCGGTCGAGGTCTGCGACACGGTCAAGTCGGCGTTGGCGTATGTCCTGCAGTACGACTTCTCGGCCCACTAGCGCAGCTAACGCTCCGTAGCTCACCAGCTCTCAACCGTTGCTGAAACTTATAGAAGACTAGTAGTATCGTCCGCAACTGAGGGAGGCCCCTTGTCTCGTACCTGCACCAGATTGCACCTCCACCGGCCGCCAAGACCCGACTCACCTGGTCCGCGTTAGATGGCGACTGGCAATGCCGGTTCGCCGGCTTGGACAACGTCGCGTCGTCAGCTTCCGCGTCACGGCGCCGAGCCGGTGACGGGCACCGGACAACGACGACTTTCGGAAAGCAAGTGTCCAGGCGGCTTCCGTCAACAATCAAGGCGAAGAGCCTCGACAAGTTGACGCCTGCTACAGGCGGTCGGCAATTGATCACCTGCGCAGGCATTCTTGCAACCAAAAATTGACGCTGCAAGAAGTGTCCCATCGCGCGGTCCTCGCGCCTATGGTCGCGTTGCCGGAGCGCTGCGCCCCCGCACGGCCAAAGACACACCCTTGGGCGGCGGTCAGTACGGAGTAGGACAAGGGATAGGACCAAATGACGAGGCGGGTGGCAGTGAAACGGGCGTTTAAAGTACTCGTCACCGGCACTCACTCGACCGGAAAAAGTACGTTAGTCGGCGAACTGGCTCGAAAGGTCAGCTTGACCGACTCGACGGTGTTGCCCGAGTCAGCCCGCGATTGTCCCTTCACCCTGAACAGGGAACAAAACGACATCAGTACAGCCTGGCTCCTGGCGGCACAGCTGTTGACCGAAACCGACTACCAGACTCGCCTGAATGTGCGCTGGCTGATATGCGATCGCGGCTTGCCAGACATCCTCGCGTATCACCAGGTCGCGACAGGCAATACACCGCCTTGGATGGATGCGCTGGCCGCGGAGTGGATGCCGTCTTACGACCTCGTCCTGCTGGCTCGTCCCGATCCAGGGAGATTCATGCAACCCGACGCGCTGCGCCTGGCTGACCGCAGGTTCCAAGCCGAGGTCCAGGCCGCAATCGAAGAACGGCTAACAACAACGGGCGTCAACCATTCACTCTTGCCTCACGATTTTAATGGTCGGATCGCTCTCGTGCGCGAGATATTGGCGAATTCGGGAGTGTCTGCATGAGCGGCATTCTCGTGGCGCTGGAAGGGCCAAAGTCTGTCGGCAAGACCACCCTGATCGGGAAGTTGCGACAGCAAACCACGACTCCTGACTGGCTATTCACCAAAGAGCCAACGGACAGCTTCAACCTTGGCAACGAACAAAAGTACGCCGGTGAAGATCTGGCCGCGCGTATCGCCTTGGATCGAGCTCGTCATGTCGAAAATGTGATTCGGCCTGCCCTGGATGAGGATCGCGTTGTCGTGACTGACCGGTACATCTTGTCGTCGTTCGTCTTTCACTGCCTCGACGGAACCGACGAAGACACCGTTAGGCGACTAAATAGCCAGTATCCCCATCCGGACATCATGCTTGTTTTACTTTGCTCTCCCCCAACACTGGAGCTTCGACGGAGCCAGATCGAAAGTCGCACGCGATTGTCCAATGCCATACCGCCGGAGCGGGAAATCCTTGGCTACCTTCGCTATCTGCGCGCGTGTCGGAGTCCAAGTACGGAAACATTGATTTGCTACAATGAAGAAATGAGAGATTGTGAGTATATCGCGCAAAAATTAGCCGTGTCAGTTGCAGTGCGGAGGCATCAGTCATGAGCGACTGGCTGCCGGATGGCAAGCTGCCAGATGTGGCAACAAAGCACGGCTCGTTTCTGTTTTTGGTCGGCACTATTCTCAATCAGAACATCTCCGGCGAACTGGCCTGGAAGGGCGTTGCCCGCCTGTCTGAACGAGTGAGTTTGGCACCGGAACAGCTCGTCGCCTGTCCGCTCGATGAGCTGACTGACAAGATTCGCCAGGCACCATCAATCCACCCGTTCGCAACTGCGATGGCGCGAGCTATTCATGCCGCCGCCGATCGGGTCTGTGAACAGTACGACGGCGACGCTCGGTCGCTCTGGCGTCAGACGGCCAGTGCTGATCATGTTGCGACTCGACTGATCCAGTTTCGGCAAATCGGCCAACACAAAGCTGACGTAGCGGTGTTTCTGCTCACCACCGTCTACGGCGAATTGGATACGGCACCAGAAGGGGTCGAGCACGCCTGCCCCTCACTTCTTGCCTACTTAAATTAGGCGCGTCCACGACAGGAGGTCGAGCAATGCTGACTGAGACCATCGCCTTCGACGACGAACGGCAGATCTTCACCGCCGACGACACGTCCACCGAGGAATTGGTCAGCCGGATGACCATCCCGCTCAGCTTGACCTTCCAGCTCACCCGCAACTGCAACTTCCGCTGCGTCTACTGCTCCGAGCCGCCCGGCATTCGCACCCGTCCGGTCGAGGAAGTGCTAGAGATGGTCGACAAGCTGTCCGGTATGCGTCGCATCATCTTCTCCGGCGGCGAGCCGATGGCTTACAAGCACTTCTGGCGGGTGCTGGAACACGCTCAAGGCAAGTTCGAGCGGATCGTCCTGTCGACCAACGCCAGCATGATCAAGCCAGGCGACGGCGACCGGCTCAAGGAGCTGGTCCACTACGTCGACATCACCGTCGACGGTCCACGCAAACAGCATGACGCCATCCGTGGCCAGTACGACAAGGTGATCAGGGGCTTAAGGCGAGTTGCCGAGGCCGAGATCCCGCTGTCGGTCATCTGCGTGTTCATGCAAGGCAACCGCAACGTCATTCACTACATCGCCCAGACTGGCGACATCTTCGGTGCCAAGAAGGTCAAGGTGCTGACGACCATCCCGAAGGGCATGAGCAAGAACCTGTTTGAGGACTTCACCTCAAGCGAGGACATCGAGGCACTTGAGGTGCGGCTGCGTGAGGAGAAGGAGCGTAACGGCTGGACGCCGCGGATCGTGATGACTGACTGGATGAAGGTCGGCCAGGGCCATGCCATCCTGATCGAGCCGAACGGCCGCGCGGTCGCCTCGCCGGTCTGGAACGAGCCGGAGTGCATCGATCCCTTCGCCGATCTGTCGAAGTGCACGGCCGAAGAGTTGTGGCAGGCCTTCCCGTATAAGATCAACCACCTGGCCAAGTACCTCGAACGGACCATGATTGTCATCGACTGATGCCACGACCTGCTGCCAAGAAGCCTGCTGATCGGCCACAAGCAACGGAGCTGCGCGAGATCAGCGAGTTCGCGCAGCAGCAAGCTGTCTTGCTCAAGTCGCTGTTTGGTTTCACGACGGACACCGAGTTTGCCCAGCTCAGCCTGCTGAAGCTTCAGGAGGAAGCTGGCGAAGTGGCGGAAGCCTACCTCGCATACCGGAAGCTCCAGCGGGCCGACAAGCTCAAATACACGGACGCCGAACTCAAGGCCAACCTCGGCAAGGAGCTGGCCGATGTCACAGTGGTCATCGCGCTGCTGGCTCACGCTGTCGGACTGGAGTTTCATGACATCCTGTCCAGCCGCCTCGACGATCTCTACGCACGTCGTCCTGGCATGAAGAAGACGATCAGTGACCGGCTGATGGCCTCATGGGAGAAGTCATCCCCGGTGGGCGATCAGTTGGAGCTCCCCCTGCCGGAGCCGTATTGAACCGAGGTTCCCGGACCCGCCAACAGAAGTGTGTTCTGCGTCGTCACTCGCTCCCTTGCTTGGACTGAGCAGGATGGTTCCACAGACCAGGATGCCTGCTGCTGCCCGAACAGGCAGACGCGCAGCAAGGACTTGGCGCACAGGCTCTGAGTCGGGATCCTGAGGTGACTAAATTGCGGGAGGTGGGATGTTGCCGTTGCCCGACGCCGTCGCTCGAACCCCGGATGTCGCAGCTCAGAGACGAGACGTGCCCGCAGCTGCAAGCCCGGGTATCTCGCACAATCGCCATGACTTCTTCGTCCTGCAGCGTCTGGCCGGAAACAGGGCAGTGTGTCAACTGGCGGCCACATCCATTGCGGTTCAGCGACAGCGTCGCCGCGCTGGAGCGGCCGCAGCCGTGCCGACTCCTCAGCGTTACCGGCCAACAACGGGTATCGGACAGTTCGACGTGGTGCTGCAGGACACTCCGCCAGGCAGGCCCGACATCCTTCGGGCTGAACTAAGACTCTTCTTCGACTTCGTTAATTCCAGGTTCTGGACCAATACACAACGACAAGCGTATATCAGCAATTACAGGCATCTTGCTCACAGCCAATGGTCGGATCGATTTGTTCTTAGGCAGATCGGTGGCCGTCGAAGGCATCGAGATCCGGTTCACGTTCAACTGTACGTCGTACCTGTCCTGGCAAACGAGCCTCGCCACTTTGACCTACTTATCCAGCGCCCAACTGGCAGCGATGACGATCGGGACAATGTCTACCCGCCGAGTCCGCTGACATCAACCGCAACCCCTGCAACCGTATTTGAGCGCGATTCTGGACCGCTACAAGCCGTTCCTGACGCAAGGCATCCTCGCGCTGGCTCCACATCAACGAGGGTCATCGGCGGACCCGTCCGAATTATGTTCTCGACCGGATCCGATCAGCTGCTACCGGTCGATGAAGGTTCACTGCGGACGGCAGCCGCCTCCATACAGGCTGGTCAGGCGGCTAGGATTCGCGCATTCACGGCACCGCCTCAGAACGAGACACTGGCAGCCGGCGGTTCACCTCCCGATCCGGAGGCGTTGTCGCTCAGACGCGCCGAAAGCGTACGTGACAGCATGGCCGCGGCAAATCCAGCTGCGCAACTTGAAGTCATTCCAATGGGTGTCGACAGTGCGGCGATATACCCACCCAGCGCGATGAGAGCCGAGGTCTCGATCGTTTCGCTTGAAGGCAGGAGAATCCTCGTACACGAGGTTGGCCACATGATTGGCCTTGGCGACGAGTACGAGGAGCCAGATCCTGCTAAGCGTGGACTCCAGTTCCACCATCGCGCCGGCGACTTGGTCGAGCACTCAGACTTGGCGACGCGCATCCGCCATTTACCGCCAGCAGATCCTGCACGAGGAGCTCAGCGAGGCCCAAGACCAAGGACACCCACAGTTGGCACTTTGATCGGTCCAGTGCACGCCGCCACCGACAACGCCAGCATTATGGAGGCTGGAGACGAGGTACGAGCTCGGCACTACGTCATCTTCGTTGAAGCTGTGGCCACATTGACGCACAGCACGCCGGCCGACTGGCAGATTGAGGGTTAGCGGATCGCTTTATCGAAGATGCAATGCTCACGTGCATCGATTCGAGCTTTGGTCGGCCGCCTACTTGTCTGGACGTTTGGGCGTCGCTCGTCCGACGTATCCCGTTGGCGTTCCAAGGCTCGGGCTGTTGTTTGTCGTACCGGTGTTTGTCTTACCTGCCTGTCCAGATGCTTGTTGTCGGGCCGCCTTAGCGCGGGCGAGAGCGTTATGAGCTTGCTGTGCCTGCTGCGGCGTCAGGTAGTTCGGACCTGCGGCAGCAGTCTGCTGAGGCGTACTTGCGACTGTCCCGGCAGGCACTTGTGATGGAGCCGAAGACATCGGCCAGCCGGTCGGATGCATCCGTGTCTGCTTGAGCTCAGCAACCTCACCGGCCAGATGGTCGATGAGCTGCATCGCTCCGGCGAGTTGTTGCTCCAAGTTGTGGATCTTGACGTGTGGATCAGTGTCCACGTCTACGCCCTGGGCACGCGGCTCGGCCAGTTTGTCTTGTTCGGCGCGCGCCTCCTCCTTTGCCTTGTACGCGTCGCCGACGTAGCTGACGCCTGTGCTAGCTGCAGCCGGCAGTAGCGTCGGCGACGCCGCCTTGACGGCACCCACGAGATCGGCACCACCCGGCCAGGACGAGATCTGCCCCGCCACAGCATGGAAGACTTCGCGCAGATGGTGGCCGTGGCCAGTCGGAATGGCGCCAACGTACTTGTAGAGAGCCGCTTGTGCGATAGCAACGCCGGCGCTGACTGACATCCGCAGCAAGAAGTCCAGGCGCATCTTGCCGCGGTTGAGCGCCATCTTGGTGTAGAAGCTTGCCAGGACCTTGGGATCGGTGATTCCAGTCGCCAGCGTCTGATGCCAACGCGGAACTCGATGTTGGTCTGAATGGGCGCCCCGTGGCCGTTTTAGAAAACCGCCCGCCGTACTCATGACACTGGCTGTAAGTGCGCTAACTGCATCGCCACCAGCATCGGCACTGCCTGGACGAACAGCTGGCCGGTCTGCTCGGTGTTCAACGGACCGTTGCGGTCGTTGAAGTGCTGGACGTAGTCCCAGATGCAGCGATCCGGCCAGCTCAAGCCCCAGATGGCATAGATGTCGTAATGGACCTCGACCTGCACATCGCCGCCGCGGCCAATCCGGAAGAGGTCCGGCCGGTCGGCTCGACTTCCCATGCCGCTGCCGAGCGGAAATAGCCGATGTGTCTGCAGGAACTCGATCGCTGATGCCGTCTCCGGCTCGAACTCGGTCAGCAGCCCGGTCTCGATCAAACGATCGATGTCGTCGACAATCTGTTCGACGGGATCGACGCCGGCCGCTGCCAGCTTAACCAAGCGCTCGCGGGTGAAAGTAAGGTCCTGGTGAGCCGGTACGTCGGCGAAGGCCAGCACCCAGGTGCGGTAGGCCGGCGGCGGCAGCTCAACGGTGTCGTTGCCGAGTACGATTTCGTAGTGCTCGACCTCGGTGGCATCGGCCGCGTGCCAGATGCCAAGATCGAAGCCGACTGGCAGAATAATGGCCACCGGAACTCCCCGTGATGGCGTACAGGTTCATCGAAGCTAACAAATGCACTGTAGGCAGGCGAGACGTCACACGGAATTGACCGCTATCCGAACGAAATACTCCTGAATGAGCATTTGCACGTGCAGCTGCACGTGAATTTCCTTATACTCGACTAGCGAGACGATACCTCTTCGATTGAGCAAGTTGCGAATCGCTTGTAGTCGTAAGATGTTCACTCGCGCGTCGACTCATTGGCTAACGAGGCCAACGTGAATTGTCAGCAAAGTTGGTTGCGAAAGTCTAGCGGTCAGCGCAGAGAAAAGCCCCGGTCAGATCCTGACCGGGGCGGTGCGTTAGGGCCGGATCACCCGCACCTCGCGGATCATTGGCCATCGTATGGTGGCGCCAAGCGCGTACCGATACGCCTGGAACCAGTCCGAGAACGTTCCGTTGCTGCGCTGCCAGCCACTCTCACTGTCGAACTGGGCTTCAATCACCAAAATGGCAGCCTCGACCAGATCGACATAGTGTTCCGGCGCCGACAGATCATCACCGTGCGGATCAGGCGGACCAACCAACAGAGCGTCGCCGCAAAGCACGTCCTGATTTCGGAGTCGACGGTTGTGTAGCCACATCAACGCTGTCGCGCGTTCGTTTACTGGCATCTCAAGCAGCTTGCCTTCTTCGTTGGCATACAAGGTCGCCGACGGTTGCTCTAGCTGAACAGCCTCCAGATGACCGCCGACCGCTGCCTGATAGGCATCGATATCTTGATTATCGACCTGACGCTTCTCGATCTGCCGGGTCACGTCTGCGGGAACGTGCAGTGCCGTGATCAAGTTGCTCACGCACCTAACCAGACCGTGAAATGCAGTGCCTGCTGGCCGGCCCGTCACCACCAGGCGGACATGCGCACTCGCAGATTTGCTGCGCATGTCCGCCTGGTGGTGAGATCGGGTAACGTCACTGAGCACTCGACGGTGCTCAAGGACAGGTTAGAGGCGGACTCATAGTGGCAACTGACAGTTGCCACTATGACCACTGTTCTGCACGCGCATCTCCATCATCGCCTTCATCGAGATACGTCTTGAATCCCGCGAACGTCATTTGGTTATGACTACCAGAAGGCGAGAGTTAGCCTCGATCGCTCACGAAACCATTATATAGCGCTCTAGCTATGCAATCAACCTCGCTGAGATAGCTCGTCGTTCAGCACCCAAACGAATGCCACGCCAGAGCGGGGAAAGATCCAACCATCGTAAGATACGCCGACAGTCCTAGCGGCCACAGTTGCCGGCGACCGGTCAATCCTGGCGCGCTCGACACCAGCGATGAAATCTAAGGTGTTGACTCGTTGAATACCTGCATCACCGTATGCCAGCTGCATCCGCCAGCCCTTGGTCGGCCGTGGCAATTCTAGATAGAGCAGATGACCGTGGCGCCGCACCAAAGCCCGGTATGTGAATGAAATCGTGATTTGCCTACCGTCGGCTATACCTAAATCGACAATATAGTGTTGGGAACCGGTGCGCTTGGCGCGCCGCAGCTTCCGCGGCTTACCGTCGACGGCAACGTCAAGCAGCTCGTAGGCCTCGGTCGTGCTGGCATCAATGCCCGAGGCCGGATCGAGGTACCAGACCGAGCTAGTTGCCGGATCGCGCAATAACTCGTTGTACTCCTCTAGGCCCGAGACGCAGGCAAAGCGCATCGTCGGGCTAGCTGGCGTGACCTTGTACTGGCAGCGGAAGGTGACCTCGAACATCGCGCCTTTGCCGCTACGTGGTCCGCCGTTCCACGGATTAAGCGTGACGGAAGTGTCAACGTCGTACCAGCGTTCCGGCGCACGGATGATCTGGTCCCGGAGATCGGCATATACCTCACCGGCGAGTACGGGGTCGCCGAGTCGTAGACCGAGCGCGTTAGTAGTCACCTGATCGAGGAGTTCGTCGGAAGCGACCCGCCGTAGCGTATCCGGACTGGCCGCCAGGCTCTCGACCACAGCGTCACGGATAGCTGGCGCCTCAGAGTGGACGACCTCCCGCAACTGCTCCCGTGTCCGCGCACCTTCATCTTGCCGATTGACGTACTCGAAGAAGATGGCCAGCAGACCTGTAGCGAACAAGGTCGAGCCGAGCTCAGTCAGTGGCAAGAAGGCCAACCAGGTCTGACCGGTCAGGCTGAGCCAGCGCACCAGCAGAAGCGTGATTATCCCGACGGCCGTCGAAGCAACAGCCAGCAGCTGCAATTTCGTTTTGTAGAGCCGATCAAGCGGGTTAGCCATTCACTAACCAATATAGCAAGATTCGCATTATTCTTGAACCTGCACGTGCAGCCTCCGGACACTACCGATGTCCGGAGGCTGTACGGCCTGAGATCAGGCGAGGCTCGGCTTAACCGCCACCGCCGCTCGTCTTCGACATCTGGTCACCCCCTGCCACCGGTCTCGATCGGGCACCCATTACCCGAACCAGAGAATATCCGATTTTGGGATATTGACAAGATGGACGGTCGTCTTGACTGGTGGACAAGTCGATCTACACCGCCGAGTACCAGCGGCTGTGCCAGGTTCTGCGGGATCTGCGGCGCGAGGCTGGGCTGACCCAGGTAGAGGTCGCCGAGCGCCTGGAGGAGCCGCAGTCGTTTGTGAGCAAGTATGAGTCCGGCGAGCGGCGATTGGATGTTGTGGAGTTACGACACGTCTCCGTTGCCCTCGGTGTATCTCTTGGCACCGTCCTCGACCGCCTCGCGCCTGAGTGGCTGAACGGCTAGTAAGTCACGCTAAGGAGGGATCCCGCGACAGTCCGCTCAACTGGCGCTATTCGGCCTTCGCCCAGTCCCACTTGCCCTTGATCTTCGTGATCACGTCGGCCAATTCGCGGTCTGTCCCGATGTCGGGCCGCGTGATGATGCTTATCAAGTTGCTCAACACTGTCCCGGCGCGGTAGATCCGAACGGTGTCGCCAGTAGTAGTTGCGGTCAGCGTTGGGTAGACCCTCAACCCCTCGTCGGCCAAGACAGTTTCCAGCTTCGTGGCGATCACTTTCTTGATTCGCGTGGTCGACTCGCCAGAAATGGCTCGCAGCCGGTCGGTGATCTCCACCCTTGGCAACGTGTAAAAGGCCTTATTGTCGAGCTCAGACTTCAGCTCACGGACCAACTTTAGCAGGTCGGTGTACGTCGGCATCGTCACACTTCCTCACGGGAGACGGCTGTTCCTGCGAAGTTACTCGCCAACGTTAAGAAATAAGATCGCCCGACTGCCTGCCTGAGTAGGGCCGTTGGTCCCTCCGCTAGCGATCCGCTGGTCGTCGGCAGCTCACCGAATGGCTCGCATGTAGCTGAATCTTCAGCCAAGACAGCCCTAATGCGACTTTCTCGGCGGACACTCATTTCACCAAGCAGTCAAAGCATTGTCTGCGGCGGCAGGAACACCGCGATATGCGGACGAGTGGGAGGGTATCCCGTGAGCAGTGGACTCGATCAGGCGATCAACGCACTCAACCTGGTGACGCGCAACATCGACGTCGACCGGTCTGGTTTTGACGAGGCACTTCAGGCCGAAGGCATCGATCCGGATACGGTCGTCGCCACGACAGTCTGTTCGTTTGGCCGTGTCAATATCGAGGCCAACGTCGACGCAGACACCTTGACCATCATCCATTATGGCGGCCGGTTCTCATCCCTTGGTCGGCGGAAGACATTTGGTGGCGGTATCAAGTACAACGCGCCGCAATTCAAGCAGTGCCGCGCATACGGCCCAGCAGAACACACAGATCACGAGGATTTGGCAAGTACTGCGCCGAGTTCGCCGGCGCCGATGACATCTTGCTCGGCAGACTCCAATGGCGCTGGCAAGCGAAACGGTTTCACGACAACCGAAACGAGATCGTGGCGGTAGCAGAGGAACGTGATCGCGTTCTGTCCATCCTCAGCAGCTGCGGCTACAGCCCGTATCCAGCATTGGGTGGAACTGCAGCCTGTTCTCAATGCAACGGCACCGGCGCCATTTGCATGAGTTCGACACATCTTTCGAATAAAGGCGGTCAGACTGTTAACCATTGCCACAAGCTGCGTGACCAGTCGCGCGAGGGCCAACACCGACTTGCGGCACAACTTTAAGACTGGTCAGCCGCCTAGTCAAAAAGCGGTGATGATCCTGGAGAGTTCCCGAACCTGCCGACGCCACTCGATCTTGACATGTACTCTTAGGCATCGACCAATCGCTTAGTGTCGCTACCTTCTGACCCAGGCGGTACCTATGCGCATCACTCTGTACCTATTACGTGAAGAAGCCGAGTTCGATCGCTCAACATTGCGCAACAGTTCGTCCTACACACCTTGGGCCGTCCGCGCGCCCGACGAAGATGACCTGGACTGGCAGTTGTTCGTGCGCCAAGCGCCGTCGAGCCCGCCCAAGTGGATGCCGGCGCTTGCGCCGATCATCGCCGACAGCGACGCGACAGAGCGGCAGCTGCTGACACGATCTGCCGGCGCGGTATTGCTGGCTCGTACCAGCGGACGCGTCTTCGTGCTGACGTTCGGTACGGGTTATCACGCTGTCGATGAGTCGCAGATGGAGCCGGACTTCGGCCTGATCGTGGCCGCCAACAGCGTCGATCCCCGCAAGCTCAAAGTGGCCGAAGCCCGCGGCATGGACAAGGGCATGCGGAACGCCGTCAGTTCGCTGCCGGTCCCCAACGAGATCTTCGCTCTCGGTCTGTCGACCAACGAAGAGTGGATCAAGCGATTAGGCGGCAAGGTCAGTGACGAGACCTTCGCTGCAAGCATCTCCGGCGCTGACTCGCTACGGCTGAGCATCGAGGACTTCAGCCTCGATCAACTCGGCGCCAAGCTCAAGCAGGTCCTGACTGTCTTTCAGCGCGACAGCTACAAGCAGGTGTTTCCCTTCCTCAACTACTTCCGCCGACTGCCAGCGAAGGACCCACTTATCGCCGAACTCGACGCTCAGCTGCTGAGTGATATGACCAGTCGGTCCGAGCAGGTCGGCTTCGCGGCACCCGACGAGTTCGAGTTCGCTACACCCGATTTCTACATGCTGCGCCGCCGCGGCCGCCGCAAGGAAGTCGAAGTCGGCGAGCTGAGTTCCGAGGCCGTCTACGATGCGCTCGATCAACTCGGGGCCTGGGACGACCCCCTACGCGGCGTGGACGTTGCCGCGTTCGGTGGCGCCGACCATATCGACGACGAGCGGATGCCGCTGGACCGTTACACCGTGGTCAATGTCCGCCGCCAGGTTGACGGGGTCGAGGATCGCTTCGCCCGGACGGCCGGTGCATGGTTCCGCATCGACCGCGACTACGTCGAAACACTGGAGCGGTTCATGGCCGGCGTTCAGGACATCACGCCGGACTTCCCGCTGCCGGTATGGGATGAGGACTGGCTCGTCGCCAACAACATCGAGGGCAAGTACGGCGAGGAGCGCTACAACAACCACGTCGGCAAGGAGTGCGGCTACGCCGTGCTGGACCGGAAGTTCTATCGTGGCCGGGCCGGTCAGAAGATCGAGGTCTGCGATCTTCTGACGCCTGCCAGGCAGCTGGTCTGCGTCAAGCGCCTGGACGGCGCCGACCGACTGAGTCACCTCTTCCAACAGGGATCCGTATCCTCGCGACTGATGCAGGACGTTGCCTACCAAACGAAGGTCCTCGACGCTCTCGATAGCGTCGGCGGCGGCCATGACTTCGGCGATCGATCCGGCTGGACGTTCGTTTTCGCCATCGCCACCAGTCGCACAGGTGCACTTCACGATATCCTGACGTTCTTCGGGCGCGTCGCCCTCATGACGCACGCTGAGGCGATCGCTGAGTTGGGATACAAGGTGGCGATCGCCAAGGTCGACTACGTCGCCGCGACGAAGCCACCACCGAGTGATCAAACAGACGACTGATCGTTCGCCAAAGCGATGGGCACCTGCCGCCGGCACGACAAGCAGCCGAACTACGCCTCTGAATCACAGAAGCTTGTCATTCCGCCCGACCAGTCGAGCCTAGGCAGGCAGCCTGTGCTTCTGCGATATCTCGTACCGCGCTGACTATCTGTAGCTTCGCGCGCATTAACCCGCATCTTCATACTCCCCTGCGGCTCCTGGCCAGTCGCGTGCGACAGGCCTGCGACAGGTGCGCTCTAGCATTTGCATGTCTTCGATTGGCGAGAGGAGGTAACAATGATGGGCAAGGCTTACGACCCGAATACCGGCGAGCCGATTGGCGAGCAGTGGGAATCCGGCGGCACAACCTACACCGCTAAGTCAACGGATGATCCAAAGGCGCCGGGCGGCTACTTCCTGTCTCAGCAGGACGAGCGCGGCAAGGAAACGGCCGTCTACAACGCTGACGGCACGCTCGCGGACGTTGACGCCAACAAGAACTGGCAGTAGCCAGGACTAGTGCAGACCTGGGCATGTCTGCGCGGACCAGTCGAATTGACAAGCGTCGAACAAAAACTACCCATCTTTGCCGTCTGGAGTATAATAGTACTTAGAACTATGAATAGGTACCGTTACCCACCAGCTTTCATGAACCAGTTAGTCACGGCGCTACGCTACGGTGACCGTGATTCCTTTGTTCAGCTGAAGTACCAACGCCTCCAAGAGGGCGACGTTCTCCGCTTCGACAACCTGGACTTGCGCGGCGTCGATCTGAGCACGGTACCGCTCAGTTTTACGTATTTCGTTGCCTGCAATCTAAGTAGTGCTAGCTTTCGCAGTAATTACTTACTACCCACAGCCTTCCAGCACTGTGATATGCAGCGTGTCGACCTGCGCGGTACAGGCGGAGTCGTCGATATGTACGCATGCGATCTACGCGATGCCGTATGGGATGAGCAGACGAGCCTTGGACCGATGAAGCTCGACTCCGAGCCGTCTAGACTTGAGGCAGTGCAGATGGACCAAAGGCTCCATCACTTCCTAGCCAATCAGGGCGTCCGGTTCAAGCTACGTAAGCCACTCGATGCCATATACGACATGGCGCAGAACTGCGCGTATCAATAGTACGCCGCCGGAACAAGCGCGGTACGGACCCATGCGGGAGATGCCACCTCCCGCTGCAACCAGTTTCCATCACCGAAACGGGGAATCTGACCGGCGCTCAATTGTCCTTTGACTCCTCACCAGGTGCAGCGAGGTCGAGCCGCGCAACAAGCCAGATCTCAGCCGCCGATGACGAAGAAGTCATTCGGCGTCGACTGTAGGAACTCTGCGCCGCTTGGGGTAACAAGCAGTGTGTTGATGCCCATGGTGAGTCCGGCGTGTTTGGGGAGGTAGAAGTTCGCCTCGAAGTTGAGGACTTCGTTTTCGATGAAGGCCGCCTCTGGGTCGGTGTCCTCGTCGTAAACGAACTCGCCGACCCAGTCCGGGGGGAAGGCGATGCCGAGCTCGTAGCCGCCGACCCACCAGCGGTCGTCCCAGACGCCAACCTCCTGGTAGTAGGCCTGTAGCGGCTGCATGACCTGGTGAACCGTCGCCCCTGACTTGAGGTGACCGCGGACGATGTCGAGCGCAGCGAGCGTGGGCTTGATGTAGTCGCTTATCACTGGGTCGGGCTCTCCGAGGGAGAAGGTCCGTGCCATGTTGGCGTGGTAGCGGAAATACACCCCGCTGACGTCGATGTTGACGATGTCGCCGGGCATGATCTTGCGCCGGGAGGCGAGCGCGTGGACGCATGCGCTTTTTGCTCCCGAGCAGACGGGCATCGTGATGCCCGGGTTCTCCCCGCCGGCCTTGGCCATGGCGTAGACGATCTCGGCGTAGACGTCGAGCTCGGTGATGCCGGGTTGGAGTGCCGACCTGGCCGCGGCCATGCCGATGTCGGCGATGCGTTGAGCGGTGCGGATGTGCGAGATCTCCTGGGGGCTTTTGTGCCGACGAGCCCGTCGGACGATCTGGGTTGCGTCGCTGATGACGCCGCCGGCGGCCTCGATGGCTGCCTGGAATGCCTCGCTGTCCAGGCGGTTGGGTCGGTAGCTGCCCATCTCCAGGCCAACGCGTGTGCCGCTGCGGACCCATCCCGCGTGCCGCAGTCCTGAGATGATGCCGTCGAGCAGGTCCCTGTCGCCGGCGAGGTGGATATGGGTCGATGCGGACGTGATCCGCGCCAGCAGCAGCTCGTCTTCGGTCTCGAAGTGCAGCCAGTGGTCGTGGTCGACGTGCACGGCGACACCGGATAGCGCCGGCCAGGCTGACGGCGACTGCCCGTGGTACCACTCAGCCTGGTAGCCGGTCAGCCAGCAGATCGCCTCGGGCGATGACAGGTAGATGAGGTCAAGGTCGATCTCGGCCATTGCCTGTCGCAGTCGCTGGTGGCGGTTTTGGTATTCCCCGATGGAGAAGGCGGGCTCCTGTTCGGGGTAGGCAGCGGCGAGGAACTGTTCCTTGTTAGACGTGGTGGCGGTCATGAGGGGAACTCCCAGAAGCGCGAGAGGTAGGTCTGGGTCAAGGTGATGCCGGCGTCTCCGTGGTGCGGGTTGTCGGGGAGGTAGCCGATCGGGTCACCGAGTTCGGCGGGCCGTCCGAGGAATCCCTCGCAGGTTGCGTGCAAGCAGTAGGCGGCGTACGAGAGGTGATAGCCGCCCTCCTGGACCGCGACGAATCGACCGCCGGTGACGGCGGCGGCGAGTTCTCGGGTGAGCATGCCGAGCCGATGGAAACCGCGCATCGTCAGGCACTGACGACCGTTGGGGTCGTAGGCACTGGCGTCCTGACCAGAGGAGATGATGAGCAGCTGTGGGTCGTACTGTTCGATGATCGGTCTGACGACCAACTTCCAGCCGGCGGCGTAACCAGCGTCTCCTGTGCCGAGAGGTAGTTCGATGTTGACGTTGTAGCCCATTCCGTCGCCCACGCCGATCTCGGCGGCGGAGCCGGTTTGGGGGTGGGTCGGGCTCCAGGTTCCGTGGCGCATGTGGAGGGAGACGTAGAGGACGTCGTCTCGGTGGTAGAAGAACTCCTGTGTTCCGTTGCCGTGGTGCACGTCCCAGTCGATGATCGCGACACGTTCCAGGCCGCTTTTGAGGGCTTTTTCCGCCATGAGGGCAGCGTGGTTGAACGCCCCGTATCCCTCAGCTTGTGTGGGCTGAGCGTGATGTCCGGGAGGCCGGACTAATGCGTAGGCGTGGTTGGTCTGGTGTGTGAGAACCGCGTCGACCGCTTCGAGTGATGTCCCTGCCGCCGCCAGGATCGACTCCCAGGCGTTTGACGATAGGACGGTGGTGTCTTCGATGTATCCCCCGCCGTTTTGGATGAACTGCCGAACGGATGCGATGTGGGTCTCGGGGTGCGCGGTCGCCAACTCCTCCACGGTCGCTAGCCGCCCGTCGCGCCAGGTGATGTGCTCTGCGATCGGTCCACGCTGGAGCACCGATCGCATGTTGATGATGCGATCTGCGTTCTCGACGTGGTTCTCGGCTACCTCGATCAGCGGTGAAGCGGCAACCTCCCCGAATGCCATTCCAGTGTCGTTGAGCAGGACACGGTCATCCCAGAACAGCCAGAGATCGTCGCTGGTGTCGGTCATGTCGCAGTTCCAGCCGAACCGCGGCCGGATTTTCCGATCATCCGGTTGAGGACGTTCTGGGTGATCTGCTGAACTCGCCGGTCTGGTAGTGCGGAGGGCAGTCCTTGCCACGTGGGGCGCTGGAATCCTGGTGGGTGTGACAGACCGGTTCCCCACCAGCAGGTGGCGGCGTTGAACACGATGTTGTTCGCGTCGCCGTAGTAGACGGTCGCCGCGTACGCACCGTCCCCGAGCAGCGGCTCCCAGGTGGGACCCGAGGAGATGACTTCCAGTCCTGGGATGTCGGTCGGCCCACCGTGCCACTCATGGCCGACCAGATTGGGGATGGACTCGCCCGCGTTCATGCCGGTCCCGTTGAAGACCCAGTGGTCGGGTGCGTCGCAGACCCAGTCGCCGACCCCTTCGATGGGCCAGTGGTTCCGCGCACCCATCAACAGCCCGTCGTTGGGGGCCTTCAGAGGGAACGGGTAGCTGGCGCTGTAGGCGAGTTCTGCCTCAGAGGGCACATAGCCAGACTCAGGGGATCGGTCTGGGCCGAAGGCGTCAACCCGAGAAAACACCCGCTCTGGCGTCCCCGTGGACGAGGGACGCATTCCTACCTCGAAGCAGTAGCTGTTCCCGGCGAAGAACCCGAGGCTGAGGCCTGAGTCTCGGGCGGCCGTCAGGTTGTCGTACATGCTGCGGGTCACGTACTCGTCGTGCCCGATCACCAGCGCGGCTCGTGCCCGGTCGAAACGTGCGGTCCCGCGGTGGGTGTCAATGTCAGCGCAGTAGGTGACGTCGTACCCCATCTGCTCAAGCCAGTAGATGAACGGGTACTCGAACACGAAGTACTCGCCCGTGCCCGGCAGCGGGGAAACGAAGTAGGTCGTCGACATGTAGGGGCGGTCGTGGCTGACAAAGACGTCGGTTCCGTAGTAGCCGGTGAGGTCGTCCTCGCCGTTGGAGTACAGAGAGAACGCCGTGGGCCAGCGGTTGTACGCCTGCCAGGTGAACTCGGAGGTCTGAGCAATCAGGTCGGCCTGCCGCTGGTCACGAACCACGAAGATGACATAGCTTTCGACGCCGTTGTCAGCTCGGGTCAACTTGCCGATATATGTGCCGCTCGTCCAGTCCTTGGGAATGTCGAGCGCGTAAGAGGGCTCCCAGTCACATTCGATCAGCCGGCCAGGCTTTGGGGACGGATCGGGCTGCTGCGCGCCGGCAATCGGACCGACCGAGGCCATGTGCCGGGCGCCGAGGCCCTGGTAGTAGCCCATCCGATAGAAGTCGATGGTGAAGTCGGTGGCCGGCGCGGTGCTGACGTGGATGGTGAGCGTGTCGCCGGGCAGGACGCTCGTCGCTGCGCACCAGCCTTCGATCTCGGCGTTCCGCCCGGAGTCCTGCCAGATCAGCCTGTCGGCGCCAGGCTTCTGTCCTGCGCTCACGCCGGGCCGGTAACTGAGCCGTCGCGGCAGCCAGTCGACCGTGCCGGGCTTGGCGTTTTCGACCGCGATCACATGTGGGCGGGTCGTGCTACTCAAGAGGACTCTCCTCAGGCTATGGAGCGTATGTGCCTCGCGCTGCGCAGGTGAGCGACATCCGCAGCGACACTCGCAGACCCGGCCGGCCAAGTGAGGCGAAGCATGGAATGCACTGTTCGCCGGCGCCGATCACGTCCAGCGGTGGCGTCGCGTATAGCCAGTGCACCGTGCCGACGGCCACACGCTAACAGAAGTAGTACGAAGATTCTACAACGTCTGTATCATTTCGTTGGTGGCGATCACTCTGATGGGCCTGGAGAGCTGATGGGCCGGGAGAGCGTGATTCCTCATTGAGTGACGCCAACTTGGCCCGCTGATGTGGGCCAGCAAGCTGTTAAGCTGCAGCTCGCAACATTGTCCGCCACAACAGTCGACGACGGTCAGGGATGCCTCGCTACGTAGATCATGAAGTACGCAAGCAGGCCATCCTCGACGCCGCCTTGGAGATCATGGCGAACGAAGGTTCCGACGGGCTCTCATTCCGCCGGATCGCCGAGATGGTCGGCGGAAACTCAACGACGGTCGTCACGCACTACTATGCCACTCAGCGTGAACTTCTCGATGATCTCCACGCGCGTCTGTCCGATGCGTGGGAGAGCCAGATTGCCTCTCTTGATCTGATCTCGGATAGCCCGCAAGAGCGGCTGCGGCAGCTGATCCTCTGGTTCATTCCCGAGACCGATGCAGACATCACCATGGAACGGGCTCGCATTCAGTTGATGGCACAGACCGAAGTCGATGAGGTATTCCGGTTGGCGTATCAGCGGTGGAACGCGTCGATGCGTGAACACCTCCGTGAGCGGTTGGTTCCGCTCGCGCCGGCCGAGCAGTTGGACAGTCTGGTCGACCTACTCCGCATCTTCACCCGCGGAACGGTTCTGTCGATGCTGGAATACCCCGGAGAGTGGCCCAGCGAGCGCCGAACCGCCGTGGTGGATCGTCTGATCTGCCTCATCGACCAGACGACCACCAATCCGGCCCTGCCTCACTGATTCCGCCTCACTGATTCCGCCACATTGGGTTCCGCCTCATTGGGTTCCGCCTCATTGGTTTCCGCCTGGGTTGACGGATCTTCGCAAAGGGCGGTAGCTGAACTGTCGGCGGGGATGACAGAGCCAGCCCCGTCACACACGCCTTCACTCGCGTTAGGCCGTCAGGTCATCCGGGACTCGGGGCAGGACGAGGACCCATAGGGCGGCCGTGAATCCCGGTCGGTCGTGACCCTGGACCTCGCCGACAAACTCGGTCAGGATGAGGTAGCCGCCGTTCTTCTGTTTGATTTCCGTGACTTCGCCGCGAGCCCGCAGCTTCTGCCCAACAAATACCGGAGTCACGAACCGGACTCGATCCAGTCCGTAGTTCATCGCGAACGCGTTGGGGTCATGCAACCGCGCAGTGGTACTCACCAGGTATGGAATCAGCGCCAGCAGGTGGAATCCCTCGATCATCCCATCCGGGAAGCTGTCGACATCCCATTCGTAGTCGTCGCGCACGTAGAACGTCGCCTCGTCGAAGAGCTCGAGCCGACGCTGGTCAACGGTGATCCACGGGCTCACGAATGTGCTGCCAAGACGCTGCGGAATCTCATCGAATGTGTAGCGATCAGGCACGCATTTACCTCCAAACGCCGTCGACGCGGTCATAGCTGTCTTCGCGAAGGTCGCCTTTCTCCTCTCTCAGAACACCTTTCGCGACTTTGTCCGAAGGGGTCAGCGGCAGTTCGTCCCGATACTCGACGTAGCGCGGAACCTTGAAGGACGCAAGCCGATCAGCCGCCCAGTTGGTGATCATGTCTGGAGTGACGGAAGCCTTGTCGAAACCGTCCATGAGCACGACGTAGACCTTCACCTCTTCGTCACGCCACTCGTCTGGCACCGCCAGGACGGCACAGTCCCGAACCTCGGGCATCAGGCAGATCGCCGCCTCAACCTCGGCGCATGAAATGTTCTCGCCGCTGCGGCGAACCATGTCCTTGGCGCGGCCGAGGAAGTACAACCAGCCCCGGTCGTCGCGTCGGGCGATGTCACCGGTGCGAAACCAACCACCGTCGATGAGCAACTCGGCGTTGGCGTCCGGGCGATTGTGATAGCCGAGGAACATGCCTGGTCCTCGCACGCACAGTTCACCGGCCTCGCCATTGGGAAGCTCATTGAGCTCCTCGTCAACGATCTTGAACTCTCGCAGCGGCATCGGAATACCAATTGACCGGTCGTACATCATCTCTGGCTGGTCGCGCGGCACATAGGTGCCAAAGCCGGTCTCCGTCATGGACCACGCGTCCCGGACAGCGACGCCGAACCTCGCCTCGATCGCCTTGATCTGCTCCGGCTCGGTCGCGTAGATCGACGCCGCATCAAGGTTGTGCGCTCGATCCAGCTCGCTCTCCGGAAACTTCAACAACTGCGGCGGGAGCCAACACCAATCGATGTCGTATTCGGCCAACCAGCTCAGCAGGCGCGTCAGGCTCGGCCGGTTCGGGATCATCGTCGTTCCTCCCGACCAGATGGTCACGGTGAGAAGCAGCGGTCCCGACATGTAGAAGTACGGCGAGTCCTCCAACGCACGCGCCCGGCCACGACCGGTAGCGGCATAACTCGCGGCGGCCGTCAGCCAGTATCGCTGGGTCAGCAGGCACCCCTTCGGGAACCCGGTGGTGCCCGAGGTGTACTGGATGTGGGTGACCTCGTCCAAGGACACCTGATGATCCAGGCCGCCGATGTCGTCGCGGACGGCACCGTTGAGTTCAAGCCGAACCTCGTTCGTGTGTGGTCTGAGAATGTTGGAGTCCGGAAGCCGGTTGAAGACCTCGGCGTCCGAGACGGCGCCACGAAGGTCGTCACTGACGATGAGCCAGTCGATGGCAGCATCGTTTGCGACATAGTCGAGTTCGGTGCTGGTGTATCGAGTGTTGATCGGCACGCAGATGGCACCGACCCTTGCCAACGCGAACGTCAATACCGGGAACAACGGAATGTTGGGCAAGAGCACGCCAACTCGGTCGCCGGGCTGAACACCCGCGGCCACCAACGCGGATGTCGCCTCGTCCACGAACCGCGAGAACTCGCTGTAGGTGACCGTACGACCCTTCTCGAAATAGTCCAGCAACGGACGATCGGCGAACCGCTCGACGCGATCAGCCAGGAAGGCATCGAGAGACTCCGGGACGCTCTCCAGAACTGCCGCTGCGATCCCATCCGGTGGTCCATCCGTCGGTTCGCGGTCCGACATGTAACCGACACCCATCGAAGTCCTTTCGACGAAACTGCTCCAGCTCGAAGCACGGGCGGCGAGCCGCCGACCGGAAATAGAATGCTCGTTGTACTACGTACGTGTCAATACCGCTCCAAGGTTCCAGCCAGGCGGTCGCAGGTCATCTCACCCACGACATGGGTGTCGAGACCACTGCCGGAATGACAGCGCCGGCGCGACGTACTCGAGGACGCCAAGGCGCCCAACCGGCGACGGATCGCAGGACCGCGCGCCACTACTCGGTCCGCCTGCCGCTCTTGACGCGCTTCCTCGTCGTCGCTAGAGACGAGACGGGTCGCGATGGGTCGGCGGCAAGTCGGCGGTGGCCACTAGCCCGCGGGCAGATCACTCACTTGTTGGACGCGCTCGACCAGCTCGGCGAGATGTCTCGCCGAGCGTCGCTTCAGCGCCACGTGATCACGTCCTCGCGCGTGCCAAAGCGGTAATCGCGGCTGCCGATCGACATGCCGACTATGCTGCGACGTCGGAAAACCGCAGGTATCAGGAGAGAATGCTCAGGACCGCGTCGGCGGCGGCCCGACCTGAGCGTATGGCCCCCTCGACGTGCATGAAGCCCACGCCTGCCAGCTCGGTCGAGGCATAGCGCACCGGGCCGCTCAGTTCGGCCAGCCGCGGCCGGAGCGCGACAGTGTCGCCCATGCCAAGGGTGGCGCAATAGGCGCCTTGCGTCCATGGGTCCGCGATCCAGTCGTGCTCGCGGAAGTCGACCGCAGAGGCTGCCTCTGGGCCGAAGTACGCTTGCAGAGATTCCAGGACCTGCGCTCGGCGCTGGTCGCGTGTCAGCTGTTGGGCGGCGAGCGCTCGGGCGCCGGCGATGAAGCCGACGAGTGTTGCGTGTCCGCTGCTGTGGCAGGTGTTGTCGTACACCTCATGCACGAGCTGTCCCGGACCGAAGCCCGTTCCCGAGAGTCCGGCCTCGCGCCAGAACGGCCGGTCATAAACGGCCTGGACCTTAATCACCCAGCCCTGTGACATCCGCTGCCCCAGTTGGAGCAGCCAGCCCGGCGGGGACGGCTGCTGGCGAATGGTCGACCACAAGTTCGGTGGCACTGCCACGATGACTGCCCGCGTCCGCACGTGCGTGCTGGTGGCCCGCACATGCACCTGCCCACCTGGGAGGACGTCAATAGAGTGCACAGCTTCCCCGAGCCGGACGACATCACCAAGTCCGGTGGCCATCGCCTCGGGAACCCGATGCAGGCCGCCCTCGACCCGCATGGCGAGCACCCGGTCGGGGTCCAGGAGGTCGTGCACATCGCCGCTGCCGCTGCCGAGCAACGCGATCACTTGCAGCGTCGAGAAGGTGGATGCGGGCTTGGTCATGAATGCCTCGGCCACCTCAAGCTGCAGCGTCGCACGCGCGTCTTGGTCGGTCACGTGGCACCTGAGCCATTCGGCGAAGGAGAGGTGGTCCAGTTCTGCTGCACGGGGGTGTTCCCATGGGCGCTGCGGGTCCAGCTGCGCCACCAGGGCGCCAAGACTCGTTACCGCTTTCGAGTGCGCCGCGCCGTGGTCACCTCCGAGATATACCGGCGCTCCGTCGCGGTAGCGCTCGAAGAGGCGGAGACCAAGTTCCTTCACGAGGTCGAGAGCGGCGTGCTGGTAGGGGGCCAACCACTGCCCGCCGTACTCGACGACCATGCCGTTGACCATCCGACCGTGCAACCGGCCACCGACCCGATCTCGCGCCTCCAACACAAACACCGACCGGCCCGCCGCGCGTAGTGCGCGTGCCGCACTGAGACCGGCAGCCCCCGCTCCAATGACGACGACATCGGCGTCCAGCTCGATCCCCCGCTGGTCAGTGGTCTGCATGGCTGCGCCTCCGGAGTTGGTGAACACAATGAGTGGTGGCCGCGTGCTCTATCGGTACCGACGGCGTCTCAATCAGAAATGCTCGTCGCCGCACGCACCGGAATGTGGCTGGTCAAGAGTCGAAACCCACGCCGAATCGATCCAAGGTCCGCAGCCACAGGTTGCGGTGCCCCGCGTGCTCATCTGCGCGTGCGAGCGCGGCCCGGGTCGCTTGGATGCCGAGCCAGGCGAGCGGCTCCGGCGGGAACGGCAGTGGTCTGTGTCGAACGATCTGCAGCTGCGTTCGTTGCGTTGGCTCGCCGGAGAGCAGATCAAGCATGACGTTTGCGCCGAACCGAGTGGCGGCGACACCCAAGCCGGTGTAACCGAGCGCGTATGCGACCTTCCCATGGAGTGCGGTGCCGAAGAACGCGAAGAAACGGGTGCAGGTATCGATCGCGCCGCCCCACGCGTGGGTGAAGGACAGTCCGGCAAGCTGCGGGAACGTGGTGAAAAAGTGTTCGGCCAGCCGGGCGAAGGTCTCCGGACGCTGGTCGTACTCGGTTCGAACGTGCCGGCCGAAGTGGTAGATCGCGTCGTAGCCGCCCCACAAGATCCGGTTGTCCGCGGTGAGCCGGTAGTAGTGGAACTGATTATTGATGTCGGCGAACCCTTCGCGGCCGTCCCAGCCGATCGACGCCATCTGCCCGTCAGTGAGCGGCTCAGTGACCAGGACGTGGTCATACACCGGCACGGTGTATAGCTTCAGTCGGCGAAGCAAGGGCGCGAACGCGTTGGTGCCCAACGCCACTTGGCGTGCGCGAATCGTTGAACCAGTGTCAGTGGTCAACTCGACCGCGTTACGGCGGCCGGTCATGCCGGTGACGCGGGTGTGCTCGGCGATGGTCACGCCCAGCCCCTCCGCCGCCTGCGCGAGGCCCCAGGCCAATCGCGCGGGGTCCACCAACGCGGCATCCGGATCATGCGCACCGGCAAGATAGGTCGGCGAGTTCAGCCGGGCCCGCACCTGGTCACGATCAAGGAATCGGTCGCCGGCGACCCGTAGGAAGTCCACCTGATGCGGCTGCAGCGCAACAGAGATCGTCCCGGTCCGCGCGAAATCGCAGTCGATCCCATACCGGGTGAGCGTCGACTGAATCTCGTTGAGGTTCTCGACGCCGAGCTTGTCGAGCAGTTCGATCTCATCCGGAAAGCGGCTGGCACCATTCTCACGTCCGTGGGTCAGGCTAGAGTCCGCGAACCCGCCGTTTCGTCCGGAAGCAGCCCAACCGAGTCGTTCGGCTTCAACCAAGATCACCCGGCGGTCCGGATGGCGTTCCTTGGCCAGTAGGGCCGTCCACAGCCCGCTGAAGCCGCCACCAACGACGGCCAGATCGGTGTCCAGGTCGGTGTTCCGGTCCGCCAGCAGCGCCGGTCGCGGCGCTGGCCGGGTATCGCTATCCAGCCAGAACGGCGTGGCCGAGGCGAGCGCCAGGCTCTGGCGAATGTCGCTGCTACGCATGAGCGCGGCCTGCGGTGGTCGTGTCGAGTATGTCGGCCGCCTTCGCCGCGCCGCGCCGGCCGATGACACGTCCTGCTCGCCGTGTCACCGTTGCCTCCGCGGACGGCACATCGCCGGGCGGGGCACGGCTGGCCAATGCGTCAGCAGATCGTCTGGCGCCAGCAGCACATGCGTCCAAGGTCCTAATGGAGGGAGTGCCGAGTCTTCAGGTTCGTCTAGCTGGGTGAGTGTGGTCATGGATCTGTGTCCATTCAGGTTTGTCGATTTGGGTTGGCGCGCGGCGCGTTCCGACAGGTTCGGAGTCGTGGCGCAGCAGCGGGCAGGCCCTTCAGCCGGTCGCTGCCGGGGTGATGCCCGTGGAAAGGTAGGCCTGCGCTCGACGTGCGGCGTCCGTCCCCGAGGTGATGGCGCCGTCCATCCAGCCGATCCATTGGCGTGAAATGTCCCCGCCGGCGAAGAGCACTGGGCCGGGATGCTGAGACAGGTCGTAGAGACGGTCGAGCTGCGCCGGTCGGGCGGTGCACCACGTACCCCGCGCAAAGTTGTCGCCGCTCCAGTCATGCCAGTGGTGTTGACCCAACCTCGCGTCCGGGAAACGTTCACCGAGCTGGGTGCGGAGCAGAGCCAACTGTTCGTCCGCCGTGCCGGTCCGAAGCTGGAAGCTGGCCAGCGCCGAACTGGTTGGTCCGGGCACGACGTAGGTCTCCACCAGGCCCGGCCATCCCCGAGTGGTCAGCGCGGCGTCGTGACCGTCGATCTGAGTCCACACCTTCGCCGCTCGCCCGGCGTGCCGACCGACAACGGGAACGGATTCGGGCAGATCTACAGCGTCCAAACAGTTGACGGGCACGGCCATGATCACGGCCTGCGCCTGCCAGGTGGAATCGTCGTCCAGGACGACCTCGCACCCGGGTGCGGCATGCCGTACGCCGGTGACGACGTGATTGAACTGGACGATGTCACCGAGGTCGGCCGCGACAGCCGCGGCGAGTTGACCGGACGGCACCCGAAGCGACTCGTCGGATTCCGCGTGAGCGAACGATCCATAGCCGGCGAACTCGTGCAGGAGCTGAAGGGCCGTGTATTCGTGCTCGTCGGCGCCGGCTAACTCGAATGACACGGCCAGGATGAAGTCACGGACGCGACCGTGCGCTCCGATTCGGTCCAGGTATGCGGCGAACGGGACATCGAGGTCGTCGAGACCGACGTGCCAGGCCGGATTGGCGAAGTCGATTCGCTTGGCGTCGGCGTCGATACGATTGCACAGCGCTGCTGACGCGGCGCCTTCTCCGGGGGCAAGGGCGCTGTCGGCAACCGCCACGCCGTTCGACACCCATGTCCCATCGCTGCTGCCGGGCCTCGCCGCAGACAGCCCATATCGCGCCAACTCGGCGGCAACCGCAGTGTGCACGCTAGGGCTGAACCATTCGGCACCCAGTTCGACGCGTGCCCCTGTTGCCGGGAACACCGTGCTCCAGGTGCGGCCGCCCGGACGGTCGCGCGCTTCCAGCACACGAACATGGTGGCCGTCGGCGCGCAAGTCTCGCGCTGCCACCAGGCCCGCCAGACCCGCACCTACGACGATGATGTCCATTGTCTGCCCTTCGTTAGTCTGCCCCTCGTTGACATGCGCTGCCGGCCGTTGGCGGTGTGGCCAAGCCACCGCAGCCATCGCGAGGCGACTTTTGCTCGTACTGCGAGGTTTGCCAGTGGCTGGGTCGAGTTAGCTGACGAGCTGTCCGCCGTCCCTACCCGCCGAGCTGGGGGTGGCGCTCGTACCACTTCGTGGCCCGCTCGAAGCGAGCGCACACCGAGATGAGGTCGGCGTCGGCCCACAACGGCCCGATGAACTGCAATCCGACTGGCAAACCGTCGTCGGTGAACCCGCCGGGCACCGAGATCGCCGGCAAGCCGGCGTGCGCGGGCGGCTCGGTCATCGCGTGGATGAAGTGACCCAACGCCGGGATCTGTTTGCCCTCGACGATCGCCGACGGACCGTAGTCGCCTCCGTGTGGGAACGCCGGGACGGCGGTCGTCGGGCTGACGAGCACGTGGGCGTCGGCGGTGGCCATGGCCGCGCGGAACGCGTCGTAGATCGCGGTCTTGCCGGTCCGGAACGCCGCGCTGACCTGGCGGCCGGTCACAGGGTCCGCCCGTCGCGCCAAGTCGATGATCGCGGGCCAGATCTCGAGGCCCCAGTTCTGCATCTCCTCGGCGAACTCCTGGTACGCGTGGCCGTTGATGTGGTCGAAGAACACTTCGGTGTCGGGGAGTTCGATCGACACCTCCTCCACGACGGCGCCAGCAGCGCGCATGTCGTCCAGCGCCGCGGCGAACACCTGGCGAGTCCGGGGGTCGAGCACTTCCTGGCCCAGGTCGAAGCATGCTGCGATCCGCACACCGGAGAGGTCGCCGGCGGCGTGAGCGGCGTCGATGTAGTTGTGCGTGTCCCGCGGCACGGCGAATCGGTCCCTGGGGTCATGTCCAGAGGTGACCTGCAGCACCATCGCCGCGTCGAGAACGGTCCGCGCGAGCGGTCCGTCGGTGGAATCGCCATCGGTGCAGTTCGCCGTCGGGATCCGGCCGATCGACGGCTTGATGCCAACCACTCCGCACAGCGCCGCGGGCACCCGAATCGAGCCGCCGCCGTCGGATCCCCACGCGATCGGACCGACACCGGCGCTCACGGCGGCGGCGCTGCCGCCGCTAGAACCGCCCGATGTGAAGCCCGGACGCCACGGCGTGCTCGTCGACCCGGTCAGCTTGCTCTCGGTGACGCCGATGAGTCCGAACTCAGGTGTGGTGGTCTTGCCCAACAGGATGACGCCCTCGTCCTTGAGCCGCGACCAGCCGATGCCATCGGTGTCCGGGACGTGATCTTTGAACGCGACGCAGCCGTAGGTCGTGCGCACGCCCTTCGTGTCGTGGTCGTCTTTGACCGTCATCGGCACGCCGTAGAGCGGCGGCAGATCATCGCCCGCGCGGAATCGCTTCTCCGCCTCGGCCGCGTTGGTCCGGGCTTGCCCAGCCGTCGGGGTCACCATGATGTTCAGCGTCGGCTGCACCTGGTCCATGCGCTCCAGCACCGCGTCGACGACCTCCACCGGAGACACGTCACCACGTCGATACAGCTCGCCGAGCTCCGCAGCGCTGGCCCAGATGAGGTTGTCAGTCATGCCGTCTCCTTAAGTCGTGAACGGGGAAGCGATAGTCGTGAAATCGCTGCTCAAGCTGGCGGCATCCAGCAGTGGTGGCAGGCGCGCGGACCGGTGGGACTGCGCGGTGCGGCTCGATCAGCCTCGCGGTCTCGCAGCTGATCTAGCTGCGATGAAGCGCACGGGAAGTTCTGGCTCGCACTCTAGCCTTGATATGACAAACGATATACAGTGCTTGTCACATTACGTGGATGAGACCTGCGCCACAACCCTTGTCCCGCCCGCTCGTCCCGCTCGTCACGACGCCGAAGGAGTACTCCTTGACAGCGACTCACGGTTCATCCGTCCACGTTCGGCGCCGTCCAGCCGTCGCGGCAACCGTCGTGGTTGCCGCGATGTCGCTCGCCGTTTCGCTTGCCGCCTGTACGGGTCCAAGTAACAAGAGCGCGAGCGCAGACAGCAACGCGCCGTCACCACCGGTGCCGGTGGTCGCGCAGTTGCCCGCTAGCGACAAGCCCGTCGCGACGGTGAGCTGGGTCCTCCCGGCCGGCGAGCCGAACACCATCGATCCAATGCTCGCCGTCGACTACAGCCCGGACTTCGTGGAGTCCAACCTGTGCGACTCACTGCTCACGCAGGGCTCCGACTTTTCCATCCGCCCGAACCTGGCCACAGCCACGCAGGTCAACCCGATGACTCTGCAGCTGACGCTGCGCTCGGGGGTGAAGTTCTGGGACGGGACGGCCCTGACGGTCGCGGACGTGGCGTACAGCCTTAATCGCATCAAGAACAACCCCGACTCGCCCGCCAACTACGGCTTCCAGTTCGTCAAGTCTGTGGCTGTCAGCGGCCCCAACCAGGTGACCGTCACCTTCACTCAACCCAACGAACTCTTCGTCAAGGAGTTGGCCACACCGACGGGTGCCGTCATCCAACAGGCGTACGCGGCCAAGGCGGGCGCCAAGTTCGGCACCGCCAGCGGCGGGGTGATGTGCAGCGGGCCTTACAAGCTGCAGTCATGGATCGCCGGTAACTCCATGACCCTGGTCAAGAACACCAGCTACTGGAACCCCGCGCTGCAACCCAAGATCGCCACGGTCAAGATCTCTTTCGCGACCGATACCTCCGCGATCACCCAGGGCCTGCTCTCGGGTGAGTTCGATGGCGCCTACGAACTCCCGGCCTCGGTCATCCGCGCACTCACCGGCGCCTCCACCGGCAGCGTCCACCTCGGAGCCTCGCCGCAATCTCTGGAACTCAACGTCACCCATCCGGGCGGCCTCATCGCCAACACCAACCTACGCAAAGCAATCATGACCGGCATCGACCGCGCGGCCCTGGCCCGCGCCGTCTACAACGGCGCCGCGCAACCCAACTACACGACCATCGCCAAGACCTCGTGGGACCCCGCCGCATTGCCGATCTATAAGGCTGCGTACGCCAAATTCGAGAAGGCCAACGCCTACAACCCGACCGCGGCAAAGGCCGCCGTCACGGCCAGCGGCTACCGCGGCCAGACCCTCAATCTGGGCATCCTGGCCGGCGACGCCACCCAATCGGCAGCCGCCCAGATCATCCAACACGACCTGGACACCATCGGCATCAAACTCGCGATCAAACAGCTGCAGCCCACCCAATACTCCCAAGCCGGCTCCCAAGCCTCGGGTCGCGCCGGGCTCGACCTGCTCCTGGGCAACACCTTCAACCAGGTCGCCGACCCCCTGGAATTTATCAGCCTGACGGTGCAAAAGGGCGGGCCGTTCAACTACACCAATTACGACAGCCAACAAACCACTAACAACATCAACCAAGCGTTGGCCACCTTCGACCCGGCCAAACGCGCACAGCTCATCATCGCCGCCCAGGACCAATACGAAGCTACCTACGGCTCGACGTCGCTGGTCAACATCTACGAGATCAGCTTTCTGAATAAGCGGCTCACCGGCGCCATCACATCATTCCCCTACATGTTCGTCCCATCCCTGGCCTACATCGGAGGCAAGTAGTGGCTCAGGTAGCGGCTCGCGTGGTGGCGCACATCGTCCCGCGGCTGCCGCGACCGATCCAGCCATTACTCCGGCCACTACTGCGATGGGTACTCGCGCCGCTGCTGACCGTGCTCGTCGCGTCGTTCGTGATCTTCGCGGCGCTAGCTCAAGCACCAGGAGACCCCGTGTACCGGCTCCTAGGCAACCATGCGACACCGGCCCAGGCGGCGTACCTGCGACATACGCTCGGGCTCGACCAGCCCATGTTGGTCCGCTACGGGCATTGGCTGGTCGGCGCGTTGCACGGCAACTTCGGTGATTCGATCACCTACCGCGCACCGGTGAGCACGCTCCTGGGCTCCCGGATCGAAACCACGCTGTTTCTTGTCCTGTACGCCGGCGCGCTGTGCCTCATCGTCGGCGTGGTCCTGGGCGTGATGAGCGCGACGATCCGGCCATTGTCGCCGGTGATCGCCGCGACTAGCGGGATCGGCGTCGCCATTCCCGGATTCGTGGCAGCGATCCTGTTGATCTCGATCTTCTCCTTGGCTCTGGGCTGGTTTCCCACTGGCGGCGCCGGCAGCGGGTTTAGCGACCGGCTCTGGCACATGACGTTGCCGGCGGCGGCGCTGGCGACCTCCTGGGCGGCCTACCTCACCCAGGTCACCCGCAGCGCTCTCGTCGAACAGCGTGGCAAAGAGCATGTGGAGACCGCGCGCATGCGGGGGCTGTCCACCACGCGGATCTTCCGCCACCACGTCGCCCGTAATGCCGCCCCACCGGTACTGACCGTGTCGGCGTTGACAGTCGCCGGTCTGATTATCGGAGCGGTGACCGTGGAGGCCGCTTTTGGCATCGACGGCGTTGGCTCCTTCCTGGTCACCTCGATCCAGGCGAAGGACTACAACGTCGTCGAAGCGTTGAGCGTGCTCATCGTCGTCGTGTTCATCGCGGCCACAACCCTGATCGACATCGCCGAGGTCCTCCTGGACCCTCGCCTTCGCGGGAAGGCCAGCCAATGACGACCCTGACCAGTGCGTCCAAGATCGCTCGTTTGCGACTGCCCACGGTCGGTGATCCGGCGATGCCGCTCATCGCCGGCGTGTGTGTGTTGCTGGTGCTGTTCGCCGTCGTGGGGCCATTGCTCACGGCGTGGGAGCCATCTGCCCTGGATCCGGCCAGCGCCAACGTCGGCCCGAGCGCGAATCACTGGTTGGGAACGGACTACCTCGGCCGTGATCTGTACAGCCGGGCCGCCTACGGTGCACGCATCAGCTTGCTCGGCGCGGCGCTGGTCGTGGCCGTGACGACCATCTTCGCGGTCGCCACGGCGCTGTCCGCGGCATGGTTCGGTGGCTGGGTCGACACGGTGCTCAGTCGCGCCATGGACATCCTGTTCGCGTTTCCGAGCCTGCTGTTCGCTCTCATCGCTGTCGCCGTGTTCGGCACCGGGCTCACCGCTCCCGTCATCGCCCTGGCGATCGCGTACCTGCCCTATCTCGGCCGTGTCATGCGCACGGTCGCACTGCGCGAGCGGAACATGGCCTACATCGAAGCTTGCGCGCTCGCGGGTATTCCGACCTGGCGGATCTGGTTGCGCCACCTCCTACCGGCCTTGCTGCCCTACCTACGTGCCCAAGCCACGATCGCGTTCGGCTACGCGATCGCCGACCTCGCCGCGATCTCTTTCATCGGGCTGGGGGTTCAGGCGCCCATCGCCGACTGGGGTGTGATGGTGGCCGAGGGCCGTGAGCCGTTGCTGAGCCGCTATCCGCTCGAATCGGTCGTCGCCGGCCTGCTCATCGTCGTGACCGTCGTCGCGTTCAACCTGCTCGGTGAGCGACTCAGCGCCCGGGCCGAGGCCCAATGAGCACTCGGAGCACAATGAGCACCCGAGCCGCCGACCCACAGCATGCCGACCGGCCCCACGAGCACACCTCGTTGCTGGAGGTGTCCGAGTTGAGCATCGACCTGCCCGTTGGTCGCGAACGCCGCAGAGTCGTCGGTGATGTGTCGCTCTCGCTGGTCAAGGGCGAATCTCTCGGCCTGGTTGGCGAATCCGGCTCCGGCAAGAGCATCACCTCACGTGCGATCTTGCGGGTGCTGCCCCGCACCGCACGCGTCGGTGGCAACGTCACCTACGACGGCTCGGACGTCTACCGCATGGGCCGCAAGCAACTGCGGGCATGGCACGCCAGCCGCGTCGCCATGATCTACCAGGACCCCAGGGCCCACATCAACCCTCTGCACACGGTGGGTGATTTCATCACCGAGCAGCTACGGGAAACCGCCGTTAGTCGCGACGACGCGGAACGGCGCGCGGCGTCCCTGTTGGCGCAGGTCGGCATCCCCGACGCGGACCGACGGCTGCGCCAATACCCGCATCAACTGTCGGGTGGGTTGCTACAACGCGTCATGATCGCGTCGTCGCTGTTGTGCGAGCCGGAGATGTTGATCGCCGACGAACCCACCACCGCGCTGGATGTCACCACCCAAGCCGATGTAGTGGCCACCATGAACGAGCTGCGCGACCAGCGTGAACTCGGCCTGATCTTCATCACTCACGACCTCGACCTGGCCGCCGCGGTGACCAACCGCATCGCCGTCATGTACGCCGGCACCGTCGTGGAGGTCGGAACGTCGGCGGCGGTGACCACCACTCCCCGTCACCCCTACACGGCCGGGCTGTTGCGCTCGCGGCCCAGCGCCGTGCGCAAGGCTGTGCTGGAGCCGATCCCCGGACGGGCGTTGAGTTCCTGGGAGGTGGAGCGCGGATGCGCGTTCGCCAGCCGCTGCACCTTCGCCACCGACCACTGCCGACAGCAGGCACCGCAACCACGTCAGCTCGAATCCACCACCGTCGCGTGCCACCGGGCCGACGAACTCGCCGACCAGCTCAGCCTCGGGGGTGAGCGATGAGCACATTGCTGACGGTGCAGAACCTGCGTAAGCAGTATGACCTACCCGGCGGCGGCCAGCCGCTCATCGCCGTCGAGGACGTGTCCTTCTCTCTGGCCTCCGGCGATTCGCTGGCGGTGGTCGGCGAATCAGGCTCAGGCAAGACCACCTGCGCGCGCATCATCGCCGGGCTGGAGCACGCCACCTCAGGCACGGTGACCGTCGCCGACAAAACCGTCAGCCGTGGACGCAATATCCGTGCCGGCGCAGCACAGATGGTCTTCCAAGATCCGTACGCCTCCCTGGACCCCCGCCAACGCGTCGACGCCGCCATCGAAGAAGTCCTGGCCGTGCATGGACACCGGCGTGGGCCGCAACGCAAGCAGCTGGCGGCAGAGCTCCTTGACAAGGTCGGCCTCGACGAGCGTGTCGCCGGCTCCCTACCCAAGCGGCTGTCCGGCGGGCAACGGCAGCGCGTCGCCATCGCACGAGCCCTGGCGGCGCGCCCACAACTGCTCATCCTCGATGAAGCCGTCGCCGCGTTGGACGTCTCAGTGCAAGCACAGGTACTCAACCTGCTCGCCGACCTGCGCGAGCGCGAAGGCCTGACCTACCTGTTCGTCTCCCATGATCTGGCGGTCGTACGTCAGGTCAGCACTCACTGCATCGTGATGTACCAGGGACGCATCGTCGAACGAGGCCGGACCGAGGACGTCCTCGACCACCCAGCCGACCCCTACACACAGGGACTGCTGGACGCGCTACCCCGGCCCGGCTGGATCCCACGACACCGCTCCACCCTGTCCACGGCTACCCAGCCCACCTCCTAAGCGGTCCCTTACCCCTTTAGCCCCACCCCTGCGCACCCCTGTGAGCCCTGCGCTCGCCGCCCCAAGAGCAATTAGGAGAAAAACGCCCCATGCCACTCGACCTCAACAACACCGAGGACGTCCAGACCATCCATATCGATCACCCCCGCGACGCCCTCAGCCTGATCGGAAAGAGGTTCGTCTCGCCCTGGTTCTCCATGGACCATGACCGCGCCGAGCTGTGGGAACAAGGCACCTACCTCGATCTGATCCCGGATGCCTATTACGAGGAGGGCTACGGCGACGGCCTCGTCGAGGGCTACCACCTCCTCGGGATGCTCGACTACCTGATGAATCAAGTGCTGACCACCGGCGGACGGTGGGTCACCTGGAACTACGGCCTCGACCGAGTCCGCTTCGTCAGTGTCATCCGCGAGCGCGACCGTTTCCGACTCACCGGGTCGATCGTCAACGTCGAAGAGCGAAAACAAGGCTTCCTGGTCACCAACGACATCGTCGCCGAGGTCCACGGCCGCGAGAAACCCGGCTTCATCGCCACGCAACTGGCCCTCTGGACCACCATCGGCGAGCCCGACCCGACCTGAACCACCCACGGCGGCACTGCCACCAGCGTCGCCGTCGCCTACACCCCTTGTATCCCCCGGCCGCACCACACATCGGAGCACACGTGACCACCCAGCAGTCCCTACAGATCAAGCTTGCCGACCACCACCTGGCGTTGCTCGGCAAGACCATCCCGCAAGCCCTCGACCATGCAGCACGGACGTGGGGCGACCGGCCCGCACTGTCGTTCGTCGAAGCACCCGACCGTCTGTCCTGGACGGAGCTCGCTGATGAGGTCGCGCGTGTCCGGACCGGATTGACCAATCTCGGTCTGGTCCGCGGTGAGCGGGTCGGCATCATGACGATGAACCAGATCGAGTTCCCGCTCGCGTGGCTGGCCGTCATCGACGCCGGCGCGGTCGCGGTGCCCCTCAACCCGAAATACACCCGCCGCGAGATCGAGTTCCTGCTCGACGACGTCGACGCGAACTGGCTGATCACCACCAACGACGTGCTGCGCGAACACGACAGCGCCACGTTCGCCACCGTTCCGGCCGAGCACGTGATCGTCGCCGGCGACAGCGCGCCGGACACGGCGACGCGGTTCGCTGACTTACGGGCCATCCTGGCGACGTCGCGCACCTACGAGGCAGATGTGCTGGACCTGATCGGCATCCAGTTCACCTCCGGCAGCACCGGACTGCCCAAGGGATGCATGCTGACCCATCAGTACTGGGTCGACGCTGGCGCCTATGGTGCCGCGTTGTTCGGGGACCCGCAGCACATCCTGGCCGACCACCCGTTCTACTACATGCAGAACCAGGCATACTTCTTCCAGGCGCTCGCCTCCGGCGGACAGCTTCACATCACGCCCGGCCTGAGCCGCCGCAAGTTCATGCAGTGGTTGGTCGACTACGAGATCGATCACGCGTGGATCGACGAGGACCTGCTCGAACAGCCCGTGACCGAGCTCGACACGCAGCTCAAGCTCAAGCTGGCACCGGTGGAAGGGATGCCGCCGGAGTTGCACAAGGCACTGGAAGAACGCTTCGGCCTCAAGGCCCGCGACCTGTACGCCAGCACCGAGGTGCACGGCGGCACGTTTCACCCGTGGGATCGTGACGACCTCGTCGGGTCGGGAAGCATGGGTCTGGCCTTCCCCAACCGTGAAACCAAAATTGTCGACTCGGACTTCAACGAGGTACCCCCTGGCGCTCCCGGAGAATTGGTCATCCGCGGACCGGGAATGATGCTCGGCTATTGGAACCGGCCCGAGGCCAACGCCGAGCTGTTCCTTCCCGGCGGTTGGTTCCGGACCGGCGACATCGTCCGCAAGACCGACGACGGCTACCACTACTACATTGGCCGGGTACGGGACGTGATCCGTCGAAGCGGCGAGAACATCGCCGCCGCCGAGGTCGAACAGCAGATCCAGTCAATGCCCGGCGTCCAGGAAGTGGCCGCCATCCCCGTCCCGGACGACGACCGGGACGAAGAGGTCAAGGTGATCATCGTCGCTTCCCCCGGCGCAGAACTCAGCGCCGAACAGGTCATCGCATGGGCACGGGAACGACTGGCAAAATTCAAGGTGCCCCGCTATGTCGAGTTCCGCGACAGCCTGCCGCACCTCGGCAGCGGCAAAATCGCCAAGGCAGAACTCAAAGCCGAGGAGCCGTTCACCGACGCGGTGATCGACACCAAGCCAGGCGCACGGCAGTAGTAGCTCGGCAGCTCGGTACGCGAATAGGAAAGGGACGATGCGTTGCCTCGATCGATAGATCGGACTCAGCGGCGACTTGAGGTAGCCAGGGCCGCCGCCCGCCTGTTGGCGGCCGGTGGCCCGAACGCGGTAACACTGCGTTCGCTCGCCGACGAACTCGGCGGATCGATCACGCTGGTCACGCATTACTTCCCCAACCGCAGCGCGATCTTCGAGGCGATTCAGGAGCTGTTGCTGATGGAAGGCGTGCGAGAACTCGCCGAAATCAGCGAGGATCTGTCGCAGACAGACAGGTTACGAGCCTTCCTGGAATGGCTGCTGCCGACCACCATCGAGTCCCTGGAGCTCGAGCGCATCCGCGTCGCGATGGTCACGGAGGCCGATCCGTCACTCAACCTCCGCCAGATGGTCGACCGGTGGGAGCGGGAGATGCGCGAGGCGATCTCCCGCTTCGTCGCGCCACTGGTCGGCCGGTCGGCGCTGCCGTTCTACGTCGACCTCGTCCGCGTGGTGCACAACGGCGTCGCGCTCTCGGCTGTCGAGCATCCCGATTACTGGACGCGTGAGCGGCAGCTGGCGTTCATCGACGCTGTCGTACCGCTCATCGAACACACCGGATCAGCACTGACACCTCGTCAAAGCTAGTGAGCCCCGGCCGCCCCGTTGTCCGTCGCTGTCGCTGCGTCACGACACCGTATATCCCTCCCGGGAGCACCATGCCTGAACGGACATGAACATCCTCCTCCACCACCGAAAACCTTCACCACGCCAAACTCGGGGTGCCGTGCCACCACCGCCAGCTCTGGCCGTCAGCCTCGTGCAGCCGTCCTGGTCCCGGCTCGACGACGTCGAGCTCCACGTCAACGCATTTGTGACGACCGTGACCGCCGATCTGGCGTCTATGGGGAGTCGCTATGCGGTTATGTGCTCGTTCCTTTCGTGTTCGCGGCCTTGAGCGTCAGGTCACCGCTTATACGGTCGGCCGCGTGCTCGCCGCTGCGGATGGCGCCTTCCATCAGCCCGGTGAACTTGGCGTCGGCGTACTCGCCGGCGAAGTAGATCGGTCCCACCGGCGCCACCAACTGGACGAAGTCATCGGCGGTGAACCCAGGGCTGGGTGCGGAGTAAGCACCCCGGGCCAGCGGATCGAGACTCCACATAGTCATCACCGGAGTGCGTGCCCGGTCGAATGCGAGATTCGGTCGCATGCCGTGGGTAGCGTTGATCCACAACATCGGGCCGTCCCGCAGTCCAGCTTCTGTCATCGCCGGCTCTGAGCCCATGAACCCGTTCAGGACGGGGGCCACCTTCCCGGCGGCGTCGATCGCTGTCCAGTTCCAGCACCGGTGGCGCACCGACATCACCGCGCTCGTGGCTGGGCGCTCGCGCAACGGGAGGTGGAGCTTGGCCGCATGCCCTTGCCTCGTCCGGCCGAGCACAGCACGTTTCCAGGACGGCAGCGGCAAGGCGATCGCATCGTCATCATGCACAAGCGGGAGCGGCAGAGCGATCACGACAGCGTCGAAGACTGCCTCGCCAGTTTCCGTGCGAATCACCGCGCCACGTTCGTCATATGAGACGCTGCGGACACGCTGGCGAAGTCTGACCACGTCGCCCAGGAGCTGGGCGAGCCGGTCCGGCAGGCGTTGGTTACCGCCGCCGACACGCCAACTCGGCAGCGGCTCGAATGACGCCGCATGCTCCAGCGCAGACGAGGCGACCTCGCCAGCGTTGACTGCCGCCGAGATCTCGATCCGTGCCCGGAGCGCTTCGATCAACGCAGGCGTCGAATCGAGCAGCTTGATGGCCTCAGCAGCGGTCGGCATGCCGGACAGCGAGCGGGCGATCTCAGCCGCTCTCCGCCCGGCCGAAGCGATCTCGTCCGTACCGATCTCGGGCGTCTCGGCGAGAGCGCGTACGTAGTAGCTCATGCCGGTGTCGACGAGAGAAAGATCCACCCGTTCCAGCAGGCGCCGCATGGCATCGTAGCCGTGGAGGACGAACTCCGCCCCGCGCTCGATGACCGCAGGTCCCAGAGCCGTATCGAGCGCCTCGGACCAAACTCGCCCTCCAACACGGTCGCGCGCCTCGAAGACCTCGACGATGCAGCCGCGCTCACGGAGTCTGATAGCGGCGGCGAGACCAGCAAGACCAGCACCGACCACCGCGACGCGAAAAACCATCATGAGAGCCTCTCCGCGACGTTATTTATCCAGCGGACAATGCCTAGGCTGCCGGTGTGACGTAGATTTTTCGGATGCGTTCCTTGACCGTCCAGGTGGTCCGATCGCCTCGCCTGAAGCGCATCATGTCGCCAGGTTTCAGCAGTTGAGGCTGGCCGTCGTTGACGGTCACGACCGCGGACCCCGCGATCACGACAAGGAACTCGTCGGCTTCCACGTCGCGGCATCCGCCCGCCGACATTTCCCACACACCGACCTCAACTGGTTCCGCGTAGGTCAGCAGTTCCATCAAACCGGCTTGTGGCAGCCCCTGGATCACGGTGGACGCGTCAATCGGTTCGAGCCGGATATCGAGGTCGTCAACCGACTTCGACGCGGTCAGATCGATCCTTGTAGCGTCACGCTGCCCGTCATTCTCATTCATCGTCGTCGCCGTCCCTGTTTCGAGGTTATAAATCAGATCCGAAACCGAGGCTGCTCGTAGACCATCATGAATCCAGCACATCGCCCACAGCCTGCACGAGCTGTTCACAAGACCAACGGAACAGCTCCGGTGCCATTGTCAACGCCGGTTGCACTCGGTACACCCATTTCTCAGGTGCACTGATCCCGAACACGCCTCGACGTAACGCGGCCTGATGGAAAGCGGCCTGGACCGCAGTATTTGGCTGCTTGGTCTCTTTGTTGGTGACGAATTCGATGGCCGCCCAGGCTCCATACTGACGCACGTCACCCACCTCCTTATATTGATCGATGAGCGGCGGGAGTATGTCGAGGCCGATTCGCTCCAGCTCAAGGGCATTCCGCCGAGCTGGTTCGAGAAGATCCAATCCGGCGAGGGCCCCGGCGACCGCTGCCGGTTCCCACACATAGGTGCCGGTCGTGTAGACGTGAGAGTCCGCCATGATCTCGTCGGTGCCGAGAATTGCCGCCATCGGCTGACCGCCGGCGGAAAATCCCTTTCCTACCAGCAGCATGTCGGGTTCCAGGCCCCACAGGTCGCCGGCCCACACCGGACCGGAACGTCCCATCCCTGACTGGATCTCGTCGCAAATGAGCAGCCAGCCGTGCTGCCGGCGCAGCCGCTCAAGGCCGTCCCAGAAGGCTTGCGAGGGCGCGTAAACGCCGAGCTCACCGGCGATCGGCTCGATCAGGACCGCGCCGATCTGCGTCGGCTCGACTTGGTGCCGGAGCAGCCACTGCTCGATGTAGTCGATGACGACGGTGTCATCGTGCGGACCAGGACCGGAGGTAAACGGGGCCCGGTAACGACTGGGATACGGGGCAAATACCAGGCCCGGAACGTAGGAGGCGTACCCAGAGGACTCAGAGGAGAGCTCGGTCGACGTCGTGGCCGCCAGGTAGGTCGACTCGCCGTGGTACTGCCCCAGGAACGCGAGGACCATCGGCCGACCTGTCCTCTCGCGAGCGAACTTGATCGAACCCTCAACCGCCTCCGTTCCGGTGACCGTCGGCGCGACACGAGTGATGTTCCTCGGCGCCAACGCGATCAGCCGCTCGGCCAGCTCCACCACCGGGGGCGACTGTAGGAAACACGAGATTTCCATGCCGTATCGATCCCATGCCTCCACAGTCGCCTCTCTGACCTCCTTAGGGAACGCGCCGTACGGCGAGGCGCCCCAGGCAGAGAGATGATTCGCGAACGTGTTTCCATCGACATCGCGAAGGAAATCCTCCGAGGTCTTGCCGTCCAAGATGAATGGCGACCCTTCGCTCAGGTGCATTTGCCGGTAGAAAACTCTCCCCTGGCGTTCGAAGATCTCCCTCGAACGGGGGCCGGGAAGTTCGGTCGTTACCTTTGGAAAGGACGTCATCAACTGCTCCCTTCTAGTATGCGTCCGCAGTCCTGATCTCGGTATCGGCGGCGAAGATCCTCTTGGAAGAGCGGTTTCGCGGCGAACGCCAAAGCAGGCGAACTTCAAGAGAATGCCAGCGCTGACGTGCCTGATCCGATGACGTTGGCGCCTCTTGTTGAGCCCGCGGCGTATTCCTGTGGTGAGGCGAGAATCATGCCTATCGAACTTTGTGCGAATGCCCAGACAAATCGCAGGTGAATCCGAGTTGGCCCGCCGCATAGCGGATGGCCAGCTCGTAGGCGCGTGAGGGTGGCACGTCAGGATCTTCCAGTGCTATCTGTACGGCCATTCCATCGAGTAGAGCTGACAGGGTCACCGCGAACTCTGCGGCGTCAACCGCTGTACTGAATTCACCGCTTTCCTGCCCCGAAAGCACAGTAGACGAGATCGTTTCCCGCCACCGCTCGTCAAACTTGCGACGCACCATTGCCACACCGGGATTGCGCGGCGACAGTGCCCAGAGGTCGAGCCAGAGCAGCCACGCTGTGCTCGCCGCAGGGTCAGTGTCCGGCAGGCAGGTCATCGCGATCAGTTCGGTGAGCCGCCCCGCGGCCGTCGGGATGGCGGCGAGCCGCTGAGTTCCCGCGGCGTACCACCCGTCCTCGGAGTACCGCAGCGCTTCGGTGAGCAGCTGGTCACGGGTCTTGAAGTAATAGATGACCAAGGCAGGCGACGCCCCTGCGTGCTCGGCGACATCGGTGATCCGAGTGTCGGCATAGCCACGCGCCACGATTACCGCAAGCGCGGAACGCAGCAACTGTTCCCGCCTAGCCGTCGAATCCTGCGCCGTACCGCTGCGACTGTCCGCAGTTTCCTGCGCCATCTGTCCTCGCAACCTGCCGCTCCGTGTCGCCAACGCCACCTAAGCCGACCTGTGTTTGACGGCACCAGACGCCTTGCCCCGGCGGCCTTGTCCAAGCTCTTGTAGTTGCCTTGCCGCCGATCATAACACCTTAACTGAATATTCAGTCAAGCAGCGGGCGGCAGCGACTACTCGGCCCGACCACCAGTGGATCAGCCCAGTTGGCGGTCAAATCGACGCCAACTGAGTGCCGCCCACATCGCGGCACGACACCCACCTGGGTAAGCGGCTGGTCCTTGAGCGTGAGGAGGCCAGCTCGCGCGGAAATGTCAGCCGATAAGCGCGGCTGTCCATGCCCGCGGCCACCAGCGCGCGGCCTTCCTCGCCGGCGAGCACGTCAGCCAGCGGATCCTCGAACAAGCGATCCGAGCGGGCACTCTCGCGGGCTCGTTCAGCGGCAGTGCAGCGAGCCGTACCGGCAACCGGATCCAGGTGGACAAGCGAGCGGCCATCCGTTTCGGATGCCGCGCCATGACTTTCCGTATTTTCTCATTGACGTGTCACCTTTCTAACGACGACGTTCAGGTGGTACGGGAATGCGGAAGGCCGGTGTTGGTTTGTCGGCTCGGCTGGTTCCGCCGGTGAGTGTCCGCGCGGATGAAGTGGATCAGGACCTGTACTGCGGTGGCACCGAACCCGCAGGTGAGCCCGATCCATACACCTGCGGCATGCCAGCCGAGCGCGTAAGCGCACAGCAGTATCGCCGGTACACCGACGCCCCAGTAGCCGACCAGGCTGGCGCGGAAGCTGGTCTTGGTGTCGCCGAGTCCGCACATGAGCCCAATGGCGATGTTCTGGCCACCTTTGGTGGCTTGCTGGGCGATGGCGATAAACAGCAGAGCTGAGGTGGTGCCCGGTCTACTCCAGACCGGCGCCTACGCCGAGACGCTGTTTCGCGCTGGCATGCGTCACCCCGAGGACGAGGAGATCGAGAAGCTCGTCAATGTCCGACTGGAGCGGCAATCGTTGCTGACGCGGCCACGAGCGCCGCATCTGTCAGTCGTTCTCAATGAGGCCGTCATCCGTCGGCCGACCGGCGGCCCAGCCGTCATCGTCGAACAGCTCCAACACCTTTTGGACATGATGCAGCGCACCTCGGTCTCGGTGCGCATCGTGCCGTTCGATGTCGGCACTCATGCTGGTGCTGCCAGCGGCCCGTTCTCCATCCTCAACTTCCCGATCGACCACCGAACCCAAAAACCGATCGAACCGCGCACCGCGTACGTCGAGACTCTGATTGGGTCGCTGTTCTTCAACGATCCGGATGAGGTTCAGTCGTATCAGAACATCCGCGAAGGTCTGGAGGCGTGCGCGCTTGACCAGAAGGCATCGGCCACACTCATCACAGAAGAGATAGAAAGGCACTCCCGTGAATGACCTGAGTGGCGCAACGTGGCGCAAGAGCACCCGCAGCAACGGCGGTGGTGGCAACTGTGTCGAGGTGAGTGACTACCTCACCGGCCACTTACTTGTCCGCGACAGCAAACTGCGCGACCAGAGTCCCATCCTGACCGTTTCGCCGACCAGCTGGGGCGCCTTCGTCATCGGCGTTCAAGCCGATCGCTTTGCGGTCGACGAGCACTAGCAGCCCATACACGCAACGGAGTGCCCCGCCAACATCGACCGGGGCGCTGTTGCGTTTAGGCATGGCCGATTGCAGCGCGTCCCGACTCGCGAACAATCCGTAGCCTTGCGTATGCTCATTCGCGGACAAACCACGTGCTCATAGGCACGACAGCTTGTCCGGAGGGGTCTCATCTCGGTTCCACGCTGGCGGTTCGGTCTTGAGGGAGGGCCCGAGCAGCCGCCGGAGCCGAGGTGGGCACCGCTTGGTCGCACTGGCCGATCTTCCGCTGTCGCGCCGTCGTATGCAGACTGTCCCAACCTGCTTTCCAACGTTGGGAAACATGCCATGCACGACAGCAACGGCCTTGAACTGCTTGACCATGATCAGTGCCTTGACCTGCTGGCTACTCAGCCAGTTGGCCGGCTCGCCACCGCAGCCCGCGGTGCCATCGTTGCCTTCGAGGTCGACGAGTACGACCAAGCCGTCGGGCACGGCTGGGGTGTGGTGGCCATCGGACCATCCGAGAAAGTCACCAACCCGACCGAGCTGGCCGCCGTCAGCAAGTTGCCACTCAGACCGTGGACTAGCATCGAGCGGCAGATCTTCATCTGCATCCGGGCGCATGTCGTGACTGGTCGCCGACTGCGGCACGCTACAACCAGCAGGCCTAATGGCCATACATAGTCTGCCTGTTGAGTTACGGTCAGCCGTCGTTCGGCGTAGCCGACCGCACCTTTGACCGCTGGTTCAGACCGGCCGCCAGGCTCACCCTTGACGACATGGACAGTGGTGCGACGCTTGTCGGTTGGGACCGGCTCCAACTGCCGGAACGTGTAGCCCCGCGCCGTGACTGCGCTGTGGCCCATCTCGCCGCCGACAGTACGCAACTCGCCCTCTGTGGCACCGAGCTGCTGGTACTGACACCCCAGCTGGCCTGGTGGGACATCCCTAATCCGCATCGTTGTCGGGACTGCACTCGCGTACGGCTGGCCGCCTGATTAGGCAATCCCGCGGTCTTCGACGCCGCGTAGGCATCTCGACGATGTCGTCCGACCATCCGGCCGAGTTGCGACCGGCAGCAGTCTCCTGACGTACGGAATGCGCACGGTTGGTTACAATCCGCACCTAATGCTGGCACAATGCCGGCTATGCGCGGGGAGCATCCATTTGACAACGATGGGATTGCTCGCCTGCTGGCTGTTCAGGCCAAAGGCCGTCGGTCACTACGCGGTGTTGGCGAAGAGTGGAACGACTGGACAGCTCGGATGTCCAGCGAGGGCCAGGCGGCTGTGCCGTGGGACTGGTCACCGCGGCTCAACATGTACATCCAGCGCACCTGCATCGGCGCCATGGTCATGACCGACCCCGACGGCCGCAACCCGCAACGGCTGCTCATGGCCAGCGGTCGCAGCGGTGAGTTCCCGGAGGCTGTCAACGAGCTGATCGAGGCCCGCAACCTTCTGACCGTGCCGCCGGACAACGAGTGGCTCGACGCTGAGATGCGCGGTATCCGCTACCTGAAGAAATTAGGCAAACGGCTCGGTGCCATGGGCGCGGGTTTTGACATTTGTTACGAGTGTGACGACGCCATTCGGGCCGAAGGCATCGTGCCGAGCACGCTGACAAAACGCCAGCGCGAGACCAACCAATTGCCGACACGCAAGCGTCAACCACCGCCACCAGACCTGCGTCCGCCGTATGATCCACCACCACGCCCGTCCGGAGGACCAAAGCATGGCCGCTAACCGACTGAAGCTGCTGTCGAAGGAGTTGTACGAGCAGTTGGCCGCTGCTGACGACGCCATCTGCCGGCGCGTCGCCGCGGTAGTCGTCGACCTGGCCATGGACACGGCGGCCGTCACCACCGGCCGCGAGGAGGCGACGGCCGCGCTCAACGCTGGACAGTACGGCGACAGCGAACTGCGGCAGTGGTTGCTCAAGGCCAGCAAAGACGCGGCCATGGCCAGCCACGAAGCCGAAGAACTGGATGGCAACCGCGCCGAAGCCGAACGGACGTGGAAGCTGGCGCGGGCGTACGAAACGGCCTACCAAGCCCTCGCCGCTGACGCGACGCATGCCGCTGGTGAGGCCCTTTACGAAGTAGCTGTCCTTGTTGGGCAAGATAGGGCTTTGGCTGTGGCTCGGCAAGTTCTAAGCGACGAATCATGATCGCGCACCCCGTCAACGGGGACACTGGCTGCTACGCACTGATACCTAGCCGCTGCATAGGAAGGCGCTCGACGGTACCTAACCGACAACTCGACCATCTTTAACGACAGCCCTTATTGATTTAAGAACATGAATGTTCTCATGAGGGTTACCTTGCACCGCAATCATGTTCGCGCGTTTTCCGATTGTTAAAGTACCGACTTCGTCAGCAATCCCCAGCGCATTCGCGCCACCAAGTGTGAGAGCCTGCACTGCGTCGGCTGGGGCTAGTCCCATCTTAACCATTGCAATTGGTTCGTCAGCGTTTTGGCCGTGAACACGCGGTGGCACCCCTGTGTAGTCACTCCCGCAGGCTAGAGGTATCTGACACCGCCTCGCCAGCTGGAACCCAGCCTCAATTGCGTCAATCGCCTCGGACTGCTTTCTACGGCGCCAAGTCGGAACGTTCACAAAATCCTTCTGGGTCTGCACAAAAATATCCCTGAGCGCGACCGTTGGGACCAGGATAGCGCCAGTTTTCAGAAAGAGAGTAGCTGATGCATCATCGAGATATGTTCCGTGCTCAATCGTATCGACGTTGGCGACAAGGGCAGTCATGATTCCCTTCGCTCCCTGTGCATGGGTTGCGACTCTTCGACCAAGCCGATGTGCCTCCTCAACGAGCGCTGTCGCCTCGGAGATGGTGTAGTGACTGTCCGAGGGGTGATCACCTTCGGAGCCGACGCCACCTGTGGTGCAGAACTTGATTAGATCAGCGCCAGCCCTCACAGCGATACGGACCGCTCGACGGCATTCGTCAATACCGTCTGCGAGCATCGCACCCTCAAATTGCCGCGCTTGTTCGAGCGGCAAGTATCGGTGATCACTATGTCCACCAGTCTGGCCAATAATCGGGCCGGCCGCCAAAACATCCGGGCCTTCAATCAACCCATCACGAATAGCCCTTGTAAGCGATAAGGCGATGTCGCTACCCACGTCTCGCACCGTTGTAAATCCGGCCCGGAGAAGCGCACGCAGATCATCGGCCGCACGTAGCACCCTGACATCGCGACTGACTATCACGCGATCGCTCATCTCGTACGACCGGCGACCTGACAGGTGGACGTGTGCGTCAATCATGCCAGGCATAAGCGTACAGTCACCGAGGTCAATGACGTCCTTTAATGACCCTGTAAACTTTCCAGAGTCCATGTCCGAGATCACACCGTCGGTGACACAGATATAGGCGTACGGGACGACTCTACCAGTCTCATCAATCATCCGGCGCGCAACGAACCGCTGGTCAGGCCCGGTCATCGAACTCCTTCAACTTGGCGGACTGGTTATTCAGCTTTCGGAGGCTTTGAGTAGGAGCCCCATTCACCTTCGACTGCGTTCAAGAGGTCGCCACCAGGCATCTCAATTGAGCTGGTCAACGAACCTGCATTGAATCGCACGAGTTCTTCCTCACCTAGATCACCGTCGACGTAAACGGGTAAGCCAAGGAGGTTGCCGAATGGTGGTACGCTCCCCTTGATGAGTCCGGTTTTCTCAAGGAGTTCTTCCTCAGTAGCGAGTCGTGCATTCTTGCAGGTCAACGTCGCCTTAACGGCCCGCCAGTCGAGTTGCCGATTGGCGGGCACGACGAAGAGCGCGTACACCTCGTTCGCCTTGACTAAAAGTGCCTTTGCTCCGCTCGATAGGGCGACACCTCGTACGCGCGCGGCGTCAGCGCTCGTTGCGACCGGCTCGTGATGACTTAGCTTGTATGCCACTCCAAGCTCCTTCAGCCGGCTCTCGATCTTCTGTGTGAGGTTGTCCATTTCTTTCTCCTATAGGTGAATAAATTTCTGTGACCACGGACCGACAGCGACAGCCATGTTCAATTCCTTATGCCATCCAAATGGCGTCGATGACACCTCCCAGTCTCCCGAGTCAGCCATCTTAGCGACCAGCTCCGCCAGGAGTCGACTCGAAACCTCTGGATCAGCAAGATCCTCAGACAAGTGGGCGAAGGCGTTGAAGACCAACTGTTGCGTACCGACATTTCGCGCGATCCGCCGGATTGCCTTGACTGCCCTGTTGATCTTCGACGCGTCAGCGGTCTCGATTGAGATTAGTAACAGAAGGCAGTGGTCCCAGCTTCCAGAGCGGTTCTCATCCGCGGTAACGGGATCCGCAAACTCTAGTCGCTGCTTACACGCGAAACTAAATTCGTTGCACTCTAACGTCAGTATACGCATTTCCATCATCCATGATACCAGAAATGTTTCGTCGAATAAATTCCGCATCTACGCAGCGGCATGAGGACCTAGTCTACAACGAAGTACGGGCGAACCAGCGCATTGTCGTTCAAGCTCTCAAGCTGAAGATTCAGAGGTGGCCCACTAAACGTCCCACACTTATTCGCAAGAGCGGCGGGTACATTTAGGTTTTCGTAAATTACGACCGACGCTTCGAAGAGTTGTTGATGCACGCTGCGTTCGCGCCAATGGGCGACTGCGGCCTTTACCATCGTCCGCACGCCTCGTTTGGCTTCGATGACACTCAGCTCATTCGAAATCAAAGGCAGCTCGTCTCCGCGGAGATTCGAAATTGGATCCTCCAATTGAAAAGCGTCGATTCCCACAAACGTTAGGGCCGAGGCTTCGCCAATGAGGAATTCTATCGCGTCTGACATCAGGAATGGTGCATAGAAGTACGCATGTTCCCATGATTCAAACACTCCGTTGGTCCAGAATCTCGACAGGCCGGAGTAAAGGAGGACCCCTTTGAGGTCCGGTATGACCGCGTCAACGCTCTTGAGTGCACCTTCAAGCTCTAGGCGCGACACACCAAGACCTCTACCGAGGGCGAGGAACTCATCAAAACGTTCTAGCCTACCGCGCCGAAAGACGCCTTCGTCCGTGAACCAGTCTTGTAGGGCTTCACACCGATGTGAAAAATCGAGGATTGCGCACGGCCCGATGAAGCGATCGATTGGTATCTGACCTACAGTCGGCCAACCGAACCGCGCACTCTCGACAAGGTGCCCAGGAAGGTCAACATGCGTCGCGGTGTTGGAATATAGATTGTCGATTCTTGACGTGATGAATAGGTGTCCATGCGAGTCACCCTCCTCGAATGACACCCTAGGTCTCTTATCGTTGGTAGCAAACGTGCAAGGGCCAACGTCGTTGACCGGGTGAGAGAGGTCATACAACACTGCGATTCCTTTCGAATGTCGGCGCGAAGTACAGTCGATTGATGTGACGAGGAGCAGCCTCGTTACTAATGAAAGCTGTTCGAGAATGCAGAACTCGTCGATTATTTACGATCGCCACAGATTGCGGTTCAAGAAAAATCTCCGATGTCGTCTGCTCGATCACGCTGCACAAGCGTAGGACCGCCTCGGCACCCTGGCGGGTAGCACTTCTAAGGTTATCCCGTCGAAAGCGGATAGCATAGCCGGGGGCGTTCGCGATTTCAGTCAGGATTGAACACTTAACCGAACCGCTGCCGGCATAGTGTGGTGGCGCAGGGAATAGAAACTGCTCCCGAAGCAACTCTTCGATTGTAGCCGCAGACAGGAGAGGCAAAATATCCGCCAGGTCGCAGAATCCTGAAATGCCTCCGCTGCCAGAGTCGTTCGTAATACTATGAAGGCACATGAATATCGGCGGGTCTTCTGCATATGACAAGTCCGTGTGACCGAAGAACTCCTTAGAGTTGTTAAACCCCGGCCGCTGACTGCGAACCGCAGGCTCCTCCTTGATCTCAATCAAATAGTCGCCCTCGTTGGGAAACTTGACCACATGACCGAGAATTTCACCGAGAACCATCAAAGCAAGATCGTGCGCTCGCGGCCGAGGTAAGCCAAGTATCAACGCTAAGCCAGCCTGAGCGTCACCACTGACGAAACCCGCGAGTGCAGGGTGAGCCTCCAAGAGCTCGCCTCTCACCTCGGGATGGTCAGCCACCATTGAGCTTGTTAGCTCTAGAATTCGTTCCTGACCGAGACCGCGATCCATCAAGTTGGAGCGCGAGAGAGTCTGAACCAGGAAGCCCTCTAGCGCCGAATCGCGGAGGTCGAACTTTAGGATATTCATCTCACGTCCCCAATGTCCTGAATCTTAGCCTAGCTTTACTGAAGCTTCTGAAATCCGTGTTTAGTCCACCTCTCCGCATCATTACCTGCGAGACAGCTGAACAATCTCTGGAAGACTTCTGCCGAGATGGACGATACGCTCGCTCACAAAACGTGGTGTACTTCTTGCATCACCAGTTCAAGATCGCAAAAACCCCACAGCACGGGGGTGCTGCTCATGACCCAGCAAGCTAGTCGTCCACGACCTAGCGGCCGGCCACCACGCACTACAACGTTGCAGGTTCGGCGAGTCGGTTCTGGCTCAGAGCGCGTGCTCGCTGCTTGGCTCCTGCGAGTAAGCCGTCTCGGCGCCCCAGGCAAGCCCTTTCCGACAGTTAGCGTCTTCGCCGCGGCTTTCCACGGTGGTCGCTGGTCCGAGCCAGTTGATGCCTACAAAATCTCGCGCTGGGAAACCGGCGTTGCTGTCGCACCTGAGCCAGCCGTAGCCCGCTACGAGGAGCTGCTACACCTCCTGCCCGGGTCCTTGGTATCAGTCCTCGACATGATCAACCGCTACCTGGCACCACACCTGGAGAGTGCATCGCGGCTGCTTCGACCGGGAGTTGAGAGCCTGACTGAAAATGACCATGACCACTTGGCCGATATCCTCGACAAAGTCCACCAGGACGCAATTGTCACCGGCAGCGAGTGGGACGAGCTGACCAGTTTCGTCGCCCGACAGCCGCACATCGGTCTCCTACGGCGCGGCAGCTGGCCACGGATGGCTGAGCGCCTGTTGTCCGAGCTAATCATCGCTGACGGCACTGCCTGGACCCAGCGCTACGAGTCGTTCAGTCGGCTGCTGGCTCACCCGACTGGTCAACGTGCCGCAGTCGCCGCTTGCGCCGACCTGGCAGCCGATCCGAGCAACCAGGTTTTCATCGACACTCTCTCGATTCTGGATGCCAGCCCACACCCTGACGCTGGCTATCAGCTGGTGCGACAGCTCAAACATCCCACCAATGACCAGGCATTCTACGGCGCGCTCCTCGGCTGCGTGCGGAAGAGCCAGTACGGGCACTTCAGTCCTGAGGATCGCCACCAGCTACTCAGCCTTACTGCCGACCTCAGCCGCAACCTGCCGCGGAGTGCCCGCCGCAGGCGGCTCGCCGAGCAAATCCACGGTGCGCTCCTCACCGAGGCGTCCGGCACGGTCCGCATTCTCCGCGCAGATGAAGTGTTTGAGCGGCATCGCTTGGCCGACCCCCATACAGCTGAGGTGATTACAGGTCGGCTATTAGTCTGCATCCGTAGTGCCATGACTGCCGAGCACGACGACTTCCATGATGATCTCCTGCCGGTACTGCTCGATGAACTGCTGTTCGGTCCGCTGTCCGACATCCGGCTCTTCCTCGCCATGCTGCTGGCGGCCAGTCCCTACCGCCGCGGCATCGCCGGCGCGCTAGCGGCCGAACTCCGACGGTCGACAGCAACAGCTGACGCTAATGTCGCCATCGCACTAATCACGGCACTGGCAGTCATCGGCGATAAGACGGAAGCGGACGTACTCCGCACCCTGATCATCCGACAGGACGTACCAGCAAAGGTCCGGTCCACAGCTGCGCGCTACATCGGGCACATGACCGCCGGTGACCCCAGTGACGCGTGTCGAGATGCCGCCGCGTTCCACCTCCATCGATGGCGGTCACGACAGGACGCGCAGAGCGCGGATCTGCTGGCTGACCTCACGTACGCACTCGGCATTACCGGTGACAACGCTCAACTGGACGTACTCGCCCAGCGCGACATACCGGCTAGCGCACGGATCGCCGCCGCCTGGTGGCGAAATATGCCTACTGCAGTTCGTTCATCAGCACAACGATGAACGTCCACGGCTACGAAGATCGCCTTTGCGGTCGTATCAAGGTCTTGCGGTCGTCGCGGTCGTCGCACGACGAGGTTTCGCTGCGGTACCTTACGCCCGCAGAACCGCGAGTTTCGGATAGCCAAACGATGGCATTCACCTTGTTCGTCCCAACGTTCTACCTCGTTCAGAAGTGGTCTTCAGCCACGGGACGCAGTGCGTAATTTATTGTCGGCAGTCTCATCTGTCCAGGGCAAGTGTCAGTAGTGGCCGAGGTATCCAACCATGTGCCAGCGAGGGACGGCAGCACGGTGGAAGTGGCGACGCTGGCGGTGCCCAGGAACTGACGGCCACCCGGCCAGGACGAGATCTGCGCGGCAACGGCGTCGAAGACCTCTTGAAGGCCACCAGCGCGTTGCAACAGTCACTGCGCAGACACGAATTGCTGGCTGTTCGGAGAAGTCACGAATCGCAGTCGACTCCCTACACTTCCGCCATGGACTGGAAGACCATCTTGCCACCGCTGATCGGTGCAGGTACTGGGGCTCTGCTGAGCGGTTTGATCTCATTCTGCGTGGCCCTCGTTGTTTTGTACAGGACCCGCAATAACACGCGGCTACTTGCGCGCGAACAGGCTGGGCTGGCGGGGGCTAGGGAGCTTCTCGGAGCAATGTTCGGCCTAGCTGAATATCTCGGACGAGAGATATCAAGTGAATGGCGCGATGGATTGCGGACGGCGTGGGAGCAATATATGCGAGCGGCGACGATCAACGGTGCCTCGATCCCGGACAGCGATCTATACAGACTCCTAGCGGACGTCGATGAATCACTAGGTAAGGCAGTCCCAGGCATGACCGAGCTTAACGATGAGGAATGTGAGTCAGTCAGATCGGCAGCATTGACTGCGCTTGGCTCTCTTATCACTCAGGTCGAACGTTGGCATAAGCGCGGCACTTTCCATACATTTGAGAATATTGCAGCAAATCTCAGGTCAGCTCTGGAAGAGAGTCGAGCACCGCACGGATAGCCCATCCACCTAACAGCGGCACAACGACAGCAACCCAGCACTGGCGCCGATACGACGGAGGCACTGCAGCCAGGTGGGCGGCGGAGCCGGCAGCGGTGGGGTCGGCGACGCCATCGTGATCCCGTCCTTTTCCCTCAGCCAGCGGACCCCGGGCTCGGCAGCGGAATGGCGCGACCGGTTGGCACCTGCCGGGCTGCCACTGCGTGAATGAGGAATACTCAGCCCCAGCCGCCGCACAGCCAGAACGTCAGAACCGTAAGCACGGAATGCAATGCGATGATGCCCGGTTTCGTAGCCGGCCGCCCCTCGATATACTGCGGGCCTGTTTCGGCAACCCACCAAGTACGACCGTTCAAGTAGGCCTGGCGGCCATCAGGCATGGGCTGCCAGCCCACCGGACGGTCGGAGGGAATGGCGAGCGTCATGATTTCTCCCAGAACTACAAGATTGCGGCCAAGCGGCCTACGTCGGCAGTACGCCGACGACAGCACCGGCGTGCCGTCGCAGAAGATCTGCGACTAGAGCCCTTTGCCTCGGTGTATCCACCCAATGGTGGCACCGACACCTCGGTCGGTCGGCGACAACACTGGAGCAAAGTTGCGGCCCGCGGGATGCGAACGGTAACGGCTGCTAGCTGGCTCGTCCTTATATACGGAGGTGGTTGAATCTTCAGTCAACAGCGCCACAGTCCTCCTGGTTGGCCGCACACTACGTCAAACGGGACTGCCAGGGCGAGCGTATGGACGCGCTGGTATACATGATGGAGGATTGGGATGTTCGAGCTCGACTTCCTGCCGGTCGAAACGACCTCAGGTACGGGATCCAAGAGCGGTGATGCCATCGCGGCTCGCTTCACGGTGCCGTCACTCGGCCGAGAGGCGGTACTGGTCGTCGACGGCGGGTACAACGAAACCGGCGATGCGATAGTTAAGCATCTCGCCGATTACTACGACACGGATCATGTCGACCTGATGATCTCCACTCATCCGGATATGGATCATCTCAACGGCCTCGAAGTTGCACTGAGCCAGCTCGACGTTGACGAACTATTGATCCACCGGCCGGGACTTCATCGTCGGAACCTCGAAGGTGACTTCAGCAACTATGCCGCTGTTAAGAGCCTTCTAGAGACGGCATCGAATCAGGGGGTGCTGGTGACTGAACCTTGGACAGGTCTCACTCGTTTCGACGGCCAGGTAGCAGTTCTGGGACCTACTAGGACATACTACGAACAACTACTGGACGACTACCTGGCCGAGGTACGCGGCAAGGCCGTATCGTTGGCGAGCAGGGCCCTGACTGCTACGTTCGGTAAAGCGAAGTCACTGCTGCAACGGGCGCTGAACTCCTATCCTCCCGAGACACTAACCGACGACGAAGGCGATACCAGCCATCGCAACAATATGTCCGTCATCACGCTGATCAGAGCCGACAATGAACGGCTCCTCCTTACCGGCGATGCGGGCATTCCGGCTCTAACGCAGGCTGTCGACTACTACGAGAACACTACGGTAGGTGTCTTTTCGAATTATCCGTTGCATCTGTTCCAGGTGCCACATCATGGCAGTCGCCGCAACCTCGGCCCAACGCTCCTAGACCGCATGTTCGGCACTGAGTTCGCACCCTTCTCGACAACATCAGCTTGCATAAGTTCAGCCAAGGCGGACGAAAAGCATCCGGCCCCGAAGATCGTTAACGCGCTCGGCCGTCGAGGATGTCGCGTAGTGGCGACCGAAGGACAAACGATCTGCGTCTATGGCGGCAAGTCTCCACGTCCTGGGTGGGGACCGATTCAACCGTTCCCGCCGCTCGACGAAGCCGACGATGATTAGCCTTGGCGGGCTCTTCAACAAGTACGAACGTAAGGCCCGCCTGTATCCAGGCCTCATCACACTCGCACCCATCCTGGTGCTCGCCGCGGCATTCTGGCGCGAACAGCTGACATGGATCTGGCCAATTGCGGCTTCTCTTGGCGGACTCTTCTTCCTGGCCCACTACGTTCGCGGTCGCGGCCAGACGGTGGAGCAGCGGCTCGTACGTCGCTGGGACGGCATGCCGACAACGCGGCTACTGCGATGGCGCACCGCCACTAACAGCGTCACGCGGCAGCGTCGGCGGACCAAATTGGAGGCCATCCAGCAACGCACCTTGCCTGATCAGCTAACAGAGCAACAGGATCCAAAGATCGCCGACGAACACTACGTTGACGCCACTCGGGCACTCATAGTCCGCCTACGCTCAGACGAAAAGCGATTCGGCCAGGTCCTAGACGAGAATATCGGGTACGGTTTTCGGAGGAATCTGTACGCTCTTAAGCCCGTAGCTTTGACGTTGCTGGCGTTTGCCTTGATTGCTGACGCATCCATCATGGGTCTGCGGGGCTTCCGCGGTGAGGTTGCTACCGTCGCTGTGATCCATCTGTTACTTACGCTCGCCTGGTTGAGCATCGTTCGCGCATCGTGGGTTCGCCAAGCCGGTGAGACCTACGCAGAGAGACTCTTCGAAGCACTCGATGACCTTTAACACGCTTCCAGCGAGGTCGAAGCACCAATCTTGGCGAATGGAGTATCGATCGACGTCTCAACCTGGACTAGTCGGCGGCGATAGCAGCGGCAACGTCCGCTAAAGGCTGCTGCATGGGAGGCCGAGAATGATCGTTGCAATAATCCTAGGTGCTATCGGGCTGATTGCAGCCTTTTATGCTCTAAGTGGGACCCTGATGGTCATCGAACGGCTCGGAGACTGGCTAAGGCCCAAGTGGGAACATTTCATCGAAAAAAATGGCGGCTTTATCTTCCTCTTGGTGCTCGCAGCATTTGGAGGCGTTATTGGAATAGTTGTGTATGTCGTCAGTCGGTAGATGCACACCTCGATCGGTTCGCGGCTGAGCGCTGAACCGAACGCGCCTTGCTCGGTTGCGTACGCAAGAGCCAGTACGGCCACTTCAGCGCCGACGACCGGCAACGGCTCCTTAGCATCACCGCCGAGTTGACACATGATCTACCACCAGGTGCCCGCACCCGGAGACTTGCCGAGCAAGTTCGCAGCGCGTTGCTTACCGACGCACGCGGGACCAAATGCATCAATCGCGCCGACGAGCTGTTCGAACAACAGCGGTTGGCCGACACAACGACGGCCGACGTGATCATCCGCCGCGTCTTACTCGGTATCCAGAACGCGGCGGACGCGGACCGCCAAGACTTCCATGACGACCTGCTGCTGGTGCTCCTGGACGAGCTGCTATTTGGGCCGCTGTTCGATATCCGCCTGTGCTTGGCCATGCTCCTGGCCGCCAGCCCGTACCGCCGCAGCGTCTCGCATGCTCTGGCTGACGAACTGCGTCGGCCGTCCACCATGGCGGACGTGAATATCGCCGTCTCTCTGGTCAACGCTCTCAGCGTTATCGGTGACGACGCTCACGCCGGCGTACTGCACAACCTGATAGTGCGACGCGACGTACCAGAAAAAGTTCCCTCCGCGGCTGCGCTTTACGTCGGCCACATGACCGCTGGTCGCTCTAGCGACATCTGGCGCGGCGCCGTGTCCTTCCATCTCCACCGCTGGCACGCTCAACGTGACCAACGGAGTGCCGATGTTCTGGCGGATCTGGTGTACGCCCTGGGTGTCAGCGGTGACGACGCGCAACTCGACGTGCTCAGCCAGCGGGAGGCTCCGATTGCTGCGCGGACGGCTGCCTCCTGGTGGCGCAACATGTCTAGTACGGTTCGCTCATCCGCCCGCGTCTGAAGCCGGATGGATCCGCGCGAGAGACGACGCGATGCGCACGATCTAGGTGTCCTCAACCCTCAGCGATAGCCAGCTCGAAGACACAGGGGCAGCGTCCGGCTGAATGTGCGGCTGTCGGCCTTGTCGACCAGCTGCGCAGACTGGCTCTCGCCCTCGGCCTGATCGTCATTGGACTTTCTGTCACGTGGCGGATGCCCTCGACCTGCCGATACGAGCAATCCTAGAGCGCCTAGGTCCGCAGTGGGATTGCTCGTCAGAGTAGGCGAAGCCCCTCAGGTCGACGCGTGTCACACTGTTCATCGGTTGGGCCTCCCAATCACCCGAGACGACTGTAGTTCGATCATTCGTTCGGATGGTTACGCTCAGCCATTTGGCTAAGGTGGCCGCAGGTCGTGGTTTCCTACGGCACACTTGGAGTGATGCAGGCTCTACATAGCAGTAGGAGTGCAGATGGGGCCAACCTCCCGCTCGCAGAGGTCAAGACCGCCCGTTGACGGTGCCGAGATCTTGAGCTACCGTTTGACTCATTCCAACCCCGCGACAACGGATCGTTGTACGCGCATGGCACCGCCGGGGAGTCCGAACTGGGCTCCCCGTATTGCTGCCTGGAGGGTTCTGTACTGAAAGGGTTGGAGATGGCACGTCGTACTAGGATCTTCATTGACTTCTGGAACTTCCAACTAAGTTGGAACGCAGCCACGACTAACGCCAAATGTGACTGGAAAGCGTTGTCGCCAGCGATCATCAATGCCTCAGCCAGTGTATTGTCGACTGTGGGACTGCTTGACCCGCTAGATCTTGAAGAAACACTTCTGTATGCCTCTGTCGATCCAATTGGTGAAACCGGCCTTCGCGAATGGCTCACTAACACAATAGATCGTCTACCAAGTTGGCACGTGTCAATAAGGGAAAGAGCGCCGCAGCCACGTAAGGTGTACTGCAAAAGCTGCAAACATACAATGAGCAATTGCCCTCAATGTGCTCACGCGTACGTATCAAAGCCGGAGAAGGGCGTTGATGCGGCGATCGTCACCGATATGCTCTCCCTTGCGTGGCAGGACGCATACGACATTGCCGTCCTAGTCACCAGTGACGCAGACTTCGTGCCTGCTGTTGAGCGAATTCAGGCTCGTGGCCTGAAGGTCATCAATGCGGGATGGGCAGGCCGCGGGCATGAACTGAAAGGCGCTTGCTGGGGCGCATTCGACCTTAATACTATTGCGTCCTCCCTTTATCGCTGACGTACATTGTTGGCGCGGCTAGGCGGCAAAGGCAAAGACTGACTAGACGCATTCGCTGGATGGCGCGAGCGTGTGGGGTCTGCTTCGCAACGCAGAAAGAATAGCGCACCACGGGGCTCAGCAAAAGAGACGTAAGGCGAACCACCACCATGATGAATGCAGGCGTACAATGTACAGATCAAGCGGTACTAAATTCACTGGTCAAAATACTCGTCTTGACAGATCCTTGGTTACGTCGGGCGCAGACCTTACCTCGCGATCCGGCGGCCGGCAGCTCGTTGCTTGGCGACGACAATGCGACAGCTCCGTACCATATCTCCCACGCCGTGATCAGCGCTCTGGTAAGCGCCGTCGACCATCTCGACGGCCTCCGGCAGCTCATCACAAGGGCCCAAGTCATCCATGGTCGCGTGCCGTTTACCCTGCTTCGAGCGGCGCTTGAGAATGCGTCCATCGCGGTCTGGCTACTGGCACCGCAGTCCCGCAACGAGCGCGTCTTCCGCAGGCTCCGGCTTCAGTGGGCTGATTTCAGTGATGGTGAAAATGCACGCGCGCTCACCGACGTACCTGCGAACAAGTCTTTGGAGGAGCGCAAACAAAAGTTACAAGATCTAGCGCGGGCTAGAGGGTTAGAGCAAGAGCGGATTGCCCAAATCGCAGCCCGCCCGGTGGCATGGAGCACCATCGTTGGCTTGGCCGCGGAGGAAGGGACACCGCTTGACCGCAATGATGCGACCTTAATCTGGATGCTCTGCAGCGGGATTGCTCACGGTCGCACCTGGGCAGCGCTCAACCTGCTCGACCGCGAGGAGGTCTCCAGGGCGGCGGAGCGGGTGCTTCATGTCAAGCTAACCGCCTCCGAGAAGAATATCCTTGTGATAGCCCAATGCACCGCGGCCATGATCCAGGCCGGATGGTCACTACTCGACCAGCGTAGCCTCGCACCCTGACCTATGACGGTCAGCAGCTCGTCAGCTGGTTTTGACTGATCAGCGAAGTCGTGCCGCAGCGATCACGTCAACCTGACCGACTCATACCGAATTCGATTGCGGTCTGCAGGCAGGACATGCCGCGTCAGCAGGATCGGCCTTTCCGCAATCCTGGCCAGGCGATCGTGGATCATAACCGCAGTGGTCTCAGCCGCGAGGTTGAAATCGCGAATTTCTACTGACGTGGCATTGCGCGCATAGACCGTGTCGGAATAGCCGTCCTCTTCAAGCCCACATCGAGCCATCTGGCGCTTGGCGCCTTCGGCTATCTTCGCCGGCGTCTCAAGGCCGGCTCGTCCGGCAATGTCACGTGGATAGTAAGAGATTTCGGTGAACCATGGCTCGCGGTCGATAAGTCGGTGGCACCGGCGCTCACACACCAGCTCGTCAGTGCCCAATTCCAGAAGCCGCGCGACATTAGCGTCCGGGCGATGGATGATCATCTGAAACTGCTGAGACGGCGTCCAGCCAGCAGACTCGATCTGGGTCCATGTATCACCAGTCGATGCGTCGTACTCGAAGTGTCGGATAAGGCGCACCCGCGTACCAAGCCGACCCTTCGATTCGACCAAGCCTTCGCGCTTGAGCACCGCCACAGCATTCCGAACTGTGGTGCGGGACATACCGTACTGATCTATCAACGCATCTTCGGTTGGCAGTTGATCACCAGGTTCGAGCTGCTGGTTGTCGATTTGTCGCCGTAGATCATCGGCGATTCGCCGATAGCCGTACCGACTCCGGCCTGTCTGTTGATCAATCATTGGGACCTCCTTTTCACCCTGCCGCGGCTGCGGTACGCCGCTCAGCATGACGCTTAACCGAGGCGATGACAACGGCGCCTGGCCACGACAGTGTTGTCATGTAAGGGAAAACTCTAAGGATCTTTAGAGTGGACTTGACGATGATGCAGGTCACGTCGTGATCAAAAGAGTGTGTGACGTCGATCCCATTTATGCCTGCCCTGCCGTAGGCAAGGCGGGCGACGCAGTGAACTGTCGGCGACCGCGCCAGGGGAACGTGGCCACCGACAGTTCGCGCTCTATCCACGCGGCGGATACGGATCGTGCTCGTAGGTGCGCTCGTCCTCGATCGTGCCGTTCTGACACATGATCTTGAGCTGACTCAGCGCGTTGGCGCGCGCGACCTTTACGCCGGCGTTGATCGCGCCCGACTTCAGCAGGTGCTGCGACAGGACCTGCAGCTCGTGTTTGACCTGCAGCGCGATGGTGGGTGGGGGCTCCGAGTACTCGCCTGGGCCTTCGCCACGCTGTTCGTCGCTGGCTTCAAAGGGGCGGTACGCAAGACCTGACTGGACGTCGGAATTTGGATGTCGTCCTTCTTGTGGCTTAGATCGTTTTGATTGTGCCGCCGTCGATGACGTAGTTGGCGCCGGTGATGTTGCCGGCCGCGTCGGACAGCAGGAATGCGATGAGGGCGGCCACTTCTTCGGGTTCGGTCATGCGGCCGGTCGTGACGTTCTGGGCTTGCACCATCTGCTGGACGAAGTCGTCAAGGCTCACGCCGGCCGCGGCGGCCCACTGGCCGACCTGGCCGTTCGGGTCTTGGTAGACGGAGGTGCGGACCAGCCCGGGAGAGATTGTGTTTACGCGCACGCCTTGAGGGCCGAATTCCTCGGCCAGGGACCTGCCGACCGCGCTGAGTGCCGCTTTGGCCGAGCTCATCGCCACCGGGAAGCCTCCAGGCATCAGGCCGAGGATCGAGGAGACGTTGACGATCACGCCGCGGCGCCGGATGAGGCTGGGCAGGGCCGCCCGAGTGGCACGGACGGTGGCGAGCACGTTGAGGTCGAACATGCTGGTCCATTCGGTGTCGTCGACATTAAGGAAACCGACGGTCGCCTTGTCGCCGCCTCCGACGTTGTTTACGAGCAGATCGATACCACCCAGCTCGGCCAGAGCGCTTTCGATGACGGCGGCGACTCCGTCGGCGGTGCTCAGGTCTGCCGGCACCGTACGCGCGCCGGTTTCCTTCAGTTCGGGCGTGATGGTCCGAGCGGCGCCTATGACTTGAACGCCTTCGTCAATCAGTGTCTGGACGGTGGCAAGGCCGATGCCGCGGCTGGCGCCGGTGACGACGGCCGTCTTGTTGGTGAGGTTGAGGTTCACGACACTCCAATTTCTGAACTATGGATACAAATTCAGCCTGCCCGGTAGACGGCCCGGCCGAGTTCAGGCGTCGATGGGCCGCCAGGCCGATCGGCCGTGTTCGATGTGGACGTGGCCGAAGGGCACGTCGGCGAAGTGGACGCCGAAGCCGATGGTGTCGGGTTTGGCCAGTTCGAGGACGAGGTCGTGGCGGAGCCTGGTGGACAGCTGGTGATCGTGGTCGAAGGTGTTCTTCCATAGCGGGTGGCTGATCTGGAGCGGGGAATGGAAAGCGTCGCCGAAGGCGACGACCCGTTGCCGGTCGGCGGTGATGACGTAGGCGGCGTGTCCGGCACTGTGGCCGGGGGTGAGCTTGACGGTCACACCAGGGAAGATCTCCTCGCCGTCGGCGACGGTGCGCACGTGCGGCTCCAGAGCCTTGATCATGTCGCCCAGGCCCTGCGCTTCGGCGAAATGGCGCTGGGTCCACTCGGGTTCGGCAACCAGGTAGTCGGCCGCGGTGAACGCGGGGTGGTCGCTGCCGGAAGCCGGGTGCCAGGCCCAACCGAAGTGGTCGTTGTGCAGGTGGGTGAGCGCGACGGCCTCGATGTCGGCAGGGCGCCGGCCCAGGGAGGCGAGGCTGTCCAGCAGCGCGCCGCCAGTGATGACGCCGAACGGATTCATCGGCGGCCCCACCGTCAACGGGCCGACCCCGGCATCGATGAGCAGGCCGCGGCCGTCGCGTTCGACGAGCAGCCCGCCGACGCTGGCCACCAGGTGCCCGCTTTCGTCCAGGTACGCGGCGTGCGTGACCCAGTCCTCCTCAGTGGGATCGGGCAGCAACATCCGGGCCTTGAGCGTGGCCACACCGTCGGGCACGTAGCTCAGCCTCGTATCCCCGAGGGTGAGGGTCCGGATGCCCGAGGGCCGCCGGAGCCGGTCGCCCAGGTGCGATGCCTTGTCCATGTGTCCAACCTCCAACTAGCTATGACTTCAATGTTTCAAGTCATAACTATCATGGGTTGAAGGAGATTGCTAGAGTCGACTCATGACCATGTCGGATGCACAGGTAGCCGAGGACTGGGAGCTGGGCAAGCTGGTGCATGAGCTGGACATGCAAAACAGCGCGCGGCAGCGCGAGCGAGTGGGCAAGCTCGGCCTCACCGTCGCGCAGGCCGCCGCGCTCCGCGAGCTGACCGGCCCGATGACCATGCGGGAACTGGCCGAGCGGATGAGCTGCGAACCGTCCAACGCCACCGTCGTGATCGACCACCTCGAAAATCAACGCCTGCTCGAACGGCGCCCCCATCCCACCGACCGCCGAGCCAAACAGCTGATGCTCACCCCCGAAGGTGCCCAGCGCCGGGAAACGCTGCTGACATCTCTACGGGACGAGGAACCTCTCCTGACCGGCCTGACCCAGCAGGAGCAAGACACGCTCCAAGACCTGCTGCGGCGAGCCCTCTCCCGCCACTGAAGGGGCCGCCCCGACCTAACGGCGCGCGCCAGCCGCAACCAATGGCGCGATAAGCACCGACCCTTCGGCGTACCGGCCAGTTTCCCGATACGTAGCGATCGCTGCTTACCCGTCGTGCGAACATCCGTACAGAAAGGGAAGGCCAAGCGGTCAGGTAGCCGTCGTGTCTAACTGAAGAACGGCATTTACGTCCACAACGTAATCAACGTTATGACGTGACAGAAAAATACGACATCCCGATTACAAAACGCCGTCCCGAAGCAGCGACATGGTGCCAGCCGGCCAGTGTTCCAAGCACCGGACATGACTGCCGTCACCGGCCTACTCGCCGAGCTGGCGCAGCATCGTCTCGGCCAGCTTGCGATGAGAACCAGATAGACCTTGGATGTCCTTCAGGCCGGCTAAGGACTCATAGCTGTCGGGCCTTACCGGTACGCCGCGGCGCACCCACACGTCATCCGGGCGGATCAAGGTGTTGGTTGTCAGGATCTGCGAGTCGTAGGCCAGCGTGATCTCGATGATGCGACAGAGATTATTGCTGTTGCGGGACAAGCGGCTCAGCGCCGGCACGAACAGCGTCGTCGGCTGGCCGTCGACTGCCAGTTGCAGTCGTTCGACGATGTACCGATCGAAGCGTGGCTCGATGGCGCTCAAGACCAGGTGTTGGTCGTTCTCTTCTGACGGCTTCGAGTCGACCAGCGCATCGCCGGCGGGCAGCTCCGGCAGCGGCGCTTCTGGCAGGCGGTAGGCGTGACGGCCACCCGCTGGGATAGCTTCGACCAGGGCCGTCAATGCAGCCCAGGCGCGCGGGTAGCGTTGCGCCAGTCCGCGGAACGGGTCGGGTCCGGGCAGAGCATCAAGTGGCGTACGTCGTCGCGAGGCCAGCAGGTGCGACAGCGGTCCGGCCGCCGCCGTCGTGATCAGCCGGATATGTTCGGCCTTGACGGCACGGTCGACATGCGCCTCTTCGAGGAGGCTGTTACGCACCACCACCGTCACGGCGGCTCGCAGTTCCAGTGCCGCGTTCCGCGGATCGTGCCAAGCGGCTTCCTCGATGAACGGGGCGATCAGGACGTCACGAGTCGGTTCGTCGTAGCTGGCGAAGGCTTCGGCCCGGTTGAGGATGTCCTGACCAATGGCTGCGGCCCGGTCGCTCGTCAGCCCACAGTCGTTAACCAGCAGCTGCGGCAGTTCCTGTCGACAGAAGGTGATCATGAGTTCGGGATCAGGCTGGTCTTGGCTCATCGCCTTGTTCTACGCCTGGCCGCCTCGATCATCTTTATAGAATACCGGTCATCGATGATGTACCGGCAAGACTCACGTCACCGCGTAGATGCTCGACAGCTTTTTGCGAATTTATTATACTAATGGCATTAGTATGTCAAAGATGCCATCTAAATACCAGCCCATTGAGTATCCATATTCGCCAGGTCCGCGACTACCCGCCGGTGACGTATCGATTAACCGACGCGGCCGCATTAGCCTTGCCATGCACTTCCTGCAGACCAACCAGCTGTCGGCCAGTAAACGAGTCCATATCTACTGGGAAGCAGCCCATCAATGCGTCGTCCTAGCCTTCACGACTTCAGATAATCCGAGAGCCTTCCCGCTCTGGCGCGTCTCGGGAATTCGATCCAGCTCTGATAGCCACGCCGTCTGGTTTGGAGGATTCTTCCACCCAAACAAAATCGACCCAGAACCATATGTCGGCCGGTACATCTGCCGGCCGACCAGCGCCGACGCCATCGGTATGACCGAGCGTGCTGGCGAGACGGTTTATGTCATCGATCTCAAACGGCCAGTCGGAACTGTTCGACGGACACGCCGTGACTCTCAGCCAGCCGCCGCCGAGATCCGGAGTTGGGCACAAGCCCACGATCTTCCTTTCCCTCGCCGCGGCCGACTACCTACTGCACTTGTCGAACGGTACCTCGCGTCCGAGCGTTGATTGCCATTTCACCCTATGTCAGTCGAGGTGGCGCGCCTTGTTTAGAATTCGTCGGTACGCTTCTTGTAATGGTCGACAGTCCGCTTGTAAACCTGGCCATAAAGTGCGCACTTGCCATCCCTAGATAATAGTCGAACATGGCGTCGACAACGTCTTGGCGCGCAGAAGACATCGGCGCCGATGTGACCGAGGGCTACCTCAGGTGATCACTCAAATCGGCGAGATGCGCCACCGGCCGGCATCGCAAATGCCCGCCGCTATTCGGTGCCAACGGTTGACCTTCGCGTTTCAAGCAATCTTTGATAGCGCCACGTATACGTGGCGATGAATAGATCACTTGATTTATTAACACATCGAAGTCACAATATGTACAGTAATGCTCGACGAATCCGATTCACTTTCACTCCTGCTGGCGCCGCATAAAGGCGGCCGTCAAGTTGACTGGCCAACTGAGCTAAGGAACCTTGCTGCAGCACAGCTTGAGGCCGCAACGGATGAACAGTTTCAATACCTACTCATGGAATTGGGATCTGAGATCATCCTAGAGACTGATTTCGACAACAAACCTCGGCACGACCTTATCCTGACCATCCTCACTAAGGCATCACCGAGTGAGCTAGCCGATGCCTGGGAGATGGCGCTTAGCTGGTGCGAGCTGGTGTCCAATTATAATCTTGAAGACATTGTCGATGACGACGACATCTGGGATGAGGATGCGATCCCCTCAGCTGTTGAGTGGCTCAAGGTGAACGCCGCCGATGAGCAGTTGGCCGCGATGTACGCACGAAATGGCCTGTCAATGCCACAAGCAAAGGATCACGGTTCCGCTCGCAATCACGGCCGCCAAGTGGCCGAGCTGGTTGATCAGATCACGCCACGTCAGCTGCTGGCATCCTGGCGAGTAGCGGTCGGCGTCAACCTCGAATCTCGTCGGGTTATACCGACGAGCGGACTCGTCAAGTTCGGCACTCATTGGAATTTCTACCTGAACCCTAAGTTGGCCGGCCAATCGCTGGTGATCCGAGCCGACGTCGACAGGATTGGTCTCTTCCTCGACGATCGATGCGTCTTTCTCGCACCGTCGGAGTTGAGTGAGGCGGACCTTAGCTTTGTTAGTGATGCAACTCGTACTCCGGAACCATTTGATTGGGCTAGTTTCGACGTGGTGGTTCCACCGGCAATCGAGACCACACGGACTCTGCCACCGTCAGGCGCTGTAGTACTCCGCGATAGGGTCCGCGTTTTCCTTGGTCCGGAACATGGTGGCCAGGTCGCAAAATTGCGTGTCGATGCAAACGAGACTGATGTTTATCTGGACGGTATGTTTCTCCATACCATGCGCGTAGGCCTGCCAGATCCTGACCGACAGGCGCTGGTCTTGGCGGGCAAGGCGCGGCCGATCGATCGAGTTCGTCCGACGCATGCTCGCGACAGGTCAGTAGCCGCGGAGTCTCCAGCTGATTCCTTCGACATCGACAGAGCGCGCAGGCTGTACGAGGATGACAAACTCACACTTGAGCAGACCGCCGAAGCGATGGCTGTTAAGCTATGGAAGGTACGGGCCCGTCTCATGGAGGCGGGGGTAGTGATGCGCCCTCGACATGCGATCCGGAACTCGAAATTTACTCCTGAATTGCTGGCCAAGGCTCGGAAAATGTATGAGGATGACCAACTGACCACGACTGTGATCGCTCAGCGCCTAGGCTTCAGCGCGTCCACGGTCGGACATAGCTTGCACGTTGCCGGTGTTCGGTTGCGCCCTGGCGGGCATACCACCATCCAGTTCACTCCCGATCAGCTGCGCCTGGCCCGCGACATATACCTGAACCAAGGCAAAGGATATAGAGCAGTCGCGAAGGCGCTTGGCACAAACTACAACGCCGTACGCCGGGCTCTTATCGAGGCCGGTGTCAAACCGCGGCCGCGAGTGGGAACCAGTGCTCGTTGAGCCCACTGCCGGTCAAACTCTGGTGGACACTGCAGAGGTGATAAGCCGGGAGTCTGGATGACTCCCGGCTTCTTGCTGCGCCTGTCGACGGTAATGCGAAGAGCTAGCCCTTCGCGCCGTCCGGCGGCGCAGCCTTCTTGCTACCGACGCTCTTGAGCGCCGGCTTGGCCGGCGGTCCATCCGCGGCCTGAGGCACGTCGTCCCCAAACAACGACTGGATGGCCGCCTGGCGGGCTTGAGCTTCGCGCTCGATCGATTCCAGCGCGGCCTTGGCCCTGGCGCCGAACGTCGGTTCGGCGCGCTTGGTCTTGACGTAGTGCTCGACTGCCAGCAGGGCGGCGTCGGCGAGCGACATGTCGTCAAGTTGGGCTACCAGCGTGAACTGCGCGTGCAATCCGGCCGGCAGCTTGATCCCCAGCGTCTTGACGCCAGGGCCGGTTAGTTCGGTCATGGTGACCGACCTCCTCGGTGTGGTGCGATCGGCCAGCTCCGGGTGAGCTGACGAGGTCGATCGCAGGCCACCGACGAGGTGCGACCTATGCCGCCGGCGAGGCTCGTGTCGCTAGCAGCCGCTGCATCGCCAGTTGCGCAAAATCTGTGTTCAGCTCGATGCCCAACCAGTCGCGATGCAGCTGCTCGGCGACCAGGGCGGTGGTGCCGCTGCCGAGAAACGGATCGAGTACTAAGCCAGGTTGAATACCAGCGTCACAGTCACATGTCGGCCCAAGTGCGCCACGACGAGCCGACCCGCCTAGCCCGCGTAGCATTGGCCGCTGCCAGGGCAAATAGCAGGTGGCGCACCGTTGCTCTGGACAGCCGGCGCGGATGGCACGTTCGGCCAATGCGCGCGGGAAGGTGGCGAAGTGGGCTCCCTTGAAGCCAACCGTCGGCAGGCGCCAGACATCGCCGGGATTCTTGCCGAGTGGATGTCCCACTAGGCCGGCAGCCTTGAGCTTGGCCAGTCCGGAGCCGCCATCACTGTTCGGTCCGCGCCAGTGCTCCGGCACGCTGTCTGTCGCCGTCGTCGACCGCGGCGGCCGGGTGACACTGACATGCGGCTCTCGGATGGCGTCCAAGTCGAAGAAGTACCGCTTCTGCCGGGCGAAGACGTAGACGTACTCGTGGGTGGCGCTAAGCCGATCACGCACCGGACTGGGCATCGGGTTGGTCTTGCTCCAGATGACCTTGTTGCGCAGCGTCCAACCGTCGGCCAGCAGGGCCGCGGCAAGTCGTTCTGGTGCCAGCAGCAGGCTTTTGGCTGGCGCGCCTTGGTTCTGGTGCAGGCTGTAGCTGTCGCCGAGATTCAGCCAGAGGGTGCCGGTCGGCACCAGTAGGCGAGCTACTTCGGCCATGACCTCGCGCAGCATCCCGACCCAGGTGTCGACATCTGGCTCCAGGCCGAACTGTCCGTCGACGCCGTAATCTCGCAGCCGAAAGTACGGCGGGCTGGTCAGCACCATGTCGACGGACGCATCCGGCAACCTACACAACTGCGCCTGCGCGTCGCCAACCAGCACCGTGTTGCGCGGCAGCTCGTCGACGCGGCTGGCGAGCTCAGACATCCGTGCGGAAGACATAAATGCCTCCTCCCGGCCGGTCAACGACGTCGAGGTAGTGGCTTCGTTCTTCCGCCAGCCCTTCGTAGTCAATGTGCACATGTTCGGCTAGCCAGTCTGGGATGTACTGCTGGAAGTTGCTGTCGTCCATGGCGGCAACGTGGGCCTCAGCCCAGGCATGCATGGAGTCGTACGCACCTTCGTAGGCGTCGGCAAAGGTGTCCAGGTCGTTCGGGTTGTGCAGGCCGACCACGGCGACGTAGGCCGCATACGCTTCGCCGTGCTCACGTAAACCGTTGGCCAGCTTGGAAACCGTGGCAAAGCTGGGATGCTCGCCGAGATCGTCATCCAGTCCCAATCGGCCAAAGTCGCTGTAGTCGAAGATGGCTGGTTCCTCGGCACCGAGTGTGCGGCTGCCACGCAACAGAAAGTTGGCCGCATCCTGGAGTTCTTCGGCGCTGAGCGTGGCGTCGAACCAGGCGCCGTGCAGGTGGCCGTTGGTGTAGTCGGCCAGACTGGCGACCCAGATGGTTGGCTCCAGCGGTTCGTTAGGCGAGCGCTGGCCCAACCCCGCACCGGCCACGGCGGACTCGTATGCCTCATGCTCGCGTTCCAGCGTCTCCCACTCCGCTTGCAACGCCTCGTCGGAGTCTGTCTCGAAGACCCGCACGTCGGCGTACGGCGTGCGCAGCATGACGATGCCGCCAGGCCGGCCATCTTGATACGGACAGCGGCCCGCCCAAAGGTCGTCTAAAGATGTGCGATCGCCAAGTTCGGCGTCGACGTGGTCGGCCAGCTCGAACAGGGCTTGCAGACGGGCGGCGTAGACTTCCGCTTCGTCCAGCTCACTGTTCTGCTGGTCGTCGGTGTGCCAGGTGGCAGCGTCTGCCCAGTGAAATGGGTCAGGTTCGTTTAGATTGTGGTCGGATTCGGTGGTTGAGGCGCGAAGCGTGGTCGTGTCGATGTCTGCAGCTGCCGGCTGGCGGCGTGGCGCATGGTTTGTCAGCTCAGTCCACCCTGGAACCGCGGCGGTCTCGCCGGCTTCTGCACGGCTGTTGACGTACGAGCCGAGAAACAGAATTTCCAGGTCAAAACCGCTATCGGCGTTGACCAAGGCGTCCAACTCCTGCATGACGCCATGTGCATCAACGACACCGGTAGCGGCCAAGGCAGCCAGCGGGCCATCGCTGCCTCGCATGAGGCGGCGGGCAATTTCACGTGCGGTGAGATGGTCGATATCGCAGCTGGCGGCTTCGGCAGCGGCCATACCGTCGGCGATGAGCCAATCGCGGTTCCGCTCAGCTTCCGCCACATCCCAAATGGCATGGCGGCGGCTGAGTTCTTCACTCGCCCGTTCGGCCCAACCGAGCACAGCAGCTGTTTCGCCAGCGGCCGCGCGGTCAGCGCAGTAGGCGGCCAGCGCGTCCATGGCGCCTTCGTAGTCGATGTCTTCGGCATTGGCGGCGGCGATTTCGGCGGCTAAGCGCTCGGCGTCGACCTCGCCAGTCCGGGCCAGCCGCAAGAACGCCGAGTCCAGACCGTCGTGGTACATGAAGGCAATCACGGCGGCCGTGGTGTCGTCGATGAGACGGTGCTCGGCTTCGGCCGACGTGACGCCTTCGCGGATGTGACTGTCGAACGGGTCGTCTAGGTAGGGCGGCTCTAGCTGCGGATCGTAGCCAGTGAAAGGGTTTCGGGAGGGTTCCGCCTCAAAGGGTCTGAAGGGATGTTGTTCCATAGCATGGTGGTTCCTATTTAGAGCTTGATTTTGGGTGCACGAACACTCACCTCATTTAGGTGCGAAAAACGATCTTGAAAAGAGTGATGCAGATGATAAAATAGAAGCGGCGATTTCAAATACTCATGGAGCCATAGCTCAGCTGGTTAGAGCAGTTGCCTCTTAAGCAATTTGTCCCGGGTTCGAGTCCCGGTGGCTCCTCCAAAGGGTTTGGAGTCGTTTTTGGTTGCTCAAACTCTCCTGGCGTAGTACGCCAGGGAGCGCGCTCACCAGTCGGCGGACCGCGCCCTGCAAGTTGCTGATCCCGGTTCACTCCGCAACCTCCTGTTCATCGCCCGTGTCATCGAGGTGCTCAAGAATCAGCCCTCCGTTGTTGGATGCTTCTTGAGTGACTTGAATCAGCGCACCACAGCACGGACACAAACCTTCCGCAGGATCTGGATTCTGACGGCACCCGCTGACGGCGGTGAGGCCAAGAACCCAGCGTCTTGTACGCGCCCGCATCACACTCTGCACAGAGGCGACTTGGTCGCTCCAGCGACCCCTGTTGGACCTCTTAAGACTCGGTTTTCCACAGGTTCGAAGCCGCAGGTCACCAGAGGTCATAGCAGAAAAATTGCCCGAAAAGTCGTTGTTTGACGGCGGTAGTTGACTGCTAGACGTTCTCTGGGTAACCACCTGACCGTCACCGAATACGAAGTTTGCGACCCTATCCAGGGCATCACGACGGGAGTCTATATCGTCGTGCTGATAGATCTGCTGCGTGACGGAGATTTGTGAGTGTCCGAGGATAAGCTGCGCGTCGCGCGCCGGCACGCCGAGCTTCTTGAGCAACGTCGCGGCGGTGTGACGCAAATGGTGCAGCTTGATAACCCGGACGCCAGCCTGATCGCACAGCTGCCAATACGTCCGCACCAGGTTTCGCGGTTCGATCGGTGTGTAGACGTCGGTCGTGAAGACGAAGTCATCGTCACTCACCGCGGACGACTCCGACGCGGAAGCATGGATCTTAGTCTGTCGAGCCTGATGGACGAGTAATGTCTGCCGAACGACATCGAGCATGGGCAAGTCACGTCGGCTGGCTCGTGTCTTCAGCTGCCGGTGCAGCAACTCGCGACCAACTCGTTGGAGTTGCTGACGAACGTGGATCTCGCCTTCTTCAAAGTCGATGTCTTGCCAGCGGAGGCCCAATACCTCGCCGCGCCGGAGGCCATACATGAGGAGCAGCAAGAAGATCGGGTACCAGCGATGGTCGACAATGGCGGACAGAAATTTCGACACTTCATCGCCCGACCATGGCTTGACCTCGGCCGGCTCATAGCTTGGCAGTTCGACCAAACGAGCCACGTTACGGGTCACGAGCTCTTCCTTCATGGCGCGAGTGAGCGCCGAGCTGAGCGTCTTTCTAATGATCTGGACGCGCCGAACGGAGCAGCCAGCTTCGAGCTGCTGGTTCAGATACGTCTGCACCATCGGCACATTAAGCCGGGTTAGTAACTTAGTTCCCAGAGCCGGCTTGAGATATAGCCGCGTGGCTACCTCGTAGTGCTCATAGGTCTTCGGGCTGAGGCTCGGACGGACGATGTGTTCGAGCCAGTAGTCAAGATAGGCGGCGAGCTTCCAACTCTTATCTGGAATCGGATTACCGCGGTGCGCGCGTGCCTGAGCCTCGACCAGCTTGGCGTGGGCCTCTTCACGCGTCTTGCCATAGACGCTGAACCGCTTACGAGCACCAGCGACCGTCCGAAAGAAGGCGGCGCCTTCATACCGGCCATCTTTCCGCTTATATATGGTCCCCTCGCCGATCGCCCGGCGAGCCATCAAAGGGTCTCCCCTTCGGCCGCCAGGCGCTTCAGCATCTCGTCCACAGCAACGGCCGGGATAAGTCGGCGGCGGCCGATCTTGATCGTGTTCAACTGGCGAGCCCAGATCAGCCGGTACAAGGTCCAGGAGCTGATCCTGAGCACCTCGCAGGCCTCAGTTACGGTAAGAAGTCGCCTCGGCGCGGCTGCAGCCGGCTGAGCGCCACCGCGCTTGAGCTTGTCGTCGTTGTCCCTACCACTGCCGCTATGCCAATTTGTCGTGTTGTCTTTCATACATTGCTATCTCCATTAGGTTTTCTTACTGAGTAGTCTAAGTCTGTGCTCCGGATAAGGCTGGTCGGTTGGCGGCAAGATGCTCGACCTGCTCGGTGATTGCCTGCCGCCCCTTCCGACAGACACATCTGGTGTAGCCGCGCCAACAGTTCGGCGCCAGATCGGCCTGACAAAGCCGAGTGCGAATCAGCTGCTCAGATACGTGAAAGAGAGTGGCTAGACCACTGACGCTGTGAGTACCCTTTTCCCGGGCCTGAATCAGCCATGGCGTCGGCACCAGCACACAACCGGCGAAGTACTTAGCGATGGCTTCGGTGCTCTCCGGCCGCCGCTGCGCAGAATCGTGATGCGACCAGTCTGGGTAAAGTGCTTCACGGAACGGATCGTCCAGGATGTACTTCAGCTTCTGAGCCAGAGCCTCGCGAGCCTGCCACACGTCATAGTCGGCGTTGACATGGATCTTCCAATGATCGCCGGTCCACTCGGTGACGCCAGCAAGTGGCTGCCAGACGAACTCAATGACGAGTTCAGGCCGCTCCATGACCAGCTCGATCTCAACCGGCGGCTTGGTGATGTCCAGCAGCCGCAGCAGCGTCGCCGCCTGGCGCTCAGCGATATCACGCGCTTCATCTCGACGTAGCTGCCGTGGCAGATAGCTGAGAATTGAGCTGGGCATAACAGCTCGAATGTCGTCGATAATGTTGGGTGGTGGCGTTTGTTCCATAACGTTCTCCTCGTAAGTTAGCTTGTTGTGCTGTTGCTTGGCGATTCGATCTTTATTTGTGAACAGGCTGGCTATGTCCGTCTTAGAGTTCCCTCCAGTCGACGCTCTTTGGGTCGAGCGGCGGGTCCTTGGCGACACGATCCGACTGGCGCTCGGTGATGCCGTGTTGCGACTGGAGTAGTTGAAAGTAGTCGGCCAGCCGCTGCGCATCTTCCTGGCTGAGATCGTATTTGGCATGAAGGTACGGCAGAAAGCTCGGCAAGGTTTCCGGTACGGAGTAACCAGCCAGACTGAACAGATCGTCATAGTTCAGGTCGAGGGCCGCTGCCAACCGTTGCAGCTTTTCTGGTGACGGATGTCTAAAGTATCCGGCTTCAAGACGCGAGATGTAGGCGACGTTCATGAACATCACCTCAGCCAGTTGGCGGGCTGACATTCTTTTCGCTTCGCGTGCTCGGCGGACGCGCTCACCGAGCTCACTTGAGGATGGTTCATTTTTGTGTTGACGTTTACCCATAGACACCAAGCTCCTCTCCGTCTCGTCAATTGCTATTCTTTCTCGATTATCGGTCATTTGAAACGCATAGGAAATAGTAGAATTTACAATGCCTTCTGCGCACCGTCTCCATATACCGCCGGGCAACAATAACTCATGTCATCAAGTTTGACTGTCCAGGGCGCATCTGCGGCCAGTACCAGGCAGCTGTCAATTTGACGCTTGCCTGGCCGGGCGGCGGCTGGCTTAGTAGAGCCCGGAGTGCGCTCAGTTTTCTTCCCAATCCGTCTACGACTCGGGAGGTCGTATGCATTGACCAAGCAGTATTTCAACAGGAACTCGCTCCATGTCCACGTCTAAGAAGAACATTCGCATTATCGGCCAGCGTCGGACCGAACTCGATCTGGACCGCCTGGCCGCCGCCCTGATCGCTCTGGCCGAACACCGTCGGACCACCGCGGAGAGCGAGGCAAACACCTGTCGGCGGCTACCAAAACCACGCAGCAGTCCCGAGGGTGAGACGCCATGAGCGTCGCCATCCTCGCCGGCATTGCTGGCTTCGTCCTGCTGAGCGTTGTCGTCGGTGACCGCTGGTTGGCGGCCCGTCGCTGGCAAAGTCACCTGACGGCCTACCGCTTCGTACCACCACGCGGCCTGACGAGCGGTCAACTGACCGCTTGGCTCGACATGTTGGCCAGCGCCAGCCGGCACCGACCGGTCGGCCTGGAAATCCGTGCCGACAACCGAGGTATCGCCTTCTTCCTGCTGATCTCGGCCGGTCAAACCGAGCTGTTGGCCCAACTGCGCGCCGGTTTGCCGGGCGTACGCATCGACGAAGCTCCGGATTATCTGACCGATCGCCCCGATCTGACCGCCGCCTGTGAACTGCGGCTGACCAATCTGGCCCAGCCGCTGGCACACGAGCGCGCCGAAACGACCGTCACCGCCTTGCTATCGGGCTTGTACCCGCTCCGCGGCCGCGAATCCATTCGCCTGCAATGGCTATTGTCCGGAGCCCGGGCCGTCGCACTGCGGCGAGATGCGGAGGACCAGGCACTTGTCCAGGCCCTGCGCCAAAAACAGACCGGCTCGCTGTTCGATGCTGTCGGCCGGATCGGCGTCAGCGCCAGCCAGCCAGAGCGGGCCGGTCATCTGCTGAACCAGCTGACGAACGCGCTCAGCACGCTCGACGCCCCCGGCGTGGCCGTCGTCCGGCGGCAGTTGTCATCTCGTCTGGTGATTCGGCGGCTCTACCAACGCGCTTTGCCGCTCACTACCTGGCCGCTGCGCCTCAACACCAGCGAGGCGGCCGGCCTGCTCGGCCTCCCGACCGGTACGCAGCAGCTGCCCGGTTTGGATCTGGGTCGAGCTCGCCAGTTGCCACCACCGCGCGACACGGCCCGCAGCGGCGTTGTCCTAGCCGAATCCAATTTTCCAGGCTTCCAGAACCGACCACTGGCGCTCAAGACGACCGACCGGCTACGCCACACCTACCTGGTCGGCCCGACTGGCGGCGGCAAGTCGACCTTGATCGCCAATCAGGCGCTGCAGGACATCGCCCGCGGCGACGGCCTGATCCTGGTCGATGCCAAGGCCGACTTGGTGAACGAAGTCCTGAGGCGCGTACCGGAGGACAGGACGGACGACGTCATCGTCCTCGATCCGTCCCGCACCGACCGGCCGATCGGCTTCAACCTGCTGCAAGCCGGCAATTCCGAGCACGACCGCGAGCTCGTCGTCGACCAGGTCGTCAATACCTTCTCGGAGCTGTGGCGCTCGTCCTGGGGACCCAGAACCAGCGAGACCTTGCGCTCGACATTGCTGACGCTCATCCACACCACAGCACCGCATGGCTCGGCCTTCACCTTGGTCGAGGCGGCCGAACTGCTGACCAACCCGGTTTTCCGGCGCAGCGTCTTGAGTCAGCCGACCGTGCCGGCCATGCTGCGGCCCTTCTGGTACGGCTACGACCAGCTAACCGACGCCGAGCGCTGGAAGATTATCGGGCCGAGTCTCAACAAACTGCGTCAATTCTCGACCCGTACGGCTCTCCGGCTGATGCTTGGCCAGAGCGACGGCATCGACATCGGCCAGATCTTCCACCAGCGCAAGATCCTGTTGGTACCGCTCAGCGCCGGCATCATCGGCAGCGACACGGCCCAGCTGCTCGGCTCGCTGCTCGTGGCCGGCCTGGCTCAAGCCACCCGCGCCCGCGCCGCCGTACTGCCAGACAAGCGCCGACCGACTTGGGCTTACTTGGATGAGTTCCAAGAGATCCTGCGCCTCGGCAGCGACCGTCAGCTGGCCGACATGCTGGCCCAGGCCCGCGGTTACGGCCTCGGCCTGATCCTGGCCAACCAGTTCCTCGACCAGCTGACGGAGCCGGTGCTGCGAGCCATTTTCGGGACGGTTCGCAGCCAGATCGTCTTCCAATGCGACTACGACGACGCCAGGATCCTGGAGCGCCGGTTCGCGCCCAGCCTGACGGCCGCCGACCTGATGGGCCTTGATGCCTACGAGGTGGCCATCCGACCGTGCATCGACGGCAGTACGCGGTTGCCGACCACGGGCAAGACGCTGCCGCTTTCCGAACCGCTGCGTGAGGCCGAAGAACTGGCGGCTCTCAGCCGTCAGCAGTACGGACGGCCGCGCCGTGAGGTCGAAGCCCAGTTGCAGGCCCGGATCGCCGTCGACACGGCGCAGCGACCGATCGGCCGTAGCCGGAAGGCCGGTACGTCATGACCGGCTTGCCCCACCCGACCGTTGGTATCGCCGTTGGGGTCGCTGCCGACCTCCGACGCCGGCGAGCGGCATATTTTCAGTGGTCAGCCGGCTGCTGTTTTCGAGTGCAGCCAATGAAAGACCTCGGCCTCTGCGAGGCCGAGGTATGACCGCGCGCAATCGGCCACAGGCAAGCCGAGCCAGCAAGGCGGCTATAGCTGACCTGGCCGCCCGGCTCAGCCCGCGCGACTGGGCCGTCATCGACAGCGTCAACCAGCTGCGCCTGCTGACCGGCCAGCAGCTGGAACGTCTGCACTTCAGCGACCTACATGGCAAGAGCCGAGCTGTCATGCGCTGGCGGGTACTCAAACGGCTGGCCGACGCCGAGATCCTGACGCCCTTGCCGCGCCGCATCGGCGGAAGCCTGCATGGTTCCGACCAGCTGGTCTTCGCCCTTGACGTCAACGGCCAGCGGCTACTGCGCCGGCGCAACCAACAGGCGGACGAACGCCGGCGCATCCGCCGACCAAGCCAGCCCGGCCAGCACTTCACCGCCCATACGCTGGCCGTCAGCGAGCTGTACGTCCGGCTTGTCGAGCAAGCCAGAGTTTGTGGTGTCGACCTCGACATGTTCCAGGCCGAGCCAGCTTGCTGGTGGCCGGCCGGCAACGCCGGCGGCTGGATCAAGCCGGACGGCTACGTCGCCATCTCGACGGCCGAGTTACGCGATCATTGGTGGCTGGAAGTCGATCTGGCCACCGAGGCATTGACGACGTTGGCCAACAAATGCCGGGTCTACCTCGACTTTTTCACCCGCGGCGGTGTCGGCCCGGACGGCGTCATGCCGCGCCTGCTGCTGACGGTGCCGACCAGCAAGCGGCTCGATGCCATCAACCGGATGCTCACCAGCTTGCACGTACCGGCAGACCTATTCACCGTCGTACGACACGAGGAGGCCGCTGGCGTCATCATCAGCAACCTGACCGCAGAGGACCCGGCTGCTAACGACTGTGGCTCGCCTGCCCGCGACTCGACCGATACGCTCAACAAAAATATAGTCTCACCAACATAGAACCGACAACCATTGGCGCGTCACGTCAGTAGCAATGGAAGGCGGCGGAAGCTGAGATCGCGCATGCAATCCAGTAACATCGCAAATTGGAGTCTCACCAGTCCCAACGGAAGCCGACGACCGTCTGTTCGATGTACGGGACAAATCGATGGAGCTCTCCGATCTCAGTGATTTCAACCTCCTCGGTGTGGACTGGAGTACCCCCTAGATAAGAATCCCAGACTGTCCACCAAGCCCGCTGCGGCTTCACACCTTCAAAGCAAACTCGCATGTCTACGTTCTCAGCTCTGCCGCGTGCGGCGCGCCGCACCTCAGTGCGGGGATTCGACGTCGGATAGTACGTAGATATATATTGCAGTGACGTCGGCTCATGTTTTGCAAGCGGCGGAGTAAGTCTGAATTCGACGCTAACGAAACCTGGAGCGCTTTCGCGGATTTCGGCCAGCGTCCCGCCCGTGACGACAACAATCTCGGCGAGGTTGTCTCTCGGATTATGTGTATAGGTGTCAACTCCGTCTTCGAGCGCCACGATAATATGGTTAGTCTCCTTCCTGGACAGCATGCGATTGTCGTCAATATAATATCTATTAAAGATAGCAACGCTTCGGTGCGGTTGCGGCGTTACTCTCGGCGCTATAACGTTCGTTACGGTGAAGGCAACACCATCTCCACCCGGTCCACCCCCGGCAAAAGCTCGCCAAACCGCATGACTGTCGTCAGCTCCAAACTCAAACGCTTCGGTGATCCAAGTGAGTGTCTCGTGTGTCAGGTGTTCTCCGTTAAGGGCACGCCCAATACGATCACGTAGCCGACGCGGGAGATCCTGATCCGCCTCAGCCCGGAGGCCGCGATCCCAGAGGTAGAGTGCAACGACTTGAGCCACACCGGCGTAGCTGATTTCAGATCCACGAGTCATCCTCCGTACGTGGCGCTGCCACCGGCGCCGGTACTCCTCGCGACTGACGAGCAACCCTCGCAATACCTCACCCGAACGGGCGATCCGAAGCTGCATTGAGCTCTCGGCCATGAGTCTCCAGACTCTACCGTGCGACGTAAGCGCGCCTATAGCGTGATCGACTGACACTGTAAGTGTAGGACCGAATTCCCTCCCGGCGCGACCGTGAGACCACCGAGCGGCCAGCGTCTAGGCCAAATCGGACACGAGGGAAAGAACGCACAAACGTGTCAGTAGTCGATAGAGCGGAGGCGGAGATCGAAATTGCCGAGTCCTTTCTATGATCAGCCAGCTAATCCCCGATTTGCATTGGGCTCCAACCAAGTCCACGTACTGAAGATAGTGGACTTTCTGCGCTGGGTTATCAAACGCGACCATCTATCTATCGCTGACTATTTGGACAAGATGGGACAGGAACCCTTCTTTTTGGTCGCAGCGACAGGGCTGGGCAAGACTGTGGCGGTCCCAATTCATGTTCTCATACGTGTGATGGAGAGGGTCGGTCAACAGCCCAATCCTCAACCTCGCGTTTGGGTCGTCGAGCCGCGCATTCCGATCGCGGAAGACCAAGCACAGTTCATGAATTCACTCTGGTTCAAGTATCTAGCGACCAAGCACGAACGGAAATTGCCGGCACTGTTTGGCAGCATCACTTCCAAAGGAAAGAAATTCCGCGACGCTCCGATACAGTTCGTGACAACCGGAATCTTCGAACTAATGGCCAGGCAAGGTGAGCTAGGCCCGGATCGCGACCGAGTCATCATTGACGAGGCTCACGTAACCATCGAGCAAAACGCCGGTGTCGAGCTCGGCATCGCGCTGGCCAGGAAGGCCAACGTTCCAGTCGACTACATGTCCGCCACCGTCGACACCACTACACTCGCTGACGATCTCCACCTCGGTAACATCATCAAGGCCGACCAACAACGATTCGTCGTCTGGAAGCACAATCTGATTCAGCCTCTCCGCGATGCCCTGCCACAGCTCATCAAGCTCACTCTCATCGAACCAGACACATCATCCGTCTACTTTCCACAAGCTGCCGAATACAGGCAGGCGGCGGAGGTAGTTGCTGGCGTCACAGAAGCTGGCCGTTCACATGGCCTCCTAGCCGTCGTCAACTCGTTCGCCGGCGAACATAGTGACGTCAAGCGGCTCGCGGACATCATCGGCCAGACTGCACCTGGCCTTCTAGTCCTCGAACTAGCCGGCGAGGTGGTGCGGGACGAACGGCGGATCGCCGAGTTCGAGCGCCGGCTTCGGGCAGCCGAAAACGCGCGACAGAACTACGTAATCTTGGCCACAAGCGTGGTCGAGATGGGTATTACCTTTCCTACGCTCGACTTCGTAGTCACGATGGACAGCGGGTATGACCAGGAGACGATCGGTGATCAAACGTTCCCTGTCGTAGCGCCGCTCGGCGTCAACTCGTTGCTCCAGCGGATCGGCCGCGTTGGCCGTCGTCGACCCGGCATCGCTTACATCAGCAACGAGGTCGGCGCCCCGTATGCCGAGTTAGACGACGACGCTCTGAATCGTAATGCACTTCGATATGAGCCGATTCACTTCCCTTTGGCGGCAGCACCGCTGACGGATTTAGCCTTCTATGCCTGTAAGCAACAATGGGACGATCTTGAGCGATGGGTGGCTGACCTTGAGCTGCCATCGAAACTGCACGTGAGCGCGGACCGCATGGAATATTTGCGCGAACAGCTCGACATGCTCGAAGGCCTTGGCATTGCCAAGAACAGGCAGATCACAGCGTTCGGTGAACAAATGGAGCGCTGGGTTGGTCAAGCCGACTTGGCCTACACTGTTCAACTCCAAAAGCGCTTCAACGAGGGTGCCACCCTCCCTGAGCTGATTTTCTGGACCGTGGCAACTGCACTCAGCACCACGCCACTTCGCACACTCCGTTCACAGCACGACTTCTTCGTTGATTACACTGGCGAGCATCGCGCGATCGCCCACGAGCTTGACGCCTGGCAAGGATTTGCGCATGAGGATATCGCGGCGTTCGGGATGATCTGTAGGGCTGCCGCCATGGCACCACAGATGCTGTTCGCCGGAGGTGGCGAGCTGGACGATTGGGACGAGCACGAGTTCCGACGCTGGTGCAACCTGTCTGGCACGGATAGCCGCAAACTCCGAAAGGCCGCGGCTGCAATCTCGGACGTGTGGAAGCTGTTTGGCAGGATCAACGGCGGCAATGAGCGATTTCCGGAGCTGCTTGGTTCGACTACGTCGACAAACGTTGCATCCTTGCCCTGGAGCACCTTGCTGATGGATCTGCCGGCCGCTGACCTCCATAGGCAGCTCATCGATCTGCCTGGAACTACGGTGGTCACGATCAGCAGAAACGACAGCGGCGTCCTGACTTGGCGAGACACGGTCCATGGTCACACCGGTCTAGTCCATCAGGACGATACACCGGTCTTCATCCAAGAAGGTGACTACACTGCCCGCCTCGTGCCAAGTCGCGACACAAAGGACGACGTAACGGCGTGGCGTCTTGCTCACCTCGGAACACTAGCGATTGAGGTTTCTGAGACGGACGGCGCAAATCCCGCATCGCCACCAACGGAGCTGGCAGGAAAAGGTTGGGTTCAGCAAGTTCTTTACAAGCTTGGCATCAAAGGCTAGTCCGTATTCGTTCTCCGGCGACAATAGGAGGAGACCACGTGGAACGTCCGAGTCAGACTTACTATTGCCAGAATCTTGGCTGCCCTAACGGGCACGGCTCCCCGTTCCAGAAGGCTCCTAGTGATTGGTGGGCGCAGAAGGGGCTACCTCTACCTAGAAACTGTCCTGACTGCAAAGAGTGGAAAGACTCACAGGCTGACGAGCGGATCCGTTGCCTTCAGTGCCAGCGGACTATTCCGATCGCCGCCAACTACAAGAAAAGCTACCACAAAAGTGTAGGCAGATATTCGCCGCCCGAGAAATGCTCGTCTTGCGAGCGGGGCGTTAAACCAAGGACAGGCACCAAGCCTCGGCCTCCGAGTCGAGCGATGAAGCATAAGGCTCAGCTCGTACTCGAGCTGCCGTCGAGCCGGCCGCTCGGGGTCTATCCGTTGGAGACCGACCTGAGTGCATATCAGCATAGGTTGAGGCACGGCGAGACGCGGCAGGAGCACATCGAACGGCACACTACCTGGTCGCCACATTCGATGGTAGACGGGAACAAGTCGCCAACGGCACTGGGAACTCAAGAGCCGTCAGTCGAGGCACTGCTGCGCTCCGCTGATATTGTGTCGCGTAGCCAAAACTCTGATCGTATTGCAGAGTATCGCGCTAAGAACGGTTACATTGTCAGAGTAACCTTGACCGACAGCGAGCAGCTTGAAGTTACCATCATAAATCATCGACAGCGCCGGAATGGCCAACATGAACTCGTGACCACCTACGACGGATACACGATCGAGAAGGTGCATAGCAAACTTCGCTCCGGCGACTGGGGATAACATGCGCCTTGCATGATATAATCAGTTAGGATTATGACTAGCTATGAGTAGACGTGAAAACGATCCGCTGGTCAGATGGAAGGCAGCTAACACGCCAGACCAAGCGACGCGGACCTTAATTACAATGTGGCTTGAGGCCGCAGTTGCACCAGAGTATGCCCTACAGATTGAGGAAGCTTATAGCGACTGGCTGACACATCGCACAGGGGAGCCGCCGGACCTTGTTGCCTGTGCAGCGTGGTATGGACTGACACGGCTGATGCTCCATGAATTTGATGTTCCACCAATTGCCGTCCCGGCGTTGGAATCTCCGTCCTGGCGCGACGCCGGGTATCACATGACCATCGACGATTTTGAGGACCGTTTGGCCGGTGTGGCCGGCGGTTTCCTTGAGCTGTGTGGCAACGATCCACAGCTATGCACGAGTGTTATCAGCCGGCAACTAATCAGCAAACTAGTCGAGCTAGATGAGCTGGCCGATCGGCCCGTGGAGAATACCTACACGAGTGGCGGATACACGCCGACCAACTTCGAGGCCAACCTGCGGGATGAGCTCTCTAGGGCTGGAGTCTCAGGGCAGGACTTTGAAGATGCTCTCGTCGAAGGGCTCGAAGACGGCGACGACTCTGCCGAACAAGACGTGTTTGATAGGCCTTTCGCTCTTCGTGAACAGCTTGAATGTTTCGCCTGGGCCATGGAGAAATTCCGCATCTTTGCAATAAGCGAACACAACGAAGAGTTGCGGTTGCCTAGTCAGGCGGTTTACGACGCGCTGATGCAGATCGACCTCAACAATCTGCACAAAAGTCTGATTGATATCGACCCGAAGCTCCGACGCATCTGGCAACATCTCGCGAGCCATGACTACTTCAAACTGAATTCGGTTACCGCTCCGGCGCGCTTCTGGTGGCGACATTGGGTGCAGCGTCGCCCTTCAGGACCGCAAAGGAAGCGTCAGAGCACTCGATAGAATTCGACCAACGAAAGCCGCACAGCCTCGGCAAACCGCCTCCAGCCATCGGGCAGTCAGTCTGGCCGTGCCGGCAGCTGTGGCTGCCGTCGTGGTGGCCGTCCTGGGGGCAACAGCCCCTTTAGGACAGCTATGTGGTAATACGGCTATCCCAATTTACCCGTGCGCTCCCGAACTGGATGAGCGGACGGGCGACTGAGCGACAATGCAGGTACGGCAAAATCCACACCAGATGTTCGGTGTGTCCAGCGAGGAGGTCGCGAGGTGGAGTTGAAGCTAGCTACCCGGTCGGAAGGAGCACGCACCATCGTCGAGGTCGGTGGGGAGATCGACGTCTATACCGCCCCGCGGCTGCGGGAGAAGCTGATCGAGCTGGTCGGCGCCGGCAACACGCACATCGTGGTGGACATGGAGCGGGTCGAGTTCCTCGACTCGACCGGTCTGGGCGTGTTGGCTGGCGCGCTCAAGCGGGTCAATGCGCAGAACGGGTCGTTGCGGCTGGTGTGCACCCAGGACCGGATCCTGAAGATCTTCCGGATCACCGGCCTGGAGAAGGTGTTCCCGATCTTCGCCACAGTGACCGAAGCGGTGGCCGCCGACTAGCTGATGGCCACCGTTCGCCTGGAGATCTCACCCACCCCCGCGCACGTACGCACCGCCCGGCTGGTCGCCGCAACTCTCCATACATCGTCTAATGAGGGTCTTCTTGTGATTCTGAAACTAAAACCGGTACCAAGACCACCCTCGCGAAAATGTCGAGGTGAGATCATACTTCGGTGAGCGCATCGGCAACCACGGGCAGATATCGCTGTACCTGCTCTCGGTCGCTCTCCTTCTCCTGGTCGGACAGCTCGGCGTAGGACATGTTCATCTGCGTAGTCCAACGCTCGACGAGTTCAGCAGGAATGATGAGGGAGCCGTCGTTAGCCCGCTCGCACTGCGAGTGTAGGTAGCGTTGCCAGTGTGACCACCGCTCGTGTTCGATCGCAGCCAACCGTTCCAGCAGGCTGGTGCTGTTGAGGACGCTGACGAGTCTTTCCGATGAGCCGGGCAAACTAGATTCGCCCTTTCTTCACAAGATTCCAATAATGCTGACCAAGTACCGTCAGCTCACATGACCTGCTCTCCATCGCAGCATGCCACATGTGAGGAGCGCCGACGGGACGAACGAGGTTTACGCTAACATACTTCTGCAACACCTTGAACGTAGCATTATTTGCCGGGTCGGGTGGCAGGATTGATTTATCCTTAAGCTGATCGGAGTTACGCTCCGGCTCATAGGAAGGGTCGAGGTGAAAGTCGTAGTCAGCGGTGGGAAAATGGTTGATTAGAGCTTGCAGGTCGCCGAGCAGAATTGGCGGCTCGGCCTTTCGAAGAGATACGAAAGTTTTTACGTTCGTCTTGAATACAGGACGCTGCGCCCATGGGCCGAGTGACTGATCGATATGTGCATATACACTTCCGGGCGTTATGTCTCCAACAAGATTTGCCGCTGCTCCATTGAGTGCATCGATGAACAAGCTCGTGAAGACACCGGACGTACCGTCCAGCGTCTCAAAGGCTGACTGGTCGGCGGTTGAGGCGGTGAGGATAGTAAGTCCATCGGAAAGTACAGCTAGTTGAGGTGTCACAGCGTTGTTAGCTGCGGCACCGCTGTGACAGCTATCCAAGATGACGATCTTGTTTTTCGCCCTAGAAGAGTTGGCCATCTTCATTACATCATCCAGGGCCAGTCCGTCGTCACCCGTCTCGGAGTCGCTTGCGCAAAGATAGCCGCCTGTATCCTCAATATAACCGTGGCCCGCAAAGTAAAAGAGGGCCACATCTGAGTCATCGGCGAAGAGCTCTCTAACAGAGTCCTTGAGGTGCCGTTTCTGCACTTGCAGTGGGAAGCTTGCCCCGGTAAGTACCTGTGGATTAGCGAAGTTCAAGGTGCCATCCGCATGGCGTTCCAGAACGGCCTTTACCGCGTTCGCGTCGTTGACACAGCCCCTGAGGCTTCTGAGGTTCGCGTAGTAGTCAATTCCGACGATCAGTGCTTTCCGCATAGCTTCCTACAAAGAGTCGATGAAGTTGCTTATGTTGACATCGGTCCACGGGTAGATCGAGATGCCGACAATATTCGTACGGTCGTCCTTGTAGGCCCAGATGCCGCGGATCGGTTTGCCTTCATCCTTCGCGCACTGGATCTCCCATTTCTGCCCGTTGGAGGTGAGGGAATTCTTGCTGACGAGGACGATCACACCGTCCGACCGTCGGATCCGGGTACGGACACGATCCTTCCATGCGGTGTCGTAAGGCTCCTTCACCGACATGTCAACGAACTCGAACGGCGCCCGCGGATGCAGGGACTGGCCTTTGAGAAAATCTCGCTGACGCTCATCTTCGATAGCAAACGCCACGAAGATCACTTTCTTGTCTGACACTTCGTCCCCTTTGACTTTTTGCGGGTTGTTGATCCCCGGCGTGGGAGTGACGACTGACCTCTCGTCAGCATCTGCCCGGCCGTGGCGGGGAGCCTAGCTGTGGCAATCGTTCGCAACTGGCGAGCTTGCATTACTGCACCCGAACGGATGATCTGGTATCAACGATTCGTGGAGACCAACGCGAAGTAACGCGCGTTCAGCACGATCGGGACTACCATTTGAAATGACAGCCGACCAATCGCTTGCCCTGGCCGTCGGTAGCCACGCTGCAAGCGCGGGATCAGGACAGACGGTCGATAAAGCTCGCAATATTTGACCACTTCCACAGCCGACAGGGTGCGGAGCCCATTACAGCAGGCTTCGTGCGGTATCCGTCATCTAGCCAGATTCCTAGAAGCGGCTTGCCCTCCTCGGCAGCGCATTTGATCTCCCGCAGCTGGCCGCTCGCCCTCGGCGTACTGCGGCTAATGAGAGCGATCACTCCGTGAGAGCGGCGGATTCTGGTCCGCACACGGGTTTTCCATGCCGAGGCGTACGGTTGCTTCACAGCCATATCTGTGAACTCAAACGGCGTCTTGGGATGAACTCTCATGCCCGTGAAGAGATTTCTCCGTGCCTCATCTTCCTTTGCAAACGCGATAAAGACAGTCTTCCTTGACATTGCTTCCTTCAACTCTCTTATGGATCGTCGTCGCTAGACGTGACGCGGCTTCCATCGCTATGCAATCAAGATCCATCGGGATCTTTAACGTACGTAACCATTAACGAGACGATCCTACGCGCGCTGATTACCGCCCCACTGACGCTGCCACATTTCTCGACTACAGCATCTCCTGGCGCGCGGTACTTGATGTCGCCGATGAGCGTGAGGTCCCGATCAGGCAGATCCTCCGACGATCTGGTCCAACTGTCGAGATAGCCGGAAATGAAACTCCCATCATCGAGGTTGCAGCCGACATGTACGTATGCGTCTGGCTGACCAACGAAGATCTTGGTCCAGGCCGAAAAGAATGGTTCGTCGGCGCGCTCACCCAGGACAGCTCTCACCGCCCTTAATGCGCGGATTGATCGCGAGGTCCAAGGCAGCGCGGCGACTGAGGTCATCACCGTGGCGCCGACGACAAGCAAGGCGCATGTCAGGATGATCTGCCGGTAGTTGACCTGAAAGTATGGCTCAGGTTGACGCACCAACGCGTCGAAATCGATCCTCCATATCGATACCAGAGTCGAGACGGCGATGAAGAGGGCCACCGCGGCGGCCTCGGAGACGATGCTGACGAACGCGATCGAGATGGTCTCTCGAAAGATCGAGTGGCGCCGGTCCGGTGCCACGCGTTCACGAATAAGTGTGTAGGTGAAACCCGGCACCAGAAGCACTACAAACAGAACGAGGCCCACCAGGGTCGTTGGCACGGCAACTCCGTCTTAAGCCGACTTGATTGGTGACGTCTTAGCTCTTCTTTGGCGGTGGTGGCGGAGGCGGAGGCTGAGTGGCGACCGTCGGCTGCCTTCGTCGTGGCGCGTTTTGCTGACCACCACGCTTCTCACCATCTCGCGGTGGCGGTGGCGGGGGCGGGGGTGTGCGGTTGATCATTGTTGTCTCCCTCGAATTCACGCTCCAACAGACCCGGGTTCTGCGTACGCGGGTGTCGGCGCCTCGCACCCCGGTCGGCTGAGTCCGGCCCTCGATCCAGTAGTTGTACGGACGGCACCCTACCGAACGTTGTCCGTGTAGTCGGCAGCGACACGCCGTCAACTACACGGACACTCCTCGACACGCATCCGTTGATACCTGTCCGTGTCGTTGACAACCTCTGCACTAGCCCGCAAGATCGGGGCGTGCCGAAGATCGAGAGCGAGTACAGATGGCTGGGCGCTACGATCCGCCGGCTACGCCTGGACCAGGCCCTCTCGCAGGAACGTCTGGCAGCTGAGACCGATATGAGCCGCTCCGCTCTTGCCAACGTCGAAGCTGGCCAGCAGCGGGTCGCCTTCCACCTCGTGCTTGCCCTGGCTCGTGCACTCCATGTCGATCCTGTGGAACTCCTGCCGCCGGCCCCCTCGGAGGACCTGTCCGTGGATGAACATTTGCGGCGACTAGGTGTACCGACAGACACAGCGCGTGCCGTCGCTAAGGTCGTAAACGGAGTGGCAGATGATCACAACGACGAGGACGATGACGAAACAAGAGCGCGCCGCATACCAGGTTCTCGCCACACATGGAGTCACGAAACCAGCAGTTCCCGTTGACCAGTTGGCGCGAGCCGAAGGCATCACAGTCGCCTATGAGGACGTCGGCCGCGCCGATGTGTCGGGTATGTTCTATCGCCAGCGCGATACCGCTGTCATCGTCGTCAATAGAGACCATTCATCACACCGACAGCGCTTCACAATCGCCCACGAAATCGGACATGCGCGACTGCACGACTCCGACACTTTTCTGGACGGTCTGGCAACACTTCGTTTTCGAGACGGCAAGTCCGCAACCGGGACTGACATAGAGGAGCGCGAGGCCAATGCCTTTGCGGCTGCGTTGCTTATGCCAGCGGAATGGGTGCGCGATCGCTTTCTTGGACTGGTTTCAGCTCACCGCGCGACCGGAGAGGACCAGGCGATCAGCCAACTGGCAGGTCACTTCGACGTCAGCGAACAAGCCATGCGGTTTCGTCTGGTAAACCTTAGTCTGATTGATCCGGCCTGAAGTCAGTAAGGTTTCGGCCATGCAAGCACAAATCGGCGGCGCCAAGTCTGGGCATCAAAAGCAAGCGAGTCTACGCTAGTCTGTGCGACGCCGGATGACGTATACATACTTTCTACCTAAGTAACCCACTTCGAGGGTCCACGCCTCCGAGACAGGGACTTCCTGGAAACGAGCACCACCACGATGCACTATTCCTGAGAGGTGCGCCTGAGTATCGATAGATTTTGGCATCGAGCTATACTCTTTGACGATCGTGCCATCTTTAGATGCAAATCCAGCAGTACATGGAAAGCACTCCGTTACTCGCAAGCATGTTGACGTGAGGGACGCCCCTGACCTTGCTGATAGAGCAAGGAGCTTACGCACCAATGGACCACCGTCACCCTGCTCCTCAACATGAGCCCTCGGCATAAGGAGTTCGGCAGCGAAAAGGTTGCATAACTTCTCCGTGGGTTGATTCTGCTGGTCCAGTCGCGGTGCTATCCGATAGAGCGCAGCGTGTCCAAGCTCATGTGCCATCGTGAAATTCTGCCGAGCCTTGTCGACATGGCCGCCGAGGAAGATGACGGACTGCCCTTCGATGAGCCGCAGCTCTCCATCAAAGGGTAAGTCTGGATCGGATCTAATCTCGACATCCAATACCGTGGCCGCTCGCTTAATTGCTGCTTCACCAAGGCAGTCGGAGCGGTTTGAGGTACCCACCGCGAAATCCACCCAGGTTTCCAGGAGTCGCTCCTGCCGCGCATCACCGAATTTTTCCCGGAGAAGGTCAGTTGCTCGCGTCTCCGGCAACATGACTATCCTCTGCTCCGAACCGTTGTCCGCGGAAGTTTTCGCAGAATTGGCTTCCAGTTGACCTTATTGACCCGCCGTCCAATAGTGACTCCTACCCGCGCGGCTTCTTGAGCGTTCAACATGTAGATGGCGTCAAGACGGCGCTTCGGGTTTGGCTCCTGGCGGGCCAGTTCATCGAGCTGTTCGCGACTAATCGGCACCTGAGTGATGCGTGTAGGATGCGCGAGCACCTGCTGCCATTTGCAGTCCGCAGCGAGATGCTCCTGTCCCAACCGGGTATAGATCTCTTCAGCTTCGACAAGCTGGTCGAGTGCTTGCACAAGACCAGTCTTCGGATGTGACTTGTGGATGATGCTGGCGCTGACACACAGTGCGCGAGCGAGAATTTCAGACCGAGGCGCGTCCGATTGGCCGCGCAGGCGTTTTACAACGTGGCTCACCAACTTTGCCGCCTCGCTCACACGCCGTTTTTCGTGCGCGACTTCGGCTTTAAGCAGGACCAGATCCATATACGCCTTCGAGCCCGCTGGGGGAATGAGCTTCTCAGCTTCATCGGCGCATCTAGCTGCATTCTCTAGATTATCGCCTCTGTCGCGAAGTCGGGCATTGACGAGCCAGGCCCGACCTTCAAGACTCAGACAGTCGCCAGCTTCTTCCGAGTCTTCACCGTCCAGCGCGAGGAACAAGCGCCGCGCCGTGTCAAGTTGCGACAAGCTACTTTCAAGGCATACAGATGCCGCAGCGTTATCGTTGACAAGGTCTTCAGCCATAATCCGTTGAAGCCTTCCGGCGCATTTTCTACCAAACGCCTCTGTACGACGGTCGCCGAGGTCTGTCGCCAAGTTCACGCCGTGCCGGATGGACTCCAGTCCGGCCTCAAGCTCATGAGCCCGCTGGAGGTACCAGGCTTCGCCACAAATCAGAACCCTTGCTTCATGCTCCAACTCGGACCGAAGCCTAGGCTCAGATCGCCGAGCGATCCTTAGGCACGCATCAGAGATCCGCTTCATAAGGACCAAGTCACCAGCCGCTTTGGCGATCTTCTCAGCGTCCGGAAACCCTTCGGCACATGTGGCCACCTCGACGCCGTCACCGGACTCAAGCAGGTTGAGCCAGACATTGACCGCTTCAAGTTGTCCCTCTCCGCGACGCTCCTGGAGCTCAGAGAGGATGCGCCGAACGTCAACGGACGATGCTTCCGGACGGCGGCCGTCCGGCTCGACGCCCTCGACGACCGGTCTATGTAGGGGTGCAGTTTCACCATTCATTTCTCCCCCAGTATTATCCAACGCCCGGATTCGTGTCAATAATTCCGTTATGCCTGCGGCGTCGTCAAAAGACACATACGTGACGAGAAGCCGACGCAGCGGCCCCGGCAATTCGTGGATCTGATCGGCTAGAACGACAGGAATGACCGGGCAGTTTTCGGTCAGTGTGTGATCGTGAAGCCGTAGGCTAATCGCTCGACTCTCATACAAGACACCTTTCCTGCTTTGCCTCTCGTCACCCACCCCGAAGCGGCTCGCGTAGTCCGGCGAAATGGCACAAACAACGATATCTTGGCGCGCCCGGTTTTCCATCCATTCCTGGATGGAGGACGGGTTTACGGTCACCAAGGCACGATCCCAGTGCACCGTGAGTCCCGCATCCTGAAGCTGGCCAACAAGCCACTGCGCCAGGTCGCGCCCTAGCTGATCATGAGCGTAGCTAACAAATACGTCCACGGCTTCGATATCCCCTAACGCTGAAGCCTTCGACGGCATTTCGAATGATGGGATGTCATACGAAAATGACGCCTAGGATCAGAGATATTCTATCTAGGCGCCCGAACCGAGCCCGCACGGGGAGGTGTCACTGGGAACGCTGCGGCACTGCCACGCGGACCACGATCGGCGTCATCGGTTTAGTAAGACACTCGCCGCCTCCTGAATTCGGCAGACCTCGAAAAGATCTCGCGCTTCTCTCGGCCCGAACGACGTGATGGCCTCGATCGCCCGTGTTCGCCGTTCGTCCGGCACAACGAAGACCACTCGCGGAAAGTAGGCGTCCGTCCAGACTCCGTACGCACGCCAATAGCGCTGACACTTCTCCCTGATCGTCCTGGAGTGCTCGGTGCCACGATCAACTTCCAGCCAGAAGGCGAACTTCAAGCCTCGCTGTCGGTCGCCGATCTCCACATACGCGTCCGGCGTCAATGTCACGTCGCCGACGACACGGTGGCATCCCGGCTCCGGCCGGAACTCGATCAGCTCGACACCGATGATCGGCAGCTCTGTCCGCAGCCGCACGAAACAGTCGGCGATCGCCAGGGTGTGCAGGCTAACTGCGCGCGGCGCCCAGTACGCACCTGACTTGCCGAGCATTGTCCAGCCACGGCGGCCGAGCTGGTAGACGTACTGGGCCGAGCCGCCGCCGTCACCACCGACTAACCGCCCGAGCCGTACGAGGTAGCCGCGCTCCACCAGCCGCTTCAACGCCCGCTCCCGCGGTGTCGCTGATGCCAGTCCGTCGAAGAGCGCACTGCCGATCTGTCGGGCACTCATCTGTCGGAAGCGCCCGACAAGCCGCACCACCTCGACATCCCTGGAGGAGACCGGCAACTCGCCCTCATGCCGCTCGCTCCTTCGGCTGTTTTCACTGCTCATGGGCCGTCACTCCTGTGGAGCGATCGACACGGCGACGCACACATCAGAGTTGCTGGTTTGCTAGCAGCATCTGCAACTGGTCGTACCACTCGTCGGCGTGCTGAGCTGCCAGCTCCACGTATTCCTTGGCGCCCCCGCCGTAGCGATCGTTGACTGCGGCAATCGCCTCCAACTGGCCGGCCGTCAACTGGTCGTACCCGGTGACCAAGCCGTCGAAGCGATCCAACCGCTGTAGCAGCAGTTCACACGAGCGGCGGAGATACGCCGTCTCCCCGACAACGTCTCGCGTTGATCGGTACATCGTCTTTTCACTCCCCACCAAGGTTTGGCTTCGGTTCGGTCCACAACTGCAGAGGCCCTGGCTCGATCAACAGGCACAGAAAGCCCTGGACATCGTCTGAACACAAGAAACCGTCGACCGAACCGCCAACATGGACACAAGCCGGGCTCACGGTTGAACTGCTCACGAGTGCCACATCCCAGACGATCTACGTGGCGACGCACGGATCAGAGATTCGGATGTGTCAGCACCATCTGCATCAGGCCGAACCATTCGTCGGTGTACTTAGTGGCCAACTCCAGGTGTTCCTTGGCACCGCTGCCGTAGCGGTCGTCGGCGGCAGCGATCGCCTCCAATTGCCCAGCCGTCAAATGCTCGTCGTATTCGGAAACCATGTCCTCAAAGCGATCAAGCTGCTGCAGCAGCAGTTCACACGAGCGACGGAGACAAGGCAGACATGCCGTCTCCCCAAGAACATCTGGTCTCGATTGGTCCATCGTTCAGTTCCACTCCTGTCCACCGATCTTCGGCTTCGGTCTGGATCCGCCACCATGTGGGCGGCGTCGCGCTGCAATGTCGGCTTCGACCTGCGCCGAGGGGCGCCCGTACATACGAGCCGACCGCACGCGCACGTCCCCAGCGCGACTGGTCGTCGCGGCCGGCGGCAATGTCTTGCCAGTGACCGGTTGACCGACCGCCGCGCCGGTCGCCAACCGGCAGATGACCTCGTACTGGCCCAGCTGCATCAGGTCGTCCTGACTGACCCAGCGGCCAAATTCGCGAGAGAAACTCAGGGCATCGTCGGCAGAGAGTTGGAAGACCACCTTGCTACGCGCGTTGGCCATCACCGCAGCTCGGAGGTCGTGCGGCAACGGTGCCAGCAGCTGATGAGCCAAGATCAGCCCGAGGTTCAGGCTGCGCGCCCTGGCCAGCATGTCGCCCGGCTCGATCGGCAGGCGCAGAAAGTCCTGGAATTCGTCCAAGTGCAGGAAGACCGGCCTGCGCAAGCCGCCGGCTTGGACGTGCGCCCAGATTGAGTTGATCAGCAGCGTGCCGACCAGACTGGCCGTCGCCTGGCCAACGCCGGCGAGGTTGACCAGCAGGATCTTCCCAGTCCGCAGTACCTCCGCCATGTCGAAGCTCGACGTGCCCTGGCCGATGATGTTCCGGATCTCCGGCCGCGCATTCAGCTGCCAGATCCGATCCAGCACCGGCTGGACAGCGGCGTACTGCCCTGGCTTCTTGTCGAAGCGCTGCCAGAAATGCTGGATCTCTGGCTCATGCACCTCGGCCAACAGCCCAGAACGCCAGGCCTCTTCGTCGGCGCTCATCGGCTGCAGCAGTGGCGCCAGGTCGACGAACGCCGAATCCGGCCGCACGGTCAATGTTCGCAACCCGTGGTAGAGCACTTCGCGTACCCAGACACCGCGCTGATCTCCATATAGGCGCTCGAACAGTGCGCAGATCCGCTCAATTGCCGCTCGCGATTGGCCGTCCCGCAGGATGTTGAAGCCGACCGGCCGCCCCGTGTCGGTTACGTCCAGGACGATGACCTCGTCCATCCGATCCTTCGGTACCAGCTGCAAGGCCTGCCGGAAGAGATCGCCCTTGCTCTCGATCAGGACGACGCCGTGACCGGCGGCCATATCTTGTGCGAGCAGGTTGGCCAGCAGGGTTGTCTTGCCGACGCCGGTCGGCCCGATCACCTGAAGATGCTTCAACGAATCCTCTGCGCTGATCGCCAACGGCCGCTCAGCGCCGGGAAAGTTCGACGTGGCCAGCACCCGCCCCGTCCGCGGCACTGCCTCGGTGGCGGGCATGTGCTTGGTCTGCGCTGGTGGCAGTCCGGCGATGTACGGCTGCCCGACCGGCCAGCCGAGTAGAGCCAACACCTCGCTGGCCGAGAGTTCCATTGGGAAGATCAACGGCGTTTTGGCGTCGACCACCCGCTGACGAACGACGCCGGCCGGGAGCCAGCGCCGGCGCAACTGCGTGTTGGCGTTACCGAATCCGTCCAGCGTCTGTCCGACGCGACGAACCAGCTGCGCGGCCTGCACTGGCTGATCGGCACCGGCTGCCAACCGCAGCACCGCCAAGAAATTCGGCTCCGCGAGCTTGGCCTGCCGGTCAGCCAGCTCCTCCCGGTTAGGGCGACCCAGCCGCTCTAGGTAGTTCAGGGCCGGGTGCAACGTCAGGACCGGCTTGTCCGACTCAGCCGGCGGATTTTCGGGCGCGGCCGGGCAGAGGACCAGTTGCAGCAGGACGGCCTCGCCAACGGCCAGCGTCTGGACCGCGGCCAACAGCGAGGCCACCATCGTCTCGACGTTGGCGGTGCGCAAACGCCGCTGCGGACGGGTCATCGCGACTTCGGCGACGGCCTGCCAGACCGGTCGAGTCAAGGTTCGGGCCGGCATCACCCGGATACCCGGCATCAACGTCCGCAACTGGCGGACGGCCAGTTCGGACTCCGACGCCGGCAGCTGCAACCAATATTCGATGCCGGCGCTGTTCGCCAGCAGCTCGAATGTCACGCTGCGGGTCTTGAGGACACCGAACCGCCAGCCACGGCCCAAGCCGGCGACGGCCGCCAACCAGGCGGTGACCTGGTTCGCCCGCAGATCAGCCGGAAATACCAGTCGAAAGACACGCCGCTCGCCGCTCATGGGTTCGCCTCAGCTGCGACGGAGCACCGGCGTCCAATGTGAACACCGGTGCTCTTCCTACCGGTCACCACCGCCATCGGCGGATGATGAAGCCAAAAATCCAGACCGTCAACAGGCCGACCAGCACGTACGGCAGCATCGGCTCGATCGTCCACCAGACGACGTTGACGACGACGGCTGTCAAGAGGACGAGCAACAAGCCGGATCGGATCCGCCTCACGATGACCACCACTCTTCAGCAGTCCGCTCGATCTCAGCCTTAGCCTTGGCGTGCTCACGATCGAGTTCAGCTACCGCGGCTTGTTCGCGACGAACAGCCGCCCGTACTTCTCGTCGCAGTCGTACGGCAGGATGCCGCAGGACGAAGACGACCGTCGCGACCGACAGGAGCACCGCCAGGACCATGCCGATGGCCAGCCAACCGATCACGACGGCTGGCCCGGATCATCCAGCCGACGCCGTGCGTGCCGAGCAGTCTGGATATAACCCTGCTGGATCCGCCGCAGCGCCTCGGCTTTGCGATCGTCGCCGCCAGCAATCAGGTGGCGCCGGTCTTCCAGATCGCCGTAGTCCTGAAGCACGCGCTGCACGAACGCCGCGTCCGCTTGGACTCCAACTTGATCGACTTCCGGCACCGTTCTGATGGCCGTCTTTCGCAACCGCTGTCCACAGGCCGAGCAGTAGCTAACCTGCTGCTGTGGTCGGCGCCGGCGCCATCCGCTAAACCACTTCATCGCGATCCCTGGCCTAGAACGCGAAGGGGTCGACTTGGCGACGCTGGACCTTCTCTACGACCGTGCCGTAACGCATGACGATGTTGAAGAGCGCCATGAACTTGGCTTCGTTACCACCGGCACGCTGCACGGCGTGGTCGAAGAGATCGGCGGTGTTGTCCATGCCGCGCTCGGCAATGCTGCGGCCGATCTCCAGCTCAATGGCCGCGATAGCCGCCTGGCTCCATTTCTCGCGGATCTGCGCCACCATGGCGCGGCCCTGTGAACTCAGGGCCAACCCGCCAAACGTTCGCATGATCGGCTGCATCTCAGCCCGAGCGGCGAACCGCTCCATGTCTCCGTTCACGCCATCTCCCCACCTCGGCATAGCCAGCTCCCAAACGGAGCTTGCTGATCGGGAAAGGTAGCGAGCGGTTGTCGCAGGCTTGTCGCATCAAGCCGCCGGGTACGGTCACGGGCATGACGCCGTCGAAGGCCGTTTTCTACGTCATGCCGCCGACGCGACCAGTGTCATTGGACCTGCCACCGCAGCTGGCCAGTTGGGATAGACACGATGCACCAGCTCAGCATCGCCTCACGGCCTTCGTTGACCACGTATACGCGCTGATCGGCGACCAGCTATGCCGGCTGCCAGACCCGCTCGGACTACAACTCGAAGTCGGCTTGCCCGTCGGGCAGGCGTTGCTGGACCAGCGAGACCTCGACAACTACCTCTTCCCGCTGGCCAGCCGGCTTCGCCGGCGCAGCGGTCGGACATTCGCCATGGTCAGCGGTACCAAGCGGCACGCCAGCCGTTCCTCGGTGCAGGTGGCGACGGCGTCAGTCGCCTTCGCAGCCGAACCGCTCTACAGCCTGCGGACAAGCGCCTCCCATACCTCGGAGCGCTACAAGCAGCAGATTTACGACCAGCTCCGCGGAACATCGCCATTGCCCGCCGGCGCCGTCGAGTTGGACCTCAGCTTCACCGTCGGATCCGGCCGGACGTGGCTGAACTTATGGAAGCCGACGATCGACGCGCTCGGGCCGCTGCTCGGCCAGGACGACCCGAAGCGCCACTGGCATCCGCGTGACGGCCGGATTACCCGGCTCGGCCTGCACAGCCAGGTCGATGCCGCACTCGGCTACGACGTTCTGATCGCTGTCCGAGCCGCTCCAGTTGCGTAGCACCCGGCGCAGGCGCGACCTAACTCTGAGCACTCGTACGAACAATTGTCGGCACGTTGTGCCACCACTGAGCCGCCGCACGAACGCTGGCTGGCCCAGCCTGGCTGAGCTGATCGAGTATCGACGTGTCCGAGATGCCGAGGCCGTGCGTGAGGCCGCCGAGAATCTCCGCAGAGGCCTCGTCACCACACGTTCGCCAGCGACTAACGTGGACGGAAGCGACCTCCTGCCAGGCAGTATTCGATGCTGTCTCGTCGAGATGGCCCAGAGCGCGCGCCGCAGCAACACGTCCACCGATAGGCAGGTCAGGCCGATCGACCAACAGCTGGAAGACACTGACGTGCCGCACCGCCGCCACCATTCGCATGGCGTTAATGAGCGAAAGCAGCAGCGCCGTATTCTCAACATCTTTAAATCGAGCCAACTCAGCGGCCAGCCCATCGGCCAACCGCTCGCGGTACGGACTGACACGGAACATCAGCACCAAGAGCATGCGGACATCGAAGACAGGACTGAACAACAACTCACGCAGAAGCACCGGCAGATCGTCGTCAAGGAGATCCCGGCCGTCAGTGGTGATCGGATGCATACCGGTCACCAGCCGGCTGACGATCACCTCCTCGACTGTCTCAGCGGCCAGGCGCCCATCGCCAGTGCCGGCCGACGGCGGCGAGCATCGCAGGCTTGAGAGGATCTGAGCAGCTAGTCGTCCATTTGGATCGCAGGTCGGCATACTCCTCTGCAGCTCGCGCAGCAATGGAACAAGGCGCCGGAGCTCAGGCCCGCCAAAGTGGCTCAGCTGGCTCTTGCGTGGACAAGCCAGCAAAGCCGCATAGAAGGCCCGATCATTTGTCGGATTAGTCAGCTGCCGGAGCACTTCTAGGCTGGCGTCTGGATGCGGGCTGGCATCGAGTACCGATATCACGTCGATAAATACCTGGTTGGTTGGGTCGGCGCCAAGCGCACCGCAGGCGGCGATCGCCGGTTGTTGACCACGAGGATGGGACAGCAGCCGGCTGTAGGCTTCGAAGCGCTGCACCCAGGCGCGATCAGTCGCGACGATCATCTCCGACAGCAGACGTTCGGCCATCCGATCCCAGCCATCCGTCCGGAAAGTGGCGTACGACGGATTTTGAGCGAGGTTGGCTGTCAACTCATCCCACTCGTGGCCAGTGATGACCGCGTTTTCGTCGATCTTGTCCAGCAGCGTCGTCAGCCGTCTTTCGCCGACTTCATCTATGGCCGCTGGCGTCCGCTCCAGCAACGGTGCACTCTTGATGGTCGGACTCAAGTACCGGTTGATCATGTCGACGACCGCTACCAGCGAATTCGGGCTGAGATTCAGCAGTTCCTCGTAGCGCCGGATCATGCAATGCCGAATCTGGAGCAGGCCACCTTCCCATTTGGAGATGGTGGCATCGCTGATCTCGTCCGGACAACATCCTCCCTTGAAGGCAGCAGCGAACCGGGTTGCGGTTGGAAAAGGATTACCTGCAGCGCCGACGCGGTTTACGTACAGCAGCCAGGCCGTCAAAGCGCGGCGCGCGTTCTGATCGACGACACGTCCAGGAAGACGACCACTCCGTGGCGGGCGCCCGCCACCAGAACGACGAGGTCTCGTAGCTGACACGTCACCACCTCGCCGCAATTCTTGCGAGCGGCCGACGGAGAGGCAAGAACTACGCCGCACCGACACCGCGGCACGTACGGTCCGCTCAGCAGCGCGCCAGGTTTCACAAGGGCATCACTTGCAGAGGAGTCTGATGAAGAAGCACTTGATGGCGGTCGTACTGGCTCTGGCGACGGCGGTGGGGCTGGTCTTGACGGTCGCTCCGCCAGCCCAAGCGGCAACAACCGGCTGGGTGTATGTCGTCTACGGCGACTGGAACTGCGCGAAAGGTGGCACAGTCACCGGGATCCAAGCCTTCAACGGCGGACTCTGGTCGACTAACTGGGACTGGGGCGACAACATCATCTACCCGCGGGTGTACTTCAACCAGCAAAATACGCTCAATGCCAATCTCTACTGCTCAACGGGGTGGTTCAGCGGGTACTACATCTACTCCTTGAACCGCAGATTCACACCTACGGCGAATAACCAGACGTTCTGGGTCTAGCTGGGCAGTCGCGGTGTATCTTGACGCCTCGCGCATGCTGTTGAGCGCGAGGCATCAAGAGTTTTCTAGTTTTCCAATATTGGGCATGGACGCGGAGTCTTTGCGTCGTCGATACAGGCCCGAAGGCTGTTTATAAGCCGCGAATCGAGAACAAGGTCCTTGCGAATCCGCTCATCGGCCGTCCGCAGATCACTGACCTGGAGATACCAGGCGATGTTGGTGACGATAAGGGCGGCGATCGTAATGATTACTAACACGAATAGATTGCTGCTATTTAGTTGTTTACTCATACGTCCATAATATATCGGTTACCCGCGCGCGCCAAGCCCGGATGGCTTCGCGCGAGACATACACTGACACGAATTGGAAGCCAATCTATGGCGCTCAAGGATTTACGGCAACGCTACCGGGAGGCTGCCGGCAAATATTTGGAAGATCTATTGCTACAGCCGGGACCAGCTCGCGATCAGTGGGTTCGTTGGGCTCGACGCCGGCACGTCCAAATCCAGCCCGGTGTCGTCTCACAGGAAGCCGTCCGCCTGGCACTTGTCGACCATCTGGATCAGACAGGCCAACTTAGCTTTGAGCAGCGACAGGCCATCCGCGGTGATGTCCGCATCTTGAAGGATTTGGTCAGCCGGGCTTTTCGGGGAGCTCAGCTGGAGGAAGATACGCTCAAGCTATTCCGAGAAACGTTCGGTCTGAGTTCGGATCAGATCGAGCGAGTTCGCCTAGTACGAGACGGCACTGAGGATTCGCCTATCGTGATCGGCACGATCGAGCGACCGCCATCGGTGGAGACACCGAGGCACCAGACGCTGATGCTTATGGAGGAGCACTACCTTGGCCCCGATGGCATTCCTGTCGGCCACGTCACGCACCAGACCATCCGCGCACTCGTCGACGGCCTGGACCACTTGCCTTACAGCTTTGACACCGATCAGGTCGAGGTCAAGGCGCTACAAGGCGGCACGGAGCGGGCCATGTACCGGACCGAGGTGACAGGCGAGCCGCTGTGGACAGTGCCGATTTATTTCTCGCGGCCCTTGCGCCGCGGCGAACGGAGGCGTCTGAAGTATCGGACCCGCTTCCGCTATGACAGCCCGCCGCCGCCTGACTTCCGACGTGGCGTCACCGGCCGACTGGAAGGCCTTGATATCCACGTCCACTTTCACCAGCGGCACTTGCCGAGGCAGGTCTGGTGGACACAATGGGAACACTGGGACCAAGACAGCGCGATCATCAGTGAGGAGCCGGTCTTGCTCGAAGACGGCGCCGTTCACCGCAATCTTCGCTACGTCGAGCGCGCGGCCATCGGCTTTCGTTGGGAATGGATCGACATATGAGCAGTGCCCGTTAGCAACGTTGGAAATCGGCCGCCATTTTCAGGCTAGGCTCGCCTTATTTCCAACAAATTCGCCGCTTTGACCATCAAATCCATCACCCGAGTCCTGGTAAAATACAGGGGTCGGCAGGGATGCACAGACAGACATTTGACTACTCCGCCGTGGACATCCCGTCCTCGGCCCGCAGCCGCTGGATCAACCTGCGCATCCGCGCACTCCTCTCGCTCTGCGGCCGGGACGGTCCCGGTCGCGGGTCGCCGGCCGGTCACCGCAGCACTCCGGCCAGCACCGAACCGACCACCGGCATCACCCCGAGCAGGACGAAGGCCGGCAGGAAACACAGGCCGAGCGGCAGCACGACCAAGACGCCGGCGCGGCGTGCGGACGCCTCGGCGGTCGCGTCGAGGTCGGCGCGGATCCGCTCGGCGACCGCCGTCGCTGTGTCGGCGAGCGCGGCGCCACTGCTCGCCGAACGCACGCCGGCCTGGATGAGGGCGGACGCCTCCGGCAGGTCGGCCAGCGACTGCCACGCCTCGTCCGGCGGAGCGCCCATGGACAGCGCATGGCCGACCGCCGCGAACCGCTCTCCGACCGGACCACCGACAGCGTCGGCGACCACACGCAAGGCGCTCTCGGTGGTCGCGCCTACGCGTACGGCGGCGGCAAGCAGGTCGGCGGCGAACGGCAGCCAGCCGGTCGCGGCGGCCCGCTCGGCGCGTGCGCCGGCCGGCTCCAGCCGGCCGCTGACCCGATGGATCGCCAATGCCGCGACCGCACCGACCGGCAACCCCCACCAGTCGCCGATCAGGACCCAGGTGGCGACACCGGCAAGCACCGCGGCCGCCACCATCCAGTGCCGCTTGCGCGCGGCCGGCGGCTCGGTCGGCATGCTCACCCCGCTGCTGACGACCGCGGTCAAGCGCGCCACGGCGACCGCGCGCCGAGCCGTCGGAGCCGTCCACATGACCAGCGCGGCCGCACTCAGCAACGCGGCAGCCGCGATCGCGGCACTCAGCTCCATGCCGGACCTCCGGCGGAGGCGATGATGCGGCGGCTCCACCGCAGACCCGCGGCCTGCAGCGCGACCGCCACGACACAGCAGGCCGCGCCGACCGGTGTGTGCAGGAGCATCCGCAGTGGGTCCGCAGACAGCGCGTAACCCATCGCCACGCCGGCCAACGGCAAACCGGCCAGCAACCGCGCCGTCATCGACGCTCCGGCCGCCTCAGCGGCCATCCTGGCCCGCCGCCGGCGAGTCGCGGCGAGATCGGCCTCCAGCCGGTCGAGGACGGCCGCCAGGCCGGCGCCTGTCGCGTCCGCCACTTCCCACGCCGCCGCGAGCCGGCGAGCCGAGTCACCGGCCGGTCCGCCGGCCGCCGCCCGCAGGTTGGCCGGCGTGCCGGGGCTGTCGAGAAAGCCGGCCTGCACGATGGCGTCCGGCGGATGCGCGCCGGCCCGCAGGTCCGCGGCCAGGGCGGCCAGCGAGGTCTCGACGCGACGGCGGTCGCTCTCGTCGGCCCGGCGGGCGGCACGGTCGAGCACGGCATTGGTGGCCAAGGTCGCGTACACGGCCGCGCAGAATCCGGCCACCGGTCCCTGCCATAGCAGGAACGGCAGGCCGGCCACTGTGGCCGTCGCGGCAACCGTACGGCGCGGCGCGGTCACGATCGCCGGCCAACGCTCGCGGACCGCCGCGCGCAGCCCTGCCAGCGAAACCGCCGGGGTCGGCGAGCCGAGCGCCTGGCCAAGCCTTGCGGTGACCGTACGCGCGGGCCACAGCACTACCACGGCCGCCGCCAGCAGCGCGACCGCCGCGACAAGCCCGTTCATGACCGCACCGCCGGAACCGCATCGATGCCGGCGCGGTCGGCCACCAATGCGCGCAGAGCCGACCAGCCGCTCGTCGGACCACCGCCGAGGCGCCACGCCGGCACGACCACGGCCCGGCCGGTCGCACGGTCGCGATCCAGGATCGAGATGCTGTCGACGACCCGCACACCGTCACGCCGGACCATGTGGATCAGGCAACGGACCGCCGGCAGCAGCTGAGCGTGCACGGCATCGCGGCCGAGGCCGCCGAGCGCGGCGAGCGCCTCCAGCCGTGCTGGCGCGTCACCGGCGGCGTTGGCGTGCAACGTGCCGGCTCCACCGTCGTGGCCGGTGTTGAACGCGGCGAGCAGGTCGATCACCTCAGGGCCGCGACACTCGCCGACGACGATCCGGTCGGGCCGCATCCGCAGCGCCTGCCGGACCAGGTCTCGCAGGGTGATCTCGCCAGCGCCTTCGGCGTTGGCCGGCCGGCCGCGCAGCGACAGCACGTGCGGATGCGCCGGACTGAGCTCGGCGGCGTCCTCGACGACCAGCACGCGCTCGGCCGGCGACACCTCGCCGAGCAGGGAGTTGAGCAGGGTCGTCTTGCCGGTGCCGGTGCCGCCGGTGACCAGGAACGCCAACCTGGCCCGGACGATGGCGCGCAGCAGACCGGCCGACTCGACGGTCAGCGACCGCCGCTCGCGCAGATCCTGCAGGGTGAAGGCGACCGGCCGGAACGTACGCAGCGACAGGCAGACGCCGCTGCCCGAGACAGGCGGCAGCACGGCATGCAGCCGCGTGCCGTCCGGCAGCCGGCCGTCGACATACGGGTTGCTGTCGTCCAGCCGGCGGCCGCAGGCGGCGGCCAGCCGCTGCGCGAACCGGCGCAGCGGCTCCTCGTCGGCGAGGTCGGCGGCCGCCTCGACCCGCGTCAACCCGGTGCCGCGGTCGATCCACACCTCGCCGGCGCCGTTGACGAGTACGTCGGTGACCTCCGGATCGGCCAGCAGATCGTCCAGCGGGCCGGCGCCGGCGATGTGCGACCGGAGCCGGCCGGCGATCTCCAGCACACCCTGGTCGGTCAGCGCGGCGCCGTGCTCGGCTCGTACGGCGGCCGCGACGTTGCCGGCGCTCGGATCGCGGCGGTCGGCCACCAGACGCCGGCGGACCCGGCCGACCAGCGAGGTCTCGGCGACGGCGGTCATGCCGCCTCCGCGACCGGCAGCATCTCCAGTGAGGAAAGCAGGCTGCGGCACACGTCGGCCAGCGGTCCGGCGCCTTTGCCGGCCGGCGGCTCGCCGCGCTCCAGCGCCGCGGCCAGGCCCGGCTCCGGCCGCAGCAGACCGGCCAGCGGCAGGCCGAGCGCCTTGGCTAGGTCGCGCGACTTGAGGCCGGCCGGAGCCGGGCCCCGTACGACGATGCGCAGGTCGGCACAGTGCGGCTGGAGCACCTTCGCCATCCGCGCGGCTGCCGCGCAGCCCCGCACCTCCGCCGGCACGACCAGCAAGGTGGTGTCACTGGCCTGCACGGCGGCCGTGGTGGCGTCGTCCGGCCGGCGCGGCAGGTCGACCACCACCAGATCGCGACCGCGCCTGCCGGCCTCCAGAACGGCTCGTACGGCCGCCGGGTCGGCCTCCAGCACGTCGCTGCGGTCCCAGGACAGCACACACAGCTCGCCGACCCTGGGCAGCGCCTTCAGCAGGCTCGGTGCGTTGAGCCGGCCCGGCGGACCGGCGGTCAGGTCCGGCCAGCGCAGGCCGGCGGTCTGCTCGCCGCCGAGCGCGAGGTCGATGCCGCCACCGAGCGGGTCGGCGTCGACCAGCAGCGGGCGCAGGCCCATCCGGACGGCGGTGACCGCCAGCCCGGCGGCGAGCACGCTCGCTCCGGCGCCACCACGACCACCGACCACCGCCACGACTCGGCCGTCCGCGCTCGGTCCTCCGTCGGCCGCGGTCAGCCGGTCGACCAGCCACGGCTCCGACGCCGGCAGCGGCATCACATGGTCGGCGGCGAGCTCGGTGGCCGCCTCCCAGACGCGGCTGTCGTCGGCCTGGTCGGTCACCACGACCACCCAGTCGCGCCGCGGCAGCCGCGCTCTGGCGCAGGCCGCGGCTGCCGCCGCGTCGAGCACGACGAGCGGCGCGGACTGCCAGTGCGGGCGAGCGGCGGCGGGGTCGTGCGCGACCTCCGGCTCCACACATGCGGCCGCGGCCAGCCGCAGCACGTCGTCGAGCAGGTCGGGCCGCTCGAAGACGAGCAACGGTCGGTTGGTCAGCTCGGTCAGCCACGGATCGGTCGTTCGGCGGGACACGGCGCTCCTCCTCGGTCTGGATCCGCACGCCGCGGTGTCGGGACGCCTGGCGTGGCGGTGACTCCAGCCTGGCCGGATCCGGCCGCCGGACAAGGGGGTCGACGCGAATCTGTGGATGGCCGATCGAGCTGTGGATAACGCCTGATCAGCGAAAATCTGTGCTACGCGCGCGGGCGCTGTCGGGAGAGCTGGCGACGCGCCGAAAGTGGCCTGGACGCTCGGGCGTGTCGCGCGCGCGTACGAACGCAAACAATGGGACACATAGCGCTTTAGAGGTACTAAACGTGCGAATAGCGGCGTAAGGTCAAAAACGCCGAGAATCACCCATGCGCGGGCAGGCGAGACTATGTAACGAAAATTTTACTCTGGCGGCCTCTCAACCCACCCCCCGCCCGATCTGGGTGGGGGTCCAGATTGAGACACAGGTACGACAGTTTCGGCCTGGATCGAGGTCGCGCGGCGGTGAGCTGCGGCGTGTCGTGCCAGACACGCGGCGGAAAGGGGACGACCCCCGCCGGGGGGTGACGGGGGTCGTCTGGGTCCGACTCCGGGGGGGGCCGAGCCGGACCCGCTCGGTGGGTGCTGGGGGAAGCACCTCACCGAGGGATCATCAGGGCACGGCTTGGACCAATGCCCCAGCGCGGATACTAATACCGCATCACGGTCTGTGGTGGCATAAAACCGAACTGTGTCCCGCCTACTGGTCTGACGACGGTTGGTGCCGACGATTACGATCTTCGCATGGGGCGCACCGCCGCGTTCTTCGATCTTGACAAGACGGTGATCGCGAAATCCAGCGTGCTGGCCTTCGGCCGCGCGTTCTATCGTAACGGGCTCATCACTCGAAAGATGGTGGCCCAGGGTGCATACGCGCAGTTCCGGTACGTGTTGCGCGGCGCCAGCCACGGCCAGATGGACCAGGCCCGCGACCGGCTCGCGGCCGTCACCCGCGGCTGGTCGGCCGCCGAGGTCAGCGCCATCATCGAGAGCTCGGTGCGGGAGCGGATCGGTCCGATCGTGTACGCGGAGGCCGCCGACCTGATCGACGAGCACCGCGCGGCCGGTCGCGATGTGGTCATTATCTCTACCGCCGGGGTCGAGGTGGTCCGGCCCATCGCCGCCATGCTGGGGGTCGACCAGGTGGTCGGCACCGAGCTCGCGATCGTGGACGGTCACTACACCGGCGAGGTGGTCAGCTATCCGGCCGGCGAGGGGAAGGTCGAGGCGATGATGCGGCTGGCCGAGACGGCCGGCTACGACCTCGCCGACTGCTACGCCTACAGCGACTCGGTGACCGACGTGCCGATGCTCGCCGCCGTCGGTCATCCGACCGCCGTCAACCCCGACAAGGCGCTGCGCGAGATCGCCGCCGACCGCGGCTGGCCTGTCCGGGATTTCCACCGGCCGAGCCGAAAAAAGCTCAACGCGTTGGCGATCGGCGGTGTCGCGCTGGCCGCCGGCATGATCATCGGCTGGCTCTGGATGGAGCGCCCGAGCCGCCGTCTCTGAACCGGTCAGGAAAAGAAAACCCGCTGGTAGGGGTTCCATCACTGGCCGTAGAAGGCGTACAAAAAGCACACGGACTTCTTGAGCGAGCGGACTGGTTTCCCTCCTTCCAAGAGCTCCGTGCACGAACACCGGGAACCCACGCGCGACCGGCCGCGAAACGGCAGTTCGGCGACGGACTTTTCCAGGCCCGTCACCGAAATGATGGTGCACGCATGTTATCCCGGATCGTCCGTGGCATCGGCGGCGTCTCCGTTGAGGCGCCGCCTTTTACCGCGTTCTAAGCGTTTTCCGACACGCGATCACAGATCGCCCGGCCTTCGGCGGCACCGGCGGCGACCGCGGCGCAACAGTGTTTCAGCCACGCGCGTACGCCGTCGGGCGTGCCGGTCGCGTACGTGCCAGCCGCACCGCGATATTCCGGTTCACGCGCCAGATGGCCAGCATCGGGCACCGACACCGCTTTGGGATCCAGGCCACGCTGGATGAGTACGAGCCGGCTGGCGGCTCGCGCGACCACCCCGTTCGGCCCCGGAAATGCCTGCGACGTGAGGATTTCACCGTGTACGACCGCCGCGACGACGACCGCCGGCGCCTCGGTCGGCGCGGCGAGCACGTCCATCAACGCGTCCAGCCGCGCGACATCGCCGCTGGGTCGGCCGAGCTGCTCCTCGGGCAGAATGTCCCGCGCGGCCAGCAGATGCAGCCGCGCCAACGCCTGCCGGGGCGCGCGGCCCCAGGTCTCGGCCAGCGACCCCAGCGCTCCGCTGACCCGCAAAGCCCCTTGTACGACGCTGTCGGTCACCGCGCCGGACCGCACGGCCTCAAGGTCGTACGAGGCGCCTTCCAACGCCGCCGACGCGTGCGCGCCACGCAGCGCCGCCTCGGCGCTGACCGGGGCCGACTGCCGCCGCAGCCGGTTGTGGCCGAACAGCCGGTCGATCTCCTGACGCGCCTGCTCAGCGGCCTCGGCGACCTCCGGCAGGTCCAGCAGAGGTCTCAGCACATCGGTCACGAACGGCCAGCGTACGGCAGGCCCTGATGGCGTGACCAAACGCGTTTGACTAGGTTTTCCTTCGAAGGCTTTCATGCGCAACCCGCCGGAGGAGATGTATGAGTTCGCCAGAGAACCCCACCCTTTCCAACCTGCTGAGCGAAACACGGCGGTTCGACCCTCCGGCCGAGCTGGCGGCGGCCGCCAACGTCACGGCAGACGCGTACGAGCAGGCCGCGGCCGACCGGCTCGCGTTCTGGGAGACCCAGGCCCGGCGGCTGGACTGGAGCCAGGAGTGGGACAAAGCGCTGGAGTGGGACGCGCCGTTCGCGAAGTGGTTCGTCGGCGGCAAGCTCAACGTCGCGGTCAACTGCCTCGACCGGCACGTCGCCGCCGGCCGCGGTGACAAGATCGCGCTCTACTGGGAAGGCGAGCCCGGCGACACGCGCGAGATCACGTACGCGCAGCTGCTCAAGGACGTCAGCAAGGCCGCCAACGCGCTGACCGAGCTCGGCGTCAAGGCCGGCGACCGGGTGATGATCTATCTGCCGATGATCCCGGAGGCGGTGGTCGCTTTCCTTGCCTGCGCACGGATCGGCGCGCCGCACTCGGTGGTGTTCGGCGGATTTTCCGCCGACAGCCTGCGAAACCGGATCAACGACGCGCAGGCCAAGGTGCTGATCACCGCCGACGGCGGCTATCGGCGCGGAAAACCCAGCGGTCTCAAGCCAAACGTGGACGAGGCCATCACCGACACGACGATCGAGACCGTGCTGGTGGTCAAGCGTACGGAGCAGGAGATCGGCTGGACCGAGGGTCGCGACCGGTGGTGGCACGATGTGGTCGACCACCAGCCCGACACGCACGAGCCGCAGATGTTCGACTCCGAGCACCCGCTCTACATCCTCTACACCTCCGGTACGACCGCCAAACCAAAGGGAATCCTGCACACCTCCGGCGGTTATCTGACCCAGGTGTCCTACACGCATCACGCGGTCTTCGACCACAAGCCCGAGTCGGACATCTACTGGTGTGCGGCCGACATCGGCTGGGTCACCGGCCACAGCTACATCGTCTACGGACCGCTGTCCAACGGCGCCACCCAGGTGATGTACGAAGGCACACCGGACACGCCGCACCAGGGCCGGTTCTGGGAGATCATCCAGAAATACCGGGTGACGATCCTCTACACCGCGCCGACGACGATCCGTACGTTCATGAAGTGGGGTGCGGACATCCCGGCGAAGTTCGACCTTTCTTCGTTGCGGGTGCTGGGAAGTGTCGGCGAGCCGATCAACCCGGAGGCGTGGATCTGGTATCGGGAGAACATCGGCGGCAACAAGGCGCCGATCGTGGACACGTGGTGGCAGACCGAAACCGGCGCGATCATGATCAGTCCGCTTCCCGGCGTCACGTCGACCAAACCCGGCTCGGCGCAGACGGCGTTGCCGGGCATTTCCGCGGATGTGGTCGACGACACCGGAAAACCGGTCGGCAACGGTGGCGGTGGCTATCTCGTGCTGACCGAGCCGTGGCCGTCGATGCTGCGGACGATCTGGGGTGACGACGAGCGGTTCAAGGAAACCTACTGGTCGCGTTTCCACGAGCAGGGTTTCTACTTTGCCGGTGACGGCGCCAAAAAGGACGAGGACGGCGACGTCTGGCTGCTCGGCCGGGTCGACGACGTCATGAACGTTTCCGGTCACCGGATCTCCACCACCGAGGTCGAGTCGGCGCTGGTCTCACATCCGAAGGTGGCCGAGGCCGCGGTGGTCGGCGCGACCGACCCGACGACCGGCCAGGCCATCGTCGCGTTCACGATCCTGCGCGGCGACGCCGGCGAAGGCGGCGACGAACTGGTCGCCGAGCTGCGCAACCACGTCGCCAAGGAGATCGGACCGATCGCGAAACCGCGGCAGATCCTGGTCGTACCGGAGCTGCCGAAGACCCGGTCCGGCAAGATCATGCGGCGGCTTCTGCGCGATGTCGCGGAAAACCGGCAGATGGGTGACGTGACCACGCTCGCCGACCCGACGGTGATGAACCTGATCCGCGACGGCGTCGACAAGGGCACCGGCAAGGAGGACTAGTGTCATGCGCCGGGAATTCGCTGAAGATATGAGGCGAATTCCTGGCGCAGGACACTAGCCACCACGGGTGGTCCGCCGCCGGCGGCCCACCCACCATGTCGGCTAGGTCCGCGCCCGAAGGCGAGGACTGACCGCGAGTCCGGAAGTCGTGTCCGAACGGGTGATTCCGGTACGTCGCGCGGTGGACTGAAATGACCGAGGTTTGTCGGCGGTCACACCGGTGTGCCGCCCCACAGGTACGGGGAGATGTCATGGGCCAGCCCGGTTATCCGCAACAGCAGCCGAACGTGCCGCCGGTCCCGCAGCAGGGTGGCTATCCGCAGCAGGGTGGTTATCCGCCGCCGCCGCAAGGCGCGTATCCGCCACCGGGCCTGGGTTACCCGCCGCCGGCCTATCCGCCGGCGCCTCAGCCGGCCGGCAACCCGCAGCGTGCGGCGGCCAACAAGAGTGGCCTGATACAGATCGGCGTCGGTGCGGCCATGATTCTCGGCGGCATCGTGATCTCCGTGGTGACGTACGCGCTGGCCGCCAACGGCGGCGTCTACTTCGTCGCCTGGGGCCTACCGGTCTTCGGCGTCATCTCGATCATCCGCGGCATCATCACCATGATCCGCGGTCGTTGACACGGGGACAAACAGACTGGTCTGATGGTGGCGTGACTCGCCCGGAGCTGACCAGGCGCCGGCACGTGGACTTCGCGCGTGTCGGGACCCAGGCGTGTGCGGGATCGGTTCGTCTCTGACCGATCCGGCCCGCACCCACCGAGGACACCATGTCACCCAGCTCCACACTCGAACTGTCCGTCGCGCCTGACGTCGTACGCATTGGCGACCGCGGCAGGCCCAGACAGCTGACCGTCGTCATGCACATCAGCGCCGACCACGGCAACGCCTCGACCCTGGCGGCGCAGGTGATCGACGCGGTCCGTACGGCGGTGGAGACACCGCCGGCGCCGCTGCGCGTGGTCGACTTCGGAAAGACCGCCGACCTGCGGATCGACACCGAGGCGCGGCAGGTTTCCTATCGCGGCGACGTGATCGCCTTCACCAGGCTGGAATACGACCTGCTGGCATTCCTGTGCCAGCATCCGCGCCGGGTGCACCGCCGCGCCGCTTTGCTGGCCCAGGTGTGGAAGTTTCCCGACAACTCGCCATCAGAGCGCACCATCGACATCCACGTACGCCGGATCCGCAAGAAACTCGGACCGGAGTTCGACCTGATCACCACGGTCCGCGGCATCGGCTATCGGCTCGACCCCGGCGACCAGGTGGAGATCAGCTGAGGCGCAGCGCGGACAGCAGGCCTTTCTTGTCCGGCTTGCCACTGGGCAGTGTCGGCACGTGCGCCACCAGCGTCATCGTGGCCGGCACCGCGGCCTCGCCGAGCTCTGCCGCGACCAGCGTTCGCAGCTCGTCCAGGTCGGGCTCACGATCGCCGGCCGCGACAAGGAAAGCGTGCGCCGCCTCACCGGTCCTCTCGTCCGGCGCGCCGACCACGTATGCCTGGTCGACGTCCGGATGGGAGGCCAACACCTGCTCGATCGGTCCGGCGTAATGGATGATCGCGTTGACGATGATGACGTCACGCGTGCGTCCGGTCAGATAAAGGAAACCGTCCTCGTCGAGGTGGCCGAGATCGCGCGTACGCACCCAGCCGTCGACCAGCACCTCCGCCGTTTCGGCCAGATCGCGCCAATATCCGACCAGCGCGTACGGCGCGCGTACGAAGATCTCGCCGACCGTGCCGGTCGGCACCGGGTTTCCGTCCTGGTCACGGATCTCCACGTCGATCTCGGCCACCGGCCGGCCGACCGAGTTGATGCTGTGCGGCCAGCGCCGGACATCCTGCGCGGTCAGCCAGGTGAGTACGCCGATTTCGCTTTGTCCGTAACCTTCTCGCATCGCGCTGCCGATCCGCTCGAAGGCCTCGGCGCGGCGGTGCGGCGCGAGCGGCGATCCGGCCACCTTGAGCATCCGCAGGGTGCTCAGGTCGACCGTACGCGTGCGCAAGACGTCGAGCACGCGATGCAGCCGCGGCACCGTCAGCAGGCACGCGCTGATCCGCAGTCTTTCGATGATCCACGGAAAATCCGGCAGACCGGCCGGCACGACGGCGGTGCCGCCGGAAAGCAGGCACAGTGCCAGGTGCTCCTGCATGACCGCACTGAACAGCGTGCCAAACAACAGAAAACGCCGATAGCCGGTGGCCAGCTCGGCGGTCACCGGGCTCCATCTCGCCGGCTGCCACGACCAGTGCACGCTCATGCCGGCGTACGAGAACACGACCCCTTTCGGGTCGCCGGTGCTGCCGCTGGTGAACAACACCTGCGCGACATCTTCCGGGCGGCCGCCAGCGACCGGTTTTTCGTACGACGACAGCAGTTCCGGACCGATCCGTAAAACCTTCGCGCCGTCGGCCGCGGACAACAATTCCTCGGTCGCCGCCGCGTCATCGACGACCAGCGCGGCCAGATCACTGCCGACGACGTGCCGCAACTGCTTCGGCGTCAGGCCGGCGCGTACGCCGACGACCCGGCAGCCGAGCGTGTTCGCGGCCATGATGGCGGCGAAACCCTCCGCGGTGACACCGGTGGCGATGCCGACACCGGACCCCTGACCGAGGCCGGCGGCGCGAAAACCGGCGACCATCCGGCCGATCAGCTCCAGCAGCTCACCTCGGCTGACCACCCGCGCGCCGAGCTCGAAAGCCGGAGTGTCCGGCGCCTGCTCCAACGCATCCAGCAGCGCCTGCGGAAAGACGGATTCCACCGGTCGTGCAACTCCTTCGTTCTATGCCACGCTTCGGACCAGGCCGCGCAGCCACTGTGGCCACCGCGGACCGGTGTAAAACCGTTCCGGCACCAGGAAACGCAGGTCGCGGACCCGGCGGACCCGCTCGTCGAGCACCGGCAGCAGGACGAACTCGAGCTCGAACGGCGCGGCGGCGTGACCGAGCTCGGCTTCCACGTCGGCGACGATATCGCCATTCGTCCGCGATGGCATGAGTTCGGCCGCACCACGCCGTTTTCTCCGGTGGTTCCACCGCTCGGCCTCGGTCCACCTGGCGCGGACGATCCGGGCCAGGTCCGGCCAGTCGGCCAGGCCGGCGAAATCCGGCGGCGCGTACGACAAAGCCGACGGCCCGTGCACGCGTACGTGCCGGTAGTCCTCACTCGGGATGGTCGCCCTGGACGCGTCGATCACGTCGTGCCACCACGCGTGCCAGCCCTCGGCGAGACCCGTTCGCTCGCCTTCGCTGGCCGCCGGCAGCGGATCGACGTCGAGTGGTCCCGGGACCATCCCACCGGCCGGCACGTTGATCCGCTCCGCGGCGCGGATCCACAGCGGCAGCTCGAGCGCGAAGTTCCACTCGTCGATGGCAATCCGCCACGACGGGATCGCTTCGTGCTCCATCCCTCAACGATAGTCCCGCAGAACGCGAGTCGATCAGGCGATGGCGTTTTTCTAGCGACCACCCAGAAGTCCGCCAAGACCCCCGAAACCACCGCCGCCACCGCCGAAGCCGCCACCCTGGCCACCGAAGAAGTTGCCGGGCGCGCCACCGGGTTGCTGCGCACCGCCGAGACCGAAGCGCTCGGCGAGGCCACCGGCGGCCAGCGCGTTGTACGGCGGCAGCAGCTCACACGGCTGCACGACCACAAAGCCTTCACCGCTGAACTGCATCTGCCAGGACTCGCCGGTGTTCCCGCGCGGCTTCCACACCGACGACGTGGTGACCGCCGCCTGCATCGCCACCTGCAGGCTGGTCGACCAGCCGATGACCGCGTCCGCGTCGGCGAAGTAGTAGTTCTGCGGGTTGACGTTCATCACCAGCGGAGCACCGGTGGTCGTCACCACGAGCCGGCCGCGACCGGTGAACTCCAGGTTGAACGCACCGGCGCCGGCGACCCCGGGGCCACCGGTGTCGATCCGTACGATGTCCCAGTTGAGGCCGGTGGTGAAGGCCAGCACGTTCTGGCTGTCGACGGTGAAACCGTCGTTTGCGTTGGACAGGTCCAGAATGTGTACGTCCTGCGCCTGGTTGGCCAGATAGACCGTGCCGCTGCCGTGGCATTTCATCAGGCCGAGGTGCTCGCCGGCCAGCAGGCCGCGGAAATGGTGCCCCCAGCCCTCGTAGTTGCCGTCGAAGCTGACCGCGCCCTGATAGGCCACCATGGCACCGGTCCGCGCGTAGAACTCCTGCATGCCGGACTGCTGACTGAGGTTGGCCTTCAGCATTTTCCCGTTCTGCAGGGCAAACGCGTCGGCCGACGGGTTGGGCTGGTTGCCGAGCAGTGTGCCAGAGCCCTGTCCGCCGAAGCCGCCGAATCCGGCTGGCGCGCCTGGCATCGGCGGCGGCATGGGCGGCATGCCCGGTTGCGGATATCCCTGTGGTGGATAGGTCATCTCTGTCCCCCTCAGCCCCGGACCGAGAACGTCGGCCTGGCGTCCTCACTCGGCTGTACGATCACGAATCCCTGGCCGGAGAAACCCAGCTGGAAGGCCTCGCCGGAACCCCGGCCGATCAGGCCGCCGAGCTTCATCGTGCGCTTCGGCTGCACCTGCAGGCCGTCGGTGTAGGCGACCAGCGCGTCGGTGTCGACCAGCGTCTGCGCCTCGCGCGTGTCCAGCATGATCGGCGTGCCCTTGCTGGTCAGCGCGACCCAACCGTGGCCGCGGACGACCACGTTGAACATCCCCATGCCGGACAGCATGCTGACGCCCTTGACCCGCTCGATGCCCCACTGCAGGTTCATGTCGAAGGCCAGGATGTTCTTGCCGTTGACCGAAAGTCCCTCACCGGCCAACTGCAGGATGATCACGTCCTTGCCATAGTCGGCCAGATAGAGCAGGCCCTGTCCGGTGGCGATCATCAGCGGTACGCCCTCGCCGGTGGCCCAGGATTTCAGCCACTGACCCAGCTGCGGCGGGTTCGGGTTGAAGTCGATGAGTCCCTCGTACGCGATCATCGAACCGGTGCGGGCAAACAGGTCCTGGCCCGGCTGCATGACCACCTTGGCGATTTTGGAGCCATGGTTGGACATCCGGTCGAACAGCTGGGTCGGACCGTAGTTCTGCAGCAAACTCGATTCCACGGTTTCCCCCTAGACCTCGTACGGCTGCACGACGACGAAATGGCCCTGCAGGCCCATGAACTGCAGCGCGGCCGGCTCGCCGGACACACCGGCGTAGATGTTGCGCTGGATGCGCACCTGGCTGGCGACGCTGACCCGCATGCCGGCCGTCCAGGCCACCACCGCGTTGACGTCGGCGAAAGTCGGGCCCTGCACCGGGATCGTCACCGGCGTGCCGTGCGTCATGATCACCATCGTCCCCTGGCCGCTGACCAGCAGGCTGAACATCACGCCACCGGGGATGCCGGCCGACTCGATGCGCTGGATTTCGGTGCGCAGGGTGGCGTCGAAGGCGAGAACGTTGTTCGCGTTGACCGACAGCGACTGCCCGTTGAGCTCCACGATGTGCAGATCCGTGGCGTCCTCGGCGAAAAACACCTCGCCGTTGCCGGTGCACCGCATCAGCTGCAGCTTCTGGCCGGTCATCCTGGCCTCGAAAAACTGCCGGAGGCCGCCGGAGCCCTTGTAGTCGAAGTCGACGTTTCCCTGATACGCGACCATCGAGCCGCGTTTCGCGTACGCCTCCGGGCCGAGCGTGCACTTGACCATCTTCGAGCTCTGCTTGGTCCACCTGCCGGTGGTCGGCGCCTCCTTGTATTTCTGCAGGCTGACCATCGCGCCAGGCCGGGTCGGCTGCGCGTTGATCGGCAGGTCCGGTGCGGCGGCCGCCGGAGCGGCGCCACCAACCGGCGCGGCGGCAGCCTGCTGCGGTGGCGGAGGTGGTGCCTGTTGTGGCGGTGGACCCGGTGGCGGAGCGAATCCCGGCGTGCCACCGGCCGGAGCCGGCGGCGGCGCGAAACCGGGAGCGGCGGCCGGCGCCGGCTCCTCCTCGGCCACCTCGCCACCGAAGGACTTCAACAACTCGGCCAGGCCACCGGCGAAACCCTGTCCGACCGCGGCGACCCGCCAGACGCCTTTCTTGTAGACGTCCGCGATCATCACCGCGCGCTCGGCGCTGAAATCGTTGCCACTGAACGAATAGCGCATCACCTCGGTGCCGCCGGCGACCAGCCGGAGATAGCCGCGGGTGATCGCCTTCGCGCTGCCAGGTCCGTCCAGCGCCGCGCAGAAGGTGAGTTTTTCGATCTTGGCTGGAATCTTGTCCAGAGTGATACGGAACGAGTCGGTGTCACCAGACTGCGGCCCGAGTTTCTGGATTGCCCCTTCCGGTGACTTGGGCTGGTTGAAGAAGACGAAATAGCTGTCGTCGGACAGCTGGCCGTCCTTGTCCAGGCCGAAACACGAGATATCCCAGTCGCCGGGAGCCTCCAGCACGATCCCGACGTAGAGGTCCGTGCCGTTGGTCAGCGCGGACAGCTGGCTTTTCTGCCCGCGTACGAACTCAGTTGCCACTTGCCTTCCCCCTCATCAAGCGGACCACTCCTGCGGCGAAGGCACATCGTCGGGAGTGATCACTCGGGCCAGCGCGGCCTGTTGTTCCTCGGTCAGCTTCTCACCCATCAGCTCGGCGACCTCCAGCTCGCCGACCAGTCGCCGGGCCTGCCGGACCAGCACGTCCTCGTAGACCGTGCGGGCCGTACGCGCACTGGCCCAGCCTTCGCGGCCGGCCAACTGGCCGAACAGCGCGGCCAGCGCCTCGGGCACGCCGTCGGCGAGCTCCAGGCCGGACTCCTTGGCGAACAGCTCGACGACTTTGGTCGCGTCCGTCGCGGACATGTCCGAGAACGTAAGCGTTTTGGTGAAACGCGAACGCAAACCCGGGTTGGAGTCGAGGAAATCGGCCATCGGCGAGGGATATCCGGCCGCCACGACGACCAGGTCGTCGCGGTGGCGCTCCATCGCCACGATCAGCTCGGCGACCGCCTCCGGACCGAAGTCGCGACCGTCCCCTGTGGACAGTGCGTACGCCTCGTCCACGAACAGCACGCCGCCGAGCGCCGCCTCGATCGCCGCACGGGTCCGCTGCGCGGTGTGGCCGACATAGCCGGCGACCAGGTCGCGACGGGTCACCGTGTGCACGTGACCGCGCGAAAGCACCCCGAGCGCGGCGAAAATCTGGCCGAGCAGCTCGGCGACGGTCGTCTTGCCCGTACCCGGATTCCCCACCAGGACGAGGTGATGGCCGCGGCTCGGCGCCGACCCACCGACCGACTGGCGCATCCGGGTCACCCGTGCCAGGTCGACCAGGTCGCGCAGCGCGCGTTTCACCTCGTTGAGGCCGACCAGGCTGTCGAGTTTGGCCAGCGCGTCAGCCAAAGCGCTGTCCGATCCCGGCGTCTTCGATCCCGCGTCGGCCGTCACCGGCAGGTCGTCGACGGTCAGCAGACCGAGCTTGCGCAGGTCGGTCAGCGTGCCGTCGGCCAGCCGGTGCGCCTGCCGCTCGACGGTCGCCTCGTACAACCGGCGGACCGTACGCGCGCCACCTTCGCGCAGGTCGGCGGGACCGGTGCGCAGGTGCTGGGTGAGCCGGTCTGCGACGCCGTCGTCCAGGCTGTACTCGCCGAGCTTGGCCAGTCGCTCGAACAGCGACACCTGCTCCTCGACGGTCAAAGCCGGCAGCCGTACGACCGTGGCGACCCGCGTCTTCAGCACCGGATAGGCCTCCAAGAGCCGGTCGCCGCCGGACGGCTTCCCGGCCAGGATCACCACGGTGTCCTCGGCCTGCGCGTCCATCAGACGCGCGATCAGGTCGATGACCGGGTCGAGCGCCTCGCGCGGGATCTCCGGCGAGTTGAACGCCTGGATGTCGTCGATCAGCAAGGTGCCGCCGCGTGCCGCGTCGAAGGCAGCGTTGACCGCGTTGGTCGCCTGGCCATAGCCACCGGAGAACAGGTAGTCGGGGTCGACCACCGCGAGCTGGCCCTGCGGCAGCAGCCGGAGCGCGCCGAGCAGGTCGGCGACGATGCCGGCGCCGGTGGACGTGCCGGTCCCCTGCGGTCCGAGCAGCGCCAGGTGCCTGGCCGTACGCGAGGCCTTCATGCCGGCCTCACGGCGGCGCTGCTCGACCCGCGCGACACCGGTCAGCCGCTTGACCTCCGCCTTCAGCGGCTCGGCGCCGACCATCGCGGCCAGCCGGCTTCGCACCTCCTCGAGCCGAGCGTCCTCCGGCGCGCGGCTGGGATCGCGTACGCGACCGGGCAGCGGCGTCGTGTCGACCGAAAGTCGCAGCTCGGAGGTGCTGGGCCGCTTGTCGACCGGCACGCCGCATGCGTCGGCGAGCATGCCGGCCAGGTCCGCGGCGGCGCGGTCCGGCACCGGGCCGGCGACCACGACCACCTCGCGGCCCGGCAGGTCGATGGCCAACCGGCGGACCTGCGACACCAGCTCGCGCGCGGTCGCCTCGGCGCCGGTGTCGTCGCGCGTACGCGTGAAGGTCATCGTGCCTGGCTTGTCGGAACGGGTCGTGCGGTGCCAGGCCGGCAGGATCGTACGCATCTCCTCCTTGCGCACCGACGGCACGTCGACCGTGAAGGTGACCTGGCGGGCCACCCGCGGACCCGGCTGGTAGGGGTTCATCCGCACCAGGTATTCGACGCCGACCTGTCCGCCGCCCGCGCCGTCCCACCGCAGGCCCACCGCTGACTCCGGCCAGGTCGTGCGTACCGAGGTGAGGGTGCGCTCCAGCCAGCTCCAGCCAGGCAGCGCGGTGGACGCGGCGACCTCGCGCATGCCGCTGGCCGGGTCGCGGTCGGACACGTCGACCCACCCGGTGGCGCTCTCGCTGATGACGTCCTCCTGTGGTTAGTGCTAGCCAGCAGTGTGCCAGGGCGGCGCAGCCCGGCCGCACCGAAGCAGCCATCCGTCCACACCACAATGCCCGACGGGGCAAGTGGTCGTACCGAGCAGCCAGATGGCCAGCCGATGGTCGGTGGCCGGCCGTACGGCTGGCTGGACCTCGGCTGAACAGGCTTAGAAGCTGCTGAGAGCGCATGCCGCGCTGCGGAGGTTTGGGAACGATGGATACAGTCAGGCTCGTTCTCTGCATGTCCGGCGTACGACGACCGCGCGAGAGGCAACGGCACGGTCGGCCTCGCCTCAAATCGGGAGGAATTCCAGTGGGAGTCAGTCTCTCCAAGGGTGGCAACGTATCGCTGACCAAGGAGGCCGGCGGCAGTCTGACCGCGGTCACCGTCGGTCTGGGCTGGGACGCGCGTACGACCACCGGCGCCGACTTCGACCTCGACGCCAGCGCGCTGCTGCTCAACACCGGCGGCAAGGTGCCGACCGACCAGCACTTCGTCTTCTTCAACAACCTGAACTCGCCGGACGGCTCTGTCCAGCACACCGGTGACAACCTGACCGGTGAGGGTGAGGGTGACGACGAGTCGATCAAGGTCGGCGTCGCGTCCGTACCGGCGGACATCGACAAGATCGTCTTCACCGTCTCCATCTACGACGCGGAGAACCGCGGCCAGTCCTTCGGCCAGGTGCGCAACGCCTACATCCGGGTCGTCAACGACGCCAACGGCCAGGAGCTGGCCAGGTACGACCTCACCGAGGACGCGTCCACCGAGACCGCGATGAACTTCGGCGAGCTCTACCGGCACGGCGCCGAGTGGAAGTTCCGCGCGGTCGGCCAGGGCTACGCCTCCGGACTGGCCGGCATCGCGCGCGACTTCGGCGTGAACGTCTGAGACGTTCCGTCAGCGCCCGACCACGCAACGCATGGGGTCCTTTTCGTGCATGTCCGGCACGATGGGACCCCTGTGTTGTTCCAGGCCGGGCCACGTACGGCTGGCGTCGCGGGGATGCGTCGTACCGATAGGCTGGCCGGACCGATGGCCGGTGGCTCCGGGTGATTTCTTGGCCAGGACTTGACCAGACCGGTCGCGGCCGTACTGGCGTCAACTAGGGGGACCCCTTGATCCTCAAGACCTTCCGCTGGGCTTTCGTGGTGACCGCGATCGGCCTCGCCGGCGGCTTCCTGCTCGGCTTCCGCGAAGGTGGTGGCATCGCCGGCGCCTTCGAGTCGCTGGTCCTGGTCGCCATCCTGACGATCCTGGAAATCTCGCTGTCGTTCGACAACGCCGTCGTCAACGCCACGATCCTGGAGCGGATGAGCGCCTTCTGGCAGCGCATGTTCCTGACCGTCGGCATCCTGATCGCGGTCTTTGGCATGCGGCTGATCTTCCCGCTGATCATCGTGTCGATCACCGCGCCGCTCAACCCGGTCACGGTGATCGAGCTGGCGGTCGCCGGCGGCACCGGGCCGGGCAGCTACGCGCAGCACCTGCACGAGGCGCACCCCGCGATCGCGGCCTTCGGCGGCATGTTCCTGTTCATGATCTTCCTCGGCTTCGTGCTGGAGGAGCAGGAGCACAGCTGGCTGGCCTGGCTGGAGAAGCCGCTGGCCCGGATCGGCAAGCTCGACCAGCTCAACGTCGTCATCGCGCTCATCGTCCTGCTGATCGCCAGCGCCACCCTGAGCACCACCGCGGCGCACCAGACCGCGGCCGTCGTACTGATCGCCGGCGTGCTCGGCGTCGTGACGTACCTGCTGGTGAACGGCCTCGGCGAGCTGTTCGAGACCTCGGCCGACGAGGCGCACGAGGAGGAGCACGGCGAGGCGGTCGCCAAGTCCGGCAACGGCAACCTGGTCAAGGCCGTCGGCAAGGCCGCGTTCTTCCTGTTCCTCTATCTGGAGGTCCTGGACGCGTCCTTCTCCTTCGACGGCGTCATCGGCGCGTTCGCCATCACCTCGGACATCTTCATCATCGCGATCGGTCTCGGTGTCGGCGCCATGTACATCCGGTCGCTGACCGTCTACCTGGTCCGCAAGGGGACCCTGAACGAGTACGTCTACCTGGAGCACGGCGCCATGTGGGCCATCGGCGCGCTGGCGGTGATCCTGCTGATCACCATCCGGTACGAGGTGCCCGAGGTGGTCACTGGCCTGATCGGTGTCGCCTTCATCGCGGCGGCGTTCATCTCCTCGTTGGTCCGCAACCGGCGGCTCGGTGGCGACGATTCCAGCGACGATGCCGGCGAACCCAGCGGCGACCAGGAAGCCGTGAAGGTCTGACGTACGACTTGGCACAGCCTGAGGAGGACTGACCAGCAATGCCTATCGACTACACCCGGCCCCCGAAGAAGCCGCAGGGTGGCGGCCAGCCACCGGCGGCGCCTCCGGCCGCGCCTCCAGCGGCACCGCCAGCCGCGCCACCGGCGGCACCACCGGCCGGTGGTGGCTATCCGCCACCGGCTCCTCCGGCCGCGCCACCGCAGGGCTACCCACCGCAGGCTCCGCCGGCGGCACCGCCACAGGGTTACCCGCCGGCGCCGCCGCCGCAGGGTGGCTATCCGCCGCCGCAGGGCTATCCGCCACCGCAGCAGGGCTATCCGCCGCCGCAGGGTCAGCCGTACCCGCCGCAGGGCCAGCAATACCCGCCGCAGGGTCAGCCACCGGCACCGCAGGGTGGCGGCGTGAACCTGAGCAAGGTGACGCTGACCAAGCAGGCGCCGGCGGTCTCGCTGACCAAGCAGGGTGGCGCGTCCGGCGTCATCCGGGTCAACCTCAACTGGTCGCAGCGCCAGGGTGGCGGCTTCTTCAAGCGGCTGGCCGGCGGCGGTGACGTCGACCTCGACCTGGGCTGCCTGTTCGAGTTCAGCGACGGAGACAAGGGCGTCGTACAGGCGCTCGGCAACGCCTTCGAGGCGATCCCGCTGTCCGGCGGCAAGCCGCTGATCTGGCTGTCCGGCGACGACCGGTCCGGCGCCAGCCAGGGTGGCGAGGACATGTTCATCGACCTGTCCCGGTCGAACATGATCCGCCGGATCCTGGTCTTCGCCTACATCTACGAGGGCACGCCCAACTGGGCCGCCGCCAACGGTGTGGTGACGATCTTCCCGCAGAGCGGCCCGCAGATCGAGGTGCACCTCGACGAGCACGACCCGCGCGCTCCGATGTGCGCGATCGCGCTGCTCACCAACCAGAACGGCGAGATCGTGATCAACCGCGAGGTCCGCTACGTACGCGGCGCGCAGCGGATCCTGGACCAGACCTACGGCTGGGGCCTGAACTGGACCCCGGGTCGTAAGTGACCACGCCTGAGGAGGAGCAGCCGTCCGGCGGGGAACCGCCGGACGGCGAGTCGCCGCCGGACGGCGAGCTCGGCACGCCGGATCCGGTCGAAGTGGTGAAGACGGCGGTCGAGGATCTGAAGACCGACGTGAAGACCGAGCTGGTCATGCTCGGCACCGACCTGACGGCGCTGCGCAACGACCTCAACGGCCTGCCGGACGTGCTGGAGGAGCTGCGCCGGCTGCGGTCCCGCGACGCCGACCTGGTCGACCGGCTGCACAGCGAGAACACCAAGCTGCGCGAGGGTGAGCTGGCCAAGGCGCTCGCGCCGCTGCTGTCCGGCCTGCTCCGGCTGCACGACCAGATGGTGCAGCTGGCCGGCGACGACAAGGCCAGCGACGCGGCGATGCTGCGCAAGCAGCTGCTGCAGATCCTGGACACCGCCGCCGGCGTACGTTCGTACGAGCCTCAGCCCGGTGATCCGTTCGACTCCGAGCGCCACCTCGGCGTCGGCCGGGTGAAGACCGGCGACAAGGCGGCCGACGGCACGATCGTCCGCACCGTCCGGCTCGGCTTCGGCCGCGACGACGGCTCGACCGTACGGGTCGCCGAGGTCGAGGTCGCGCAGTACGTCCCAACCGCGCTGACGCCGGGAACCGAGTCGGCCAGCGATTCGTAACACGTTCATGATGGAGGCAGTCCGGTGACCAACCCCGGCACCAACAAGGTCTACGGGATCGACCTGGGAACGACATATTCGTGCATCGCACAGGTCGACGAGTACGGCCGGCCGGCGGTCATCCCCAACGCCGACAGCCAGCCGGCGACGCCGTCCGTGGTGATGTTCGACTCGCCGACCGACATCGTGGTCGGCATCCAGGCCAAGCGCAACGCGCGCGTACGTCCCGACGATGTCGTCAGCCTGGTCAAGCGGCACATGGGTGACGACGACTGGCGCGTACGCGTGCACGGCCAGGACTACTCGGCGCCGGCGATCTCGTCGCTGATCCTGCGCGCGCTGACCACCGACGCCGAGCGCGCGACCGGCCAGACGGTGACCGACGTGGTCATCACGGTGCCGGCGTACTTCGGCGACGCCGAGCGCAAGGCGACCAAGCTGGCCGGCGAGCTGGCCGGGCTGAACGTCGTCGACATCATCAACGAGCCGACCGCCGCGGCGTTCGCGTACGGCTTCGCGCAGGCCGGCGACACCGCCGAGGAGACCGTGCTGGTCTACGACCTCGGCGGCGGCACCTTCGACGTCACGGTCATCAAGCTGGCCGCCAAGAAGATCCAGGTGGTGGCCACCGACGGCGACCACGAGCTGGGCGGCGCCGACTGGGACGACCAGCTCACGACCTACCTGTCCGCGCAGTTCGTCGCCGAGCAGCCGGACGCCGGCGATCCGCTGGACGACACCTACGGCGCGCAGGACCTGCTGACCATGGCCGAGGAGACCAAGCAGTCGCTGACCGGCCGCGAGCAGGTCGACGCGTTCGTCATCCACAACGGCGGCCGCGCGTCGATCACAGTGACCCGGCAGGCGTACGAGGAGCTCACCGCGAGCCTGCTGGAGCGGACGATCGAGCTGACCAAGCGGGTGCTCGCGACCGCCGCCGAGCGTGGCGCGCCGACCATCGACAAGGTGCTGCTGGTCGGCGGCATGTCGAAGTCGCCGGCGGTGGCGCGGCGGCTGCAGGAGGAGTTTGGCTTCACGCCACAGCTGGCCGACCCCGACCTCGCGGTCGCCAAGGGTGCCGCGATCTACGGCCAGAAGAAGGAGCTGGAGGCCTTCGTCGAGTCGGCCGGCGGCACCGACAAGGCCGCCGCCGTACGAGACGCGGCGGCCAAGTACGGCCTGTCCGCGACTGCCGCCGCGGTTTTGGTCGACACCGAGGTCTCGAACGTGACCAGCCGCGGTTTCGGGTTGGCGCTGGCCGACGGCAGCGGTCAGCTCTACGTCGAGTTCCTGGCGCACGCCAACGACACGTTGCCGGTCGAGAGCGAGCAGCGGTTCTTCACCGTCGCCGACAACCAGACCGAGGTGCTGGTCGAGGTGTACGAGCAGGCCACGGCCGACGAGAGCGAGCGGATCGGCGACAACAAGAAGATCGTCGAGGGCCGGCTGCTCGGCATCCCCGCCGGCCAGCCGAAGGGCACGCCGGTGGACGTACGGTTCGCGATGGGCCGAGACCAGACCATCGAGGTCACCGCGCGGCACTCCGCCGTACACGAGCCGCTGGTGCTGCGGGTCGAGGCCGGCATGGCCAGCGACGAGGTCCGCAACGCCGAGCGCGCGAAGGTCGACCTGCTCAAACCCAAGGCCTAGCGGTGCCGCTGGACATCAGCCGACGCAATCGGATTCCGATTGCGTCGTCCGTACCGGTTCTACCTGCGCTTTTGCCGCGCCACGCAGCAATCGGACCTCGCTGTCGGCGTCCGTTTGGAACCTTGTCGACCGCCTACCCGCGAGCAGCGGTCAACAAGGTGACAAACGGACACCCGGTCGCCGGCCAGAATGCCACCCCGAGGCGAGAAACCGCAGGTCAGGCCGCCTCTGGCGAAATGGAGGTGGCGCGGTGACCCTCGACACCAACGCTTACCGGAAGAACGTACTGGCCCGGCTGCTCAACGAGCCGGGCCTCGCCGACCCGCAGACCGGTGACCCGTTCCTGGTCTGCGCGGTCGACCCGGACGCCGACGACGCGACCGCGGCCAAGCAGTTGGACGAGGTCCTCGCGTTCTGGAACAAGGAACGCAACCATCCGCGCTACCGCGGCCTGGCCGCGCAGCTGGTCGGTCGCCGGGCCGAGTACGAGTCGATCCTGCTCAACAGCGGCGCGCGTAAAGCCGCCGCGCAGCGGGTCACCCAGGCGAGAGAGTCGGCGCAGGCCGAAGGCCTGGCCGTGCTGGACGACCTGGCGCACCGGCTCGGCGACATTCCGCGCTCCAAGCTCGACGCGCTGAAGCGGATCGCCGCCCACCACGGCGTCGACGCCACCACCTTCGCCGGCTGGAGCGCACGTCGGCGCATCGTCGAAGACACCGAGGCGGTGCCGTGGGACGACGCCGTACGCCGGCAGATCCGCCGCAGCCTGGACGAGCTGGCCACGCTGGAGCACCATCGTCCCGGTTTCCCGACCCTCTACTCGCTGCTCAACCTGGAGAACGACGCGCCGGTCGAGCGGATCCGGCAGGCGGCGGATGAGCTCAACCAGATCAACGCCGGCGCACGGCGCGACCGTCGCAAGACGCTGCTCGGCGACCTGCTGGCGACCATCAAGACGCGGCTGCTGGCCGCCGACGGTCCGGCGCGCTATAAGGCGAGCCTGAAGGCCGACGCGCGTGACCTGATCCGTCCGGAGATCGAGATGCTGGCCGTGGTGACCGGCGAGATCTCCGCCGAAGACCACCAGACGCTGGTCACCGCGCTGGTCGGCAACGACTGGGGCTTCTCGGCCGCCGACGCGCGCGAGATCATCCGGCAGGTCGCGGCACAGGCCGGCGCCGCCGTCTCGGTCGCCGTACACACACGCGACATCATCGTCTGCGGCCTGTGCGAGCGTCCGCAGACCGAGACCGCGCCGACCTGCCGTTACTGCGGCACCGCGCTGCACCTCACCTGCCCCTCGTGTGGCCAGCAGCAGCCGTCCGCGGCGATGCTCTGCGGCAACTGCGGCACCTCGCTCGCGGCCTATCGGCGCACGTACGACGCCATCCGCATGGCGCAGGAGCTGCCGCCGACCGAGGCCGAGACCGAGCTGACCAAGCTGCTGACCACCGCACCTGACGCGCGGATCGTACGAGACGCGCTCAACCGGCTGCCGCTCGCGCCACCGACCGCGGTCACCGCGCTCGCCGAGGCCGACGCCGTACGGGTGCGGTGGCAGCCGTCCGCGTCGACCGGCGAGGTCGCCTACCGGTTGGCCAGGCAGATCACCGCCGCCGGTCAGGAGGCGACCCGCGGCCTCGGCCGTACGACGGCGACCGACTTCGAGGACGCCGGCGCGCCCGGCGGCCTGCCGTTGCGCTATCAGGTCACCGCGGTGGCCGGCGACCGCTCGAGCGTGCCGGTGCACTCCGACGAGGTGCTGGTCGCGCGCGAGATCGAAGGCCTGGCGGCGCGCACCGTACGCGTCGACGGGGCGCCGGCCGTGCGGATCAGCTACCGCGACCCCGGCGGCGCCGGCCTGGTCGCGGTCGAACGGCTCGGCGACACGGTCACGCCGATAAAGGCTGCCAGCGGCGTCGCCACCGACACGTCCGTACGGCCAGGCGACACGGTCACCTACCGCGCGCGCGTCACGTATCGCGGCGCCGGCGAGCCGATCGCCACCGAGGGCCGCACGGTCGAGCTGACCGTCGACGCGCTGCCGGTGCCGGTGCCGGAGATCTGGTTCAGTCCGCAGGCCGACGGCAGCGTACGGCTCAGCTTCGACCATCCACCGGCCGGCCAGGTGAGCATCTACGCGACGACTGGGCCGACCGCGACGCCGGTCGCCGCGTGGGGGACGGATGTCGACCTGCAGTCGCTCCGGCGGCAGGCGCGGCTGGTCGGCACCGGCACGCGCCGGATCATCGACCGTGCCGCGTCCGGCCGGGTGATCTACACGCCGGTCACGATCGTCGGCGACCTGGCCGTAGCAGGCAACTCACGTACCGTCATCGCCGCGCCACCGGTGACCGGACTTTCCGGACGAGATCAGGGAAACCAGATCGTCGTCATGTTCACCATGCCGATGGGTGTGACCGAGGCGGCCGTACGGTGGCGCCGCGACCAGTTTCCGGAAAGTGCCGACGATCCGGCCGCGACCGGTGAGAACATCACCAACACCAAGCTGGAAATAGCCGGTGGCCTGACAATTCCGGCACCTGACGACGGACGTCCAGTGTTCATTGCGGTTTATCCCACAGTTCGTCTCAGCACGTCGGGCCGGCCCGTCCCAGCTAGTGTGTCGACGACTTTGGTCATGCGCGGGGGACGTTAGGGCAACACGAGTGGACGGCTGGCGGTTATTGCCGTCATACTCTCTGCTGGCCTGAACCTTAGTTGATGTTGTTACGAAACTGTTTCGTGCTGCTGTGAACAGGCTTGCTGGACAACGGGTTCTACCCTTGGACGGCCGCACAACCAGGCCACCAACGACAAACTGCCTAATCCGATGGGGGTGCCGCCGTGCGTCACTTCGCCATGCTGACCGACTTCGAACGGTCGGCGCTTTTCCACCGTCAACCGACGCCGTTCCACCGTGACAGCGACCGCGAGGTGCTCTCGGTCGCGCTCGGCGCCACCTTGTACGCTCCGGCCACTCGACCGCGACTCACCGAGGACATCCGCCGGCAGGCCATTCGTGGCGTCGCGAGCATGGTGGTCTGCCTGGAGGACGCGATCTCCTCCGACGACGTGCCGGCCGCGGAATACAACGCGATCGAACAACTCAAGGCATATCGGAATTCCACCGAAGAAGGCCCGCTGCTGTTCGTACGCGTTCGCGCTCCCGAACAAATCATCGATCTCACCCGCCGGCTCGGCGACGCCGTCGACGTCCTGACCGGTTTCGTACTGCCGAAATTCACCGGCGATCTCGGCAAGGAGTTTCTGGACGCCCTGGCCAAAGCGTCGGCCAATTCCGGCCATCGCCTGCTCGGCATGCCGGTGCTGGAGTCGCCGGACATCATCCATCGGGAAACCCGGGTGGAAAGTCTGGCGCGGATCGCGGAAATGCTTGAACAACACCGGGAAAACGTGCTGGCCGTACGGATCGGCGCCACCGATCTGTGTTCCGCGTACGGCCTGCGCCGGCCGCGCGGCATGCCGATATACGACATCCGGCTGGTCGCCGACGCGATCGCCGACGTGGTCAACGTCCTCGGCCGCGCGGACGGCAGCGGATTCGTGGTGACCGGCCCGGTTTGGGAATATTTCGACCCCAACAACGCGGTTTTCGACCAGCGCCTGCCGGAGGAGCCGTTCGACGAGTCCAAGCGCGGCCGCCGGGTCTACAAGCAGATCATCGACCGCGACCTGGAAGGTCTGCTGCACGAGATCGAGCTGGACAAAGCCAACGGATTGGTCGGAAAAACCATTATCCACCCCAGTCACGTCGCGGCCGTACACGCTCTGAGCGTGGTCACTCACGAAGAGTATGTGGACGCCAACGACATTCTGGCCGCGACCGGCGGGGGCGTACGCGCCAGCGAGTACGCGAACAAGATGAACGAGGCCAACCCGCACCGTGCGTGGGCCGAGCGGATCCGCATCCGCGCACGGGTGTTCGGCGTCACGAACCCGGAGGTTTCCTGGGTGAACGTACTCGGCGCACTGCTGTCTCCGGTACCGTCCTGATTGATGGCAGATGCGGTTTTCCCCGAGTCGGACTGGTCGGGCACCTGGGTGTCGGACCGGCTTGGCGTACGGTTGCGCACCACCGCCGGCCGTGCTCTGCACGACCTGCTCGGCCTCGCGGTGCGGCGCAACCCGAAGCGCGCACATCTGCTGGTCTCGACCATCCTCGGCAAACACGTCCCGACCGATCCACGCGCGGTGCACGGCGCCGGCGTCGAGCTCGGTGAGTTGGTCGCCCGCGAGCTGACCGGCCCGGCGGTCGTCATCGGCAACGCCGAAACGGCGACCGCGTTGGGACATTGTGTCGCCGAAGCGCTCGGTGCGCCGTATCTGCATTCCACTCGGCGGCCGATCGACGGTGTCGAACCATACGGCGGTTTCGCCGAGGCGCATTCGCATGCGACCGACCATCTCCTGCTGCCGACCGAGCCATCGGTTTTGGCCGCGCTGAACGATCCCGCGACCACCGTCGTCCTGGTCGACGACGAGCTGTCGACCGGCGCGACCGCGCTGGGGACGATCGCCGAGCTCGACCGGCTGGCGCCGCACCGGTCGTATTTGTTGGCGAGCCTGGTGGACGTGCGGTCCGAGGCCGACAAAGCGCGGGCCGGCGAGGTCCGCTCCGTGTCGTTGTCCAGCGGCGTCGTCGAGCTGCCTGACGGCGTATTGGAGGCCGGTCAGCGGCTGGTCGCGGAAATGACAACACCCTCGCCGGTTTTGGCTTCGTCAAAGGCTTTCGAGCGCGTCCAGGTCGAGTGGGACGCGCCGGTCGGTGGACGGCAGGGGATCACCGCCGCCGGCACGTCGCAGCTCGGAGCGTGCGCCGATCTGGTCGGCAAGACCATCGCCGGTCAGCTTTCCGGTGCGGAATCGGTGCTGGTGCTGGGATTCGAAGAGCTGATGTATGCGCCGTTGCTGATCGCTTCGGCGATGACCGAGGCGCTGCCGGGCGTACGCTATTCCACCACCACACGGTCTCCGGTGCTGGCCGTCGACGATCCCGGTTATGCCATCCGTACGAGCCTGAGCTTTCCGTCGCATGACGACCCCGCCGACGGACCTGGTGCGCGTTTTGCTTACAACGTCAGGCCTTGCGACGCCATCGTGCTCGTCGTCGACGCGCCGGCCGACACACCTGCGCTGCACCATGGCCTGCTGGCTCAGCTGACCGCGCTCGCCGACCGCGTGCTGCTGGTGGTGATCTGAGTTGAGCACGCTTCCGTCGCCGCTGGCCGGTCCGGCGTTTTCGTCGTACGCCTCGGAAGAGGTCAGCTGGCTGCTCACCGATCTGTCCAATGTGGAGCTTGAAGCGCCGACAGAGGAACGCGAGGAGGCGATCCAGTCCGGCGGCGCACATTATGCCGAGTCGCTTCCGGTGGAATACCAGCCGAGCGAGGAATACCAGCACCTTTTCCGGCAGGCGCTGAAAACTTCGGCAGGCCGGGTCGCGTACGCGGTCGGGCTGGTCACCGAACTGGTGCTGGCCGAGCGCGGACCGCGGCCGGTGTTGGTGTCGCTGGCGCGCGCTGGCGTACCAATCGGCATCCTGATGCGCCGCTGGGCCGCGTACGCACACGGACTTTCGTTGCCACATCACGCGATCAGCATCGTACGCGGTCGCGGCATCGACACCGTCGCGCTGCGCTGGCTGGCCGCCAACCACGATCCGGCGACCGTCATGTTCGTCGACGGCTGGACCGGCAAAGGCGCGATCACCGCCGAGCTCGCCGACGCGGTCGCCGGCACGGCCTTCTCCGGCCGGCTCGCCGTGCTGGCCGATCCCGGCAGCTGCGTCGATCTTTTCGGCACGCGCGAGGATTATCTGATCCCATCGGCGTGCCTCAACTCGACGGTGTCCGGCCTGGTGTCGCGTACGGTCCTCAACCGCGAGCTGATCGGACCGGACGATTTCCACGGCGGCAAGTTCTATGCCGATCTCGCACCCGCGGATGTCTCGGCCGAGTTCCTCGACACGATCTCCGCCGAGTTTCCCGCCGTCGCCGAGAAAGTCGCGCGCGACGCTCTGTCCACAGTGGACCGTACGCCGACCTGGTCCGGCTGGAAGGCGGTCGAGGCCATCTGCGCGGAATACGGGATCGGCGAGACCACGCTGGTGAAGCCCGGGGTGGGCGAGACCACTCGTGTGCTGCTTCGGCGCGTACCATGGAAAATCCTGGCTCGGCGCGGCGCGGGCGACGACCTCGCGCACGTGCGACTGCTGGCCGAGCAGCGCGGTGTCGAGGTCGTCGAGGTCGACGACCTGGCATACACCTGCGTCGGCCTGATCCATCCGAAGTTCACCCGCGGCGCGACCGGCAGCGCCGGCACGTCGGTTGGTGCGCACTCATGACCGTGCTGGTGGCCAGCGACCTGGACCGTACGCTCATCTATTCGCGCGCCGCGGCCGAAACCGACGCCAGCGACCTGATGTGTGTCGAGCTCTACGACGGCGAGCCGCTGTCCTATCTGACACCGCGCGCGGCCGACGGCCTGCGGCGGCTCGCCGAGCGCACCGAGCTGGTGCCGGTGACGACGCGTACGCGCGAGCAATACCAGCGGATCACTTTGCCCGTGCCACCAAGGAAATACGCCATCTGCGCCAACGGTGGTCACCTGTTGGTGGACGGCGTGCCGGACGTGCGCTGGCACCTCGCCGTCCGCCGCCGGCTCGCCTCGGTGTCCGCCGAGCTGGCCGAGGTGTCGGAATGGCTGGCGAAGACCGCCGATCCACAGTGGACACTCAAGCACCGCGAGGCCGAGGACCTGTTCTGCTATCTGGTGGTCGACCGGGCCGCGATGCCACTGTCCTATGTGGACGAGATGATCGGCTGGTGCGAGCCGCGCGGTTGGGAGGTCTCGGTGCAGGGCCGCAAGGTCTACGCGGTGCCGCGCGAGCTGACCAAGAGCGGCGCGGTCGCCGAGGTCGCCGGCCGGATCGACGCCGACACCGTACTCGCCGCCGGCGACTCGCTCCTGGATGCCGAGCTGCTCGCCGCCGCTGATGCGGCCGTACGACCAGGCCATGGCGAGCTGGCCGACTCCAACTGGACCGCTCCGCGGGTCACCGCGCTCAGCGCGCGCGGCGCGGCCGGCGGCGAAGCCATCATCGACTGGCTGCTCGCCGCCGCCGAGCACCGCGTCGGCGGTGGCACGCTCGGCTAACCTGAAGACCGTGAGACGGATCGCGGGGGTTGTGATCGCCGGGCTGCTCGTCCTCGTGCCGACCGGCGCCTGGGCCGCGCCGTCGCCGACGCCGAGCGCGGACAGCTCCGGCTCCTCGTCGAGCAACAACGCCAAGTGCGTGCAGCGCGGCGACCCGTATCCGCAGGTGCCGTGGGCTCAGACGCGGCTCGACCCGGAGGCGGCCTGGCCGCAGTCACGCGGTCATGGTGTCAGGGTCGCGGTCGTCGACTCCGGCGTCTCGGCCGTTCATCCGCAGCTGCGCGGCCGCGTCGAAGGCGGCGCCAGCGTCATCCCCGGCGGCGGCTCGCCGACCGAGGACTGCGTCGGGCACGGCACGATCGTCGCCGGCATCATCGCCGGCCAGGGCGAGAACGGCACCGGTTTCCACGGCGTCGCGCCGGAGGCCGTCATCGTGCCGATCAAGACGCTGGAAAACCTGCAGGTCCAGGAGGGGCTGGAGCCGCGCATCGCGGCCGGCATCCGGGCCGCGATCAGCCAGCACGTGCAGGTGATCAACCTGTCGCTGACGACCACCAACGACGATCCGCAGGTGCGAGCGGCCGTCCAGGACGCGATTGACAGCGACATCGTCGTCGTGGCCGCCGCCGGCAACCAGAACCAGCAGGGAAACCAGAAGCAGTATCCGGCCGCCTATCCCGGCGTGCTCGCCGTCGCCGCCATCAAGCGCGACGGCACGCGCGCCGACTTTTCCGAGACCGGCGACTACGTGGCGGTGTCGGCACCTGGCGCGGAGATCGTCGGACCGTCCGGTGCCGGCAGCGGATACGTCGGCGACCAGCAGGGCGGCACGAGCTACGCGGCGCCGTACGTGTCCGGCGTCGCCGCGCTGGTGCGTGCGTACTATCCGCGGATGCGCGCCAAGGAGGTCGTGCAGCGCATCCTGGAGACCGCAGACCGGCCCGGCACCGGTCCCAACGAGCAGGTCGGATACGGCGTGGTCAACCCGTATCGTGCGGTCAACGCGATCCTCACCACCGGCGGCCAGGCACCGCCGCGAGCCGGCGCGCTGCCGGCGCCGTCGGAGTCGGACAAGGACGCGCTGACCCGAACCGTCGCGCTCATCGTGGCCGGCGTGCTGCTCTTCGCCGGCATCCTGGTGCTGGTCGGCGCGTACGTCGTCCCGCGCGGCCGCGCGCGCGGCTGGCGGCCTGGCCGGCTGATCGTTTCGACCGGTAAACCGGGTCCGAAGCCGTAGACTGCGGCCATGCCGTTGCGCGCGACCGTCACGGTCAACAACCTGGAGTTCCAGTATTTCGAGGACGGGCCGCCCGACGGTCCCGCAGTGGTCCTGCTGCACGGTTTTCCGCAGAACCACCGCGAATGGGACGCCGTCGTCGACCGGCTCAACGACGCCGGCATCCGGTCGATCGCGCTCGACCAGCGCGGTTACTCACCCGGCGCCCGGCCTGCCGGCGTCGCCAACTATGCCGTGCCGCTGCTGGTCGGCGACGTGATCGGCCTGCTCGACGCGCTGAACCTGCCGACCGCGCACGTGGCCGGCCACGACTGGGGTGCGATCGTCACCTGGCAACTGGTGGCGCATTTCCCGGACCGGTTTCTGGGCGCCGTGCCGGTGAGCGTGCCGCATCCGGTGGCGTTTGGCGAGGCGCTTCGCGCCGACCCCGACCAGCAGCAGATGTCGCGCTATTTCGAGCTGTTCCGCACCGAGGGCAAGGCCGAGGAGGTGCTGCTCGGCAACAACGCGGCCGCTCTGCGGACCATCTTCACCGGCCTGGAGCCGGACGCCGTCCAGGCGTACGTGGAGCTGCTCAGCCAGCCGGGGGCGCTGACCGCCGCGCTGAACTGGTATCGCGCGGTCGACTTCAACGCGATCCCGGAGATGCCGGAGATCCGTAACCCGATCACCTTCGTGTGGGGCTCGGACGACGCGGCGCTCGGCCGGGTCGGCGCCGAGGCGACCGGGTCGAAGGTCGCTGGACCGTACGAGTTCATCGAGCTGCCGGGCGTCGACCACTGGGTCCCGGAGCGGGCTCCGGACGTCGTCGCCAACGCCATCATCAAGCAGGTGCACGCCGCCTAGGTGTACCCGGCCAGGACGTTTACACCTAGGCCTAACCATCGATCAGGTCGGCCGGGTCGTCGGCGGCCGGGCCGTCCAGGTCCCAGCCGGCGCCGGACCGCAGCAGCCGATACCACCGGCCGTCGTGGCCGAGCCGCAGCTGTACGTCCCCGCAGGTCACCTTGTTGCGCTGGACGCGCGCCTCACCGCCCCACTCGGTCATCGCCTCGCGCGCGGGAGCGAGCGCGGACGGGTCCGGCAGCCAGTCGTCGCGTACCACCGCGACGCCGCCGGCGCCGGCCTCGCGCCAGGCGATGGCCCACCGGACCAGCGTCTTGGTCGGCACACCGAGCCGCTTGGCCAGCGCCGGCACGTCCGCGCTGCCGAGCATGCCGGCGGCACGCCTGGCGATGTCGACCTCGGTCTCCAGCGCGAGACCGCCGTCGCCAACGCCGACCGCCACTTCCCACGCACGCGAGGCGGCATCCGCGGCAAGCGCCGTCAACATCGGCACGGTCACGCCACTCTCGGCCGGCGGGTCGACCGGCAGCGGCGCCGGCCGGCCCGGAGTGGCAGGCGGCAACTGCGGCCTCGGCAACGGCGACAGGTCACCGCGGCCGTACGCCTCGGCCGGATCGATGCCGACCGGCTGGCGGCGCGGCAGCGACGCGCTCGACCGGTTGCCTCGACGCGCCCGCAACGCCGCCAGCACCTCGTCCTTGGACCGGCCGCGCAGCAGCAGGAACGCGAACGGGTCGGCGTCGATCGCGTCGGCGACCAGATAACAAACGGCCGCCGCGTGCTTGCACGGATCGGCCCAGTCGGGACACGAACAACGCGGCTGGATCTCGCCGGCACCCGGCAGCAGGTCGCAGCCGGCCTGCTGCACGTCCTGCGCCACCTCGGCCGGCAGCTCGCCATCGAGCAACGCCGCCAGCCGACCCATTTTCGCCGCGATGGAACCGAAAACACGGTCCCAGGCAGGGTCGTCGAAGGTCGCCACCCGGATGACCACCTTGTATGGCTGCGGACGGCGGCCGCGTACCGTCGCGGTGATCCGGCCGCGGCCGATGGTGAGGCCGCTGACCGTCCCCTGGCGCGCGTACGTCCGGCCACGCGGCAGCCGGTTGCTGTCCAGCTTGGCCCGCTGCTCCAGGCCGACGATCCACTGCCGCCCCCACCAGGTGCCACCGAAGCGCTTCACGCCGCCACCTCCACGTCCTGTCCGAGCCGGACCAGGTCGGCCAACTCCTGGTTGGAGAGCTCGGTCAGCCAGGTCTCGCCACCACCGACGACGGCTTCGGCCAACGCGCGCTTGCTTTTCACCAGCGTGTCGATCCGGTCCTCGACGGTGCCTTCGGTGATCAGCTTGTGCACCTGCACCGGCTTGGTCTGACCGATCCGGTAGGCGCGGTCGGTCGCCTGATCCTCGACCGCCGGATTCCACCAGCGGTCGTAGTGAATCACGTGGCTCGCCCTGGTCAGGTTGAGCCCGACACCGCCGGCCTTCAACGACAGCAGGAAAACCGGCACCTCGCCGCGCTGGAACCGCTCGACCATCTCGTCGCGCTGGCGCGGACTCGTGCCGCCATGCAGGAAAAGCGTACGAATGCCGCGGCCGGCCAGGTGCTTTTCCAGCAGCCGGCCCATTTCCACGTACTGCGTGAAGACCAGCACCGACTCGTTTTCCGCCACGATCACATCGAGCAACTCCTCCAGCGCAGCCAGCTTTCCGGACCGATTGCCGATCGGGCCGTCCTCGTGCAGATATTGAGCGGGGTGGTTGCACACCTGCTTCAACGCGGTCAGCAGCTTGAAAATCAGGCCGCGGCGGTCCATGTCGCCCTGCGCCTCCTCTATCTGCGCCAGGATTTCCTCGACGATGGCGCGATAAAGCGTCGCCTGCTCGACGGTGAGCTGGACGATCTGGTCGGTCTCGGTCTTCGGTGGCAGCTCCGGCGCGATGCCGGGATCGGTTTTCTTGCGCCGCAACAGGAACGGACGTACGACCTTCGCGAGCTTCTCGGTCGCCTCCTGGTTGCCATAGCGCTCGACCGGAATGGCGACCTTTTTCCGGAAGCTCTCCTGGCTGCCGAGCAGGTGGGGAGTCGTCCAGTCCAGGATGGCCCACAGCTCGGACAACCGGTTTTCCACCGGCGTGCCAGTGAGCGCGAGCCGAGCCGCCGCCGGGATCCGCCGCAGCGACTTCGCCGTACGGGACAACGGATTCTTGGCGTGCTGCGCCTCGTCGGCCGCGACCAGGCCCCAGTCGATCGTCGCCAGCGTTTCGGCGTCGCGGCGTACGACGCCATAGCTGGCCAGCACCACCTCGTCATGCCGCAGATCGTCGAGGTGGCGCTGGCCGCCGTGATAGCGGCGTACGGGCAGATGCGGCGCGAACTTGGCCAGCTCACGTTCCCAGTTGCCGAGCAGCGTCGTCGGACAGATCACCAGCGTGGGGCCACTCTTCCGGTGCAGATGCAGCGCGATCAGCTGGATGGTCTTGCCCAGACCCATGTCGTCGGCCAGGCAGCCGCCGAGACCGAGCTCGGTCATCGCGTTGAGCCAGGCGAGGCCACGCTGCTGATACGGCCGGAGGGTGGCCCGCAGCTCCGCCGGCGTATCGATGCTTTCGGTGTCCATTGTGGACAGCCGGTCGGCCAGCCGGGCGATCTCGGGCGCGGCCTCGAACTCGATGGTCTCACCGTCGACGTCGATCTCACCGGTCAGCGCCGCGGACAGCGCCTCCAACCCGGTGAGCTGGCGGTCGCGCTGCTTGCGCAGCTTGCCGATCAGCGCGCGATCCACCTTGACCCAGCGGCCCCGCAACCGGATCAGCGACCGCTTGGCCGCCGCAAGCTCGGCGATCTCGTCCTCGGTCAGGACCTCACCGCTCAGCGTCGGCCGCCAGGAGAACCGGAGCAGCGACCGCATCGTCATCGCCGGCTCGGTCAGGCTCTTCGGCGCCTCCATGCCGCCTTTCAGCTTCACCTCCTCGACCAGGAGGTTCGCCGGCCACAGCACGTCGATGCCGGCATTGTTGAGCCGCGCGGCGCCGTCGCCGAGCAGGTCCTCGACCGACTCGTCGTCGAGCGGGATCGCCGTCGGGCTTTCCTGCTCCAGGATCGGCCCCATCGGCGGCCACGCGCGCGCACCTCTCCTCAGCGCGAGCAGCAGGTCCGACTCGGCGTCCTCGCCAAACCTGGCAACCACCGCCGCCGGCGCGTGCCACAGCTCCTCCGCGTCGAGGATGAGGCTCGGATCGGCGATGCTGCGCAGCTGGACGACCGCCATCCAGCTCTCCGCATCGTCGTCGGGCACCTCAAGGCGCAGCACGACGCGTACGCCGGCGTGCTCGGACTGGTCGAGCGCGTCCAGCCAGTCGAGCGGACCGGCGATCTTCGCCGGCTCTGCCGTGGTGAACGCCGGGGCATCGACCGCCGTCGGCGCGCCGCTGGTGCGTACGAAGGTGTCGGCGAGCGCGTCCCAGAACAGCCTGACCAGCTCGCCCGGCTGGTGGATGTGCTTGTCGCCGAGCGGCACCGCGTACGCTCTGACCGGCATCGCCGTCGTCATCCGGGCCAGCCAGTCGTGGTCGTACGGATCGAGCGGGCCGACGCGCCAGCTGCCGTAACCGTCGGCCGTACGCGCGGGCACGATCCGGCCCCTGGCCATCAAGCCCAGGCCGGCCAGCGCCGCCACCGACCACACCCTGACCGTCAGACTCGCGTCGGTCGGGTTGGTCAGCAGCAGCGGCAGCGCCTCCTGCACCGGCACCATGCGTGCCGGCACCTGCCGTCGCCTGATGCCGGACCTGCCGCGCAACACCAGCTCGATCCAGCCGTCGTTGTCGACGTCCGGACCCCAGAACGCAACCCTGCCATGCCGCGCCACCCCGTCAGCGGCCGGCACGAACACCGCCTCGGTGCCAGGAGTCAACCTCATAACCCGACCGTAGACACCCCCGCCGACAAAACCGCGCCGGTGGCCCCTCAGCCACACCGTGAGAGGCAAGCAGCACTCAGCCGACCGGCGTCACGGAATCGCGATCAAGTCTCATCGCTGCAGCGAACTCCAGAATGACCGCACCGGCCGGAGCCGAGCCTTGACACAGCAGGGTCAGATCAGGCCGATCCTGATCCTTTGCCAACGCGACGATCGCACCTGACCTCAGCACGACCACCGCAACGAGCAGATCCCGGTCGTCCTGCGCGACCTTCTCGAACAGAAACGGAAAGCGGTTGACGCTCGCCTTCACCTCGGCGATCGGCCGGTAGTCCGACCAGTCCCAGATGGACAGGTCCGCCGCGGTGAATGCCGAGACCGGCCACGGCCGGAAGTCCTCCAAGCTTTCCACGACCCGGTTGAGGAAGAACCGGAAGTCCGCGTCCGGAATACGCTGGTCCGGCACCAGCTGCGCACCTGAAGCCAGGGCCGCACGAATACCCTCGAGCTGAACGGCTGGCGGATCGCCGAACATGCGACTGTCTATCATCGCCCGAGCAATCTCGTCCGCAACGTGGCGATCGTGGATGTCTCGAAACTGCACGGCGTACAGAATGCGTTGCACGATAAGCTGCCAGTTGACACTGTCGGACATCATCTCACCTTAACGCGACTAGCCAATGGACACCGAATCCGGGACGATGCCGGCGGCTTTGAGCCGGCTCAGAGCCTGGTTCGTGAACTCCGGCGCTGGTTTGTAGTGTCCGCTTCGGTCGGTCAGCTCGACGAGTTTTCCATTGCGTACGCTCAATTCGCCAGCCGACGCGACCGGCTTACCACCCAGGAAACTGGAATGGTGAAACTGACCAGGACTGTGAAAGTTCGACGCATAGAGGTTGCCGTCTTTGTCCATCACGAAAATAGCCTTGCCGCCGCCGCTGTGGGCCGAATGACCGAGGCTCGTGTCGAACGGATTCCCGTTCGCGTCGTACAGTTTTCCATCCTTGGTGAACAGCCGGAACTGCTGTCTTCCCGCGTCGTCGAGGTAGTGGACCTGACTGCCCGGCCACACCTTGTTTCCGGGAAGGTGCTCGCCGGCGTAACGCGAGTCCATCGCCGTGGTCTTGAACTCCTTCTTCGCGAACTTGAACTTCTTGAAGAGCTTGCGAAGATATTCGGCCGCGTGCTTGAAAAGTCTGACCACACCGTCGCGGATCATCTTGATAATCCGGCTCATCACGGTCTTGAGCGCGACCCTGGTGGCCGCGATGTTCGGCGGAATGCTGGCGAGCGAGGCACCCAATGTCTCGATCGCGGCAGCGATCGCGATCGCGATACGAATCGCCAGGAAGATGAGCTGAACGATAACAATGATCTTGAGTATCAGCACGATGATCGCCGCCACGATCAAAGCCGCGCCGATCAGGTACGCAGCGACGACCCCGTCCGACATCGCCTGCTCAGGCCCGTCCTCAGCCGTCCACGAATTCTGGAAAGCCGTTATGTCGCCACCGGTGTTCTGCGTCCACACCGACTGCGCGTGACCACCGGAAGTCACGACGGCTGTCTCCAGCTTTCCGGCGAACTCGAGCCAGTGCTGGCCAGCCTCGAACAACTTCTCCTCGTCGGCCTCCGGCCAGTTGAAGCCGACCAGATTGAGGACCTCGACAAGCTCACCAGGAAGTTGCAAGCCCACCGTTTACACCGAAAATCCACCGAAACCGAGCTCATTGCCGGTCTCGGTCGCCTCGTGGTTGTTCGCCGCGTACGTCACCTTTGCGCCGTGCATGTCAAGCGTCTCCGCAAAAGATGCGTACGTCTGCAGTGCGATGTCCATAACCTCCGTGTACGCCGCGCCGATCAGGCTGCCAGCCTCGTCACCGCCCCACGGCGACCCGTCACCGGTCACCTGCGCCGCCAGCGTCTGCACATCCCGCGACAACGTCCCGCCTGTGTCGGAAATCCCACGCGCGGAGGACCGCATCCACTCTGGCGTAACGTCGAAACCGCCGCTGGTCATCGCCGCTGCTCCAGGCGACGTACGATGCCTTCGAGCGCCTCGCCGAACACGTCCAGCTGCCTGCTCGCATGCAACTGAGTCTCATCGAGCCTGTTCCCCAACTGGCCCGGATCAACCACCGGCAGACCTTCGGCGGCCACCTGCTGCCGCGCAATCGCCTCGTCCTGCGCCTTCTGGACAGCCTTCGTCAGCTCCTCCGCGAGGGTGTGGCTGTCCAACCGCATCGCCTTGGCGTCGATCGTCAGCTTCTGCAGTCGGCCTCCTGACGCCACCTCCGCGCGCACCAACTCGTTGGCCGCCGTCGCCGTGACCGGAGCCGTCTCGGCTTTCCCTCCTGGCCGTACCTCACCCAGCCCGGCCAACGCCTGCCGGGCTTCACCCAGCAGCCGATCGATCTCGTTCGCCCCAAGGCGTCCAAACTCTGACACGTCCAGGATGATAACCGCCTGCGGCCAACGCGCCGCCTACTCATTGCGACCTGGGTCACCGATTCGGCCGACCCTAGCGTCCAGCATCGACAAGATCGGTTGGTAAAGGTCTCGATTGACCAGGTCGACTCTGACAACCAGAGGCGCGCCAAAGACTCGTTGGTTGAGGGCCATTTCATGCTGGGCGGCCGGTAGTAGACCTTTGAACGATGTGCTGTCGGCGGGATACAGGACGAACATCCTTCGACCTTTGCTGTCGAGAGTCTGCCTCCAGCGTTCGATGTCAGTCCAACTCAACGAGACATCGTATTCCGGCTTGCCAACTTCGGGTGCGAGTCGAGCGCGTTCCTTCGCCGTCGCGGGCCGCAGCCTGATCGCCACTCCGCTCTGGTCGAACCTGGCGACCGGCAACGCGGCCCATCGATGAATAAGACGACGTGTGATCGGACCAGTCAAGGCGAACAAAATCGCTCCGACGACCGCCAGCGCCACCAAGAACTCGAACCGCCCTCTTGATACGACGAGAGGTACACCAACCACGAGGAGGAGCACAAAGACAAGCGTCGGCCAGATTTCCGGGAATCGCCATCCGATGAGGCGCCAGAGCGTACGAGGCGACTGCAGCGTGACAACCGTTTCATCACTACTCATCGAAGGCCGCCTTAGCGCAGCTGACGCATAACGTGATCGATCGTTGACTGCAGATCCTTGCTCTGGCGCTGAAAATCTTCCATAGCGCGCGCGACGACGCCACTGCTGTCATGACGCCTGGCGAGCTCGAGTGGATCGACATTGGAGCCCAGGCCGCCAATTGTTTCCGTTATCTTGTGAGCCACGTCGTCGATTGCGGCCGTGACCGCTTTCATGAGCTCCTCACTCAACGCTTCCGAACCCAGCCGCATTGCCCTTGGATCGATCTTGATCTCTGATGGCTTGCCACCGGGCTTCACCCGAGCGGTTACAAGTCCATCAGCCGCTTCGCCGCTGCCTTCCAGGTCCGCGAGAGGCATATGTTGACGCGACAATTTCTCGATCTGCTCTCGAGCCTGTCGCATCGCGTCGTCCATATCTGCCGGATATCCCGTTGGCATCTTCGGTTCCCTTTCAACAAGCATTTGACATAAGTGCGCTCACCAACTGATGACGAACTCCTGCAGGTCAGGAACACCCTGCTTTCCTGAGTCGCTCAAGGTGAAGGAGCTCAGCGCGCTAAAGACGGCTTGGATGACCGCTCCGGCAGCGGCCGCTATGCCGGCGACTACTCCGACACTCGTGCTGGTTGTTGCGCTCGTCGCCGTTCCTGCTTCAACCGAAGCGGCCTCTGCCTCAGCAGTGGTCGGAGGAAATGCCTTGAAAGGCAGCAAACTGATCAGGAACGTGAGCAGCGGCAGCGCGAGCTTCGCGAGGAAGAGCCAGAGCACAACGAGTGCGCCAGCGAAAACCCGCAACGCCGTTCCGATGATCTTGAGGGAGTCCGCTGCCTGCGTCAATTCGGCGCTGACCTTGTTCATCCAGTCGGTGAACTTGTTGACTGCGTCGCCTTCCCAGCCACCTCGTGCCAGGACGACCTGAGCGTCGAATCGCTTGACGATATCCGTGGTGAGAGTGCTCGACGCAGTCAGAATAGTGTCGGAAGCCGACCAGATGCTGTCGATCCGTGCGAGGCACGTCCCCAGCGCGATTGCCGCGACGATGCAGGTCGGTTCGAGCGCGGAGCACACCCCCATGATTGCCAGGATCGCTATCTGCGCCTCAAGTGCCAATCCACCAGCGACACCGATAGCCGTTGTCGGATCCACCGAGCTTCCAATGTCTGTTGCCGTACGCACGATGCCCGTATCACCGAGAGCGTCTCCATACGAATCCTCGTGGTACTTTGTGCCAGCCGAAAACCCGCGAACGTGAACATTTTCGACACGATCATAGTTGTTCGCGGCCGTCGTCAGGTTCGACCCGATCTGGTGGAACAGGCTGACTCCAGCGGAAAGATTTTTAATGAGATAATCCATTTGCTGGATGTAAGCCGCTTCAAGGAAAGAGAAAGCCGCACCGAAACCTGGCGCGTCGATCTGCGAACCGTTGGTCAAGTTTGTAACGATCTCCTGCAGATCTTTCTTCAGTTGGCCGTCCAGAACTCCAGCTGCGGAACGCAGATTATTGGAGTTTACCTTGTATCCTCCGCCACCCATGAAGATAGCCCTTCGTTATACTCTGGCTGCGGAACAGCAGCCGGCCACAAACGAAAGTCGCGTCGTCCGTGGCCGTCGGTCGGTCACGAGCTGTTGCGTCCCTGCCTTCCCCGTGCACTAGCCACCAGCACGATCACGACAACGAGAACAATCAAGAAGAGAACTGCACCGAAGATCGCCAACCCAATGGGGTTGATGCTGATGCCGAGCCCCTCGGAGCTGGTGTGCGAATCCGATGACGATGGCTGCGCGGACGGCTGGCCCGATGCGCTGGCCGGCGCACCGAGCGGGTTACTGGAAACCTCAGGCACGGGCGCGGTCAAGGCGCCGATGACATTGACCGTGCCGTAGCCGAAGTACTGATCACGACCTGGATCGCCTTGATCCTTCGCCGTCTTGATCAGCCGATTGATGACACTCGGCGCATTAAGACTCGGGTATTTGGACCGAATAAGTGCCGCGACACCAGAAACGATCGCCGTCGAGTTACTCGTACCATCCGAGACCAGATATCCGTTGTCACTTGCGGCCCGTGGCACTGGCGCGATGATCCGATATCCAGGCGCGGCGATGGCGACCTGCGGACCACGGCTCGAGCCCGACCAGAAACTCGCCGATTTGTCCGTCGCAGAGACCGCGACAACGCCGGGGATGTTAGCTGGAGAGCCAACAGCCTGACCCGTTTGTTCGACATTTCCCGCACCGGCCACAACTACAGCATCATGCTGCTGTGCATATCGGACTGCGTCGACCAGTGCAGGCGGTGGAGTCTCGGGGGCTGCGACGGAAAGGTTCACCACCTTCGCACCGTGGTCGACCGACCAGCGAAGGCCATTAGCGATGTCGTCATCGCTTTTCACCGCGACAGGAAGAATCTTTGCGCCAGGAGCGATGCCCAACATGTCGTTCTGGCCGCCACCCTGCCCGGCGATGATTCCAGCCATCGCGGTGCCGTGACCTTTGGTCGTATCGCTGTCGGTAAGACCGTCTGGGCTTGCTGGAACGCCGAACTCAGTGCCCTGGAGAAGGTGTCCACGCAGGGTCGGTGTCGTTCGGTCTGTTCCAGTGTCGAGGACGGCGACGATGACCCCATCACCACGACTAATCTGCTGGGCCTGCGAAATCCTCAACGCGCCGATATGCCACTCAAGACCGCGAACCGTGTCGGCGCTGGCCGGCGTCGGTGTCACGAACATGAGCGCGGCCACACCGAGCAAGGCCATTAGCCTGCTCGCTAGGTGGCCACCTTTGTTGCAGCGAGTCATAACTAGGCATTCCCGCCGAGGACAGGCGGAGCCGCGTCAGTGCCTTCGCCCCAGACGTCGTCGTCCTCCTGCAGCCAGGTCGAGCGTTCATCACCGCCGTCGCCTTCTTGACCATGTCCGCCACGCCCCAAGAGACCTGCGCCTCCCCGACCGGCTCCTCGTCCCGCTCCACCGGCACCGCGTCCAGCCCCGGCGCCGAGCGGCAATGCACCGAAACCAGCCGGACTCACCGCTTTGCCGAGCGCTCCGCCTCCCGGGATTCCGCCGCTGCCGAGCCCACCAGAACCCAGCCCTGACCCGCCGCCGAGCCCGGCCGTACCGATGCCGCCTCCACCACCTGCCAGTCCGGAGCCAGTCGGCAGATGACTGCCACCGCCCGTCGGTGTGTGCGTGGTGGGGAGATGTGGCGGGGTGCTCGGTGGATACGTCGGCGTCGTAGGTGGATGTGTGGTCGTCGGTGGATGTGTGGTTGTCGGCGGAGGTGTGTTTGGCAGATGAGTCGACGGTGGCTTGGGGGTCTTCCCGAGGTCCGGGCTTCCGGTGCTCCCTGGTGGGGTGGCACCACCTGTGAGGTCCGGCTTTTCTGTGTGGGTATCGACGCTCGACGGTGGTGCCGCTGCGCCAGGTGCGCCGTCGGAGGTCGCGCCGGTCTTCTCGACCAGCGGGTCGTAGATGCGGCGCGCGTCGTCGGTTTGGTCGTTGAGCCAGTCGGTCAGGCCCGCCAATGCGTCGTACGCGAAGTTGTGCTTCACCGAGAGCTCGAAGAAACCAACCTGGATCTCGGCATGCGAGTTTCGTGCGGCGAGTACGTCCGGGAGTGCTGACGCGGGGATCGGCATCTCGCTCTGGGCCTTCGTCAGATCCGACGCAGCGGTCGACAGCGTCTGTACGATGCCGGCCCCACCGGGCCCGGTTCCTTTGTTGGCCGCCTGGATCGCCGTGTCGATGTGCGTCGCGATCGTCTTGATGTGCTTGGCCCAGGCGTCGTAGCCAGGCCCGCTCCACACCTTGTTGTCCTTGAGGTCGGTCACGTTCTTGTTCAGGTTCTGGACGACCGAGTCAAGGTTGGCGAGCAAGGTCTTCCAAGCATCGCTGGCCGCCGTGATGTCACCAGGCCGCCCCTGTACGACGACCTGGCTGACCATGGTCTCCCATGGAACGTCAGACATCGTATCCGCTCCCCGAGGTTGAAGACGACGTTGACGACGTCGAGGTCGTAGACGAATGACCGTTCTTGTTGCTGGCGTCAGCGAACGCCTTGTCGATCGCCGCGGCATTGGCCTCGTTCAGGTCTTCACCGCTCTGGTAATTGCTCTTCAGCTGTCCAGTCGCCGTCGCCGCGTCCTGGAGCTCCGGCATCACCTGTTCGTACATCTTGATGAAGCTGTCGTAGAGCGACTTGTGCTTTTGCCAAAGGGTGCTCGCTGACGAGAAAGTGCCGAAGTGAGAGTTTTCCTGCGTACGACCGGTCAGCTCAAGAAACTCTGGCATCTTGTTGTACAGGCCGTTCAGATATGTGTGCATGTCGTTCAACCAGGTGATCGTCTGGTCCAACGACGTCAGGTCCCACTGCGACGGGTTTTCCGCGCCCCCGAGGTCCTTCGACACGTTCTTTGACTTGTTGCTTCCCACGGTCAGCGAAAACCCACCGTAGAGCGTCGGCCCGCCGAACTCGTGATGCTCGATCGTGGTCTCGCCGCCATGATGCGTGACCGTGTCATGACTAAACGCGCCACCGGCCGGTCCACCGGGGCTCCAGTCGTCCTTGTCACCTTTGCCCATGGCACTTTCCGCCTTTCACCGGCGTGCGCTCCGCGGCGCAGTCCCCGTTCGTACGTGCAGAGTCTTCAATAACACGATGGCCCCGGCCCATGGTGGGGCGGGGCCATCGACACAATGCGATCTGGTTCAGCTGAAAGTGTTCTTGTTCGCCGTCTCGACAGCCTTGTAGTTGTCGTTGGCCGCGGACACCGAGGTGCCGATCGCGTTGAGAATGTTGGCCATGTCGTTGAACTTCTGGTCGACGATGCCCTGCTGCGTGTGGTACGCGGTGGACGCGTCACCGGTCCACTGGCTCTGGAAGTTCTTGATGAACGTCGTCAGGTCGTTGAGCTGCGTGGAGATCCGGCCCCACGCGAGCTTGATGTCGATGTGACCCTGCTCCAGGATCGCGTATTCGACTTTGGTCTGGTCGCCAGACATGGATTGTCACCCGTTCCTTGAGGTCAGTCGATAAGTCGGATCACTTGACGTTCAGCGAGCTGAGAATGTTCGAGAACGTCGCCTGCTCGTTGTCCTCGGACGCGTCGTACGTCGCACCGACCTGCTGGAGCAGATCCGCGATGTTGTTCAACGCGTTGATCAACTGAACGGTGTCGTCATTCCACCGGGTCCGCACCTCGTGGAACTTCGCGGCCGCCTTGCCGGCCCATCCGCCGTGCATGGCGTCCAGCTTGTTGGCAAGCTGGTTGAGCTCGCTCTGCAGGTCACCAGCAACCTGTCGGACATGGTTAGAGGCTGACGCGTGCGCGCCTTGTTCATAGGCTTGGCCGCCGGCCATGGTCCACCCCGTTCCCTCTCGTCAACTGGCCGTCCACCGGCCCCAACGGAACTGAGAGTACCCGAATGGTGCAACCCCACGTGGAAAGTTCTCCACAGGGGAGGACTCATCACGAATCAGGCGGACAGTAGGCCAGCTGCACCAGCTGTACGCCATCCTTACGACGCACCATCGTGCCGCGGCCGGGCGGCTGTGTCGACGGCCGTACGTTACCCATCAGCGGTCCCTCGTCGCGGCTGCCGGACATCACCAGGCCGGGACTGCCAATCTCCTTGATTCGCTGGATAACCGGCTCGTAGATGGCCCGTCCGGCGCCACCGGACCGGCGCGCGATGATCAGGTGCAGACCGATGTCGGTCGCTTGCGGGATGAACTCCAGGAGGGCTTGGACCGGGTTGCCGGACGGTGTGACGACCAAGTCGTAATCGTCGATGACGACGTAGAGATCCGGTCCTTTCCACCAGCTGCGCGTGCGCAACTGCTCGGCGGTCAGATCGGGTCCCGGCAGCCGTTGCGTCATGGCTGTCTTGACGTCGTTGACCATTGGCTGGAGTGTCGCGCTCGACGCCGCATAGCCGATGACGTGTTCCGTTTCCACGGCTCCGAGCAGACTGCGTCGATAGTCGGCGATGAGGATCCGTGCCTGGTCCGGTGTGTAGCGCTGGACGAGGCCCTTCAGCACGTGCCGCAGGAATGCCGACTTGCCGCATTCCGAGTCGCCGAAGACCAGGAAATGCGGATCGGTCTGGAAGTCCAGCATCACGGGCTTCAGCTGAGCTTCATTGATACCGATCGGCAGGCCGGCCGGGTCGTCCGGCGGCGGGATTTCGGAGACCTGCAAGAGCGTCGGCAGCAGACGTACGGCCGGTGCCGGCGCGTGCGGCCAGGCTTCACGCATGCGGTGTACGAGATCCGCGACGCCGTCAGTGAGGTCTTCGGAGGAACGTTTCCCGTCAATACGCGGCAGCACACCGAGAAAATGCAGCTTTCCCGGCGCGAGGCCGCGGCCCGGCGAGCCGGTCGGCACATTCTGCGCGGTCCGCCGGTCGATCTCGGACTCGCTGGCGTCGCCCAGTCGCAGCTCGAGCTTTGTGCCGAGCAGGTCGCGGATGTTCGTGCGCAGCTCCAGATAACGCGCGACGGAGATGACGACGTGTACGCCGTAGCCGAGACCTCGAGCGGCGATCTGCGTGATCGTCTGCTCCAAGTCCTCGTATTCCTGCCGTACGGTGCCCCAGCCGTCGACAACCAGGAAGACGTCGCCGAACGGATCGTCGGTGATCTCACCGGCGGCGCGGCGGCGCCGGTAGGTCGCCATCGAATCGATGCCGAGCTCGGCGAACCGCTTTTCGCGCTCGTCCAGGACCGTGGTGACCTCCGCGACCACTCGGCGGACCACCTCGGCCTCGGTACGTGCGGCCACGCCACCGAGATGCGGTAGTCCGCGCAGGCCGGCGAACGTGCCGCCACCGAAGTCCAGGACGAAGAACTGCACCTCGCGAGGGGTATGCGTCAGCGCGAGCGATGTCACGAGGCCGCGCAGCATCGTGCTCTTGCCGCTCTGCGGACCACCGATGACGGCGACGTGACCGCCGGCGCCGTCGAGTGGAGCCCACATCGTGTCGCGTCGCTGGTCGAAGGGCCGGTCGACGATGCCGACAGGCACGGTCAACCTTCCCAGTCCCGGCCAGCCGGCCGGGCAGAGGCCGCGGTTGGGGTCGGTGCTGAGGGGTGGAAGGAGGTCGTCCAAGGTCGGCGGGTCATCGAGCGGCGGCAGCCAGACCTGGTGCGCTGGCGGGCCCTGGCCGGTCAGGCGGCGTACGACGACGTCCAGCAAGGTCTCGCCGACTCGGTCCTCGTCGTCGCCGTTGTCGGCATCCGGCGTCTCGTCCGGGCGCGGCACCTCGACCGGCGCCAAGGTGTACGGGACGACCTGTTTCGCGGCGGCGGCGACGCGACCGGCGGACGGGGTCTCGCCGGGAGCGTGGTACGCGCCGGAGACGTACGCCGCGCGGAACCGGATCATCGTCTGCGTGTCGATTTTGAGATAGCCGTGGCCAGGTGCGGACGGCAGCTCGTACGCGTCCGGCACGCCGAGCACGATCCGTGACTCGACGGCGGAGAAGGTGCGCAGGCCGATCCGGTACGACAGATGCGTGTCCAGGCCGCGAAGTTTGCCTTCCTCCAGCCGCTGCGACGCCAGAAGCAGATGCACGGCGAGCGACCGGCCGAGCCGGCCGATCTGGACGAAGATGTCGATGAAGTCGGGTTTTGCCGACAGTAGCTCGGAAAACTCGTCGCAGACCACCAGCAGGCTCGGCAACGGCTCCAGATCGGCGCCGGCCAGCCGAGCGCGTTCGTAGTCGCGTACGGACGAATAGTTGCCGGCCGCGCGCAGCAGCTCCTGACGGCGCACCATCTCGCCGTTGAGCGCGTCCTGCATCCGGTCGACCAGGTGCAGCTCGTCGGCCAGGTTGGTGATGACGGCGGAGGTGTGTGGCAGGTTCACCAGCGGCGCGAAGGTGGCTCCACCCTTGAAGTCGACGAGGACGAAGTTCAACGTCTCGGACGAGTGCGTGATGGCCAGGCCGGCGACCAGCGTACGCAGCAGCTCGGATTTACCCGAGCCGGTCGCGCCGATCAGCAGGCCGTGCGGTCCCATGCCTTCCTGTGCCGACTCCTTGATGTCCAGGTCGACCGGCAGGCCGTCCGGACTCAGACCGATCGGGATCCGCAGCCGCTCGCGGTTGGGCCGCGGCCGCCAGGTCACCGCCGGCGTCAGCGCGCCGACCTCGCCGACGCCGAGCAGGTCAGGCAGCTCGGTGGCGACCGACAGAGGTTCGTCGCCTCCGCTCGCCTGGCTCATCCGGTACGGCGCGAGCTGGCGCGCCAGGCCGTCGGCCTGCGACCAGGACAGCTGATCCGGTGCGCCGACGGAGGACGCGCCGGTGCGGCTGACGATCGACACCGTCGGCATGCCTTTACGGTCACGCTCCAGGCGCAGCACCAGCGTCGACCGCGTCACGTCGCGCGGCACATGGCCGGACATGTCGATCACCGTGGCGCCTTGCAGGCCGGCGCCGACCAGCTGGCACTCCGCCGTGACCTCGCCGCCGTCGAGCACGACCATCAGGTGTGGCTGGTCGGTGACGTGCGGGTTGTTCGGCGAGTGGCGGGACCGGCCGGCCAGCAGGTCCTCGAACTCCGACTCCAGCTCCTCCAGCGTCTCGGCGACCCTCCGGCCGGGACCCGCCGCGTCGCCGGCACCGGCACGCAACGCGTGCGGCAGCCACTTGCACCACTCCCAGTCGGCCCACCGGTCGTACGGCGAACAGATCGAGACCCACAGGTCGTCGGGCGAGTGCAGCGCGGCCGCCTGTGCGAGCATCGAGCGTACGAAGTCGGTCGCCAGCTCGCGGTCGCCTTGGACGATGATCCGGCCGAAGGCACGGATCGAGAGGGCCACCGGCAGGTCCGGCACGGTCGTGTGCGTGCGGACAAACCGGCGCAGCGCGATCGCCGACATCGGCTCGAGGTCTTCGACCGGCTTGGTCTCCGGCGTCACCAGCTTGACCGCCAGCCGCTGCGGACCGACGGCGATCCGCAGCTCGCCGAAGTCGTCGTCGGTGACCCGGCGTTCCCACAGCCGGCTGCCGGAAACGACCGACCACAACGCGTCCGGCGCCGGATGCCGCCAGGTGAGCGAGGCCCGCTGCTGCTTGGACGCGCGGCGGACCTGCCGGCGTACCTGCGCCAGATAACGCATGTAGTCGCGGCGCTCGGCGTTGAGCTCGGCTTTCTCGTCGGCTCCGCCGCCGCCGAAGCTGCCGAGCATCGCGCCCAGCATCGACACGCCGAACAGGCCGCCGGCGATGTAGGTGATCGGACCGCCGCCGCGGCCGGCGTAGAGGAAAGCGAGCGCGCCGGCGCCGGCGATCGCCGGCAGAATCTGCAGGAACCGGCCGAGGCTCTTGGGCAGCTGCTCCGGCAGCTCGGGTGGCGACTCCAGCAACACCTCGCCGCGGGGCATGGCCGGCCCGTTGCGGCGAGGAGGACGGCGAAAGAGAACGGTCGCCATCGAGTCAAGCCCCCGTCCAGTCCGTACTGTCAGAGTGATGCGTGGTCACACGCCTCTGGCCATGTTAGGTAGTCCGTACACGATCAGGAATCACCAGGAGGCCCTCGGCCCGCCAGCATCATCGCAGAAAGCCGGAGCCGCAGAGCGTTTCTCGTTTTCGTAGCTGATTCGCCAGCTCTTCGTCCGAGGACACATCATGATGTCTCGCCGTCGGGAAACGCCGGGGTACGCACAGGTACGGAAGTCCATTGCCGCAGGTCCTCGACGAAGGACCGAATATCCGTGTCAGCACCGCTCAGCTCGCCAGCCCAAATCCTTCCGGCCCGGCCGGTCGAGCGGCCAACGGCCGATGTGCGCAGGTTGACCAGGACGAGAAATCTGTCTCGCGGCCCGGAAACAACGTCGATGCTTTCGAGATCTGACCACGCCAGTCGCAAATGGCGACCCAGCCGATGCGCGACGACGACTCCGGAAGCGGAAAAGGTGCTCGCTCCAAACTGGCCGGTGCTCATGTACAGGACGACCGACAGGAGAGCGATCAGGCCGCCGGCGACAACCAAACCGATCCGTATCGACCCGATGAAGGTGAGGATGTCGTTTGGACCGCGCGCCGGGCCTCCCGACGCGCCGACCACGACCGAGACGATGCCGACGATCGCAGCGGCTATGCAAAAACCCGCCAGCCCTGTCGCTCGAATTGACCGGTGACATACAACGATCTTGTCGGCACCCCGATCGGAGCTGTTCATCGCCACTCAGCCCTTTGGCTCACGGTAGATGGAGGGGCTCTTGTAGTGGATCGTCAACTTCTGGAAGTCCTCACGGTCCGCTCAGGTCGTACGGCTTCGCCGCATCGGTGTCACAATGGTTTCCCGGGTATTCCTGAGCGGAACTCCCCTGTCCCGTTGCAGGCTGTCGCGGCCTCACCGTACTACCCCGCGTCACCCGCCTACCGCTTGTCGCGGGCCGGGGAGGTCAGTGCCGGCCTGGCCTGCGGTGAGTAGTCTGCGCACTGCCGGGAATGACGGGGAGGACGATCGTGCCAAGCGCAGGCGCAGGGCTGTGTCGCGTCACCGTGGTGGCGCCGAAGACCCGGATCGACCTCGCTCTTCCGGAGGACGTGCCACTGGCCGAGCTGGTGCCGACGCTCCTCCGGTACGCGGGCGAGGAGATGGCGGAGTCCGGCTGGGCCAACGGAGGCTGGGCGTTGTCCCGGCTCGGCGCGGCGCCGCTGGACACCGGTCGCAGCTGCGTACAGCTGGAGATCCGGGACGGCGAGCAGCTGCACTTCACGCCGCGTTCGGCGGCGCCGCCCGAGGCGGTGTTCGACGACGTGGTGGACGCGATCGCGACCGCCAGCAACGACCGCGGTGGCCGGTGGGACAAGCAGACCAGCCGGTTGGCCGGGTTGACCGCGGCGGTCGTCGGGCTGGTGTTGATGGCCGTGGTGATCACCACTGCCGGGCCACCGCAGTTCTTCGGCGCGGCGATCGCCGGCTTCGTCACGATCGGGCTGATCGGTGCGTCGGCGGTCATCTCTCGCGCTCTGTCCGACGCACGCACCGGCAGCGTGCTCGGCGTGATGGCCATCCCGTACGCGTTCGTGACCGGTCTGCTCGCGCTCGGCGGCTCTCGTACGCTGCCGCAGCTCGGCGCGCCGCACGTGCTCGTCGGATTCACCCTGATGACCGTGGTCGCGATCCTGGTCGCGTTGGCGGTGGCCGAGTCGGTGCCGCTGTTTCTGGCGATCGCGATCGCCAGCTTTTTCGGAGCGGTCGGCGCGGCGTTCGTCGTGCTGACGCCGGCCAGCGCGGCAGGTGTGGCGGCGGTCGCCTCAGCCGTGGCAATGGGGGCCGCACCGGCGTTGCCGCTGTTGTCCTTCCGGCTGGCTCGGCTGCCGATCCCGACGATCCCGACCGGCCCGGAGGACCTCAAGACCGACACGCAGACGGTGCCAGGCGCACAGGTGCTGCGGCGCAGCCAGCTCGCCGACCGGTTCTTCACCGCACTGCTGGTGGCGACCGCGTTGATCGTCGGCGTGACCGAGGCACTGCTCGTGCTGGACGGCTCGGTTTACGCGTGGTCGTTGTGCGCGGTCATCGCCTTCGCGCTGCTGCTGCGCGCACGTGTCCTCCGCAGTACGAGCCAGCGGCTGCCCGTACTGATCACCGGTCTGGTCGGCCTCGGTCTGCTCGCGCTGGGCGCCGCGGCCGGCGGCAATCTGCTGATCCGGCTGGCGGTGGTCGTCACCAGCATGCTGGCCGTGGTGATCGTGATCCTGCTGACCGGCCTCGTGCTACCGGGCCGGCGGTTCTCGCCGTTCTGGGGACGCGCGCTGGACATCATCGAGGTGCTGCTGGTGGTGGCGATCGTGCCGCTGGTGGTCGGTGTGCTCGGGCTCTACTCGTACGTGCACGGCCTCAACGGCTGAGCCCAGCGACACAATCGGAATCCGATTGCACCGCGGTCAGTCGCCGCGGCGCGGCCGGCCGAAGGCCTCCTGCTCGATCTTCGTCGCGTTCATCCACAGGTAGCGGTCGGCGCCGCCACCGAGCAGCGCCATCATGTCGTCGCGCATCGCCTGCATCAGGCCGGCGGTATGCGGCGTCAGGCGCAGCACGGCACGTGCCGCCGAGGCCTCGATCGGCGACAGCCGCTGCATCATCACCAGGTCCGACTCGCCGACGGCGCCGAAACCGTACGCGGACAGCTCCGGCAGCACGGTCAGCTGCGTCTGCCACATCCCCAGCGCCGGCGCGACCGGCCGCGGACTGTTGCCGGTGTCGTTGACGACCAGACCTGGAGCCGACGCCGTGCCGCCGACCATCGCGGCCTCGGCGGCTGGTACGACCTGCACGCGATCGCGCTCGCCGGTCGCCCACAGGCCCCAGTCACGCCACGCCTCCGGCCGCTGGGTCTGGATGACGATCCGCGCACCGACCGCCAGCGCGCGAAACAGGACGACCCGGGTGATCCACAGGCCGCCGATCAGCGTGAGCCGGGTCGACTGCTCGCGGAACAGCCGTACGACCACCGGCTTGGTCTCCACGTCCACGCCGAGCAGGACACCGGCCGGATCGACCGGAAACGCCAGTCGGTCCAGCTCGGCGACCGCCAGGCCGTGCGCCGGCAACTGAGCGGCGGCCGGTGTGCCGAGGTTGAGGTCCGGATCGGTCGGCCGCAGCGGTCGCAGGCCGCGACCGTAGACGGTGCCGCGCGAGACCGGCGATGAAACCGGTGAGGTGCCGGAGGACGGGCCGCCGGACACCGCTCCCGACGGCGCCGAGCCTGGCCGCGTCACGACGCCGAGGCCGGATGCCGGTCCGGCCGATCCGGACGCCGGTGCGGCGCCGGAGACCGGAGCGCCACCAGCCGGCAGCACCGGTCGCGGCTGCGGCGGCGGCACCTGTGGAGGAGGTCCCTGTGGAGGAGGTCCCTGTGGAGGCGGTGGTACGGACGCTCGACCGCCTGGCCGCGGCGGAGGCGGCTGGCCCGGACCTGTCATCGCAATCCCCCCGCTGTCGGTGCCGTTGCATACATCCCGGCGGCCTGCTGACCGGGCAACGCGCTCAGCCTGGCGCCGGCGCGCTGCGCGATGCCGCGCGCGGCGTCGACCGCGGCCGGCAGCACCGACGACGGCGCGGCCAGCCGGATCGCCGTACGGATGCCGGCGACGCCGTCGACCGGGTCGTCCATCGTGAGCGCCACGGTCGTGCTCGCCCCAGGCGTACGCGCGAGCGCGGCGATCAGACCCGGCTCGCCGGGACGCTGGTCCGGCCACCGGCTCACCGCGAGGGTGCGGTGCGCGAGACCGCTGACCGCGACGTGGTCCCAGCGCTCGTCGAACCGGCGCTCGGCGGTCAACCCGGCCGCGTCGACGCCGCAGCACCGAGCCAGCGCGTCCAACAGCGCGGGCGCGTCGAGTACGCGGTGGTCGACGCCGGCCGCCGCGAACACCTTGGCCAGCCGGCCGACGGTGGCCGCCAGCGCCTTGGCCACGCCGTCCGGACCGCCACCCCGGCTCGCCGCCGCGGCCGCCGCGACCTCGGCCGGCAGTCGTACGGCCAGCCAGGTGTGCCGTTGAGCGGCGATGGCGCCAGCGTCCAGGCCCGGCAGCTGCGCGTACGAGGCGACCGCCGGACTGGCCGCCGGCAGCTGCGCCGTCGGCGCCGGCACGGCATGTGTCACCAGCTGGATGCGTACGCCTCGGACACCGCCTTCGACGAGCACCTCGGCCAGAGCGTCCAGCGGCAGCCCGGCGCTGCCGGCCGCGCGCAGGCCGACCGGGTTGGCGATCGCGATCGCGGCGAACCAGCCGTCGCCGTCCGAGCCGATGCCGACCCTGTTCATCCGGTCGAGCACATCGTGCAGCACCAACGTCGGCGCCAACTCGGTGAGCGCGCGCAGCCGCGGATCCTCGACGTTCGGCCGCGGCCGGCGGCGCCGCCGGCCGGCCAGTTCCCAGCGCAGGCCGATCGCCTCGAACAGCCACCGGCCGCCGGTCGGTACGAACGCGAAGACCAACAGGACGACGGCGACGAACCCACCTGCGGCCAGGCCGATCGGCCCGAAGGCGAGACCGAGCAGCACACCGGCCGCGGCGACCTGCAGCGTCACCACCTGACCGACGGCGACCGCGCCGAGCCGGCCACGGCGCCGCTGTGCCACCGGCCGGACCGGACCGCTCGGCGGCGGCTGACCCGGCGTGCCCACCCTGGCGGCACCTCGTGCGGCCGGCGGCTGAGCCGGAGGGTTGGCCGGAGGGATCGACATGAGCCCGTATTGTAGGGACGCCTGGCGACAGATCAGGCGAGAGCCAGAACGGGGAGTCCGGACGTGACCTCACGCCGCGAGCAACTGGAGGCGTACCGGTTCGTCACCCGGCGGATCGGGTCCGCGCTGCTGTTCGGCGAGCCGGAGACCAACGAGCTGCCGATGCGCCGGCTCGGCCTGTCCACCTTCGGGTCGGTGATGATCGCCGTGCTGGTGGTCGCCGCGGTCGGGGTCATCGGCTTCATCAACCCGTCCGGCAACACCAGCTGGAAGAACTCCCAGTCGATCACCATCGAGAAGGAGACCGGCACCCGGCTCTATTATCACGACGGCAGGCTCTCGCCGATCCTCAACTTCTCCTCGGCGCTGCTGATCGTCGGTTCGCCGAATCCGCCGGTCAACACCGTCTCGCGCAACTCGCTGGCCGACGTGCCGCGCGGCGCCGCGTACGGCATCGTCGGCGCTCCTGACCTGCTGCCCAGTCCGCAGCAGCTGCTGAAAGACCCGTGGTCGGTGTGCGCCGGCACGATCGTGGACCCCTCCACCGGTCAGAAGAAATACGTCGGAGTGTCGGTCGGTGGCGGCATCAACGGCGACGACCTCGGCGACAAAGGCGTACTCGTGCAGCCGACCGGCTCCTCGGACGTCTTCCTGCTGTGGAACAACCAGCGGCTGAAGGTGCCGGACGCCAACGTCGAGCGCGCGTCGCTCGGCTGGGCCACAGCGTCGGTGGTCGAGGTCGGAGCGGCCTTCCTCAACGCCGTGCCCGCCGGCCCCGACCTGGCCAAGCCGACCATCGACAACGCCGGCCAGGCCGGCCCGCCGATCGGCGGCCGCGCCACCAGGATCGGCGACGTCGTCGAGCTCGGTAACACACCGCAGTTCTTCGTCGTGCTGTCCGACGGCCTGGCGGTGCTGCCGGCGACGGCGGCCAAGCTGATGCTTGCCGGCGGGCAGCCGATCCAGCTGGACCCGACGACGTACGCGTCGGCGACCAAGTCGCAGACCCAGTCGGTGGTGCCGAAGGGCTATCCGCTCGGCGACGTGCCGCAGCTCGCCGCGATGAACGCGCCGACCTCGACGGTCTGCGCGTCGCTGTCCAGTTCGAACGGCTCGGACGTGCGGATCTCGACGCTGGCCAGTACGCCGCCGGCGTTCACCGACAAGGATCCGACCGTGCCGCCGTCCAACTCGACGGCGACCACCCCGACCGCCGACCGGGTGTACGTGCCAGGCGGCCGTGGCGCGGTCGTACGCGACCTGCCGGCGCCCGGTGTCACCACCGGCACGCTCTATCTGGTCACCGACTCCGGCGTACGCTTCCCGATCGCCTCGCAGACCGACCTCGGCGCGCTCGGCTACGGCGACGTGACGCCGCAGGCGGTGTCGACGAACGTACTCAGCCTGCTGCCGACCGGGCCGACGCTGTCGATCCAGGCGGCCAGGAATGCGGTCGTTACCGGTCGATAACGGCCTGTGGACAAACCACCGCACGAGGTTGTCACGGCCGGCTACGCTGTCCGGTGAAGCGGCCTTTGACCTTCAGATGACGACGGGGAGATCGACGATGAGCGTCGAGTTCGACATCCACTCGCTGCAGGACTTTCGTAAGGCGTTGGCGCAGCGGCAGAAGCAGGCGCAGGCGATCGTGACCGCGGTGACCAACCACCTGCAGCCGAGCAGGCCACCGGTCGGCGGGTTCGCCGACGCGAGCCTCTACGCCAGCGACATGCGGACGAAGAACTCCGCCTATCTCGACCGGGTCACCAAGCTGCGCGACGCGCTCGACGTGGCGCTCACCGGCACCGACCAGATCATCAAGAACTACCAGACGGTGGAGGCGCTCAACCACGCCAACGCCGCCGACATCGCCGACCGGGTGGACACCATCGCCACCACGCTGAACCCGAAGAAGGACCAGAACACGAACGGGGCCGTGTGAGATGACCGCGGACAAGTACCTGAAGACCGACTACAGCAAGATCCCGCACGAGCAGCTCTACAACCAGCTGCACGAGGGTAAGGCCGGCAAGGACTTCGACGACGCCGCCGCGCTGTATGACAAGCAGCGGCTCGACGCGCACACGCTGGCCGGCGACATCGGCGGCGACCTGCGCAAGCTCGAGCAGGTGTGGAAGGGCGAGGCCTTCGACGCATACAAGACTGCGGTCGGCGCGATCTCGACCTTCGCGGAGAAGCTCGGTGACGACTTCAGCACCACGTTCCACACGCTGAGCGGTCTCAAGCCGCACCTGGCGCAGGCGCTGAAGGACATGCCGAACCCGAAGGACACCGACGACAACGACTCGACGATCGGCGGCGCGGCGGCCGGCGCCGCGGCCGGTACGGTCATCGCCGGCCCGGTCGGCACGGTGGCCGGTGGCATCGTCGGCGGCATCTTCGGCCACGACCGGGACGAGCAGCAGCGCAAGGCCGCGCACGCGAAGGCCGCGCAGGTCGTCTCGACGTACGCGCAGTATCTGGCCGGCGCCGGCGTCAACGCCACCGCCGAGGTGCCGCAGCAGCCGCCGCACCTGCCAACCCACGTCAACACCAGCAGCCCGACGCTGACCAGCACCAGCGCCGGTCCCGGCACGACGGGCGCACCGGCGCACCTGACGGTGGACAAGCCGGCGGATCCCAAGCACGGGCCAACGACCACACCGGTGTCCGATCCGCCGAACCTCGACCAGGACCGGCCGACGACCACGCCGCCGCCTTCGACGGTTGGTACGCCGCCGGTCGGCACGCACACGCCGAGTGGAGCCGGCCTCGCCGGTGGTGGGGTCGGCGCACTGCCGGCCACCGGTCTCGGCGGTGGTGGCCTCGCGTCCGCCGGCATCGGTGGCGCGAGCGCGGGCGCTCCCGGCCTGGCCGGTGGCACCGCCGGTGCCGGTGGCGCCGCTGGCCTGTTCGGCACCGGCTCCGGCCAGAACCTCGGCGTCGGTGGCGCCCGCGGCGCGAAGAAAGGCGCTGGCAAAGGCACTCGTGGCGGTGCCGGAGCGGGTCGCCGTGGCGAGGACGACCAGCCGGAGGAATACGAGACCTGGTTGACCGAGGACGAGATGGTGTGGGGCAACGACACCGACGCGCCGCCGCCGGTGCTCGGCGAGAAGTCCTGACGACTCCGTTTCGCTGAGCGGCGCGATCTGTGCTGTATTGGCGCAATGGCCCGCCGCGTGTCCAAACCCAGCCGTGCCGCCGCGATCGCGGCGGCGGAGTTGGCGCGACTGCTGCGCACCGAGACCGTCGGCGGCGCGTTGTTGTTGGCCGCCGCGGCTCTCGCCTTGGTCCTGGCCAACACGCCGCTGGCCGGCGCGTACGAGTCGATCCAGAAGCTGACCGTCGGGCCGGACGTCCTGCATCTGCGGCTGAGCCTGTCCAGCTGGGCCAAGGACGGCCTGCTCGCCGTCTTCTTCTATGTCGCCGGCTGCGAGCTGAAACGCGAGCTGGTCACCGGTGAGCTCTCGTCGGCGCGCCGGGCGGCGCTGCCGGCGATCGCCGCCATGGCCGGCATGGTCGTGCCGGCGGTGGTGTGCCTCGCGGTCGGTTTCGGCGCCGACGGCATCGGTGCGGCGTGGCCGGTGCCGGTCGCGACCGACATCGCCTTCGCGCTTGCGGTGCTGGCGATCAGCGCACCGGGCCTGCCGCCGGGCGTACGGATTTTCCTGCTGTCGCTGGCCGTCGTCGACGACCTCGGCGCGATCCTGCTGATCGCCGCGCTGTTCACCGGCAAGATTTCGTTGCTGGCACTGGGGATCGCCGTGGTGCTGCTGGCGGTTTTCTGGCTGCTCCAGTATGGCCGCGTGCGCAGCACGTGGATCTATCTGCCGCTGGTGCTCGGTGTCTGGATCGCCGTGCACGCGTCGGGACTGCACGCAACGCTCGCCGGCATCGCGTTGGGTCTGCTCACGCGCGTACGCACCGATGCGGACGAGGACCTGCCGCCGGCCGTACGGATGGAACACCTGCTCAGTCCGCTGTCGGCCGGTGTGTGCGTGCCGCTGTTCGCGTTTTTCGCCGCCGGCGTCCCCGTCGACGGCAAAGCGCTTGGCGGTCTTTTCACCGACCGGGTGGCCATCGCGGTGATCGTCGGGCTGGTGGTGGGGAAACTGGTCGGCGTCGCCGGTGGTGCGTTGCTGGCCGTACGACTGCGGCTGGGGCGGCTGCCGGACGGGATGGGGATCCGAGACCTGCTGGCCGTGTCGCTGTTGGCCGGCTGTGGATTCACCGTGAGCCTGCTGATCGCCGAGCTGTCGTTTGGCGAGAGCGCGCGCGGCGAGCGGATTACGCTCGCGGTCATGGTCGGGTCGGTGATCGCGGCGGTGGTCGCCGGCATCGTCCTGCGCGTACGCGCGCGTTCGAGCTAGTGTCCGATTGTCACCTCGCGAGACATCGCCGCAGGTCAACCGCCATCCGACGACGCAATCGGAATCCGGTTGCGTCGTCCGTGGTCAGGGGACGACGACGACCGGCTGGTCGCAGCGGCGGACGATCCGGCCGGCGACCGAGCCGACCAGGCGGTGCAGCCGCGACGCGGACCGGCCGACCACCACGGCGTCGGCGCGCAGCTCGTCGGCGACGGCGAGCAGCTCACGGTCCGGCGATCCCATCCGCTCGACCAGTTCCCACTGCACGACACAGCAGGACAGCACGTCGCCGACCTGGCCGATGAGGTCGGCGTCGGCGATGTCGTCAGGCAGCACGTCGAGGGCGCCGAAGCCGGTCGGCATCACCGTGCCGGTGGAGCGTACGTAGACGACGACCAGCCGGGTGCCGAGCCGGCGCGCCAGGCCGGCGGCGTACGCCAGCGCGTGCTCACTGGACGCGGACCCGTCGAAGCCGGCTATGACCGGCGCGGGTGACGGCGAAAACGATTCCTCACCGTGCGCTGATCCAGCGGGGTCCCTCACCGGTTCGTATCCCACCGCTGTCGCCTCCTCGGCTTCCACACGACGTCGAGTCAGGCGTCCGGCCCGGAGCCGGACACGTGGTTTCTATCACCTATCCCGGCGGACGGCCCGCCGGACAGCCCTAAAAGTGACTGAATTTCCGTGACCGCACGACCCAGCCGACGCTGTTGCTCGGCGGTCAGATCGTCCAGGATCGCCATAATTCGGACGCGGAGCGCGTCGCGCGACTCGTCCAGCCGGGACAGGCCGTACGACGTCACCGAGACCAGCACGGCGCGCCGGTCGGACTCGTCGGACCGGCGGGTCACCAGGCCCTGCGCCTCCAGCCGCGCCACCAGCGCGGTCATCGCCGGCTGTGAGCAGCGCTCGTAGTCGGCCAGCCGGCTGATCCGGGTCGGACCGAGCTCGTCCAGCAGCGCGAGCACCAGCACCTGCGAGGTCGACAGCGTGCCGGCACCGACGCGCTCGCGCGCCACCAGGCGGATCAGCCGACTGGCCGTGTCGACCAGGCCGTCCGCGACCGCGCGCCGCGGATCCTCACCCAGTCCCAGCCGGAACGGGTCGACCGCGCGTACGTCGACGCTCACCCCTTGAGATTACATAGCCTGGTTATGTATCCGCAACCGGTCCCGCCCGCCAACCTCCGTGTGACACGCTGGATCGGTGCAGCGAGCCGACGACTCGTTGGTGCTCATCGACGGTCCCTGGCGGCACCGCGGCGTCGACGCCAACGGCAGCCGCTTCCATGTGGCCGAGACCGGTGACGGACCGCTGGTGTTGTTGCTGCACGGCTTCGGCGAGTTCTGGTGGACCTGGCGCCACCAGCTGGCGCCGCTCGCGGCCGCCGGCTATCGCGCGGTGGCGGTGGACCTGCGCGGCTATGGCGGCAGCGACAAACCACCGCGCGGATACGACGGCTACACGCTCGCCGCCGACATCGCCGGCCTGGTACGCGCGCTCGGCGAGCGCGACGCTGCCGTGGTCGGCCACGACCTCGGCGGCTATCTGGCCTGGTCGACCGCCTGCCTGCATCCGCGTACGGTCCGGCAGCTGGCGCTGGTCGGCAGTGCTCGCCCGCGCATCGCCGACCTGCGCCGCGACCGCGACTTCGCGCTCTTCCAGCTGCCGCGCTACGAGCATCGGCTGACTAGCGACGGCGGCGCGGCAATCGGGACCCGATTGCGCACCCGTTCCGGTCCACAGTGGACGCGGACGGCGGATTTCGCCGCGTACGAGCCGGTCTGCCGGCAGGCCTTCGGCATCCGGCAGGCGGCATTCTGCGCGCTGGAATACCACCGCTGGGCCGGCCGGTCGATGGTGCGGCCGAGCGGTTGGCGGTTTGCGCGGCTGCTGGCGACACCGTTGGCGCAGCCCGTCCTGCAGCTGCACGGTGAGGCCGACCCGTACGTCCTGCCGGCGACCGCCGCCGCTGCCCGCACTTACGCGGACGGGCCGTACGAGTGGCAGCTGGTGCCCGGCGTCGGCCACTTTCCGCACGCAGAGGCGCCTGCCGAGGTCACCGCGCACCTCATCCGCTGGCTCGCGACGTGAATCCGCCGCTCATTCGTGCGTGCAGGTGCGCGTGGAGACAGGGGTGGTGAGCCGGGAGGCGGCGTCGACGACCGGCTGCGCCTCCTTGGCGGTCAGCGCGAAGCCCGTGTCGGCGTCGTCCAGCGACGCGGCGAAGACCACGCCGTAAACCTGGCCGTCGGTGCTCATCAGCGGACCGCCGGAGTTGCCGCCGATCACCTGGGCGCGCAGCGAGTAGATGTCGCGCGTGACGCGCTGCGACTTGTAGATGTCGGGTCCATACAGCGAGCGGTTGTCCCGGATCCGCGCGGGAGTCGCCGTGTAGCCGCCGTCGGCCGGATAGCCGAGCACGATCGCGTCGGCGCCGTTGGACGCCGAGTCGTCGAAGGTGAGTTTCTTGGCGGCCAGGTCCGGCACGTACAGCACCGCGAGGTCGCGCTCGGGGTCGAAGTAGACGACGTTGGCGTCCAGCCGGTGGCCCTGCTTGTCGATGACGTGCAGGTTTTCGGTGACGCCGGCGACCACGTGCGCGTTGGTGAGCACGTGCTGCGGCGAGATGACGAAGCTGGAGCCCTCCAGCTGCTTGCCGCAGCTCGGTGCGTCGCCGACCACCTTGACGACCGACTCCCACGAGTTGAGCACGACCCGAGACCTGGCCAATGCCGCGTCCGGCGCGTTGACGTTGGGGACCTTGGTCGGGGTCAGGGGGTCGAAGATGTCCGGGAACTCGCCGGAGTCGATGATGTCGGCGAAGTTCATGTAGAGCTGCCGCACCGGCGGCGGTACGACGCCGTTCACCGCCGGGATGATCGCCGAGTGCCTGACCTGGTATGACAAACCCGGAAACGGCGCGCGGGCGAGCGGCACGGCGACCATCCAGCCGACCAGCAGCACCGCGATCACCGACAGGCCGGCACCGGCGACGCTGTCCACCGCGCGCGCACCGTGGTTGTGCAGCCGGTCGCGCAATGCGGAGCCGAGGATCACCGCGAGCGCCTGTCCGGCACTGGCGACGAGGAACACGACGACCAGGGCCAGTACGAGCCGCCACAGCTGGTCGTTGACCCGCTCGGCGAGCAGCGGCGCCAGCTGCAGGCCGAGCAACGCGCCACCGATGAAGCCGACGAAGGACAGCAGGCCGACGACGAAACCCTGCCGATAGCCGTTGATGGCGAAGAGGATGGCGATGACCACCAGGACGATGTCCAACACGCTGCCGGTCACCGGCGTCCCTCCTCGAGCCCGCGGTCTCTCGCCGTAGATGGAACGTCCCGGACCCGCTCGGCGTGCCACGGTACGGTCCAACCGCCCAGATCCAGCAGCGCGGCCACCAGAAACCCGGTGAACCCCCACACCAGCATGCCGCGCACCTGGAAGCCCGGCCCCTGGTAGCCGGACGGATGGCGGACCATCACGCGGTTGGCCGGGTCGGCCAGCTCCGACACCGGTACGCGGGTCACCGTGGCGACCTCTGCGGCGTGCACCGGCGCCACCGGATGCGGCCGCTGCCACCACGCCAGCACCGGCGTGACCAGGAACTTCGACACCGGCACCGGCAGTGGCCGGAGCTGACCCAGCACCCGTACGGTCGTGGTGTCCAGGCCGGTCTCCTCGTACGCCTCACGGAGCGCGGTGTGCGCCAGGTCGCGGTCGCCGGGATCGGCGGCACCACCCGGAAACGCCGGCTGGCCGGCGTGGTTGCGCAGCGTATCGGCCCGCTGCAGGAGCAACAGGTCCGGACCTGGTACGACCCCGTCGCCGTTGGCGTCCGGCGCGTTCTCGCCGAAGAGCATCAACACGGCGGCCGTACGGCCAACCGCGGCCGTCACGCGCCGATAGTTGCTGAGCGGCCCCTCCAGGCCCTCGCCGACCGCGTCGGCGAGCTTTCGCATCCAGTCCGGCGGCTCCGCTGGTTGGCTCATCCGACGACCACGCCGAGATACCGTTTGACCAGGTCAGCCAGCGCTTTGTCGGTCAGCACCGGACCGGCGTACAGGTAGGTCACGGCGCCTTTGGCGTCGACGAAGACGGTGACCGGCAGGTTGGCGCGACCCAGGCCGCGTTCCACCGCGGCGTTGGGGTCGAAGACGTTCGCGAACCGGATGCCGACGTCCTGAGCCGCCTGCACCGACCTCGTCGGGTCGTCTTTCGTCGCCACACCGAGCACGACGAGATTGTCGCGCGCCTTGCTGTGCAGCCGTTGGAACGCCGGCATCTCCTGGCCGCACGGTGCGCACCAGGAGGCCCACAGGTTGACGACCATCGGCCGGCCGGTGAGCCGGTCCAGGCTGACCGTCTGTCCGCTGCCGTCCATGCAGGTCACGGTGACCGCCGGCAGCTTCCCCCCGGCGGCCGGCCGCGGACACGCGGCGAAGCCGGAGCCTTGGAACGGCACGGGCGCAGCGGCGCAACCGGCCACCACGGCCACGGCGAGCATGGCCGCCAGCCACCTCATGGCTTGACCATCGCCGCCAGTTCCTCGACGCGCGGGCCTTTGAGCAGCTTGACGGCGTCGGCGTACGCGGTCGGACCGGTGCCGTACGACGGACACAGCGACGCCAGGGTGCAGGCGCCACAGGCCGGCTTGCGCGCGTGGCAGACCCGGCGGCCGTGGAAGATCACCCGGTGCGACAGCATCGTCCAGTCCTTGCGCGGGATCAGCTCGCCGACGAGGTGCTCGACCTTGACCGGGTCCTCCTCGGCGGTCCAGCCGAACCGGCGGACCAGCCGGCCGAAGTGCGTGTCGACGGTGATGCCCGGCACGTCGAAGGCGTTGCCGAGGATGACGTTGGCGGTCTTGCGGCCGACGCCCGGCAGGGTGACCAGGTCGGCCAGCCGGCCCGGCACCTGTCCGTCGTACCTCTCCACCAGCGCCTGGCCGAGCTTGATCAGCGAGGAGGTCTTGTTGCGGTAGAAACCGGTCGGCCGGATCATCTCCTCCAGCTCGACCCGGTCGGCGCCGGCGTAGTCGGCGGCCGACCGATAGCGCTCGAACAGCGCCGGGGTCGTCTCGTTGACCCGCTTGTCGGTGCATTGCGCGGACAGGATGGTCGCCACCGCCAGCTCCAGCGGCGTGCGAAAGTCCAGCTCACAGTGCGCGTCGGGATGCGTCTCAGCGAGGATCTTGTGCATCTTGCGGGCCCGGCGGGTGAGCGCCAGCGCCGACTCCGGCTTGGTTTTGGCGGGGCTGACGACACCAGTCACCTTGCAGAGCCTACGGCGGGGATACGACAGAATGCCGGGCCGGGGGTGGCCGACGACATAGGCTCAAGTGGCCACATTCCACCCGCCGGAGCGTGCCTAACCGCACATGCCGGCGGAAAGAGCCCTAGACTCACGGCGCGGTCTCTCGATGATCGTTCACAGCACGCGGAGGTGCGGACATGGAGGAAGTGCTCGCGCGGGCGGGTCTGTTCCAGGGGGTTGACCCGGAAGCGGCCGAGGCGCTGGCAGCTCAGCTGGAGCATCTCGACGCGCCACGCGGCCAGGTCATCTTCTCCGAGGGGGACCCCGGCGACAGTCTCTACATCGTGGAGTCCGGCAAGGTCAAGGTCGGCCGCCGGGCCGCCGACGGCCGGGAGAACATGATCGCCGTGTTCGGTCCGAGCGACATGTTCGGCGAGCTGTCCCTGTTCGACCCGGGCCCGCGCACCGGTACGGCGGTCGCGGTGACCGACGCGCGCATCGCGCGGCTGCGCCAGCAGGCGTTGCGGCCGTGGATCACCAATCGGCCGGAGATCGCCGAGCAGCTGCTGCGCGTACTGGCCCGCCGGCTGCGGCGTACGAACGACGCGCTGGCCGACCTGATCTTCACCGACGTGCCCGGCCGGGTCGCCAAGAACCTGCTGCAGATGGCCGCGCGGTTCGGCTCGCGCGAAGGCAACACGCTGCGCGTCACGCACGACCTCACGCAGGAGGAGCTGGCGCAGCTGGTCGGCGCGTCCCGCGAGACTGTCAACAAGGCGCTCGCCGACTTCGCCTCCCGCGGCTGGCTGCGGCTGGAGGGCAAGAGCGTCGTGCTGCTCGACCACGAGCGGCTGGCCCGCCGCGCTCGCTAGCGGTCCAGTTCCGGGCAACCGGATGCGGAGGACGCCAGGTCAGTTGTTGACGATGAGTACGGCCGTGACGATCGCGCCGACGATGATGCCGGCGGCGACCACGATGCCGGCGGTGATCAGGATCAGCTGGCCGTTGCTGAACCTGTCCAGGAACGACTCGCTCTGCGCCGGCGGCGGCGGCGCCGGATGCGCGGTCACCGAGTACGGCTGGGACGGCGGGCCGACCGGAGGCGGCGGCGCCGGATAGCCGCCGGGCCGGCCACCGGCGGACACCGGCCGGTGCGGCGGACCAGGCGGCACCGGAGGAACGCGTGGCGGGCCTTGTGGCGGATACGGTCCCGGCGTACGGAACTGCGGCGGACGCACCTGCTGCGGCGGCTGTGGATAACCCGGCGCGCGTACCAGCGGACCAGGCACCGGAATGCGGCCGGTCGGAGCCGTCTGCGGCACCTGAACCGGCGAGGGCGAGGGTGACGGTGGCGCGCTCGGCGGTCCGCTCACCACCGCCGGACTCGCGACCGGCGACGGCGGATGCGCCGACGGCGGCGAGGTCTTGTGCAACGACGTCGTCGACCCCGGCGGCGGCAGCGACAGCGACTCCAGCGCATAGCGGAGCTCTTCGGCGCTCTCGTACCGGTCGTCGACGTGGCTGGCCATCGCGTGCCGCAGCACGTCCACGAACTCCACCGCGACACCGTCGATGTCGGGGATCGGCCGGTCCTGCAGCATCACGACGGTGGCCAACGACGGCGTTCCGGTGGCCGGCCACCGCGGCGGGCGGCCGGTCAGCAGCGCGTAAAGCGTCGCGCCGAGCGAGTAGACATCGGCGGCCGCGGTCGGATGCCGGTCGGCCTTGAAGACCTCCGGCGCCGAGTACGCCGGGGTCAGCGCGTCGAGTGCCAACGACGTGTAGCGCTGCGAGTGCAGCATCGACGCCAACCCGAAGTCGGCCAGTCCCGGCTCGCCGAACGCGCGGATCAGGATGTTGCCCGGTTTCACGTCGCGGTGCAGGATGCCGGCGCTGTGTGCGGCCGACAGGGCGCGCGCGATCTTGACACCGACATCACGTACGCGCCGCTCCTCCAGCGGCCCCTGGCGCTTCAGCAACGCGGCGAAGGAACCGCCGGTGCACAGCTCCATGACCAAGTACGGGTGGTGGTCGCCGGTCACGCCGGCGTCGTACACCGGCACGATGTGCGGATGCGCGGACAGCCGGCCGGCCGCCTGCGCCTCGCGGAGGAACCGCCGCCGGTCGCGCTCGTCGTCGACCGACCGCGTGTCGATCTTCAGCGCGACCTCACGGCCGATCGAGGTCTGGGTGGCGACGTAGACCGTCGCGTATCCCCCGCGGGCCAGCACCCGAAGGTTGCTGTAGCCGGGAACCGGCGAGATCGGGACCCGGCCGGTCGGTCCGGTCACTCCTGCAACCAGGGAAGCGGCTCGTCCGGATCAAGCTCGAGCCCGCGGTCGCGCAGGGCGCCGCCGATGCTGCGCAGGATGCTGCCGTTGATCAGGTCGGCGATGCCCTGCCGGTCCATCGTCCGGTGCTCCAGCCACCAGTTGCCGACCGACTCGACGAAGCCGACCACCCCGAAGGCCATCGCGTCGACCAGCTCGTCGTCGGTGCCTTCGTGCCGCAGGAAGCGGTGGAACATCGTCGCGATGTGGGTGGCGAGCGCACTCTTCATGTTGTCGACGACGTCCGCGCCGGTCCTGGTGAACGCCGCGTACTGCACGACGAAACGATACAGATGCGGGTGTTTTTCCAGGAACTGCAGGTAGGTGTCCACGGTCTGGCTGACCAGCTCGCGGGCCGACCCGACCTCGGACAACCGCGCGGTCAGCTGCTCGACCAGCATGCGTACGGCCCGCTCGGAGATCGCGCGGTGCAGGTCCTGCTTGTCCTTGAAGTGCCGATAGAGGATCGGCCGCGCCACTCCGGCGAGGTCGGCGATCTGCGCCGTCGACGCGTCCGGACCGAACTCCTCGACCGCTGAGGTCGCCACCTCGACGAACTCGGCGCGCCGCTGAGCCCGGTGGTTGTCCCAGCGGGACCGGCGACCATCCACCCGGCCACCGGTTTTGCGCTCGACCGTACCCGCCATCAACCCACCATAACGAAGGGGACAATGACTCCGCTTCGATAAGGTCCTATCAATGGATTCCATGACGGTGGCGCAGAAGGTCGGACAGCTTTTCGTGGCGCCAGTTGGCCGGCACTCGCCGACCGCGCTCCGGTTGCCGCCTGACCAGCGCAGCGGCGCGGTGCACGTCGACACGGTGGCCGCGACCTGCGAGTTGGTCGAGCGGTACGGCCTCGGCGGCGTCTGCTATTTCCCCTCGCGGGCCGGCGGCGACGACCTCGACACGGTCGCCGAGCTGACCCGCGCCGTCCAGCACGCCGCCGACGTGCCGCTCCTGGTCGCGACCGACCAGGAAGGCGGCACGGTCGCGCGGCTTCGCGTGCCGGAGCTGGCGGTGCCCGGTGCGATGGCGCTGGCCGCGACCGGTGACACCGGCGCGGCGCGAGAGGCGGCGCGGATCATCGCCTCGGCGCTGCGTTCCCTGGGAATCAACCAGAACTACGCGCCGGTCGCGGACGTCAACGTCGATCCGGCCAACCCGGTCATCGGCGTACGGTCCTTCGGCTCCGACCCGCAGGCGGTGGCCGCGTATGTGACCGCGCAGGTGCAGGGCTACCAGGAGTCCGGTGTCGCCGCGACGGTGAAGCATTTTCCCGGCCACGGCGACACTTCCGCGGACAGCCACGTCGGCCTGCCGGTCGTCTCGCACGACCACGACCGCTGGCGCGAGGTCGACGCACCGCCGTTCCGGGCCGCGATCGCCGCCGGCGTCGAGGCGGTGATGACCGCTCACCTGGCCATGCCGGCGCTGGACCCGTCCGGCGAACCGGCCACCATGTCACCGGCGATTCTCGGTGGCCTGCTGCGAAAAGAGCTCGGTTTCGACGGCATCGTCGTCACCGACGCGCTGGACATGGCCGGTGCTCGCGAGCGCCACGGCGACGCGGAGGCGGCCGTACGAGCGTTGCTCGCCGGCGCCGACCAGCTGCTGATGCCGGCCGATCTGGAGGTCGCCGTGGCGGCGGTCATCGAGGCGGTGGAGTCCGGCCGCGTGTCGATGGAACGGCTCGACGAGTCCGTACGGCGTGTGCTGACTCTCAAACGAAAACTCGGACTCTTCGACGGCCTGCATTACGAGGTCGACAGTCCGACGCATCCCGGCGGCGCGCTGCGACTCGCGCTCGCCGGTGTCACGACCGTCGGAGATTTCCAGCCACTCAACGGATCCGTCGCACTGGTCGGCTGTCTCGGCACCGGTGCCGACGCGTTGTCGGGCGCACTCGGCGCGACCAAGACGGTCGACACCGGCAGCGATCCAGACGCGGAAACCGTTACCGCCGCTGCGCAAGCCGCGAGCGGCTGCGACCGCGCCGTCGTCGTCACCCGGTCGGCGTGGCGGTGGCCGGGCCAGAAAGCGTTGCTGGACGCGATAAACGTGCCGTTCGTCGGCGTCGCCATCCGCGAGCCGTACGACGCCGGTCTCGCCTCGCGCGCGCGGAGCTGGGTCCTCAGCTATGGCGACGACGCGCTGGCGATCGAGGCACTGGGATGGGTCCTGACCGGCCACGCCACCGCCGGTGGCCGGCTGCCGGTCGACCTGCCGTGAGCGTACGGACCGGCATCGAGCGGCTGTGTGCTCAGCCGGACCTGCTGGCTGGTCCGGTCGGCCTGGTCACCAACCACACCGGCGTTTTGCCAGACCTGACACCAGGTGCGGTCGCCGCTTTGCGCGCAGGCGTACCACTGACCGCGCTTTTCGGTCCGGAGCATGGCATCGGTGGCACCGCGCAAGCCGGAGACAGCGAGGACGCCGACCGCGATCCGGTCACCGGACTGCCGGTTTTCGACACGTACAAACACAAAGGCGAGGCACTCGAGGCGATGCTGGCCGCGTCCGGCGTACGCACGCTGGCCGTCGACCTGCAGGACATCGGCGCACGGTTCTACACCTACGTGTGGACGCTGCACGACCTTATGGCCGCCGCCGCTCGCGTCGGGATCGCTGTCGCCGTGCTCGATCGCCCCAATCCGATCGGCGGATTGCTTGCCGAGGGACCGTTTCTCCAGCCGGGTTGGGAGAGTTTCGTCGGCCGTACGGCGATCCCGATCCGGCACGGACTCACCTATGGCGAACTGGCACGGACGTTCCCGATCCCGGACGTGGATCTCACCGTCGTCGAGATGACCGGCTGGCGCCGCGGCACTGTCCACAGTGGACAGCCGTGGGTCTTTCCGTCGCCGAACATGCCGACGCCGGACACGGCGCTGGTCTATCCGGGGACCGGCCTGTTCGAAGGCACCAACCTGTCCGAGGGACGCGGCACCACGCGGCCGTTCGAGATCGTCGGCGCTCCGTACGTCGACGCCGGTCTGGCGCCGGCGCTCAACGCCCTGGAGTTGCCGGGCGTACGGTTTCGTGCCCTGTCGTTTGTCCCAACATTCGGGAAACACGCCGGAGAGGCGATTTCCGGCGTACAACTGCACGTCACCGACCGGCAGGCGTTCCGGCCGGTGCGTACGGCGGTCGCGATGATCGCCGAGATCCGCGAGCGCTATCCGGACGACTTCGGCTGGCGGCCGGCCGCATCCGGCCGCCGGCACATGATCGACCTGCTGTGGGGAAGTCCTATCCTGCGTGAGTCGGCGGCATCGGTCGACGAGCTGGTCGGGACGGTCGACTCGCCGCGATGGGCCGAGTCGTTTCTGCTGTATCCGGAGGAATAGTTGAGCCGCACGGTGCTCGCGGTCGGCGCGCATATCGGCGACATGGATCTGGCGGCCGGGCCGATGCTCGCGCAGCACGTGCTCGACGGTGGTCGTGCCGTGCTGCTCGCGCTGACGCCAGGCGAACGCGGACATCCGAAGATGTCGCCGGCCGACTACAAGATCCAGAAGATTTTCGAAGGCCGCCGGTTCGCGGCCGCGATTGGCGCCGACTTCCAGGTCTTCGACGACCAGTCGGACGGGTTTCTCGGTCTCGACGACGAGATCTGCCTGCGTGTCGCCGACGTGATCAGGGACGTGCGCGCCGACGTGGTGATCGCGCACTGGCCGCGCTCGATCCATTCCGACCACGAGAACGCGTCGCGGATCGCCGAGCGGGCTCGCTTTCTGGCCGGCCTGCCCGGCGTCGAACGCGAGCAGCCGCGGCATCCGGTCGGATCGCTGCTCTACGCGGAAAACTGGGAGGACGCGGAGGGGTTCGCACCGACCGAATACCGGCTGGTGAGCCCGGAGGCCAAGCAGAGGTGGGCCGCCGCCATGGAGGGTCAGGCATTCGCGCGCGGTGAGACGTACGGCTTTCGTTACAACGATTACTATGCCGCTCAGCTGCGAATGCGCGGCTGCCTGGCCGGCACGGATTTCGCCTGTGCGGTGGCATCCGCGGACGGTCACCGACGGCTGGTCGAGAAGTTCTGAGATTTACGAACCATGTTCGGCGACGACTTACGCACCTCTTTACGTAAATCGTTGACATCAGTAATGACGCATCCGTAATCTCGCCACACGGACATCCGACGTCCGGAAGGCGGAGAATGGCGGAAATCTGTTACCGGTCGTTTCGATCGTCCGATGTGGACACCATCGTGGCGGCCTGGAACGAGAGTCTCCGGCCGGATCCGGTCGACCGCGAGTGGTTCGTCGAGTACGTGCTGCTGGACGAAAACTTCGATCCGGCCGGCCTGTGCGTGGCCGAGGCGGACGGCGAGCTCCTCGGCTGCGCCTACGCCGTACGGCGGCTGACGCCGGCCAGCGGCACCGATCTGCAGCCAGAGCTGGGCTGGATCCCGTTCGTTTTCGTTGTGCCACAGGCGCAACGCAGTGGTGTCGGCCGCGCACTGCTGCGGAAGGCCCTCGACTTCCTGCACGCGGCTGGCCGGACGACCGTCGACTTCGGTTGCTACACACCAAACTACTTCGTGCCGGGCCTGGACGCCGAGGCGTATCCGGCCGGCCTCGCATTCCTGCGGGCGGCTGGTTTCGCCGTACGCGGCGCACCGGTCGCGATGGACCGGTCACTGGTCGGCTATGTCATGCCGGACGAGGTCGCCGATCTGCGGCGTATCCGCACGGCCGAGGGTTTTCGCTTTGGTCATCCGGAAGCCGGCGACATCCCCGACCTGCTGGCCTTTGCCGGTCGGGGTTTCGCACCTGACTGGGCCGAAGCGATCCGTGCGTCGCTGCTGCGCGGCGACCTCGGCTTTGGTCTGCGGCGCATTCACCTCGCCTGGCGGCGGGAGGAGATCGTCGGTTTCGCGATGCACGCGGCCTATCGCGGGATCCCGGACCGGTTCGGACCGTTCGGCGTCGCCGGCGACCTGCGCGGCACCGGACTGGGGAAGATCCTGCTGCACCAGACGCTGACCGCGATGCGCGCAGAAGGCCTGCACTCGGCCTGGTTTCTGTGGACCGGCGAGGAAAGCCCGGCCGGGCGGCTCTACAAACAGGCCGGTTTCGCGGTCACCAGGCGGTTCCAGCTCATGCGCCACGTGTTGTAAGGAGAGTCCATGCGATCGAAGGCAGCCGCCGTCTGCGCCGCGGTCATCGCCGCGACTTCGTTGACCGCGTGCGGTGGCGGGCAGGGGTCCGGCACGAAGGACACGCTGGTGGTGATGGCCGACTCGGCGGCCAGCTACCAGCGGCTGTTCAACCCGTTTTCCACCTCTGTCAACAAAGGCGCGCAAGGCCTGATCTACGAGCCGTTGATCGCGTACACGCCGATGCGACCGGGCCAGGGCATTCCGTGGCTGGCCACCTCGCAGCAATGGTCGGACGGCGGCCGCGAACTGACCCTCGGCATCCGCGAGGGCGTGCGGTGGTCGGACGGAAAACCGTTCTCCAGCAAGGATGTCGCCTTCACCTTCGATATGCTGCGGAAAAACCCGGCGCTGAACATCTCCAACATCGCCACCACCTCGGCGACAGCGCCGGATCCGAAGACGGTGGTGCTGAGCTTTCCGCAGCCGGCGTACGCGCAGGCGGTCAAGATCGGCGGCATCACGCCGGTGCCGGAGCATGTCTATGCCGGCAAGAACCCGCTGACCTTCGCCGATCCCAACCCGGTCGGCACCGGACCGTACACATTGGACACTTTCTCGACCCAGGTCTACACCTTCAAGGCCAACCCGAAATACTGGCAGAAGGACAAGATCAAGGTCCAGCGCATCCAGTATCCGGCGGTGTCCGCGAACAGCTTCACCAGCCTGCTCGGCCAGGGTCGGCTGGACTGGGCCGGCGGCTTCGTCGCGCACGTCGACCGGATCTTCGTCGACAAGGACAAGGTGCACAACAAGTACTGGTATCCGGCCGACGGCCTGGTCAACCTGGTGTCCAACCTCAAGCGCGCACCGCTGGACAATCTGGCCGTACGCAGGGCGATCAGCGGCGCCATCGACCGCGCGGCGCTGTCCAAGGTGGCCGTGCTCGGCTATGAGCAGCCGGCCTCACCGACCGGCCTGGTCCGTCCAGCGTACGACTCCTTCCTTGACCCGCAATACAAAGACCTGCGGTTCAGCACCGACGCCGCGGCCGCCAACGCGGCCCTCGACCAGGCCGGTTTCCGGAAAGGCTCCGACGGCATCCGCATCGGCCCCGGCGGAAAACGGATGGCCTTCACAATCCTGGTGCCGAGCGGATTCAGCGACTGGGTCACCATGGCGCGGCTGATCCAGAGCCAGCTCAAGGCGATCGGCATCGAGATCGACCCGCAGGGCAAGTCGACGCAGGCGTGGAAAGCCGCGCTGAAGACCGGAAACTACGACATGGCGATCGCCGGCTCGGTCGGCGGCTCCACACCGTATGACCTGTATCGCGCGTTCCTGTCCAGCAAGCTCACCGCTCCGGTCGGCCAGCAGGCGCTGTCCAACTACTCGCGCTGGTCGGACCCGGCGACCGACAACTTCCTCGGCACTTTCGAGCGCACCGACGACAAAGCGCAGCTGAGGGCGGCCGTTTTCGGCCTGGAGAAGGTGATGGTCGAGCAGCTGCCGGTGATTCCGTTGCTTGGCAGCGCCAACTGGTCGCAGACCCGGACCACCAAGTTCACCGGCTGGCCGTCGGCGCAGGATCCGTACGCGTTGCCGGCGCCGTACCAGTATCCGGACAACCTGCTCGTCCTCACCCATCTGAAGCCGGCCGGATGAGGTTCGTCGCGCGGCGGCTCGGGCTCTATCTGGTGATCGCCTGGGCCGCCATCACGATCAACTTCCTGATTCCCCGGCTGATGCCCGGCGATCCGGTCGATCTGCTGGTCGACCGGCTCAAAGGCAACGTGGACCCGGCCGCCATCGCCTCGCTGCGCGAGGCCTTCGGCCTGAGCGATGCCGACCTTTTCACGCAATACGTCGACTATCTCGGCCACCTGTTCCGCGGCGACCTCGGCCGGTCGATCAGCTTCTATCCGACCGCGGTCTCCGACGTCATCGCCACCACGCTGCCGTGGACGCTCGGCCTGATCGGCGTCTGCACGGTCATCAGCTTCGTCCTGGGCACCTCCGCCGGCATCGTCGCCGCATGGCGGCGCGGCGGCTGGACCGACCTGCTCGTGCCGTCGACGACTTTTCTCCACTCCATCCCGTATTTCTGGATGGCGCTGCTGCTGGTTTTCGTTTTCGGTGTCCTGCTTGGCTGGCTGCCGATCAGCGGCGCGTACGACACCGAGCTCGCGCCGAGTCTCAGCGGTGAGTTTCTCGGAAACGTGGCCTATCACGCGCTGCTGCCGGCGATCACGATCGTCGTCAGCTCGATCGCCGGCTGGCTGCTCGGGATGCGTAACATGATGATCACCACGCTCGGCGAGGACTATGTGACATTGGCGCAGGCCAAGGGATTGTCGCGGCTGCGGGTGATGACGATGTACGCAGCGCGCAACGCGATCCTACCGAGCTTCACCGGTTTCGCGCTGTCACTGGGGTTCGTGGTCGGTGGCTCGATGCTGACCGAGGTCATCTTCTCGTATCCGGGTGTCGGCTACACGCTCTACCAGGCCGTCCAGAACGAGGACTTTCCGTTGATGCAGGGGCTGTTCCTGGTCATCTCGCTGTCCGTACTGGCCGCCAACCTGCTCGCCGACCTCGGCTACGTACTGCTCGACCCACGTATCCGGATCGGCGGCGCGACGTGAAGAAATTCCTTCCGCGATCGCGAAAAATCACTGTCGGCGCCGCGATCATGCTGTTTTTCGTCCTGCTGGCGGTCATCGGACCGTTGGTCGTCGGCATCGACCCGACCGCGACCGGCGCCGACTCGATGCAGCCTCCTTCGGCTGAGCACTGGCTGGGCACGACCCAGGCCGGGGAGGACGTGTTCGCTCAGCTTGTCTACGGCAGCCGCGTATCGCTGGCCGTCGGCCTGCTCGCGTCGGTCGTCGCGACCGTCGTGTCGGCGGTCGTCGGCCTGGTCGGCGGCTATCTGCGCGGAGTCGTCGACGAAGCACTTTCGTTGGTCACCAGCATTTTCCTGGTGATCCCGGCACTTCCGCTGCTGATCGTCATCGCCGGCTATCTGCCGGCGAAGGGCATCGAGTCGGTGGCGATCATCATCAGCGTCACGGCCTGGGCCTCCGGCGCCCGGTCGATCCGTGCACAGACACTGTCGATCCGCAACCGCGACTACATCACCGCCGCACGCGCCAGCGGTGAGACGCTGCCGCGGATCATCTTCTTCGAGGTGCTGCCAAACGAGATTCCGTTGCTGGCCAGCAGCTTTCTCTTCACCATCGTGGTCGGCATCCTCGCCGAGGCCGGACTTTCCTTTCTGGGGCTCGGCAGCCTGACCACGATCAGCTGGGGCTCGATGCTCTACTACGCGCAGCAGGCGCAGGCTCTGCTGGCCGGCGCGTGGTGGTGGTTCCTGCCGCCGGGCCTGTGCATCGCCTTGATCGGCACGGCTTTGGCGCTGGTCAACTTCGGCATCGACGAATACGCCAACCCGCGGCTGCGGACCGTACGCGCCAGCAAAACGGCACCGATCGACCCGCCGGACTCCGAGCCGGCGCCTGGTCCTGGCTTCGACGCGCCGCCGGTGCTGGATATCCGTAACCTGTCGGTGGACTACCTGACCGCCGACGGACCCGTACACGCCGTGAAAAACGTGAGCCTGACGCTGCACCGCGGCGAACTTCTCGGCCTGGCCGGCGAAAGCGGCAGCGGAAAGTCGACGCTGACCGGCGCGGTCGCCAGGCTGCTCGGCCGGTCGGCGCGCGTCACCGCCGGATCCGCGGTTTTCGCCGGTGGCTCGGACATTCTCACGATGGGTCCGGCGGAGTTGTCGCGTTTTCGCTGGAACGAGCTGTCGATCGTGTTGCAAAGCTCGATGAACGCACTCAATCCGGTGCTCAGCGTCGGCGCGCAGTTTGACGACGTGATCGCTCGCCATCGGCCGGAGATGCCAAAACCGAAGCGGCGCGCTCTGGCGGGGCAGCTGTTGGAAGACGTCGGGATCGACGCCGGCCGGCTGCGTAGTTATCCGCACGAGCTGTCCGGCGGCATGAAACAACGTGTCGGCATCGCGATGGCGTTGGCACTGGATCCAGCGATCGTCATCCTCGACGAGCCGACCACGGCGCTCGACGTGCTCGTACAGCGGCAGATCCTGGATTTGTTGCTGGACCTGCGAAAACGGCACGACTTCTCGGTCGTCTTCACGACCCACGACCTGTCGCTGCTGTTGGAGATCTGCGACACGATCGCCATCATGCGGCGAGGCGAACTGGTCGAGTACGCGACCGCCGACGACGTGCTGCACCGGCCGAAACACGAATACACCAGGAAACTGCTGGACTCCCTGCGCGCGCTCGGAGTCGCCGTATGACCGTACTCGAAGCGCGTGGCCTGGTCATGGACTTCGGCCGGTTCCGAGCCGTCGATGACGTAAGTTTCGCGTTGCAGCCTGGGAAAATGACCGCGTTGGTCGGTCAGAGCGGCAGCGGAAAGAGCACGGTCGCGCAGTTGCTGGCCGGTCTGCAGACTCCGACCGCCGGCGAGATCCTGCTGGACGGCACGCCCGCGCGCGTACGCCGGCGGCGCGACTTTCGGCGCTACACCGGCGATGTGCAGATGGTGCTGCAGGACCCGTTTGCCTCGTTGAACCCTGCGCACACAGTGCGCTATCACCTGACCCGCGCGTTGCGTAACCACGGATTCTCACCGGACGGTGAGGTCGAGCGGTTGCTGGAAACCGTACGCCTGGCGGCAAAACTCGCGAACCGATTTCCCCATGAACTCTCCGGCGGCGAGCGCCAACGCGTCTCACTGGCCCGCGCTCTGGCTGCGCGTCCGCGCGTTTTGCTTGCTGACGAACCGGTGTCGATGCTGGACGTGACGATCCGGCTCGGCGTACTGACGCTGATCGACCAGCTGCGCGAGGAAAACAACCTCGCGGTGCTCTACATCACCCACGACCTGGCGACCGCGCGACAGTTCACCAGCGAGCTGATGGTCATGCACAAAGGCAAAATCGTCGAACGCGGCGACAGCTCCTCGGTGATCGACAAGCCTCAGCACCCCTACACCCGCGACCTCCTCGCCGCCATCCCGCACCCCTCACGAAGGTGACTTTCGTGGTGGTTGGAGGGTGGTGGCCAGTGCGCGGAAGATCAGTGCGGTCGAGGTGGCGCCGGGGTCCTGGTGGCCGATGCTGCGCTCGCCGAGGTACGACGCGCGGCCTTTCCTTGCCTGCAGCGAGATCGTGGCTCGCGCGCCCTCTTCGGCCGCGTCGGCGGCTGCCGACCACGACCGCTCACGTTCGAAGGCGGCGACGGCCGGTGCGTACGCGTCGACGATCGTCTTGTCGCCTGGCGAAGCCTTGCCAAGCCGGGTGATCGCGGCCAGGCCAGCTTGGAGTGCGGCGAGCAGCTGCTGGTCGTCGGCGGACGGCTCCGGCAGCGCCGCGCCGATGGCGCGGAACGCACTGCCGTACAACGGTCCCGACGCGCCACCGACCTTGCTGATCAACGTACGGCCGATCGCACTGAACACCTCGCCGACGGCCTTTGGCTCCAGGTCGTCGAGCATCTCCAGCACGGCAGTGAATCCTCGCCGCAGGTTGGTGCCGTGGTCGGCGTCGCCGATCGCCGCGTCCAGCCGGGTCAGCTCGTCCGCTTGCTCGCCGACGCTCGCCGCGATGGCCCGGATCCACCCCTCCGCCGCGTTGACATCCACCTCGCCACTCTCGCACACGCGGCGATGTCCGATCGAGACTTTGTTGACCTTCTCCAACGTTGGAGAAGGTCAACAAAGCGGCATTCGGACACCGAATCGCGTGTCCGATTGTCACGTCCGACAGCATTTGTGCAGGTCAGGGCACCTCCGACGACGCAATCGGATTCCGATTGTTTTTTACGTACGCACGGCCAGGTCGGCGCGGCGGCAGGTGGCGAGGATGGTACGCGCGACCAGGCCGGGGTCGTCCTGCATCGGCACGTGACCGCAGCCGGGCAGCGGTACGTGTCGCGCGTCCGGCAGCGCGCGGGCGGCGACTTTTGCCTGTCGTGGCCACAGGATCCGGTCACGAGTCCCCCAGGCGACGGTCGTCGGTACGGTCGGCGGCGGCGCGGCGAAGCGATAGTTGCGGCCGGCCGAGGCGACCGCGTCGAAGGCCGGCGCGTGCGCCATCGACTCGAGGTCGCCGCGCATCTCTTCGATGTCCAAAGTGGACGGACGGCCGTACAGCAGGCTGGCGCCGGCCAGCCGCAGCCGCGGATTGCCGACCAGCATGTCCCGGCTGCGCGACGACATCGCCGAGCGACGCATGTTGGACAGCACACCGATGGCCCACACCCGACCGGCCGGGCCGAAGAAACCGGCCGGCGATAGCGCGGTCATCGACGCGGCACAACCGCGCGAGGCGACCTCGAGGCCAAGCGCGCCGCCGAGCGAGTTGCCGGCCAGATGCGGCTTCGACAAGCCAAGTTGGTCAGCGATCTCAAGAAAAGTGTCGACCGCCGCGAGCATGTTGTACGGCCGGTCCGGGTCCGGCGGCGCCGACTTTCCAAAGCCCGGCAGGTCGATCGCCCACACGTCGTGCTGCTCGGCCAGCAGGTCGAGCACGGGTTTCCAGGCCTGCCAACGATGTCCGATGCCGTGCAACAGCACCAAAGGCGTGCCGGTGCCGCGCCGCTCGTAGACCAGGTCCTCCACGCGATACATGGCGGCCTCCTAGCCGATCAGTCCGGAACGCCGCCACCACGGCCGTCCCGGCCCTTTCGTCAGACCGACCTCGTCGAGAAAGTCCACCAGCCGCTCACCCGACCAGCGCAGTGTCTCGCGGAAATGCGGATTGCGCCGAGCCTCGCGCGCGGCCTCGCGCGGATTCAGGCCGACAGCCGCATAACACTGCGGTCGTACGAGCGTGCCGGCGATGACCTTCGCCGCCGCACCGGTGATGAACTGGTGCCAGGCTCGTGCGATCGGCGACGCCGCGGCCATCTGCCGGACGATCTCCTCACGTGCGAAGGTGACGTGCCGAGCCTCCTCCAGCACGTGGATCCGGCTCACCATCCGCACCAGCGGCTGGACGTTCTCGTCCCTCATCCCCTCACGCTGATAGCGGTCGAGGATCTCCTCGGCGATCAGGATCGCCGCGTAATTGCTCGGTCCGAAGCCAAAAGTCTTGATGAACCGGCCGAGCTCGTGGGTCAGCCGCGGCGCGCGATAGGCCGGTACGCCGATCCGCTCGACCAGCCGGCCGAACATCACCGAGTGCCGGCACTCGTCGGCGATCTCGGTCAGGGCCCACTGCGGATGCCGGGTGGTGGGGTCGGAGCTGTACGTGTCGCGCAGCAGCATCTGCATCAGGATCATCTCGAACCAGATGCCGGCGGTCGCGATGCTGGCGACCTCCTGCTTGGACAGCTCGACGCGCTGCTCGTGGGTCATCTGCTCCCACAGCCTGGTGCCGTAGAGCGAGACGCGGTGCTCCGGCAGGTAGAACATGCCCTCGACCAGCGGCGCTTCCCAGTCGATGTCGACGTCCGGGTCGTAGGAGTTCTTGGCCGACGAGTTGAGCAGCCGTTCCGCAGTCTTCTCTCGAATCGCGGCGGTCATCGCGTACCCCTCCGGGTTCGTGCTTCCAAAAGTAAGCGCTACATCTGGTAGCATGTTCTGCGTCGTGGCCGGTTGTCAAGCCGCCGGCACGCCGAGACGACGCCTGCTCACCGGAGTGACAAATGACCGAGCACGAGCACGACGAAGAGGGCTACACCGGGCCCGCCACGCTCGTTTCCAGCGACGCCGAGCTGGCCGTCCAGGTCGAGCTGCGCGGCTACTTCCAGCCGATCGACGGCCGATATCACTGGTACGGCCGGGTCGCCGCGGACCCGGCGGTGACCGAGCTGGCCGGCAACGGACGCAAGCAGGTGGTGGTGCGTACGCCGGGCGGCGAGGCGGTCGGCACGCTGTCCGACGTGGACCCGTGGGGCCGCTTCCGCGTCACCGGCACGAGCCGCCCACCCTTCGCCGTCGAGACCGCACCGGCCGACGCATAACCTCTCATGTGTGGATCTGGCTGACGCGCTCGAGGAGCTGGCAGGTGAGCTGCCCGCGCGGCGACTGGCCGACGAGGTCGAGCGCTGGCAGCGGATCTATCGCGATCCGGCGGCGGACCTTGCGGCGGCACCGCGGCTGACGCCGGAGCAGGCGATCGCGTACGCGGTCTATCGGATGCCGGCGACGTACGCGGCGACCACGGCGGCGCTGACCGAGGTCGCTGCCGCGATGCCGGATTTCGCGCCGGTCAGCATGCTCGACATCGGCGCCGGCGCCGGCGCGGCGAGCTGGTCCGCGACCGATGTTTTCCCATCGATGAAAGACATCACCGCGATCGAGCGCGACCCGGCGATGCGAGCGGTCGGCCAGCGGCTGGCGGAGCGGACGTACGTCACCGCCGATCTCGCGACCAAGCGGGACTTTCCGAGCGCCGACCTGGCGGTCGCCAGCTACAGCCTCAACGAACTGTCCACTGTGGACACTGTGATCGCCGAGCTGGCACGGAAAGTCCAGACCATCGTCATCGTCGAGCCTGGCACGCCACGCGGTTTCGCCGGCATCAGAGCGATCCGTCGACAGCTCGTCGACCTTGGCATGCGCGTCGCGGCTCCGTGTCCGCATGACGGCGAGTGTCCGATCGTCGACCCGGACTGGTGCCACTTTTCCGTACGCCTGCAGCGATCGGCCGTCCATCGGCGGGCGAAGCGAGCCGATCTCGGTTACGAGGACGAAAAGTTCAGCTATGTCGCGGCCACCCGGCTGCCGGTCGAGCGCGCGTCGGCCCGCGTACTTCGCCATCCGCAGATCCGCTCGGGTCACGTGATGTTGCGGCTCTGCCGGGACGGCATCGAGGACGTGACCGTCTCGAAACGCCAAGGCGACGCCTACAAACGCGCGCGGCGCATCTTGTGGGGAGACGCGTTTTAGCGGCAGAGCAGCCGCTCGGCCAGGCCGTCGGTGGCGCGGCGCTCGCTGACCTGCTCGGTCGCGTACGCCAGCGTGCAGGCCTCTTCCATCGCCTCGCACGCCAGCTGTGTGGCACCGGTCGCGGCCAACGCCTTCGCCAAAGCACGTGCGGCGACGACTCGGCTGCGTACGTCCTCGGCTGGCACGTCACGCGCGCGCTGGGCCCATGACAACGCCTCGTCGGAGCGACCGGCATCGACCAGCATCGCCGCGTAATGCGCCAAGGCCTGGCGGCGCGGAAACACCAGCGACGGACTGGCGGCGGCCTTCGCGACATCGGTGAGCAGGCTGATCGCCTCGTCCAGATCGCCCTGCGCGCGCCGCGCACGAGCCAGCAACACGACCGGACCGACCGCGGCGGCCTCGGTGACCTGCAGCGGTGTGATCAGCTCCAAGGTCACGCGCGCGTCCGCCTCGGCACCGACCGCGTCGCCGGCGTCGAGCTTGCAATAGCCGAGCAGCGTACGCGCGACGCCGAAGGTCAGCGGATGCGCCGCCTGCTCGGCAATCCGTACGGCCTCGACGAAAATCGGCGTGGCCGTGCCGGCCAGAGCGGCCGGATCGGCGCACCGATCGCGTGCGACGACGCCGCGTACGACCAGCGCCAGCGACCGACCCCAGGCATCGTCCAGCTGCTCGAAGGCACGCAGCGCGACCCGGGCCTCCTTGTCGGCCTTGGCCAGCTCGCCGAGCTCGGCCGCCGCGTACGCGTCGACCATCCGCACCGCCGCGCCACCCCACTCGTCGCCGAGCCGCTCTGCGTACGGCAGAAACTCGGCGGCGAGCGCTCGCGCTTGGCGCAGCCGGCCCTGCAGGAGCCGTACGAAAGCCTCGGTGCCGGTGACCCACGACCGACCGGCGACGTCTTTCAGGTCAACGAAAAGCGTCGCGGCGCGATCCAGTGCCACCTCGGCGCGGTCGAAATCGCCGCGTGAGGTCGCCGACCAGGCGATGTTCTGCAGCGCCCAGCCCTGACCGGGACGGTCGTGCTGGGCCAGTGACAGCTGATAGGACTGCAGGAATCGCTCGTCGGCGTCGGCGAGCCGCCCGGTCAGATAGTCGAGCATGCCCAGCCGGCGCAGCGCCTCGGTCTCGTACTCCGGCAGCTCCGCCTGCTGCGCGACGGTCCGCCACGCGGCCGCGGCCTCCTCGAAGTGGCCGAGCGCCCGCTCGGCCTCACCGATGATCAACAGTGAACCGGCCGAGGTGACCTTGTCGCTGGCCGACACGTCCTGATGCAGCCGCTCGGCCAGCGCCAACGCCTCGGCGTAACGGCCCGTGCGTACCCATGCGCGCGCTCGCGCCAGCGTCAGCTCCACCGGCAGCTCGTCCTTGGCCAACGCGGCCGCGCGGTCGAGGAAACCGGCCGCCTGCGCCGGCTGCGAGTCGGCGAAAGCCGCTGCGGCGAGCCGACCCAGCGCCGCCACGCCGATCGAGGCGACCGCGCGCGGATCGGCGCCGGGCGCCAGCCGCATCGCGTCGGCCAGGCTCAGCGCCTCCTCGGCGTGCCGGGCGACGAACGTGTCGCGCTCGATGCCGGCCAGCTCCGGGTCGTCAGGCGCCAGCGTCTCGGCCCAGCGGGCCAGGTGCGCGTGCCGGGCGGCCAGGTCGGTCTTGCCGACACCGGCGTACGCGGCCTGGCGCATGAACGCGGTGACGAACGTGTAGCCGCCGCGGTTGGACGGCCGCAGCATCCGCCGCGCGACCAGCTCGGCGATGTCCTTTGGCAGCCGCTCCAGCTGCAGCGGGACGCCGACCGCCTGCTCCGACCGCAGCACCGCCAACGCGCGTACGGGGATGCGCTCGCCGACCACCGCCGCGTCTCGCAGCACCGCGCGAGCGCCGGCCGGCAACGAGTCGATGCGAGCGGTCAGCACGGCGGCCAGGTCGACCGACAGCAGCCGGCCGGACAGGCTGCCGGGCTTGAGCTGCCAGCCGGCGCTGCCGCCGGTCAGCGCGCCCTGCTCGACCAGCAGCGCGACCAACTCGGCCAGATAGAACGGGTTGCCCTGCGCCATCGCCAGCAGCCGTTCCTGGTCGGCCGCCGGCAGCTGGCCGCCACCGAGATACGCGCGGAGCAGCCGCGCGGAAGCGGCGCCGGACAGCGGCGCCAGGGTGGTGACCTCGGCGTCCGGAAAGCGGCTGAGCAGCTCGCTGCCGCGCGCCAGCTCGGCACGGCCGAGCAGCAGCGTCAGCACCGAGCACCCCTGCAGCCTGGTGATCACGTCGGCCAGCGCGGTGGCCGTCTCCGGCGGCGCGTTGTGCGCGTCGTCGATGATCAGCACCACCGGACAGGTCTCCTCCGACATCGCGCGCAGCAGGTTGGCGACCGCGGCCGGCACGATGTCGCGCGCCTCGGTGCCAGGCGGCCGGCCACCCGGCACGACACCTGACCGTGGCGGCGTCTCCGCGGAACCGACCAGCTCCAGCAGCGGCTCGAGCGCGGCCTGCAGGTCGGCGCCGTCCGTGTGCGTGCGCAGCCGCTCGACCGTGCGGCGCACCCGATCGGCGACCTCGGCGCGGCTGTCGTCCGGCTCCACGCCACAGGCCTGCCGGACCAGCCGGACCAGCGGACCGAGCCGGCCGTCACCGTACGCGGCGCAGCGGACCCGCAACGTGCAGCCGTGCAGCGTGTTTTCCGCGTACCGGCCGAACTCCGTGCCGAGCCGCGTCTTGCCGATGCCGGCGTCGCCGGTGACCACGAGCAGGTGGCTCGACTCGCGGTCGGAGACCTCCAGATAGCGGCCGGCGAGGCGTCCCATCTCGGCCTCGCGGCCGATGAACGGCGCCTCGTCGCCGAGCCCCGGCCGCGCACCTGGCGCATCGCGCAGGCTGAGCAGCTCGTACGCCTCGACCGGCTCGCGTTTTCCCTTGAGCCGCAACGGCGGCAGCCGCCGCCAGGCGGCACGGTCACGGGTCGCGCGCTGGGTCGCGACGCCGGCGTACACGCCGCCGACACCGGCCGCGTCGGCCAGCCGCGCCGCGGTGTTGACGGTGTCGCCGATGACCGTGTATGACAGCGCCGCCTGCACGCCGGCCGCGACCTCGCCGGTGTTCAGGCCGACGCGCAGGCCGAGCCGGCGGCCACCGCCGACCTCGTCCTCGACCATCCGGCGTACGGCTCGCTGCATGGCGAGCGCCGCGCGTACCGCCCGCTCGGGATCGTCCTCGTGTGCGACCGGCGCGCCGAAGACCGCCATGATGCCGTCGCCGACCAGCTTGTCGACGTTGCCGCCGAAGGCCGTCACGGCCTGCGCGCAGGCGGCCATCACGCGGTCGGTGACCGCGCCGACCCGCTCCGGGTCGAGCTGCTCGGACCACGCGGTGAACTCGGACAGGTCGCCGAACAGCACCGTCACCACCCGCCGCTCGGTGGGGATGCCGACGGTGGCGGCCGGCAGAGCCGCGCCGCAGGCGTGACAGAAGTGCGCGCCGGGGACCGCGACGGTCCCGCACACCGGACATCTCACCCCGGTCACCTACGGCAATCCACGGAGATATTCCAGCTGCGCGCGTACGGATGCGGTCGCCGCCGGCCACACCGACCGGTCGACCTCGGCGTACACGCGCTCGACGACCTGCTCGGCGGTCGTGTCTCCGGCCGCCAGCGCGTCCCTGACCTGCTGCAACCGCTCCTCGCGATGGCGCAGATAGTCGCCGGCGACCGCCTGCAGGTCAGGCAGTGTGGGGCCGTGGCCGGGCAGCACCTCCAGCGGACCGAGGTCGCGCAGGACCCGCAAGGTCGACAGATAGGGACCGAGCTTGTCGACGACCGTCGTGCCGCGGCCGAGGATCGTGTCACCGGTGAACGCGGCCTGGTCGCGCCAGACGAAGGTGTACGAGTCGTCGGTGTGGCCGGGCGTGTGGATCGCGGTCAGGCCGGGGACGACCTCCTCGCCGTCCTCGTACGCACCTGGCTCGCGGACCGGTGCGTTGGTCAGCTCGGCGAGCCGCGGCACCGCCTCGGTGTGGTCGAAGTGGTGGTGCGTGGTGATGATCAGGCTGACCGGACCGAGCGCGGTGATCGCCTTCAGATGGCCGTCGTCGAGCGGCCCCGGGTCGATGACCACGCCGCCGTCCAGGACGTACGTGTTGGTGCCGTCGAGCGTCATCGGGCCGGGGTTGGGCGCGAGGATCTGGGTGACGCCGTCGGTCATTCCGCCTCCCGTACGTACGCCGGATCCTCCGGGGTGACGAACCGGAACGCGCCGCTCTCGGTCGGATGCAGCTGCGGCGTGATCCGCTCGATGTGCCGGCCCTCGGCCGCCTTCAGCGCGTCGGCGGCCGTGGCGAACTCGGCCAGGTCGAGCAGTGTGTAAGCGGTCGGCGGCACCATGATCCGCTCGCCCGCGTCCAGCTCGGCGATCGCGTCGGCCGGCCGCACCCAGGCCACGTCGGACGCCTCCGCGGCGACCGCGCCGGTGCGCTGGCCGGGCGGCAGCGCGGCGAGCAGGAAGCGCGTGTCGAAGCGGCGGATCTCGACCTCCGGTGTCAGCCAGTGCGACCACGGCCGGAGCAGGTCGGCGCGGATCCTCAGGCCGTGCCGGGTCAGCAGCTCGGTCAGGCTGGTCCCGCGGTTTTCCAGCGCTCGCGCGGCTTCCTGCCACTCCGGCGTACTCGTGTCGCCGACGACCGTCTCGTCATCGGGGCCGGCCAGCAGGACACCGGACTCCTCGAACGTCTCGCGTACGGCCGCGGCTATCAATCCGCGAGCCAGCGGCTCGTCGGCGGACAGGCTCGCGGTCCACTCCACCGCGGGCGGCCCGGACCACGGCACGTCGACGGCCCCGATGTCGGCCGGATCGACCGTGCCGCCGGGAAAGACCGTCATGCCGCCGAATGCCTTCATCGAGCCCTGCCGGCGGAGCAGATAGGTCTCCAGGCCGCGCCGGCCGTCGCGCAGCAGGATCACCGTCACCGCGTCCCGGACCGGCGCTTTTTCGCGCGGTTGCGACGGATCCCGCGCACGCGCCTTCGCGGCCTGGGCCGCGATCGCGGCGGGGATCTCGAACTGGCGCCTCACAACAGCACATCGTATGTGCTGGGACCGACGTTTCGATGTCCTTAATGCGCGGCTTGCACCGCCTTGAGGCGCATCGCCGCTGCTCAACGGTGGTTTGTCACACTCGTACGCGCCACCGGGACGACGCGATCGGAATCCGATTGCGTCGTCCGTGGACGGCTATTCGACCTCGAGGATGGCTTCGACTTCGACTGGTGTGTCCAGCGGCAGCTGGTAGACGCCGACGGCGCTGCGCGCGTGCTTGCCGGCCTCGCCGAAGACCTCGCCGAGCAGCTCGCTCGCGCCGTTGATCACCACCGGCTGGCCGGTGAAGCCGTCGGCCGACGCGACGAAGCCGACCAGCTTCACCACGCGTACGACGTTGTCCAGGCCGACCAGGTCCTCGACCGCGGCCAGGATGTTCACCGCGCACTGCCGCGCGTGCTTGGCGGCGTCCTCCTGGCTGACCTCGGCACCGACCTTGCCGGTCACCGGCAGCTTGCCGTCCACGAACGGCAGCTGGCCGGAGACGTAGACATAGTTGCCGGTCCGCAGCGCCGGCACGTACGCGGCGGCCGGCGGCACCACCGGCGGCAGGTCGATGCCGAGCTCGGCGAGCTTGTCCTTGACGCTCATCTACGCCTCCTTCGGCCGCTTCAGATAGGCGACCAACTGCTCGGTGTTGGGCCCGGGAATGACGGCCACCAGTTCCCAGCCGTCCTCCCCCCAGTTGTCCAGGATCTGCTTGGTGGCATGCACCAGCAGCGGCACGGTCACGTACTCCCACTTCTGCATGGCCGCACCATAACCCGGCGCACGCTGAGGTTTAAGGCAGCCCTAATCACCCCTGGTTACCGTCACCGTCCGTTAACCGAGGGGGAATCCATGAGCTACCCACACCAATCGGGCTTCGACCCACAACCTCCGCCGAAGAAGTCGCGCACAGGCCTGATCGTCACGCTCAGCGTCGTCGGTGCGGTCGTCCTGTTGCTCTGCTGCGGTGGCGTGGCCGGCATCTTCCTGTTCAACCCGCTCAAGCCGGCGAGCCAGCCACGGCCACAGACGCAGACACCCGCCGCGCAACCAAGCAGCAGCGCGAGTACGCGCAGTCAACCTGACAACAACACGGGCGGCGCGTCCACCGCACGCGATGCCGCCGATCGCTATCTGACCGCGGTGAAGAGCCGCGACGACAAGGCAGCGGCACCGGTGACCTGCGCGTCGCTCGGTCAACAGCCGCCACCGGGAATGCCGGCCGGCCTCGACCCCTCCACCATCCAGGTGAAGAGTTTTACTTACACCATCAGCAAAGACGACGCCACCAGCGATACGCACCACGACGTCACCGCGCCAACACAGATCACGCTCACGGTCGCCGGTGAGGACTACGACGCCACCGGCACGTACAAGCTCGGCGTCGACAAGCAAGGCGGCGGTTGGAAGGTCTGCCAGGCGAGCTTCAGCCTGGACGGCTGACCAGCGCGGTTGGCAGCTTCCGCCGGCCCGCGCTGCGGGTTCGCCACATACGACTACCCTGGACGCCATCGAGGCGAGGCCGTCGCATTTCGACCGCGACGGGGATCTTTGAGGGGAAATCGCGATGAGCTACCCGCCAGGGCCGTACGACAAGGGATACGGCGGCCAGCCGGACCCTGGATACGGCGGACAGCCCTCCGGCCCGGGATATGGACAGCAGCCCGGCTACGGCCAACCGGACTACGGACAGCAGCAGCCGGGCTACGGCCAGCCGTCCGGTCCGCCGGGGTTCGGCCAGCCGTCCGGAGCGCCCGGCTTCGGTGATCCCAACGCCGGCTTTCCGCCGCCTCCGCCGAAGAAGAGCAACACCGGCCTGATCATCGGCATCGTCGGTGGCGGCGCGGCGTTGGTGCTGTGCTGCGTCGGCGTCATCGTCGTCCTGTTCATCACCGGCGTCTTCGGCGGCGGCGGAAGCGCGCGGTCGGCGGCCGAGACGTATCTGAAGGGCTTCGCCGACAAGGACGGCAGCAAGGTCTCCAGCGTGCTGTGCAACAAGCTCAAGAGCGGCAGCTCGTCGGACGCTCCCGGTCCGATGTCGACCTCGTCGTCCAGCTCCGGCTCCGGCTACTACACGTTCAGCTACACCATCACCAACGACGAAGAGGTCTCCAGCAGCGAGCACCAGGTGAGCGCCAGCATCAACTACTACGGCAGCTACAACGGCACCTCCGCCACGCTCTCCGGCACGCTGAAGATCGAGGTCGACAAGGAAGACGGTGCCTGGAAGGTCTGCGACTTCGACACCAGCGGCCTGAGCCAGGGATAGCCGACCACGGTCTGTTTATGGGGTCGGGCACTTCTGCGAGCGTCCGACCAGCCGGCCGACTAGCCTGTCAACCCGTGTCCACACGCAGCGACTGGCCGACCGCTCGGCTGCACGTGGTGACCGGCAAAGGCGGCACCGGCAAGACCACCGTCGCGGCCGCCATCGCACTCGCGCTGGCGGCCGACGGCAAGCGCACGCTGCTGGTGGAGGTCGAAGGCCGGCAGGGGATCGCGCAGCTGTTCGACGTGCCTCCGTTGCCGTACGAGGAGCGGAAAATCGGCTCGGCGCCGCGCCGCGGCGAGGTGTGGGCCCTGGCCGTCGACGCCGAGGAAGCGCTGCTGGACTACCTGGAGATGTTCTATCGGCTCGGCCGCGCCGGAAAGATCCTCAAGCGGTTCGGCGCGATCGACTTCGCCACCACGATCGCGCCAGGCGTACGCGACGTGCTGCTCACCGGCAAGGTGAAGGAGTCGGTGACCCGGATGGAGCGCGGCCACCGGCGATACGACGCCGTGGTGCTGGACGCACCGCCGACCGGCCGGATCGGCCGCTTCCTCAACGTCACCTCCGAGGTCGCCGGCCTGGCCAAGGTCGGCCCGATCAAGACCCAGAGCGACGGCGTGGCCGCGGTGCTGCACTCGCCGCTGACCGCCGTGCACGTGGTCACACTGCTGGAGGAAATGCCGGTGCAGGAGACCGCCGACGCGATCGCCGAGCTCGGTGAGCTGTCGCTGCCGGTGGGTACGGTCGTCGTGAACCAGGTGCGCGAGCCGCGGCTGGCCGGCACCAAGGTCAGCCAGGCGGAGCTGAGGCGCGGCCTGACCGCGGTCGGCCTGCCGGTCGACAAGCCGACGCTGACCGCGCTGGTCGAGGAGGCGACCGACTATCGCTCGCGCGTGGAGCTGGAGCAGCGCCTGCAGGGTGAGCTGGAAGCGCTGGAGCGGCCGATGCTGCGGCTGCCGTTCCTGCCGGACGGCGTCGACCTCGGCGGCCTGTACGAGCTCGCCGAGACGCTGATCGAGCAGGGAGTTCAGCGTGCCTGAGCTCGACGTCGACGCGCTGCTGAAAGATCCGAAGACGCGGATCGTGGTCTGTTGCGGCTCCGGCGGCGTCGGCAAGACCACCACGGCCGCGGCGATCGGCGTACGCGCGGCCGAGCTCGGCCGGCGTACGGTCGTGCTCACCATCGACCCGGCCCGCCGGCTGGCGCAGGCACTCGGACTCACCGAGCTGGACAACACCCCGCGTCCGGTGTCCGATGTGGACGGTGACCTGCACGCGATGATGCTGGACATGAAACGCACCTTCGACGAGGTCGTTCTGGCCCACACGGACGCGAAAAAAGCCGAGGAGATCTTCGCCAACCCGTTCTACCAGGCGATGTCGTCGACGTTTTCCGGCACGCAGGAATACATGGCGATGGAAAAACTCGGCCAGCTGCGCGCGGCCGACGAGTGGGACCTGATCGTCGTCGACACGCCGCCGTCCCGGTCGGCGCTGGATTTCCTTGACGCTCCACAACATCTGGCCAAGTTCCTGGACGGCCGGATGCTGCGCATCCTGCTCACGCCGGCGCGCGTCGGCGGCCGCGGCATGTTCAAGATGCTGGCCGGCACGCTGTCCTTCTTTTCCAAGGCGATGACCAAAATCCTCGGCGCGCAGCTGATCGGTGACCTGTCCACCTTCGTGTCCGCGCTGGACTCGATGTTCGGCGGTTTTCGGGAGCGCGCCGACGAAACCTACCGGCTGCTGCAGACGCCGGGCACCGCCTTCCTGGTGGTCGCCGCGCCCCAGCCGGACGCCGTACGCGAGGCGGCGTACTTCGCCGACCGGCTGGTCGAGGAGGACATGCCGCTGGCCGGCCTGGTGCTCAACCGGGTCGACCAGGTCGCCGCCGCCGAGCTGACCGCCGAGCAGGCACTGGCCGCGGCGCAGCAACTCGAGGCCTCCGGCGAGTCGCCGACGACCGCCGACGTGTTGCGCGTACACGCCGACCTGGTGGCTTTGGTGCAGGCGCAGGCCAGGATCGCCGACCGGTTCACCGCGGCGCATCCGACCGTGCCGCAGGCGACCGTACGCACGCAGCCGGAGGACGTACACGACCTCGCCGGCCTGCGCCGCGTCGGCGCCGCCCTGGCCGGCGACTGACCGCGTTCCGCCGTGTCGGCGGCATGTCGCGGGCGGACGTACGGCCATAATGCCGGGATGAGCGACGAACCACGCTGGCTGGACACACAGGAGCAGGCCGCGTGGCTGGGGTTCGTCAAGATCACCAGGCTGCTGTTCGCCCGTCTCGACCAGGAGCTGTCGGCGCGCAGCGGCCTCTCACACAGCGACTACGTCGTGTTGGTCGTGCTGTCGGCGCAGAGCGACCGGCGGATGCGGATGGGGATGCTCGCCGAACTCACCACGGAGTCGCGCAGCCGCCTCTCGCACCACATCGCGCGACTGGAGCAGGCCGGCTGGGTGCGCCGGGAGGACGACGCCACCGATCGTCGCGGCTCGGTCGCCATCCTGACCGACAAGGGCTTCGCGACGCTGGAGAAGGCGGCACCGGGACACGTCGAGGACGTACGCCGCCACCTGTTCGACCACCTGAGCGCGGCCGAGGTGCGTACGCTCGCGGAGATCACCGCCAAGGTGAACGCCGCGCTGGAGCGGAAGGCCTGACGACCAGCCTCGCCCTGGTCAGGCGGTCGGCTGGAGCTGGTGTTGCTTGCGTGCGGAGTCGAGCAGCTTGGACCAGGACTGTACGTCCGGACGGCGGCGCAGCAGTGCGCGGCGCTCCCGTTCGGTCATCCCACCCCAGACGCCGAACTCCACCCTGTTGTCCAGGGCGTCGGCCAGACACTCGGTCCGCACCGGGCACCCCATGCACACCATCTTGGCCTTGTTCTGCGCAGCCCCCTGAACGAATAGCTCATCCGGGTTGCGCGTGCGGCAAGCCGCTCTGGAAGCCCAGCCCTCGACCCGATCGGTCACGTCCGGGACCCCCCTCAGTGTTGTGGTCTTAACCCCTGGAGAGACGGTAGGAAACCGGACACCAGGTGCCACACCGGCTGATCGGTCCGATCTGACATCAGCCGAACGGTTGAGTTGGTGTGTCCAGCACCACCTTGACAACCCGCTTACAGCTTCGAAACAAGCGTGTAACCTGCGACTACTCGCCGTACGTGCGCGACCGCGGCTCAACTCCTCCGTCAATCGCCGCGTACTCTCGATCGGGTGACCAGCGTTCGAAGTTCCAGCCTGATGTCCAACCTGGTGTCGCTGTTGATGGCCGGGTTGCTCGCCGGAGTGGTCGTCGCCGCCGCAGCATTCCCGGCCGCCGCGGTCGCCGGCCTGACCGCCAAGGCTGGCGCCAACACCTTCGAGTCGCTGCCGAGCGAGCTGCAGACGCCGCCGCTGCCGCAGACCACGACCGTACTCACCGCCGACGGCAAGTTCGTCACGCAGCTGCACGGTGACCAGAACAGGCTGCCGGTGTCGCTGTCCAAGGTGCCGAAGGTGCTGCAGAACGCGGTGGTCGCCATCGAGGACAGCCGGTTCTACGAGCACCACGGCGTCGACCTCAAAGGCATCCTCCGCGCGTTTGTCAGCAACAGCAACGGCGGCAGCGGCACGCAGGGCGCCTCGACCATCACCCAGCAGTACGTCCGCCAGGACCTGGCGCTGACCGCCAAGACCGAGGCGCAGGTCGAGGCCGCTACGGCCAACACCATCGGCCGCAAGCTGCGCGAGATCCGCTACGCGGTGGCGCTGGAGAAGAAGAACACCAAACAGGACATCCTGGAGAAATACCTCAACACCGTCTACTTCGGTAAGAGCGCGTACGGCGTCCAGGTCGCCGCGCAGCGATACTTCGGCAAGGACGTGAGCCAGCTCGACCTCAGCGAGGCGTCGTTGCTGGCCAGCTTCATCCAGAGCCCCACGTACTATCCGAAGCACCCGAAGGAGGCCGAGGTCCGCCGGCAGTACGTGCTGACCCGCATGCAGCAGCTCGGCTACGCGTCCGCGAAGGACGTGGCGGCCGCCAAGGCGCATCCGCCGACGATCAAGCTGCAGTCGCTGCCCAACTCCTGCCTTCCCAACGGCTCGATCACCGAACGGAACAACTGGGGTTACTTCTGCGACTACCTGCGGATCTGGGCCCAGCAGAACCCGGCGCTGGGTCAGACCGCTGACGAGCGCTGGAACAACATCCTGTCCGGTGGCTACACCATCAAGCTGTCGATGGACTCCGGCATCCAGTCCGACGCGCAGGACGCGGTCGACAACCGCGGCGCCGGTCGCGGCGCCAGCCTGACCCAGGGCATCGCGATGATCCAGCCGGGCACCGGCAAGGTCAAGGCGCTCGCGGTCAACCGTACGTTCGCCAAGGGCAACGGCGACCAGTACGACCAGTTCCCGCTGCTCACCGGCGACCCGGCACACCAGAGCACCGCCGGCTATCCGTCTGGTTCGACCTTCAAGATGTTCGTCATGCTCGCCGCGCTGGAGCAGGGCATCCAGCTGGACACCGGTTTCTACTCGCCGCAGACCTTCTGTCCGCCGGGCCGTACGGACGGCTATTGCACGACCAACGCCAACAAAGACGGCTCGATGAACGGCTATCGCAACATGTGGAGCGGTTTCGGCGAGTCGGTCAACACCTACTTCATCCAGCTGGCGATGAAGGCCAAGATCACCAATGTCGCCAAGGCGGCGCAGAAGGCCGGCATCACCTTCTGGGGCACCAACAGCCTCAAGTCCATCCTGGACCAGGGTGACGGCACACACTCGCGGCTCTCGCTGACCTTCGGCCAGGGCTCGGAGACCTTCCCTCTGTACATGGCCAACGCGTACGCCACAGTGGCCGCGCGCGGCATGTATTGCGCGCCGACGCCGATCCAGTCCGCCACCGCACCGGGCGGCAAGCCGGTCGACTGGGCCAAGCCGGACTGCAAGCGCGTGTTCTCGCAGGGTGTCGCCGACGCGGCCACCGACGCGGCGCGTTGTCCGGTCGGACAGTCGGCCAAGACCGGCTCCTGCGGCTGGCCGACCGGTGGCTCGGTCGGCGGCGCGATCAGCCGGCCGGTGGCCGGCAAGACCGGTTCGACGCCAGAAAACCGGCAGGTCTGGTTCGCCGGCTTCGTGCCACAGCTGGCCGGCGCGTCGTTCTCCACGGACTCGAAGAATCCGTTCGGCGGGGCCACCAACAACGGCAACACCAACGTCGCCAACCAGATCTTCAGCTCGGCGATGTCGCAGGCCGTCGAGAACATGCCGGAAGAGGACTTCACCGCACCGCCGGACAACCTGGTCAGCGGTGGCACGCACGACCACTCCGGTGAGCCCGACCCGACACCGAGCGGCAGTAAGGCCACCCCCGACTCGCGGCACACCGGTGGTGGAAACGGTGGCGGCGGCAACGGTCATGGCGGCGGCAACGGTGGCGGCAACGGCACCGGCCACGGCGGTGGCATCCCCGGCCTGCCGTTCGGCTACTTCGCCAACAATGCCGCGACCACCAGCCGCCGGGTCAGCCCACAGGTCTGAGTGACCGTGGGGCCTCCCCACGTGCGCCAGTCTTGAGTTTTAACCTCTGGGCTGGTGACTGGTTCCGCGCCACTGGACACCCGACGGCTGGCAACGTGAGGGTCCCCGGCTGGCCGACCCCGCTCCCAGAGCTGCCCATCCGGGTCATCGTCGGGCAGCGCAGCGACCGCGTGATGTCCTTTCAGCCATCGGCTGCGCGGACCGGCCCGGAAGGTGTCACGGCGTCCCGATAGGTGGCGAAAGGGTCCACGCAATGGGAGCCAAAGGTCCGCGGCACGCTAAATGTCCGTCTTGTGAGGTTTGCCAGAGGGGTGAATCTCGAGTTACTGGCGCTAGACGCACGAAACACGGCTTTCAGCCTGCGTGACCGCCAGCCCCTGCGGTGGGTGTGACTGCCGAGGCCAGTAATGCCGTTGTGACTGCTCGCCGGGCCGAACTCAATGTCCAGGGGAGCCAATTGCCCGGTTTGATGTCACCACCCTAGCCGCCGCTGGATGTTCACAGAGAGACTCCTTACGCGCGCCTGGATCGCGACGGCGTGGAAGTCGCTGCGTCCCATACTGGTCCGCCGCGACAGCTGACCCGATCACAGTCCAGGACCTGCGATGCACGTAGGGAAGCCCTGCGGCGTTTCAGAGGTGCTTGGTGAAGAAGACGCGGTGGAAGCCGTCCTCGTCCGCCCGGTGGGTCTCGACGTAGCCGCGCCGCGGGTAGTACGCGAGGTTCTCGGTCATCGCGGCGTTGGTGTAGAGCCGGATCTCACGGAATCCGAGCCGGACGGCCTCGTGCTCGGCGTGCGCGAGCAGCTGCCGGCCGATCCCGCCGCCCTGCGCACCTGGACGTACGGCGACGTTCTCCAGCAGCAGGTGGTCGGCCTGCGGCACGAGCACGAGCAGTCCGACGATCCGCTCGGTCTCGGCGACCCAGGTGTGTCCGGCGCGTACGGCTGCGCCGTAGTCGGCCGTCATCGGCTCCGGCAGCCGTCCGATGCGCGGCACATAGTGCACGTACGCGGCGCGGGCCAGCTCCACCAGCACCGGCACGTCCTCCGGTGTGGCGAGCCGCAGCTCAGCCAAGCTGCCGGCGTACTTCCGCCGACACGCGGCCGCCGTCGGCGCGGCCGGTCACCTTCGGCATCAGCGCCTTCATGACCTGACCCATCGCCTTCATGCCGGCGGCGCCGGTCTCCTCGATAGTCTGTGACACCAGGCCGGTCAGCTCCTCGTCGGACAGCTGCGCCGGCAGATAACGCTCGATGATCGTGTTTTCCGCACGCTCACGCGCGGCCAGCTCGCCGCGGTCACGTGAGTCGAACACGTCGGCGGCCTCGCGGCGCTTCTTGGCCTCCGCGGTGAGCACCGCGAGCACCTCGTCGTCGGCCAGCTCGCGGGCCGACTTGCCGGCCACCTCGGCGGTCTTCACCGCGGCCAGCATCATCCGCAGCGTGGCCGTGGTCAGCTCGTCGCGTGCCTTCATCGCGGTGGTCAGGTCGGCCGTCAGGCGGTCCTTGAGTGCGCTCACGGTAGAAGAGGCTATTCCCTGGCACCTGCGAGCCGCAGCTTGGCCACTACTAGCCTGGTGAGCATGAAGTTGCGCACCGGGTTGACGTTGGCCGCAGTCGCCGGCGGGATCGCCACCGTCGGATACGCGGCCGGGATAGAGCGGACACGGTGGACGCTGCGCCGCTTCGACGTGCCAGTGCTGCCGCCGGACGCCGAGCCGCTGCGGGTCCTGCACATCTCCGACCTGCACATGACCCCCGGCCAGCGGTCGAAGCAGGAGTGGGTCCGCGAGCTGGCCGCACTCGACCCCGACCTGGTCGTGGTCACCGGCGACAACCTCGCGCACGTCGAGGCCGTCCCGGCGGTCGTACACGCGCTGACCCCGCTGCTGGAGCGGCCTGGCGCCGTGGTCTTCGGCAGCAACGACTATTACGGTCCGCTGCCGAAAAACCCGTTCCGCTATTTCGGCAAACCGCAGGTGCGCAAGTTTGGACCGGACCTGCCGTGGCAGGATCTGCGTGACGTGTTCACAGCCTCCGGCTGGGCCGACCTGACCAACGCGCGCGCCACCATCAAGGCCGGCGGCCGCCACATCGCGCTCGCCGGCGTCGACGACCCGCACCTTGCGCAGGACGACTACGACCGCGTCGCCGGCCCCGCCGACCCGACCGCCGACCTGCGTATCGGCCTGTCCCACTCACCGGAGCCCCGCGTACTCGACCGCTTCGCCGCCGACGGCTATGACCTGCTGCTCTGCGGCCACACGCACGGCGGTCAGCTGCGCGTACCCGGCTATGGCGCGCTAGTCACCAACTGCGGCATCGACCGCGACCGAGCCCGCGGCCTGCACCACTGGTCCGGCGACACCTGGCTGCACGTCTCGGCCGGCATGGGCACGTCCCCGTACGCGCCGATCCGGTTCGCCTGCCCGCCGGAGGTGAGCCTGCTCACGCTGATCCCGAACGGCTGAGCCTGCTGCACGACCGGTCATCGGCCTCGGCTAGACTTGTCGACGCACCCCGGGGTGTGGCGCAGCTTGGTAGCGCGCTTCGTTCGGGACGAAGAGGTCGTGGGTTCAAATCCCGCCACCCCGACTCGGGTTAGTGCAGCTCAGGGCCGGTTCTCCAACAACGGAGACCGGCCCTGAACGCGTCACGACACGTGCCGGTGAGAGATTTGATGAGAAACCTGCGAGACGATCCTGAAGGCCGGCACCTAGCTCGGCCGACTACGACTACAGCGAGTCGCCGTCGTCAACATGCTGCGCCATATTCCGCGATGACCTTGCGTAGTGGAGGCGCTGGAAGGGCATCGACGTCGTAGCCGGGGTTATCGGCAGCTCGCGCTATCTGAGTGCAAAATCCAGTGTCGTCGGGAGAGTCGTCACGAAACGTCTCCAGCGTTGGCCGACAGTGAATGATATCGACATCGCCGACCAGCTGAGCGACGGGCGGATATCGCGGTGTCACAAAGCGCTCAATCAGGTTGTTATCCGATGTTCGTAAGGTGCAGCTCGCAGTTGGCATCGGGTCCGACGACTCTGAGTCTGGGGTGTCAGCAACTGCGGGTTGACTGGAGTCGTCCACGGATGGCGCGCTCGTTGACGATGTCTGATCGCTGCCGCACGCTACGCCGCCGATGGCGATGGTGACAGCGGCAGTCAGAACGCCGATGGACCGAAGTAGGCGGTCTGGCAGGTGCATCGTTCGTTCTCCGCTCAGAGCCGGCTGGGAGACTTCTGAAGGTAGGTGGATCACGACCGACGCGTTGGACGATGGAGCGAAAGTCGAACGATCGCTACCGGAGACTGGACGTTTGCCGTCCGACCAAGGACCTTTGACCTGGAGAGTTGGGAGATGACCTTGGCTCCCGCCGCCCTGACTCGGGTTGGTGCAGGTCAGGGCCGGTTCTCCGGCAACGGAGACCGGCCCTGATCACGTCAGCAGCCGCAGTCGCAGGTCGGGTCGAGGCAGTCGGGGTCGCAACAGCAGGACAGCATGGTGGTCACCTCCATTCCGGGCTTGGGCACCAGGTGCCGGGGGTTGGATCGGCACAGTTGGCGGTGGGGATGGTGGACAACATCGTGACCATCTGGGTACGAAGAGCGGCGAGTCTGGCCATTTCGGTGTCCAGCTCGGCCAGCCGGCGACGCAGGAGGTGTTCGGCTGGTTCGCAGGGGCAGGCGCCGGTGTCGCGTACGGCCAGGAGGTCGGCGATGTCGTGCAGGGTCAGGCCGAGGCGCTGGCCGCCTTGGATGAACTTCAGCCGGTCGATCGCCTGGTGGTCATAAATCCGATATCCGGCCGGCGTACGTGCCGGCGGAGGCAGCAGGCCGGCGCGTTCGTAGTAGCGGATGGTGTCCGCGCTCAGGCCAACAGCCCTGGCCAGTTCGGCGACTCGCAGGCCTCGGATCGGTGCCGCCGTGGTGGTCGTGTCGCTCATGTCCTCGACGGTAAACCTTGGAGCAGGCTCCAAGGTCAAGCCGGAATTCGCGGCTTTCCGAACCATTGGTGGAGGGCGGCGGCAAGAGTCGTTGGCGCGGAAGGCTGCCAACAGACATAGCCGTCCGGACGTACGAGCATCGAGACGCCGCCCGGCAGAGCGGTGACTCGGTCGCGCCATGGTTCGGCGGCGGCGAGGAGCGTGCGGTCCGACGTCGCGTCCAGAAGGACGCCGCGACCAGTGACGAACGGCTCGCGCGGCACCTCCATGGGCGCGAAGCCGCCGCAGTCGTACGACACGTCGAGTCCGCTGATCATCTCGCCGAGGAAGGTGTTGACCGCCGGAAGATCCATCATTGTCGCGAAAACCTCGCGCAACGGCGTGACCTGCGGTCGCGGGTCCATCAACGCGACCTGAGCGCGGGTGTTGTGCAGTACGCGCTCGGCGACCGGCCTGCGTTCGACGGCGTAGGTGTCGAGCAGGTCGGCCTGGCCGCGGACCGCGTACGCGAGCTTCCAGCCGAGGTTCATCGCGTCCTGCAGGCCGAGGTTGAGGCCCTGCCCACCAAACGGCGAATGGACGTGTGCCGCGTCTCCGGCAAGGAAGACGCGACCGCGCCGGTAGTCGTCGGCAAGTCGTGTGTTGTCAGTAAAGCGTGACATCCACACAGGTTGTGCCGGGATGTCGACGTGACGGCCGGCGACGCGGTCGACAGCAGAGGAAAACTCATCGAGTGTCATCGGTTTGTCCTCAGGCGGCCCGTCGAACTCAACGACCACGACGCGCGCTGGCGTGATCTGCATGATGCCGCCGCTCGTACGATGCCAGCCAAGACCCGGATTTTCGTGCAGCTCAGGCACCGACACGTCGCCGAGCCGGCCAGTCAGCGTCGGTCCGCAGCCGTCGAAGGAAAAACCGGCCAGCTTACGGACAACGCTGCGGCCGCCATCGCATCCCACCACATAATTGGCACCGTACGTCTGACCGTCCATTGTGGATAGCCGAACACTGGCACCGTCCTGCGCAAGACCGACGACCTCCTGACCGCGCAGGATGACCGCACCCAGCTCGACAGCGCGCTTTTCCAGGAAAACCTCCAGCTCCGCCTGCGGAATGCCGACGAAGTCCGGCCGACTCGTGTCGAGCCGGTCCAGCCGGATCTTGCGTATGCCGGCGAAATGCGCGAGAGGCACCCGACGCGAGTGGCTTTTGCGCAGGTCGCCAAGGAGTCCGCGGATATCCAGGCACTCGGCCGTACGCGCGTGCAGTCCGCCGGCCTTCGAGAAGCCGGTCGGCGCCGGCAGTCGCTCCAGGACAGCGACCTCGAGGTCCCACAGCCTGAGCTCGGCAGCCAGCATCAGGCCAACCGGCCCGGCGCCGACAACGATAACGTCCATGTCGCTCTCCTTAACTTGTTAAACAACGAGACTGCCTTTAACTTGTTAAGGTGTCAACCGTGGAACGGGAACCCCTGACCAGAGACCGCGTGGTGGCGGTGGCGCTGAGGTTGCTCGACGAGGACGGCCTGGAAAAGCTCACGTTGCGGCGGATCGCGACCGCGCTGGAGGTCAGGGCGCCAGCGCTTTACTGGCACGTCGCCAACAAACGAGCGCTGCTCGACTATCTCACCGACGCGATGCTGGCACGTTCAGTGGCGGCATTGCGACCGCCGACCGCCGACGAGCCGTGGCCGGAGTGGCTGCACCGCGCGGCGGCCGCGCTGCGACGGTGCCTGTTGCGTCACCGCGATGGCGCCAGGGTCGCGTCCGGCGCCGACCTGACGCGTGCGGTCGCGCTCGCGGAGTGGTTGAAGCGTACGGTCAACGTCCTCTGCGACGCCGGGTTCGACCGGCACGACGCGCTGGTCGCCGGCGGCGCGCTGATGAGCCTGGTCATCGGTCGTACGGCCGAGGAGCAGGCGCTGCCCGCCGGCGGCATGATCGAGACCGGCCGCCGGCAGTCCGCCGACGCTCGCGCGCGTCAGGCGGTCGGCATCATGATCACCGGCCTGCGGACGATCCTGCACGAGTCGGGGTCGGCTCGGTGACTTGCGGTGACCTCCTAGACTCGCCTCGCCGATCGACGAAGTCACAGGAGTTTCCGTTATGAACAAACGCATTCCGACAGTGATCGCCGCCGCGATCGTGCTCGCCGGCAGCCTGTCCGCGTGCGGCGGCGGACAGAGCTGTACGACGACGACACGGTCCCCCGGCATCGGCGCTCCGTCGCCGAGCCCGACGCAGACCTGCCGCGCGACCCACAGCTCCACACACGACTCGTCGAGCACGTCCAGGAAGCGCAAGCGCAAGTCCTAGACGTACGCGAGGAGGTCTTCGAGCGGCTGCGCCACGCTTTCGGCGGCCGTACGACCGGTCGCGGCCAGGTAGGCGTCGACGATCCGCAATCCGACCGCATAGCCGGCGAAGTCCGGCACACCGACCGGCTGCTGACCCATCTCCGCGGCGACCGCGTCGCCGAAGATGTATGGCGTCAGGTTTTCCATTCCGGCCACGTCGATCGAGCCGGTGATCCGCTCGTACGCGGCATCCAGCTGCGCACCGCCGAGCGCGGTCGTCCACGGACAAAGCCCCTGCGGTCCGGCGAGCTCCCGCGCGAACGCCTCGGCGAGACCTTCGGAAATGACCCATTCGCCGACGGTCACGGTCGCCGGATTCCAGACCACGTTGGCATAGCGGACGTTGTGATGCAGCTCGTGCGCCGCCGCGTGACTGATTTTCGCCAGGCTCGTCTCGGTCGGCCACATCGTCAGCATGACAACTCCGGGAATGCCACCCATTCCCAGATAGCCGGAGCTGCGCCCGACCAGATGGGCATCGTCAGGATCGCCGAGCAACAGCACGACGTGGATCTCGTCGGCATGACGTACGCCGACCGGCTCCAACCTGTCCCACGCCGCAGCCATCGACTCGCTGATCCGGTCCCACACCTTCGCTTCCCGCAGCTGCTCCAGAGCGGCGGCGAAACGCGCGTCGTCACCGTCCAGGAGCTTGGCGAGGCCGCGGTGCATTTCCGGCCGGTCCATCGGTACGTACGGATTGCCGAGCGGCCTGACCAGCTCCAGGAGTGCGTCCCTGCGCTGGCCGACCGGCCGGTCCAGCAGCTCGCGCATGCCGGCGTCGGTGTCGTGCACGATGATCTTCATAACTCTGGACCGTAATGTCTCCACCCACTGGAGACGCAATGCCGAGGAGCCCAGGTGAAGCGGTATTTGCTCAGCATCTACCAGCCCGACGGCGACCCGCCACCACCGGAAGTGCTGGAGCCGATCATGCGCGACCTGGCAGCGGTCAACGAGGAAATGCGCGCCGCCGGGGCGTGGGTTTTCGCGGCCGCTCTGAGTCCGCCGGACACCGCCACCGTGTTGCAGGCAAAGGACGGCGAGGCGCTGTCGACCGACGGGCCGTACGCCGAGGGCAAGGAACACATCGGTGGTTTCACCGTCCTGCAGGCCGAGGATCTGGATGCCGCGCTGGGATGGGCCGCCGGATCGCCGCCGTGCTGAATCCGCTGGCCATCGAGATGCGGCCGATGGAATAAGGCGGTGGAGGGTGGCGCCGGCGCGCCACCCTCACACGACTAACCGGTGTAGTGCTTGATGGTCTGGTGCGCGTTGTCCTTACCGTGCGCGAACAAAGCCCACGGCCGCGCCTGTGTCGTGGCCGCGGCGTACTGGAAGACCAGGTCGGTGCCGACGCCGGAGATGCCTGGCACCTCCTGCCACTGGCCGCCGGTCCAGCGTACGAGCGTCACGACCGGATAGCCGGAGTAGGACGTGGACTTGTTTGCCCAGACGGTGCCGGTGGCGGCGATCCGCGGCAGATAGCTCGTCCACTGCTGTTTGTCGTCGACGGCCGTCCAGGCATGGCCGTCCCAGTGCAGCGGGTTGCTCTTGATGCCACCGTTGCCGTCGTTGGTGACGGTCGGGCCAGCGGCCCACGCCTCGTTGCCGGTCAACGCGACGATCGACGACGCGGCGCCGTCGACCTGCGTCCAGGTGGCGCCGTTTCCGTGCAACAGTACGGATTTTCCGCTCTCGGTGAACTTCGCCCAGAGGTCGTCGGCGCCACTGCCGGCCAGCTCGACGCCGGGACTCGCGAAACCCGCCGCCGGTGCCGGCGTGACGATTTTCCACGACGAGCCGTCGAAATGCACCAGCCGCTGGCCGTCGTACGTCGGCTGGTTGCCCGGCGTCTGCGTGACACCCCAGACGTTGTTGGCGCCGACGGCCAGCAGGCGTACGACATTCCACTGGTTTGGCACCGGATGCGTCGTCCACTGCTGTCCGTCGAAGTGCGCGGTGCCGGCGGCCACGTCGCCGCTGCCGCCGATCCAGATGTCCGACGACGACGTGCCGGAGATGGCACGCGCGTCACCGACGTTCGGGACGGTGACCGACGACCACGACGCGCCGTCGAAATGCCGCAGCACCGTGCCTTCGGTCGGATACGGGTTGACCGTACCGACGACCCACGCGTCGCTCTCGCTGGCCGCGTAGATCCCGTAGTACGTCGCGTTCGGCGTGTCCAGCGTGTAGCTCGTCCAGGGGTCGGCCGCCGCGACCGGCCCGCTGACGCTCGCCACGGCGAGGACGGCGGCACCGGCCACCGCGGCCCCGGATCTGGCGAGCTTTCCGACAATTCCCACAAGCACCTCCTGAGAAATCGTTTCCCGGGAGTACGTTGGCATGGGTTTCTCAGAGTTTTATGAGCTTTGGACCAGATTGCCGGTCGGACCAGCGACTTTCGGGTTCCGCCGGGAAATCCTCGGCATCCGCCGCAGCGGCCGACCATCGTCTCGCTTGCGCAACGTCGCAAGATTTCGATCTACGACCGCCTCATCGCGCGGACGACGCGTCGGCGGCGGCACGCGCTTCCTCAGACATCCACCAGCCGACGAAAACCCACAGCGCCAGACCGGCGAGACCGTCGGTGATGATCGTGGAAAACCAGTACCACTCGACCGACGGCACGCCGGAGGTGAAATGACCGAGGCTGACCAGGCCGGTGAACGAATAGATCAGCAGGCAGGCACGTGCCGGCCAGGTGCGGCCGCGAAGGAAGTGGCGATAGCCGAGCAGTCCGACGACCGTCAGCACCGGCCAGGCCACCACGATCGCTATCTGGGTGGCGACCAGCGGCACCAGCGCCGGCTGCGGATAGCGGTCGACGCGCAGGAAGTTGTCGGTGTAGTGCAGCCCCGTCGAGACGATGTTGGCGATGAGGATCACCAGCAAAACCCGCTGTCCACGCATGGTGTCGCTCCTCGGGGGGACGAACTTCTACGACTCGTAGAATACGACTGGATCACCTTGCGCACAACCAACGCCGTCACCTACGCGCTGGCGCCGCAACCGGTCAGCGTCGAGGTCGACGGTGTTCGTGGCACCTGGCGCGGACTGCCTCGGACTCGGCCGCACGGTGTTGACGATCGACACGGTCTAAGGAGGCAGGCACGCCTCACAGACTGTCCGCACGTAGACGACGCGCGTGCTGCCGTTGTGGCCGTGGATCGCCTCGATGTCGGCGACCGAGTCCCACACCATGATCTGCCGGATGCCGGTCGTCGCGCCGGTCCACTGCGTGACCGCCTTGCCGTCCGGGAACACCACACCCCACGCGACGATGCCGACGCCGGAGACGCCGGACGGGTCCGCGGAGCGTACGAGCGCGAAAGCCTTCATGCCTCCACGATGCGGACCCGCACCGACAGTTTCGGCGAGCACAAACTGTCAGACCGGGCTGTCAGGATCGGCGGCATGGAGCTCATCCCGTACGCCAAGGAGGATCGCTGGCTCACCGCGGCGATCGACGGCGACGACGACATGATGAAGCATCTCGGCGGCGCGATCCGCGAGGACCAGATCGACGCGCTGTGCCGCAGGTTTGGCTTCCGGCTGGTCGAGGAGCGCGATCTGGACTTCCGCGGTCACCGGCTCCGCGTCAACGACTGGGTGCTAGTCGCCGGTTGAGCCGTCGGCCATCTCGCGCAGGATGTCGAGATGGCCGTTGTGCCGCGCGATCTCCTCGATCAGATGGAACAGGATCCACCGCAGGTTCATGATCCTGCCGTCGCGCAGCGGCAGCTGAGCCGGCGTGTCCAGGTCCACGTCGGCCAGCCGCTCGTCGAAGCGGCGGCTCTGCTCGTCGTACTCGTCGAGCAGCTGCGTGATCGGATAGTCGACGGCGATGCGGAACTCGCGATCCGGATCCTCGTCGGTCCACGGACCGCGGTCCGGCTCACCGAAGAACCGGTTCTCGATCCAGCTGTGCTCGACCCAGCGTACGTGGTTGACCAGACCGGACAGCGTCATCAGCGGCGAGCCGGGCAGCTGCACCAGCTTGGCGTTGTCGGCGGACACGTCCTCGCACTTCGCGCGCACGGTCGCGCGTACGTAGTTGAGCATCGTCAGCAGCACGTTGCGCTCGTCGAGCGCGCCTTCAGGCAGGTCAGTTCTTGTCATCGCGGGGAATGATCCTGCCGTACGACACGACTGTCGACCGATATTCGTCTGAAGCGATTCCGTAGGCGGGCAGGGACGAATCTCATATCGTTCAGGAGAGCGGAACACCGCCAACCCTCCCTACGATCCGGTTATGACGGCGTCCGAGAAACCCCTGACGCTCGCCGCGGACTTCCCGCCGGCCAGCAGGGACGACTGGCGCGCGCTGGTGGAGAAGGTGGTCGGCAAGGCCGGTCTGACGCCGGACGCGCTGGTCAGCCACACGTACGACGGCATCGAGCTGCGGCCGCTCTACACGATCGACGACTCCGTCGGCGACATCGGTCTGCCCGGCCTTTCGCCGTACGTGCGTGGCAGCCGCCCGCAGGGCGCCGTGCCGGACGGCTGGGACGTGCGGCAGCGGCACGCGCGGCCCGATCCGGCCGCGGTCCTCGCCGACCTGGAAAACGGCGTCACCTCGCTGTGGCTCGCCGGCATCGCGCCGGAGCACCTGCCGGCCGTGCTTTCCGAGGTATATCTCGATCTCGCGCCGGTCGTTTTGGACGCTGGCGAGCAGGCCGAGGCCTCGGCGGCCGCGATGTTCGAGCTGTATGAGGAAAAGTCGGTGCCGGCCAGTGCGGCGCGCGGCAACCTCGGCGCCGATCCGATCGGTCTGCGGGCGCGCACCGGCCGTGTGCAGGACCTGGATGTGGCCGTACGACTGGCAAAACGCTGTGTGGCCGACTTTCCGCAGCTGCGCGCGGTCGTCGTGGACGGCACTCCGTATCACGAGGCCGGCGCGTCCGAGGCGCAGGAACTCGGCGTCACGATCGCGACCGGTGTTGCGTATCTCCGCGCGCTGACCGACGCCGGTCTGAGCATCGACGATGCCTTGCGGCAGCTGGAATTCCGCTACGCGGCGACCGCGGATCAGTTCCTGACCATCGCAAAACTGCGCGCCGCTCGCCGGCTTTGGTCTCGTGTCGCGGATGTGAGCGGTGGCTCGTCCGGCGCTCAGCATCAGCACGCGGTGACCTCGGCGGCGATGATGACGCGGCGCGATCCGTGGGTCAACATGCTGCGTACGACGCTGGCCTGTTTCGGCGCCGGCATCGGTGGCGCCGAGGCGATCACGGTGTTGCCGTTCGACGCGGCGCTCGGCCTGCCCGACGCGTTCGCGCGCCGGATCGCGCGGAACACCCACGCGTTGCTGATGGCCGAGTCGCACGTGGCACGCGTGATCGACCCGTCCGGCGGTTCCTGGTATGTCGAACGGCTCACCGACGACCTGGCGCGAGCCGGCTGGACGTTCTTCCAGGAGCTGGAAAAGGCCGGTGGTCTGCCGGCCGCTCTGCGGCTCGCCGCCGAGAAAATCGCGGCGACACAGGAAAGACGGCGTGACGACATCGCGCACCGCCGGCAGCCGATCACCGGAGTGAGCGAGTTTCCGCACCTGGCCGAGAAACCGGTCGTACGGCCGGCCGCACCGACGACCGAAACCGGTGGCCTGCCACGGATCCGCTACGCCGAGGACTTCGAGCGGCTGCGCGACCGCAGTGATGCCGTGCTGGAGAAAACCGGTGAACGGCCGAAGGTTTTCCTGGCGACGCTGGACAAGGTGGCCGTACACACCGCGCGGTCGACCTTCGCGGCCAACCTGCTCCAGGCCGGCGGCATCGAGCCGGTCGCCGGACCGCCGGAGGATTTTGCCGGCAGCGGCGCGAAGATCGCCTGCGTCTGCTCGTCGGACGAGGTCTATGTCGAGCGGGCCGAAGAAACCGTCAAGGCCCTGCGCGCGGCGGGTGCCGAGCGGGTGCTGGTCGCCGGCCGCCGGTCGTACGGCGCCGACCAGCGGATTTTCGCCGACTGCAACGCGATCGAGGTCCTCACCAGCCTCATGGAGGTGCTGGCATGATCCCGGACTTCACCACCGTCGACCTCGGCGAGCCGATCACCGACGGCAACACCGAGCGGTGGCAGGCGGCCGTCCAGGCCGAGACCGGCAAGGGACCGGACGCGCTGGTCTGGGAGACGCCGGAAGGCATCGGCGTGCGACCCGTCTACACCGGCGACGACCTGGCCGGCCTGGATTTCCTGCGGACCTATCCGGGAATCGTGCCGTATCTGCGCGGGCCCTACCCGACGATGTACGTCAACCAGCCGTGGACGATCCGCCAGTATGCCGGATTTTCCACCGCACAGGAGTCCAACGCCTTCTATCGCCGCAATCTGGCCGCCGGCCAGAAAGGCCTGTCGATCGCCTTCGACCTGCCGACGCACCGCGGCTATGACTCCGACCATCCGCGGGTGGCCGGCGACGTCGGCATGGCCGGCGTGGCGATCGACTCGATCTATGACATGCGGCAGCTCTTCGACGGCATTCCACTCGACCGGATGAGCGTGTCGATGACCATGAACGGTGCCGTCCTGCCGGTCCTCGCTTTGTACGTCGTGGCCGCCGAGGAGCAGGGTGTGCCGCCGGAGAAACTGTCCGGGACCATCCAGAACGACATCCTCAAGGAGTTCATGGTCCGCAACACCTACATCTATCCGCCGCAGCACTCGATGCGGATCATCTCCGACATTTTCTCGTACACGTCGCAGAAAATGCCGCGGTTCAACTCGATCTCCATCTCCGGCTACCACATGCAGGAGGCCGGCGCGACCGCCGACCTGGAGCTCGCCTACACGCTGGCCGACGGCGTCGAATACATCCGCGCCGGCCTCGACGGCGGCCTGAGCATCGACGCGTTCGCGCCGCGGCTGTCGTTTTTCTGGGCCATCGGGATGAACTTCTTCATGGAGGTCGCGAAAATGCGCGCGGCCCGGCTGCTGTGGGCCAAGCTGGTCAGGCAGTTCGAGCCGCGGAGCGACAAGTCGCTGAGCCTGCGTACGCACTGCCAGACCTCCGGCTGGTCGCTGACCGCGCAGGACGTCTACAACAACGTCGTACGCACCTGCGTCGAGGCGATGGCCGCGACGCAGGGGCACACGCAGTCGTTGCACACCAACGCTCTGGACGAGGCACTGGCACTGCCGACCGACTTTTCCGCGCGTATCGCCCGAAACACACAGCTGCTGTTGCAGCAGGAGTCGGGCACGACCAGGGTCATCGACCCGTGGGGCGGCAGCGCGTACGTCGAACGGCTCACCTACGACCTCGCGCGCCGAGCCTGGGACCACATCACCGAGGTCGAGCAGGCCGGTGGCATGGCCGCCGCGATCGAGGCGGGGATCTCGAAACTGCGCATCGAGGAGGCGGCGGCGCGTACCCAGGCACGCATCGACTCCGGCCGCCAGCCGGTGATCGGCGTGAACAAATACCGCGTCGACAAGGACGAGGAGATCGAGGTCCTCAAGGTCGACAACACCTCGGTACGCCGTCAACAGGTGGAAAAACTGCGCCAGCTGCGCGAGGAGCGCGACGACCGGAGCGTACGGGCCGCGCTCGACCGGCTGACGAAAGCCGCCGAAACCAAGGAAAACCTGCTGTCGGCGGCGATCGACGCGGCGCGCGCGATGGCGACCGTCGGCGAGATCTCCGACGCGATGGAGAAGGTCTACGGACGGCATTCCGGTCAGATCCGGACGATCTCCGGCGTCTATCGCGACGAGGTTGGCAAGGTGGCGAACGTGGAGGCGGTACGCGAGAAGGTCGAGGCTTTCGAGGCGGAGGAAGGCCGCCGGCCGCGGATCCTGGTGGCGAAGATGGGGCAGGACGGCCACGACCGCGGCCAGAAGGTGATCGCCACCGCCTTCGCCGACCTCGGTTTCGACGTCGACGTCGGTCCGCTTTTCCAGACGCCGGCCGAGGTCGCCATGCAGGCGGCCGAGGCGGACGTGCACATCGTCGGCGTCAGCTCGCTTGCCGCCGGTCACCTCACTCTCGTGCCGGCTTTGCGCGAAGAGCTCGACAAACTCGAGCGCTCCGACATCCTGATCGTGGTCGGTGGCGTGATCCCGCCGCAGGACCATGAAAAGCTGCGCGAGGCCGGCGCCGCGGCGATTTTCCCGCCGGGGACGGTGATCGCCGACGCGGCCGGCAAGCTGCTCGACGACCTGGCCGACAGTCTCGGCCACCACTGAGTCATGGCGCGGGCCGTCGATGTCCAGGAGTACGCCGAAAAGGTGCGCGGCGGCTCGCGTACGCACCTGGCCAGGGCCATCACTTTGGTCGAGTCACGGCATCCCGAGCATCGCAGGCAGGCGCAGGAGCTGCTGGTCGAGCTGATGCCGGCGGCCGGCGGCGCTCACCGCGTCGGCATCAGCGGCGTGCCAGGTGTAGGAAAATCGACCTTCATCGACGCGCTCGGCACCCGGCTGACCGGCGACGGACACCGGGTCGCGGTGCTGGCCGTCGACCCGTCGTCGAGCCGGTCCGGCGGCAGCATCCTCGGCGACAAGACGCGGATGACCCGCCTTTCGGTGGATCCACACGCGTTCGTACGCCCGTCGCCGACCTCCGGCACGCTCGGCGGCGTCGCGACCGCGACCAGAGAGTCGATCGTGCTGGTCGAGGCGGCCGGCTATGACGTCGTACTCGTCGAGACCGTCGGCGTCGGGCAGTCGGAGATCACCGTCGCCGGCATGGTGGACTGTTTTCTCTACCTCACGCTGGCCAGGACCGGCGACCAGCTGCAGGGGATCAAGCGCGGCGTGCTGGAGATCGCCGACATCATCGCGGTCAACAAAGCCGATGGCGAGCACGAAAAGGAGGCAAGGAAGGCGGCGCGCGAGCTCGCCGTCGCGTTGCGGTTGCTGCAACAACCGGACGCCAGCTGGCAGCCGCCGGCGTTGACCTGCAGCGGTCTCACCGGCGCCGGCCTGCCGGAATTGTGGGCCGAGGTGGACAAACACCACAGGATCGGCGTCGAAACCGGAGAACTGGCGGAAAAACGCCGGCGCCAGCAGGTGGACTGGACCTGGGCGATCGTGCGTGACCGGATCGAGGACCGGCTGCGCCACCATCCGGACGTACGCCTTCTCGTGCCAGACCTGGAGAAACAGGTGCGCGCCGGCGACCTCACGCCAAGCCTGGCCGCGGCCGAGATTCTGAAAGCATTCGGAGCGTCGTAAGAGCCTGTTGGTAAACAATTTCGTTCAACAGTAGTGTTGCGCGGCAGCGGCCGATCTGTGGTAGGAACGTCGTTGCATACTTCATACTGCTTTCCGGCCGTACCGGAGGTGGGTAGTGACCAGCTTTCTCTCCCGCGAGCGGACGATCGCCGGGCCGGAGTTCAGCCGCTGGCTGATCCCGCCGGCCGCACTCGCTGTCCACCTGTGCATCGGCCAGGCGTACGCCACCAGTGTTTACAAGACCGCGCTGGTCAAACACCTCGGCGCCGACCAGACCTCGGTCGGCATCGTCTTCTCCATCGCGATCGTGATGCTCGGGCTGTCGGCCGCCGTCGCCGGCACCTGGGTCGACCGCAACGGCCCGCGTAAGGCGATGTTCACCGCCGCGTGCTTCTGGGCCGCCGGCTTCCTGGTCGGCGCGCTCGGCATCGCGACCAAACAGCTCTGGCTGATCTATCTCGGCTATGGCTTCATCGGCGGCATCGGCCTCGGGATCGGTTACATCTCGCCGGTTTCCACCCTGATCAAGTGGTTTCCGGACCGGCCGGGACTGGCCACCGGCCTTGCCATCATGGGATTCGGCGGCGGCGCGCTGATCGCCAGCCCGCTCTCGACGCAGCTGATGAGCCTGTACGACCCGGCGTACGTGCCGTCCGACCCGAAGTCGGTGGCCAGCGGATCGGCCGTGGCGCTGCTTTTCGTCACGCTCGGCATCGTCTATTTCATCGTGATGATGTATGGCGTTTTCACCGTCAAAGTGCCGGCCGACAACTGGAAGCCGGCCGGCTTCGACCCGGCGGCCGAGACCGCGAAACCGTTGGTGTCAAAGGCGGACGTGTCGGCGGCGAATGCGATCAGGACGCCACAGTTCTATTTCCTCTGGCTGGTGCTTTTCTGCAACGTCACCGCCGGCATCGGCATCCTGGAACAGGCCGCGCCGATGATCCAGGACTTTTTCCGTGGTGACAACGGCGTTTCCACCGTCGCGGCGGCCGCGGCGACCGGTTTCGTCGGCCTGCTCTCGATCGCCAACATGGGTGGCCGGATCCTCTGGTCGACCACCTCGGACCTGATCGGCCGCAAGCCGATGTACATGATCTATCTCGGCGTCGGCATCGTCCTCTATCTCGTGCTCGCCTTCGCCGGCCACCTGCACACCGCGCTGTTCGTCCTCATCACCGCGCTGATCCTGTCGTTCTACGGTGGCGGTTTCTCGACGGTGCCGGCGTATCTGCGTGACCTGTTCGGCACCTACCAGGTCGGCGCGATCCACGGCCGGCTGCTCACCGCGTGGTCGGCCGCCGGCATCGCCGGCCCGCTGATCGTGAACGGTTTCCTTGACGCACAAGGAAAGCCCGGCACACTGACGGCCAGCGCGTATCAGCCGGCGCTGTTCACCATGATCGCCATCCTGCTGGTTGGCTTCGTCGCCAACCTGCTGATCCGCCCGGTCGCCGAGCGCTTCCACGAGCCGAAGAGCGCCACCACCGAAGGGGCCACGGCATGAACATGAAGGTCCGCGTCGCGATCGGCTGGGTCCTGGTGAGCATCCTGCTCGCGTACGGCGTCTACCAGACGCTCACCAAGGCGTTCCTGCTCTTCACCGCATAGGCGGTTTTGTCATACGCTGCGCGGCGTCGTACACCAGACTCCCGGCAGCGAGGCCCAAGCGTAAGCGAGTAATGATGTTTGTGCCCGCCACGCTTCTCGACGACGCGGCGTACGCCTGACAGACCGGCGAGAACGTCGTCCGCCGTGCGTGACGGTCGCCAAGTATGGTTTTCCGCCCAGCCGATGAGTTATCGTCGAGTCACGGAGGGTCGTCATCGTAGATCGGGTTGTATGGGCAGTACGAGACTATGGAAGGACGTTGATAGGCCACTCATCGGCGATAAGAGGCTCAATGAATGTCCAACGGCTGATCACAGACGGCCAGTTGGAGGTGATCGTTCCAGCCGACAAATATCGAGAGAGTCTTCCGTCCAGTTCATTGCCTGCGTACGACGCTCTACTCATCATCTGACCGGTTGTTGGCCGGTTGGGATGGCCAACCGGCGCGCGGATTCGGTGGAACGGCCGATGTCGTCGCCTTAGCGCGAACGAATGGCACGCCAGTCACGGTCGTCTGACCTAAAGGCGTTTCGCGCGGTAGCTAGTCTTCGGTCTCGACATGCCGATATTGCCCGGAGAGCAGGACCTTCCGGCGCACATGGAAGGGTTCGCAGTGGATGCCGGACCGGCGGAGCCGAGATGCCGAGATGCCGAGAACAGGATGGCCGAAGCGCGCGACTCCCTGAATGAGGCTCGATCGCATTTCCGAGTGCGGCCGCCGGATTGGCGAACGAACAGCGTTGCGTGGACAGTATGGATGCCCCAGCAACTACAGAAAGCCCTCCCGGCACGCATGGCCAAGCGCTGCATGGCCGCCGGAATCGTCATCGCTGCTGATGGAAGGCCTTTCCCAGTGGCGCCGGATCAGTCCGGAGCGGAAGCTGTCCTGACGGCGTTGCGAACAGGCCAGTACGGCGAGACACCACTCCGGGCATGGCTCCGGGAGCAATGGCTAGACGCAGAAGCGCACAGCGACAACGCGGCTGAAGCCGGCGACGATGCCGCCGGAGTCGGATACGCGCGACGCGCACGCGCCTTTGCGGCCAGCTACCACGCAGTCGCGGCCGACACTGAAGCTGCGGCCCTCGACAGCGTGTACGAAGCCCGGAACATGGCCCGGCCACGAGACCAAGTCGACGCCATCGTTAGCGGCATACTCGACAGTGGTCCACGATAGCCGCCGTCACACTTGCTCGGCACTCGGTAGCGTTTTCCCTGGTCGCAGGAACTCATGGTGACGAAACTGGGAACCAAGTCTGGTGACCGGTTTGCGTGCGGCGGAGCCGCTCGGCGTGGCGGCGCGACGTGGGCAGTTTCGCCGTGCCGGCAGGGCGGCCTCGGTCGGAGGGATGTAACAGCGGCTCGACTGTCGCCCCTCGGAAACGGCGACCGGCCTCGGGACCAAAGCTCCCTAGCGAGGGCGCTTGACCAGGATGCGGCCGGTGGCCGTACGGATGGCGACGAGGCGATAGCGAGCCGGTGCGACCGGCGCCACCGGCTCGCGGCGCGGCCACTCGCGGTGCCGCTCGTGGCGGCCGAGCACGGTGAACAGGGTCCGGGATGGCGCGGCGACCGGCATCAGACGGCCTCCAGCAGCCGGACCGGCATCGGAAACTGGTACGCCGACACGTCCGACCGCTCACACGGCCACGCCGACCCGCAGTCCGCACACAGGCCGTCGAGCTGGACGTGCGTACCGGTCTCGGCCTCGACCGACGGCGCGGTGACGATCATCATCCAGCCACCTGGTTGTTGCGGACAGCGATGCAGAAACCTCCGCGCGTTCATTTCCCCATCCCCCCTCGACGCGGCCGCCACTCACCCGAACGGCCACTAAGGGTTCAGTCTTATGGACAAGGCGTGATCGGCCGCGCCCAAGCCGCGCATATCGGTCATACTTCCTTCGCATAGTCGATGGGCCGGCCGATGGCCGCGGCCGGCCAGCTGCGACTATGCGTATCTGGTTTCAACGTTGGAGGAGCCGGTGACCCGCAGATTCGTCCGCCTGCTGGCGATTGGCACAGCCGCGCTGGCCATCGCCGCGTGCACCAAGACCACTGCCGGAGCGACGCTCGGCAACGGGGTGAAGCTGGTCAAAGCCGGCACCCTGACGGCGTGTACGCACCTGCCGGCGCCGCCGTTCGAGTCCAAGGACGCGAGCGGCAAGTTCGTCGGGTTCGACATCGACCTGGTCGGCCTGTTCGCCAAGAAGCTGAACGTGCAGCCGACGTTCATCGACACGCCGTTCGAGGGCATCCGGACCGGCGCCGACCTGCGCACCGGTAAGTGCGACCTGGCCGCGACCGGCATCACCATCACGCCGGAGCGCAAGGCGGTGCTGGACTTCTCGGTGCCCTACTTCGACGACGCGCAGGGCCTGATGGTCAAGGCGACCACGCCGTACCACCAGCTGACCGACCTGCGCGGCAAGAAGGTCGGCGCGCAGAGCGGCACGACCGGTCTCGACTATGCCAAGGCGCACGAGAAGGCCGACGGCTACAGCACCGTCGAATACCAGGACGTGGCGGCCATGCAGCAGGCGCTCGCGACCGGCCAGATCGACGGAGCCGTCCACGACCTCTCGGTCTGGACCGACTTCGTCAAGCACAACACCGGCTACCGGATCGCGTCGACGTTCACCACCGGCCAGCAGTACGGCATCGCGCTGGCGCGTGGCGCCAACCCGAAACTCCTTAGCGTTGTCAACGATGTCATCACCACGGCCAAGGCCGATGGCACTTATGCGGCGATTTACAAGAAATGGATCGGTACGGCCCCACCGGCGTAATCACACCGTCACACCGCAAAATATGCAGGTTAACAGCGCGGAAACCGAATCTCTGCGACGATGGTCGCCGGACGGCGGTGCTCGGCCGCCGCGGAAAGTTGGGAGGTGGCGTCGGTGCGGACGCTTCGACGCGTCGGCGGACTGATCGGTGTCCTCGCACTCGCGGTTGGTGCGAGTGCCTGCGTGAAAAGCGAGGCACCGGCCACGTCGTCCGACGGTCTGTCCCTGGTGAAGGCCGGGACCCTGACGGTCTGTACGCACCTGCCGTTCGCGCCGTTCCAGGAGCGCAACACGGCGGGCAAGATCGAGGGCTTCGACGTCGACCTGATGGATCTGGTCGCCAAGAAGCTCAACCTGACCCAGGAGATCATCGACACCCCGTTCGAGGGGATCAAGTCCGGCCAGGACCTCAAGACCCGCAAGTGTGACGTGGCCGCGGCCGGCATGACGATCACCAAGGTGCGGCAGAAGGTCATGGACTTCTCCGTGCCGTACTTCGACAACACCCAGTCGCTGTTGGTGAAGGCGGGCTCGCCGTACAAGACCTTGGCCGACTTCAAGGGAAAGAAGATCGGTGGCGAGACGGCCACGACCGGCCTGCAGTACGCGCGTGACAACGCCGCCAAGTATGGCTACGAGGTGGTCGAATACCAGGACACCACATCCATGCAGCAGGCCATCGCCACCGGCCAGGCGCAGGGCGGCATGGAGGACCTGCCGATCTGGACCGTACTGGTGGAGAAGGAAAAGGGCTTCAGCATCGCCGCGAAGTTTCCCACCAACGAGCAGTACGGTTACGCCGTCGGCAAGGGGATGAACCCGAAGCTCCTGTCGACCATCAACGACGTCATCAGCACCAGCCTGAAAGACGGCTCGTACGCCAAGCTCTACACCAAGTGGATGCACCTGACGCCGCCGAACCCGCTGGTCACCCAGGGCCAGACGCCGCCGGAGGGCAGCGCCTAGCGGTTTTCCCGTCCCGGCCGGAGCTTTCCGGCCGGGACGTTTTCTTTTGTCGTTCCTTTTGTGTTCTGCCGAGAAACAGGAGACCGGATGGCCTCGTTCACGCTGACGCGTACCCAGCGCCGGCGGACCTCGCTGGGGATCCAGTACGCGATCTTCGTCGTCATCGTGCTGGCGCTGCTGTTCAGCGCGAACTGGAAGCAGTTGGCGGACAGCTTCTTCCGGCTGGACATCGCCGCCAGGCTGTTCCCACAGATCATCACCGTCGCGTTGGTCAACACCGCGCTTTTCACCGTGCTGGCGTTCGTTTTCGGCCTGACACTGGGGTTGCTGATCGCGCTGATGCGGCTGTCGCCGGTCGCGCCGTACCGGTGGGTCGGCACCGTCTACGTGGAGATCTTCCGCGGCCTGCCGGCGTTGCTGTGGCTTTTCATGGTGGCGTACGCGATTCCGACCGCCTTCCCCGGCTATCAGATCGCCGGCGGCGTCTACGGCAACGTCGCGATCGGTCTCGGCATGCCGGCCGCGGCGTACATGTCGGAGACCATCCGCGCCGGCATCCAGGCGGTGCCGAAAGGACAGACAGAAGCCGCACGGTCGCTGGGCATGTCCGGCCCGCGCGCGATGTTTTCCATCGTGTTGCCGCAGGCCTTCCGGATCGTGATCCCGCCGCTGACCAACGAGATCATCCTGCTGGTCAAGGACTCCTCGCTGGCGTACGTGCTCGGCGTGACGGCAAGCAGCATCGAACTGACGAAATTCGGCTCCGACCAGACCAACGCCAACGTCAACCCCACGCCGTTGGTGATCGCCGGTCTGTGTTACCTGATCATCTGCCTGCCGCTGTCACAGCTCGTCCAGCGCCTCGAGCGCCGCTATCAGAAGGCACGGTGAGAAAATGGCCGAACTGACCAAGAAAACCGAGCCGACTGCGACGACCGACGCCGATGTCGCGATCGAGATCCGTGAGCTGCACAAGTATTTCGGCCAGTTGGAGGTGCTCAAGGGCATCGACTTCTCGGTACGCCGCGGCGAGGTCGTCTGTGTGATCGGACCGTCCGGCTCAGGAAAGTCGACGCTGCTGCGCTGCGTCAACATGCTGGAGCAGCCAACCAGCGGCAAGATTTTCGTCAATGGCGCGGAAGTGACCGACCCCAACGCCGACATCGACCGGCTGCGCCGCTCGATCGGCATGGTTTTTCAGCAGTTCAACCTGTTTCCGCATCTGTCGGTGCTGAACAACCTGACGATCGCGCAGCGCCGCGTTCTCAGGCGCAACCGCGCCGAGGCGGAGCGGATCGCGATGGAAAACCTGACCGTCGTCGGCCTTGCCGACAAGGTGCACGCGTATCCGGCGCAGCTTTCCGGCGGCCAGCAACAGCGCGCGGCGATCGCTCGCTCGCTGTCGATGGGGCCGGCGCTGATGCTTTTCGACGAGCCGACCTCGGCGCTTGACCCCGAGCTGGTCGGCGATGTGCTTGCGGTCATGCGAAAACTCGCCACCGACGGCATGACGATGATGGTCGTCACGCACGAGATGTCCTTCGCTCGCGATGTGGCCGACCGGGTGGTATTCATGGACGGCGGTGTGGTGGTCGAGCAGGGACCGCCCGCCGACGTACTCGGCAACCCGCAGCACGAGCGCACCAAGACCTTCCTGGCCCGCGTACTCAACCCCACCAAGGTCGACACCCCGACCTGACCACCGCGAGGGTGACGCTTTGGCGGTCACTTGCCGCGTGGCGACCGTCAAACGTCACCCTCACGTCGGTCAGACCTCGACGATGTCCTTGCCGAGCGGCACCAGCGAGACCGGGATCAGCTTGAAGTTGGCGATCCCGAGCGGGATGCCGATCACCGTGACGCACAGGGCGATGCCGGTCATGATGTGGCCGATGGCGAGCCACCAGCCGGCGACGACGATCCAGATGACGTTGCCGAGCACGGACATGATGCCCGCGCTCGGCTTGTCGACGATCTTGTGTCCGAACGGCCACAACGCATAGCCGGCGATCCGGAACGAGGCGATGCCAAACGGGATCGTCACGATCAGGACGCAGCAGATCACGCCGGCGATGCAATAGCCGATGGCCATCCAGATGCCGCACAGCAGCAGCCAGATGACGTTCAGGATGGTACGCACGACACCCATCCTGACGCGCCGTCAGCCGGTCCGCATCGGGGAAGTCACCGATTTCGGTGTCAGCCCTTGACGCAGATGACCTGCTTGATCCTGGCCACCACCTCGACGAGGTCGCGCTGCGCCGAGATGACCTCCTCGATGTCCTTGTACGCACCGGGAATCTCGTCGACCACGCCGCGGTCCTTCCGGCACTCCACCCCGGCGGTCTGCTCGGCCAGATCGTCGGTGGTGAAGGCCCTCCGCGCCGCGTTGCGACTCATCCGCCGGCCGGCGCCGTGCGACGCCGACTCGTAGGAGTCGAGGCTGCCGAGGCCGCGCACGATGTAGCTGCCGGTCCCCATCGACCCGGGAATGATGCCGAGATCGCCGGCGCCGGCCCGGATCGCCCCCTTCCGGGTGACGAGCATCTCCACGTCGTCGATCCGCTCCCGCGCCACATAGTTGTGGTGACAGGAAATCGGCTCGTCGAAGGCGACCCGCGGCAGCGCGCCCGCCACCGCGATCTGGAACAGGGCCATCATGACGTCCCGGTTGCGCCGGGCATAGTCCTGAGCCCAGAACAGATCGTTGCGGTAGGCGTCCATTTCCGCTGAGCCGGCAAGGAAAACCGCGAGGTCGCGGTCTGGCAGGTCGGCATTGTGCGGCAGCTTGCGGGCCACCGACATGTGCCGCTCGGCCAGTTCCTTGCCGATGTTGCGCGAACCCGAGTGCAACATCAGCCAGACCCGGCCGGCGTCCGCGCCGTCCTGCTCCACGCACAGCTCCAGGAAATGGTTGCCACCGCCCAAAGATCCAAGCTGCGACTGCGCGCGCGTGCGAAGTTTCTCGACGCCACCGCGCAAACCGTCGAACCGCTTCCAGAAATCGGTCCAGCCACGGGAACGTACGAGCAGCTTGCCGTGCTTGTCGCGCAGCCTGTTCGGATCGACCGGATTCTTGTGCGCGTTGAACCCGACCGGGATGTTCTTCTCGATGGCCGTCCGCAGTTTTCGCAGATCGTCAGGCAAATCCTCGGCGGTCAACGACGTGCGTACGGCCGTCATGCCACAACCGATGTCGACCCCGACCGCTGCCGGCGCCACGGCGTCGGCCATCGCGATGACACTGCCGACCGTCGCTCCCTTGCCGAGATGCACATCTGGCATCACGCGTACGCCGTGAGTCCACGGCAGCGACGCGATGTTGCGCAGCTGGTCCAAAGCCTGCGATTCGACGGTGGCCGGATCAGCCCACATCCACACCGGCGCCTTCGTGCCGCCGAGCACGTGATAGGACATTTTTCGCTCCAATGTTGGGTGTCCCCCGAGCAGGACTCGAACCTGCGCACACGGCTTATGAAACCGCGGCTCTGGCCGCTGAGCTATCGGAGGATAAGGACGAGTTTTCTAGCGAGCCGGCCGGCGGCGCCACTGACCGGCCGGCAGCGAGGTGCGCCGGAATCCGCGCAGCCTCAGCCGCTCTGGACAGCAACCGAGCAGAACGCGCCGCTGACGCGTCAGTTTTCGCACCGGCACAGCGTCCACCTCCCGATCAGTGTCTCGTCCTTACGAAGTCGCCGCCCACCATACGCGGTCACAGCAACCCACACGCAAGCCATTTCCGCGTCGACAGACCCGCCTCGAGATGTCCACGATAACGATGTGTAGCCCGTCTGCTGAGCTCCGTCAGCTTCATTACCTGAAAGCTCTTGTCGAGCATTGCCCCCTCGTGCGGATTGTCGATGGTCGCTTCCAGGAGAAGCAGATGGTGTGTCGGAACTGTCGAGCGTGCTGGACGAGTTACGAAGAAAAGGGGACGAACGTCAGCATCGCGGTTGCGTTGGTCGAGGACGCGGCGCTCGATCGATACGACACAGCCGTCATCGTTTCGGCAGACAGTGACCTGTGTTGTCCGGCGGTCCGTTCGGTCAACCGCGTGGATCCCGCCAAGCGCGTGATAGCGGCCTTTCCGCCGAAGCGGTTTTCGAGCGAGTTGAAGGTAAACGCCGACGGCGTTGGCCACGTTGGCCACGACAAGGTCCGCGAATGTCAGCTTCCGAAGCGCATCGTACGGCGCGACGGGACGGTTTTGGAGCGGCAAAAAATGCTACGCGGTGAGTTCGGCGGCGACCAGCTCGGCGATGTGAGCCGTGTTGAGCGCGGCCCCCTTGCGCAGATTGTCGCCACAGACAAACAGATCCAGCGTGTTCGGAAAGTCGAGCGCCTGGCGTACCCGGCCGACGAACGTCGGATCGGCGCCGACGGCGTCGGCCGGCGTGGGAAACTGCAGCGAAGCCGGCTCGTCGATGACAACCACGTTCGGCGCCGCGGACAGCACCTCGCGCGCCTCGGAAACCGTGACAGGCGAAGCAAAAGTCGCGTGTACGGCCAACGAGTGGGTCGTCACCACCGGCACGCGTACGCAGGTGGCGGACACCTTCAGGTCGGAAATGCCGAGGATTTTCCGCGACTCGTTGCGGACCTTGATCTCCTCGGAGGCCCAGCCGTCGTCCTTCAGCGACCCTGCCCACGGCACCACGTTCAACGCCAGCGGTGCGGGGAAAGGCGACGGCGCGTCGCCGAGTTTGTCGGCCAGCGCGGCGCGTACGTCCCCGGCGCGTACGCCGAGATCGCGCCGGCCGCCGACCACGGCGAGCTCGTCGTAGAGCCGGTCGACGCCGGCCTGGCCAGCGCCGGAGGCGGCCTGGTAGGACGCGACGACCAACTCGGTCAGTGTGAAGCGCGCGTGCAGCGCACCCATCGCGTCCATCATCGTCAGGGTCGTGCAGTTGGGGTTGGCGATGATGCCCCGCGGACGTACGCGCGCGGCGGCGGCGTTGACCTCCGGGACGACCAGCGGCACGTCGGGATCCATCCGGAAGGCGCCGGAGTTGTCGACCGCGACGGCACCGGCGGCGGCCGCGACCGGCGCCCACTGCGCCGAAATCTCGTCCGGCACGTCGAACATCGCGACGTCGACGCCGTTGAACGCCTCGGCGGTCAGCTCCTGCACGACGACTTCCTCGCCGCGTACGGTCAGCCGCTTGCCGGCCGACCTTTTCGAGGCCAGCAGCCGGATCTCGCCCCAGATGTCGGCGCGCTCGGACAGGATCGACAGCATCACGGTGCCGACCGCTCCGGTGGCGCCGACGACGGCCAGGGTTGGTTTGCGCTCGCTCATCGGCCGGTCCCTGCGTAGACGGTGGCTTCCTCGTCGCCGGACAGCTCGAAGGCCTCGTGCACGGCGTGTACGGCGGCGTCCAGGTCCTCGGAGCGTACGACCACCGAGATACGGATCTCCGAGGTCGAGATGATCTCGATGTTGATGCCGGCGGCGGCCAGCGCGCTGAAGAACCTGGCCGACACACCTGGCTGCGACCGCATGCCGGCACCGACCAGTGACACCTTGCCGACGTTTTCGTCGTAGATCAGATGTGTGAAGCCGAGCTCGTCCTGCAGCGTCTCCAGCGCCGCGGTGGCGGCCGGCGCGTCCGCCTTCGGCAGCGTGAAGGACACGTCCGTGCGGAAGGTGTCGGCGGACGAGACGTTCTGCACGATCATGTCGAGGTTGATCTCGGCGTCGGCGACGACCTCGAAGATCCGCGCGGCGACACCGGGCCGGTCCGGCACGCCGACGACGGTGATCTTGCCTTCGCTGCGGTCGTGGGCGACGCCGACGATGACTGCCTTTTCCATGCTCAGGTCCTCAATCGAGCCGGTCACCATGGTGCCCGGTTTGTCGGAGTACGACGAGCGCACGTGGACGGGGATCTGGTTGCGGCGCGCGTACTCCACCGACGGCAGGTGCAGCACCTTGGCACCGCACGCGGCCAGCTCCAGCATCTCCTCGTACGTGACCTCGGGCAGATGACGCGCGTTCTGCACGATCCTCGGGTCGGCGGAGTAGACACCGTCGACGTCCGTGTAGATCTCGCAAACGTCGGCGTTCAGCGCGGCCGCGAGCGCGACCGCGGTGGTGTCGGAGCCGCCGCGACCGAGCGTGGTGATGTCCTTGGTGTCCTGCGCGACGCCCTGGAAGCCAGCCACGATGGCGATCGCACCGGAGGACAACGCGGAGGTGATCCGCCCCGGCGTGATGTCGATGATCCGCGCCTTGCCGTGCTTGGAGGTGGTCAGTACGCCGGCCTGCGACCCGGTGAACGAGCGCGCCTTGGATCCGAGCGAGTGGATGGCCATCGCCAGCAACGCCATGGAGATCCGCTCGCCGGCGGTGAGCAGCATGTCCAGCTCACGTCCTGGCGGGTTGGGCGCCACCTGGTTGGCCAGATCGCGCAGCTCGTCGGTGGTGTCCCCCATCGCGGAGACGACCACGACGACGTCGTCGCCGTTCTTCTTCGTAGCGACGATGCGCTCGGCGACTCGCTTGATCCGTTCCGCGCTCGAGACCGAGGAGCCGCCGTATTTCTGCACGACGAGTCCCACGGGTGGTCCTCTCGGTTTCGGCGGTTATCGACGGGGCAAGGTTACCGTTGAGCGGGGGCCGGTCCACAATTCAGATAACCGCCGGTGTGATCAGGCTCGCGAAGTTTTGTGGCGTACGGGGGCCGGCGCGTGAAGCCTTATCCCGCCGTGATCAAGGCCACGGCCAGCCCGGCCAGCAGCAGGCCGGCACCCTGCTGCCGGCTGATCCGCTCGGACAGGACAAATCGCGCCAACGCGATCGTCGCGGCCGGATAGAGCGAGGTCAGCACGGCGACGACGGTCAGCATGCCGACGTGGGTCGCCAGGAAGTACGTCATCACCGCGACCGCGCCGAGCACTCCGACCGCGGCAGGACCGGCGAGCGTACGCACGGTCAGCACGTCACCGGGTGGCGGCGCGCCGGTCGCGGCGACGATCCGCCGCCTAGCGACCAGATAGAACAGCAACGCCGGCGGCACCGACAACACCTGCTCGGCCGCCGTCGGCCACAAACCGGAGCCGCTGCCGGCCTGCTGCAACGCGATGAAGAGCAGGCCGAAGCCGACGCCGGCCATCAGGCCATCGAGTACGCCGGACGGCCGGTCAGGCTGCTCGTCCTTCGCGGCCGACACCAGCCAGACCGCCGGCAGCGCCAGCACCAGGCCGATGCCGGCGACCGGGCCCGGCCGGTCGCCGATCGCCAGGCCGACCAACGCCGGCAGCACCGCCGCGACCACGCCGGACAGCGGTGCGACGACGCTGATCCGAGCGCGCGCCAGACCGCGATAGAGCGCCAGGCTGCCGAGCGCGCCGCCGAGTCCGCCGAGCCCTCCCCAGAGGATCGCGCCGATCGTCGGAGATCCGCCGACGATGAGCGAGACGATGACGGTGATAAGAGCGGCACTGACTTGGCCGAAGACGCCGACCAGCGCGTAGTGCATGCGTCGCGACGCGACCCCGGCGACGAAGTCGGAGCTGCCGTACGCGATGGCGGCCAACACCGCCAGGATCACCGCGACCATAGCCCCATCCTCACCCAACACGGACGTACGGTTAACCGGGATCTTGGCCGGCTGCTGACACACTGGGACAGATGCGTACGACGTTGTGTGCACTGGCCGGCGTGGCCGCGGTCGCCACTCTGGCCGGCTGCTCGGGGTCCGCACCGCCGGCGCCGGACACGTCCGCGAGCTCCGCTCCGCCGCCGCTGCCGGCGCGCCAGCTGCTCGCCGCCAGGGCCGCGCAGGCCACCGCGCTGACCTTCACCGCCACGTACGCGTTGACCGACGGCAAGGCGCAACCGGCGGCCGACACCTCGGCCAGTCCGTCGCCGAGCGGAGCGCCGCCGCAGGCCGCGCAGAGCGTCACGATCGCGCGTACGCAGGACGGCTACAAGCTCGACATCGTCAGTCCGACGCAGGTGATCTCGCTGGTGCACACCGGCGCCGGCACGTACAAGTGCGCGCTGAGTGGCGCCACGCCGGGCTGCACACAGGTCGCCGCGGCCGGTCAGTCACCGCCGGCCGACGACGACTTCACGCTGCTCAAGGTCTTCACCAGCTGGCCGCAGCAGCTGGCCAGCCCGGCCACCGCGATCTCGGTCAGCCAGGCCGGCAACTCGGTCGCGGCGACCGGCGCCTGCTTCGACGTCGACGTCGTGAGCGCGTCGATCGCCGCTCCGGTCGATCCGGGTACGTACTGCTATGACACCAACGGCGTGCTCACCGGCCTGCGTACGGCCAGCGGCACGCTCAAGCTCGTGTCGTCCGGCCAGGCGCCGGCGGCGATCGCGCTGCCGGCCCCGCTGGTCGCCAACGGGTGACTGGTTTCACATAAGCTGGTCACCACAAACTGGATGAAAGGAACGCCGCCATGCCGGAGTCCGCGGGTGCCAGCAAGGCCACCGCACCGTCGACCCCCACGTTGAAACCCGGCGGTGCCATCGAGAGCCTGACCGGCCCGGAGGGCCGCACGATCATCGCCGACGGCGTCGTCCAGAAGATCGCCGGCATCGCGACCAGGGAGATCTCCGGCGTCTACGACCTCGGCGGCTCGATGGGGCGCGCGCTCGGCGCACTCCGTGAGCGCATCCCGGTCGGCGGTGGCGGGCCGAGCCTGACCGCCGGCGTGTCCGTCGAGGTCGGCGAGCGGCAGGCGGCGGTCGACCTGAACATCGTCGCCGAGTACGGCGTGTCGATCGCGGACCTGGCGGCGGCGATCCGGCGCAACGTCATCGACTCGGTGGAGCGGATGACCGGCCTGGAGGTGACCGAGGTGAACATCGCGGTCAACGACATCCACATCCCCGGCGACGAGCCGGACGCCGAGGAGCCGGCCAGGGTCGTCTGATGGCGACGACAGTGTCAGCCACGGAGACGCACAGCGCGCTGGCGTCCGCCGTCGCGGAGGCCGTGCTGGCCTGTCCCGGCGTCGCCGGACTGCGCGGTGGCCGGTTCGGAGACATCGCGACCTACCTGCCGGGCCGGCGGATCGACGGCGTACGGCTGCGGCCGGACGGTGTCACCATCGGCCTCGCCGTCCACTTTGGACAGTCGGTTTTCGCCGTGTCGGCGGCGGTCCGTCTGGTCGTACGCGATGTCATCGGCGACGTGCCGGTGGACGTGGCGGTCGACGACGTGGTGGCGGCATGACCGCCGAGGCGCGGCGGCGGCGCGCTTTTCGTGAGTTCGTCAAGGAAAATCATCCGGACCGGGGCGGCGACCCGGCGATTTTCGCGGCCGGCGTCGAGGCTTTCCGTGCCGGACCGGCGGTGACCACGGCGTATCGCGACCGCTGGTATCTCGGCATCGCCGGCTGGGTCAACCGGCGGATCCAACGACGTTTCCACCCGCGCGTCCGGTGAGAGGAATGCGTATGTCACGCGCCACGATTGGGTTGTTCGCTGGTCTGCTGGTGGCGGTCGCCACCGCGGTCGGCGGCTTTTTCGGCTTTCTCGCGGCGATCGTCTTCGGCGCGGTCGGCCTCGGCGTCGGGATGATCCTGGACGGCCACATCGACATCTCCAGCTATCTCGGCGGCGGCCGGCGGCCGCGATGACCGCCGTCGCTCCGGCCGAGGAACGCGGTTCGCTGGACATCGAGGACCGGGTCGTCGAGCGGATCGCGGCCTTCGCAGCGGCCGAGATTCCGGAGGTGTCCGGGCCGCCGCGGCGCGTACTCGGCGCGTCCTTCGGCTGGATCGGCACGCCGCCTCGCGCGAGCGCGCGGATCGTCGCCGGCCGCGCGTCCGTACACCTGCAGATGTGCGTGCGGTGGCCGTGCGGCATCCGGTCGGTGTCCGAGCGCGTACGCGAGCACGTCACCGAGCGGGTCACCGCGCTGACCGGCCTGCGGGTGAGCACGGTGGACATCACCGTCTCCGCGCTGGAGGACGACACCACGACCGGGCCGCGGGTGGTCTGATGCGGATCGTCAACCGGCTGCTCGCGCTGGTGCTCGGCATCGGGATGGTGGCTTTGGGCGCGGTGGTGACGACCGAGGTCGTACGCGCCAACTTCGGCCGGCCGCGGTGGATCCTGCCGTACGACCGGCTGTGGGCGTATCTGACCTCGCACGCCTGGACGTCGCCGTCGGTCCGGCTGGTTTTCGGTGTCGCCGCTGGCATCGGACTGGTGCTGCTGGTCATGCAGCTGTGGCCGCGACGCCGCCGGTATGTGCCGCTGGCCGGCGCCGCCGACGGCATCGACGTCGTGGTGCCGCGCCGGTCGTTGCGCATGGCCATCGATGCCGCTGCCGTTGGCGAGGCAGGCGTACGCGCCGCGGCCGTGCGGCTCGGAGCGCGGCGCGCGGACGTACGCGTGGTGGCCGACGACGCCGACGTGGTGCCGAAGGTGACCGAGCGGATCACCGAACGGATCGACGCCATCGGACCGGAGAAGCCACTGAAGGTGACCGTGCGGACGGTGTCGGACCGATGAACCGACGTGTCGACCGGGTCAACCGCATCGTCCTGGGGCTGCTCGGCCTGGCGCTGCTCGGCGGTGGCGGTTTCGGGCTGTTCCTGGGATTCCGGCGCTCTGACGTACTCGCGACCGGGCTGCCGCGCGGGGTGTGGCTCTGGCCCTCGGTGGCCGGTGTGGCCGTCGTGCTGGCGTTGCTCGGACTCTGGTGGGCCCTGGCGCAGCTGCGCACGGACCGGGTCAGCCGGCTGGAGCTCGCGGTCGACCCGGCGGCTGGCAGCACGACGTTGCTGTCGCGGGCCCTGCTGGACGCCGTCGGCAACGAGATCGCCGACTATCCGGGCGTGTGGCGCGCCACCGCGCGACTGGCCGGCCGGCCGTCGCGACCGCTCCTCGTGGTCAGGGTCACCGTCGAACCAGGCGCCGACCTCGGCGCCGTACGACACCGGGTCGAGGCGGAAGCGATCGCACACGCGCGCGCGGCTTTGGAGACGGACATCCCGGTGCGACTGGAGTTCGCGATGGCCGGCGGCGCGCCGACGCGTACGCTCGCCTGACCGTACGCGACGCTAACGATCCGCCGCTGCACGGCGAAACTGTCATACCCACAGGTAAAACTCAGCCCCCACCCAAATCGGGTGGGGGGTGGGTTCGCGTGGAAGACTTACAAACAAGAAATTCGCACGCAAGGGGCCCCTGCGCGCCAGGCGCACGTAGGGAGTCCCTGCGGCCAACCAACGCCGCCGGCCCGAAAATGTCGGCCCCACCTGGAAGAATTGAATCCGGGGGTCCCCAAACGCGACCCGAAAAAGCACCCCCGAAAACCAGCCTTCCACCGGCCACAGACACTTTCGCACCGCACGACAGGTCCAGATAGTGGGACACCGGTTTCCGTATGGCGGCCGGCGTCCCGTACGGTGGGCTCCGTGCGGATGGCGCAGCTCCTCCTTCGCTGCCGCGGCGGGGCCTGACAGGACAGGCCGGCTCCCCGTCGCGGAGTTCGGTGTTGCCTCCGCCGGCCCTCACCGATGACTGAGGAGCCACCCCCGAAATGCCCGCACCGCAGCAGCCTTCCCCGATGCCAGTCCAGCGCTACAAACCGTTCCACGAGCTCGTCCAGACCATCGACCTGCCGGACCGTACGTGGCCGGCCAAGCGGGCCACCGAGGCGCCGCTGTGGTGCGCGGTCGACCTGCGCGACGGCAACCAGGCGCTGATCGACCCGATGACGCCGGAGCGCAAGCGCCGGATGTTCCAGATGCTGTGCCGGATGGGTTACAAGGAGATCGAGGTCGGCTTCCCCGCCGCCAGCCAGACCGACTTCGACTTCGTGCGGGAAATCATCGAAAACGACATGATTCCCGACGACGTCACCATCCAGGTGCTGACGCAGGCCCGCGACCACCTGATCCACCGCACGTTCGAGGCGATCCGCGGCGCCAAACAGGTGATCGTCCACCTCTACAACTCGACCTCGATCCTGCAGCGCCGGGTCGTTTTCGGCCTGGAGAAGGACGGCATCACCGACATCGCCGTGCAGGGCGCGCGGCTGATCCAGAAGCTCACCGAAACGGTCCCGGACACCAAGGTCCGCTATCAGTATTCGCCGGAGTCCTACACCGGCACCGAGCTGGACTACGCGGTGGAGATCTGCAACGCGGTCAACGACGTCTGGCAGCCGACACCTGACCGGCCGGTGATCGTCAACCTGCCGTCGACGGTCGAGATGGCGACCCCGAACGTGTACGCCGACTCGATCGAGTGGATGAGCCGCAACCTGGCCTATCGCGACTCGGTCATCCTGTCCCTGCATCCGCACAACGACCGCGGCACCGGTGTCGCCGCCGCCGAGCTGGGATATCTGGCCGGCGCGCAGCGGATCGAGGGCTGCCTGTTCGGCAACGGCGAGCGCACCGGCAACGTCTGCCTGGTGACGCTGGGGATGAACCTGTTCAGCCAGGGCATCGACCCGCAGATCGACTTCTCCAACATCGACGAGATCCGGCGTACGGTCGAATACTGCAACCAGCTGCCGATCCACGAGCGGCACGCGTGGGGCGGCGACCTGGTCTACACCTCGTTCTCCGGCTCGCACCAGGACGCGATCAACAAGGGCCTGAACGCCATGAGCCGCGCGGCCGAGGCGGCCGGCAAGTCGGTCGACGACATGCCGTGGGAAGTGCCCTACCTGCCGATCGACCCGAAGGACATCGGCCGCACGTACGAGGCGGTCATCCGGGTCAACTCGCAGTCCGGCAAGGGTGGCGTCGCCTACATCATGAAGGCCGAGCACCAGCTCGACCTGCCGCGCCGGCTGCAGATCGAGTTCAGCCAGGTCATCCAGCGGCTGACCGACAGCGAGGGCGGCGAGGTGTCGCCGGCCAGGATGTGGGACATCTTCACCGACGAATACCTGCCCGGCTCGGCCGTACCGTGGGGCCGGCTGGCCCTGGCCAACTACCGGACCACCGCCGACGCCACCGCGACCGGCGACGACAAGCTCGTCGCCGACATCACCCTCGACGGCGAGGCACGCCAGCTCGAGGGGATCGGAACCGGCCCAATCGAGGCCTTCACGTCCGCGCTCGGCGGCGTCGGCATCGAGGTCAGGGTCCTGGACTACGCCGAACACGCTCTCACCTCCGGTGAGGACGCGAAGGCGGCCGCGTACGTGGAATGCCAGATCGGCGATCTCGTGCTGTGGGGAGTCGGCGTCGACGCGAACATCGTCACCGCCTCGCTCCGTGCGGTGGTCAGCGCGGTGAACCGCGCTTCTCGCTGACCATCGCAGCAGGACCGCCACGGCAACCGTCGATCACGTCCCTGTCGCGTGCTGTCCTCGTCGTGCCCGCGGGGGCTGTCCGTACGTGCGGACAGCCCCCGCTAGCCGTATGTGTCAAGAAAACGCGCCACCACGGCGACCGCCGTCTGGGTCTGGAACGAACCCCAGTTGATGTCGAAACCGTGGTCGGCGTAGGGCAGATACAACGCCTGATGGCGTACGCCGGCCTTCGTCAGCGCACCATCCAGCAGCTTCGACTGGCTCACCGGCACGATCCGGTCGGAGAGACCGGCGACGATCAGAGTCGGCGGCCGGCCGGGCTTCGCGTACGTGAGCGGCGACAGCTTCCGGTATTCGGCCGGCCGCTGCGCCGGCGTGCCGGCCATCACGGCGGTCCAGTCCGTCGACGCGGCGAGATCGGTCGGACCGTACAGGTCGACGACCGCGCGCGGCTTGCCTTCCGGCAGCTGGCAGCTCGGCGGCAGGCCATCGGCGGCGGTCGTGTATGCGGTCATCAGCGCGAGATGTGCTCCGGCCGACTGACCCATCAGCGTGATGCGTCCGCGATCGACGCCATAGCTGCCGGCGTTGGCGGTGATCCAGGCCAGCGCGCATTTCGTGTCGCCGACGATCGGCGCCAGGTCGCTGCCCGGCGGCAGCTCGCCGTGCAGTCGGTATTGGACGTCGAAAACCGTGTAGCCGACCGAGCTGAACAACCGGTCCCATCGAGGCGTACGGCTGCGGTCGCCGGAAATCCAGCCGCCGCCGTGGATCAACACGATCGCGCGCTTGTTGGAATCCAGCGGCCGCCACACGTCGATGTTGAGCTGATGGCCGCCGATAACGGCGAACCGCACCGACTTTGCCGTCACCGGCTCGCCGGCGTTGACCGTGAACGCGTTGGAAATCAGCGGTGTGACGGACACGCCGATGCCGGACTGGTTGGCCGTGGTGAGACCGCCGAAGGTGGGGACGAGGCTCACCGAGCCCGAAAGCAGGACGGAAAGCAGCGCCAACGCCGCCGCGAGCCACCGTCTCTTCCAGACTGTCAACGCGAGTACGACGACGGCGAGCACGGTGACCACGAGGAAATCCGGCGCGAAACTCAGGGCGATCGCGCCGTACTGCGTCGGGCTCCTGCTGACCAGCACGACGTACGCGACGACCGCGGAAAGCGCGCAGAGGACGGCGGCGACGGCCAGCAGCGGCCAGCCTCGTACCGGCATCCGCCACTCCTTTCACTTCCGGGACGCCAGGATATTCGGTGCGCCGAAATTGTCGGAGGTAGGTGCTCCAATGGCGGTGAGCACACTCACCCCGGCCGGCCGGAAATTCCGTGGACTGCCGGCCGGCCGCACCGGAGAATGGACAGACGTGAAGCTGACTCCCTATCGCCGTGTGCTGGCGGCGCCGGGGATGACCCGGCTGTTGATCATCACCACCATCGCGCGCATTCCCGGCCTGGCCGCGAGCATCGTGCTGACCCTTTACGTGGTGGGGAATTTGCACCGCGGATACGCCGACGCCGGCCTGCTGGCGACCGCGATGACCATCGGCGTCGCGCTCGGCGGTCCGTGGCGCGGCCGCGCGATCGACCGTTACGGCGTACGCGCCGCGCTGCTGCCGTCGATCGTCGGCAGCGCGGTTTTCTGGGGTTTCGCGCCGTTCCTGAGCTATCCGCTGCTGGTGCCGGCGGCGCTGCTGGCAGGCCTGCTCAACCCGCCGGTGTTCGGCATTTCCCGGCAGGCGATCGGCGTCATGCTGCCGGAGGAGCTGCGGCGCACCGGGTTCGCGCTGGACTCGGTGCTGGTCGAGATCTCATACATGATCGGTCCGCTGATCGGCGTACTCGTGTCGACCACCGTCTCGCCGGTGGTGACCATCCTCGGATTGGGTGCCTTCCAGGTCGCCGCGTGTGTCGCGCTGATCGTCCTCAACCCGCGGGTGTCCGCGGTGAGCCGTGACTCCGTCGGCGAGCCGGCGGTGAAGCGTACGCGGCTGATCAGCAGTGGACTGGTGGCCGTGCTGGTGCTGATGGCCGCCTCGACGCTGGCGCTGGCCGGCAGTGAGGTGGCCGCCATCGCGGTGCTGCGCGACCAGCACCAGGACGCGGTCGTCGGCGTCGTACTCGCTGTGTGGGCCGTCGGCTCGATGATCGGCGGTTTCCTGTACGGCGGGGTGTCCCGCGCGTTGTCCAGCGCGACGCTGGTGATCGCGCTCGGCGTCGGCACGGTGCTGCTGACCGCCGCACCCAACTGGTGGGTCCTGGCGATCGCGCTGCTGCCGGTCGGCATGCTCTGCGCGCCGTCCATCTCGGCCACCGTCGCCGACGTGAACAAGCTCGTCCCGGCCGTACGCCGCGGCGAGGCGATGGGCTGGCACGGCACCGCCGGCACCGCCGGTGTGTCGATCGGCGCGCCGCTGGCCGGCTTCGCGATCGACTATCTGGGGCCGATCTGGGGGTTCGCGGTCACCGGTGGCGTCGGCCTGGCACTCGCGCTGTTCGCCATCGGCCTGGCGCGCTTCGGCTCCGGCCGCGGCCGCCCCGCCACCCGCCGCCTCTTCCGCCGCACCGCCGCCGACCCCACCGTCACCCCAGCCGCCGCCAGCTGACCTCGCCGGCCATTTCACCGTCGCCTTCGGCACGGGTCGGCTGCACCTCGCGTTTTTTCGTGGCCGCCGGCACGGTCGGTCCGATTGTCACCTCGGTGGACGTTTGCGCTGGTTGTTGGTGTGGCGTGCGTACAATCGGAATCCGATTGGGTCGACGGTCAGGAGCGGTCGTGAGCGCGCGCGTGCTGGTGGTCGACGACGATCTGACCGTACGGGACGTGGTGGAGCGCTATCTGACGCACGCCGGCTATCGGGTGGACGTGCGCGGTGACGGCGCGGCGGCGTTGGCGGCGGTGCGGGCCGATCCGCCGGATCTGGTGGTCCTCGACCTGATGTTGCCGGGCGTCGACGGCCTGGAGGTCTGCCGGCAGCTGCGCGCACGCAGCAGCATCCCGGTCATCATGTTGACCGCGCTCGGCGAGGAAGAAGACCGCGTGGTGGGGTTGGAGACCGGCGCGGACGATTACGTCACCAAGCCGTTCAGTCCGCGCGAGCTGGTGTTGCGGATCGGCCTGGTTTTGCGGCGTGCCAACGGATCCGACGGGCTCGGCCGGTCGGCGGGGTCGGTGAGCGACGGCGACCTGGTGCTCGACCTGGACGGCCGCAGGGCGACGCTGGCCGGCGAGGAGCTGGTGTTGACGACCCGCGAGTTCGACCTGCTGGCGCATTTTCTCAGGCATCCCGGCCAGGTCCACCGCCGTCCCGACCTGCTCGAGCAGGTGTGGGGTTGGAGCTTCGGCGACCAGTCGACGGTGACGGTGCACGTACGCCGGCTGCGCGAGAAGATCGAGGCAGACCCGGTGCATCCCAAGCGGCTGGCGACCGTGTGGGGTGTCGGATATCGGTACGACCCGCAGTCCGGCCAGCAATGAACCATTTCCTCGCCGTCGCGCTGACCGCTCTGGCCAGTACGCTTCCGGTCGTCCTGGTCGGCAGCGTCGTGCTGCACCGGATGCGCCGCCGCTCGATCGCCACCGCGCTCGCCGTGCTCGTCCTGGTGCCGGTGATCGCGACGCTGACCGGCGTCCTGTTCGTCAGTGGTTTCATGGTCAACCTGACCAATGTCGTGCTGGTCTGCCTGCTGGTGGCGGCGGTGTGCGTGCCGGCCGGTCTGATGCTCGGACGGCAGATCGCTGCCGACAGCGTGTGGGAACGAGAGGCACGGGCACGCGAGCGCAAGCTGGAGTCGTCGCGCCGGGAGCTGGTCGCGTGGATCAGCCACGACCTGCGTACGCCGCTGGCCGGCATCCGGGCGATGACCGAGGCGCTGGAAGACGGCGTGGTCAGCTCGCCGGAGGAAATCGCCGCCTATTCGCAGAACATTCGCCGCGAGACCGAGCGGCTGTCCGCGATGGTCGACGATCTTTTCCATCTGTCGCGGATAACCGCCGGCGCATTGCGGCTGACGCTCGCGCCGGTCTCGCTCGGCGAGGTGGTTTCCGAAGCGTTGGCCGCGGAAAGCGCCGGCGCCGCGCGCAAGGACGTACGGCTCGCCGCCGCCGAGGAGGCGGATTGGCCGGTCGTCCAGGGCAGCGACACGGAATTGGCTCGTGTGCTGAGAAATCTGCTCTCCAACGCCATCCGGCACACGCCGGCCGGCGGTTCGGTCGTGGTGGCGGCCGGCGTCGACGGCGACGAGGCGTGGCTGCGCGTGGACGACGGCTGTGGCGGCATTCCCGACGACGAGCTCGGCCGTGTTTTCGACGTCGCCTATCGCGGCACGGCATCGCGTACGCCTGGCGCCTCCGACGCCGGAGGCGGCCTCGGCCTGGCCGTCGCGCGTGGCCTGGTGGAAGCACATTCCGGCCGGATCAGCGCGGAAAACCACGGACCGGGCTGCCGGTTCGAGGTGCGGCTGCCACGGAAAGCGGAGACCATCGCGCAGGCCGGAACCTGACCGCTCTTTCGTACGTTCACCGAAACGTGCAACCGCTGACGATGACGACCGCGGTGACGACCTGGACGCCAGACGCGCTGGGCCTGCTGCTCGCGGTCGGTCTTGGCACTGGTTATGCCTGGTGTTTACGAAAAGTGCCAGGCTGGCCGCTCGCCCGCACGGCCGCGTTTTTCGGTGTCGGCCTTGGCAGTTTGCTTGCCGTTTCAGTGACTTTCGTTGGCGCGTACGACGATGCGCTTTTCTGGGTCCGCGCGGTGCAGGTGATCGTGTTGTTGATGATCACGCCGTTCGGCCTGGCGCTCGGTGCGCCGCTGACGCTGGCAAAAGAGGCGTCAAACAACGACAAAATCGATCGGATCCTGGCCGGCCGGACGGTGAAGTTTCTGACGTGTCCGCCGGTCGGCTCCATCATCCTGCTGGCCACACCGTGGCTGTTGTATTTCACCGGCTGGTACGACGCCGTCCTGCGTGACGGCGGCATCGACGCGGCCAGCCGGCTCGCGCTGATCGCCATCGGTTTCGTCTATTTCTACGGCCGCCTGCAGATCGATCCGATGCCGCGCCGCTATCCGCATCTGGTCGCCGTCGGCATCACCTTCGTCGAGGTGGTTTTCGACGCGGCGCTGGGTTTGGTGCTGTGGCTGGGGCCGAAGCTGGTCGGTCATTACGACCGCGCCTGGGGACCCAGCCACCGCCTCGACCAGATCATCGGCGCCGGTGTGTTGTGGATCGGTGGCGACGTCGCCGGTCTTCCCTTCCTCGCCGCGTTGTTTCGCCGAATGATCGCCGACGACGCCAAGGAGACCAGGAAGGTCGACGAGGAGCTGGACGCGCAGGAACCGACCGGAAAACTCTGGTGGGAGGACCATCCGGAGCTGTCAGAGCGATTCCGCCGGGAGTCAGGACGACCCCGAGGACGATACTGAGGACGGCACGAACTTCTTCTGGTTCTGCTTGGAAAACTCCACCGCCGCGTTGCCGCGTTCGAGCATTTCCTTCTGATACGCGCGCAGGTCGCCGTCGCCGACCAGCCGCGCGCACAGGGTTTCCGCGTCGCGCAAGGCAGTGTTGGCGCCGTTGCCGCCGCTGGCCAATGTCAGGTGTGCCGCGTCGCCGAGCATGGTCACGCGCTCGGCGTCCCAGCCGGTCACCGGCTGGTCGAGCACCTGCGCGAAACCGATCACACTGTTGTGCGCGTCGGCCCTCGCGATCAGGTCGACGATGTCCGGATGCCAGTCACGCAACAGATCCCGCACGACCGCGATCGCCGGCGGCGGCTGGTCGGACGGCTGTCCGGCCGGATGGTCCGGCGGGATCAACATCACCCAGCGGACATAGCTGTCGGTCGGCGGCAGGCCGAGTTTGCCAGGCGGCGTACGAAACTCCATCCGTCCGAGCATCAGCGTGATGCCGGGTCCCTTGACCATCGTGCCGCGGCCGTGCACCAGCCGGCGAAACTGGTCGGTCAGCTGCGTACGTCCCATCGCGCCACCGAGATCGGCGGTCTGGAAGCCGACGTGCGGCAGCAAAAGCCGTCGTACGGCCGAAAAGCCGCCGTCGGCACCGACCAGCACGTCGCCGGACACCTCGGTGCCGTCGGTAAAAACAGCCCGCACGCCGGCGGTTGTCTCGGAAAAGGACGCGAGCTTCTTCCCGTATTCGATCCGGTCTTGCAGGCCACCCGCCAAGACATGCCGGAACACGTGCCGGTCGACCACCCGCGCGTCCTCCGGCGGACCGATCTCGTCACCGCTGGCCAGCAGCCGCAGCTGGTCGTCGAAGAGCAAACCCGGTCCGGTCAGGTCGCCGCTGGTGGCGACCGCCAGCTCGTACGACTCCTCCGGCAGGCACGCGCGCAACGCCGACCAGCCATAGTCGAGCAAACCGATCCGATATCCCTGGAAACGCGCCTCCATGCCCGCGTCCTTCTCGTATATCCGCACGTCGACGCCGGCTTTGCGGAGTCCCTGAGCAAGCGTCAGGCCGGCCAGTCCGGCGCCGATCACCACTACCCGTGTCATGTCGTCCTCCTCATGTGAACTTTGTTCACGTGAACAGTGTTCACGCAACGGTGACCTGTTGTCAACTGGCAAGATGGCCGTCATGTCACGCCGCGACGAGGTGCTGCAGGCGGCCGTCGAGCTGCTCGACGAGGTCGGTCTGGACGCGCTGACGACCCGGCGGCTGGCCGCCAAGCTCGGCGTGCAGGCCGGCGCGCTCTATCGGCACTTCGCGAGCAAGCAGGCGCTGCTCGACGCGGTCGTCGGCCACCTGATCGACGAGGCGGCCGACGGCACGCCGGAGCTGACCGGCGAGTGGGACCACGTGTTACGGGTGATGGCCTTCGGCATGCGGTCGGCGATGCTCGCACACCGCGACGGCGCGCGGCTGATGACCACCTTCCAGGTGCCGTCGGCGGCCGGCGAGCAGGCCTTCAACCGTACGATCGAGCTGTTGGTCGAGGCCGGCCTCACCGCCGAGGCCGCGGTGTCGGCGGTGGACACGCTTTTCGCGTACGTCAACGGTTTCACGATCGAGGAACAGGCTCGCGGCGGCGACCGCGACCTGGCCTTCCGCGCAGGTGTCGAGCTGATCCTGGCTGGCATCCGCGCCGGCCTGCCGTAATGTGAGGTGATCCGCAGTGGAGGTGTGTCGCCGATGGCGTCCTATCGCGAGACCTACCAGCGCAGCCTGAGCGATCCGGCCGGCTTTTGGCTTGACGCGGCCAACACGCTCAGCTGGCACGTGCCGCCGACGGTGGCGCTGGACGACTCCAGACCGCCGTTCTTCCGCTGGTATCCGGACGGCCGGCTCAACACCTGCCACAACGCGCTGGACCGGCACGTCGAGCACGGCCGCGGCGGACAGCCGGCGCTCATCTACGATTCGCCTGTCACCGGCACGAAACGTACGTACACGTACGAGCAATTGCGTGACGAGGTCGCGAAATTCGCCGGTGTGCTGGCCGGTCTCGGTGTCACCGCTGGCGATCGCGTGGTGATCTACATGCCGATGATCCCGGAGGCGGTCATCGCGATGCTCGCCTGCGCCCGGCTCGGCGCGGTGCACTCGGTGGTCTTCGGCGGCTTCGCGCCGGCCGAGCTGGCCGTACGGATCGACGACGCACAGCCGAAAGTGCTGGTGACCGCGAGCTGTGGCATCGAGGGAAAACGGGTCATCGAATACAAGCCACTGGTCGATCGCGCGTACGGCCTGACCCGTAACCGGCCGGGAAAAACCATTGTCCTGCAACGCGAACAGGCCACCGCGCTGATGCGCTCAGGCGAGCTGGACTGGACCGAGGTGATGCGCACGGCGACACCGCATCCGTGCGTGCCGGTGGCCGCCACCGACCCGCTCTACATTCTCTACACCTCAGGCACCACTGGAAAACCGAAAGGCGTCGTACGCGACAACGGCGGTCACGCGGTCGCGCTTTCCTGGAGCATGACCAACATCTATGGCATCCGGCCGGGCGACGTGTGGTGGACGGCGTCCGATGTCGGCTGGGTCGTCGGACATTCGTACATCGTCTACGCGCCGCTGCTGGTCGGCGCGACAACCGTTTTGTACGAAGGAAAACCGGTCGGCACGCCGGACGCCGGCGCGTTCTGGCGAGTGATTTCCGAGCACGGCGTGGCGGCGCTTTTCACCGCCCCGACCGCGTTTCGCGCGATCAAGAAAGAGGACCCGCTCGGCCGGTTCCTGGCCAAGCTGGACCTGAGCCGGTTCCGTACGCTCTTCCTGGCCGGCGAGCGGCTCGACCCGGCAACTTATGAGTGGGCCGACAAAATTCTCGGCGTGCCGGTGGTGGATCACTGGTGGCAGACCGAAACCGGCTGGCCGATCTGCGCCAACCTGCGCGGCCTGGATCCGATGCCGATCAAACCGGGGTCGCCGAGCGTGCCGGTGCCGGGTTATCGGGTGGAGATCCTGGACGAGGCCGGTCGGCCCGTACCGGCCGGCACAGAAGGCGCGGTCGCGATCCGGCTGCCGCTGCCGCCTGGCACGCTCACCACGCTGTGGAACGACGACGACCGCTATGTTTCCGAGTATCTGTCCCGATATCCGGGCTACTACCAGACCGGCGACGGCGGTTACGTCGACGACGAGGGCTATGTCTATGTGATGGGTCGTACGGACGACGTCATCAACGTCGCCGGCCACCGGTTGTCGACCGGCGCGATGGAGGCCGTGCTCGCCGGCCATCCGGCGGTCGCCGAGTGTGCGGTGATCGGCGTCGCCGACGACATGAAAGGCCAGGTGCCGCGCGGTTTCGTGGTGCTCAAGAGCGGCGTCGACACCGACCCGGCGCAGGTCGTCGCGGAGCTGGTGCGGCGCGTACGCGACGAGATCGGCGCGGTCGCCGCGCTGCGGCGCGTCGACGTGGTGGCCGGCCTGCCCAAGACCCGGTCCGGCAAGATCCTGCGGCGCACGATGCGCGGCATCGCCGACGGTCGCGAGGAACCCATGCCCTCCACCATCGAGGATCCCGCCGTCGTCGAAACCCTCCGCCCCATCCTGACGCGCCGATTGTCCGATTGAAACCATCGGACGCCGATCCGCGTGTCCGAATGCGACCGTGAGAAATATCTGTGCAGGTCAGGGCCTATCCGACGACGCAATCGGAATCCGATTGCGTCGTCAGGTGTCGGCGAGTGAGCTGGTCGGGGTGAGGCGCGCGCCGCGGATCGCCGGCCCGGCGGCCGCGGCGACGGCCAGCAGGGTCACGGCGACGACCGAGATCAGCAGCGGCAGCGGCGGCACCAGGCTGGCCTTGACGTTCATCATGGACACGCACGCGATCCCGTACGCGTAACCGACCAGGCCGCCGCTCACCGCGGTCGCCAGCGCCAGCAGTACGGCCTCCGCGATCACCTGCAGGCCGACACCGGCTCGCGTCACCCCGAGCGCGCGCGACAGCGCGAGCTCGCGCCGCCGCTCGGTCACCGACACGGCGGTCGTCGCGACGACACCGCTCACCGCGGCCAGCACCGACAGGCCGAGCAGCCCCCAGCCGAGGTAGGAGGCGGTGTCGAAGGTCGCGACATCGCGGCCGGTCAGCGACTCGCGGATGGACGCGCTGCCAACCGCGCCGAAGGCCAACAGCGCGAACGCACCGGCCAACGGCATCGCCACGGAGGCGGCGCGCCGAGGCGTACGCGACGGCTCGCGGGCGGCCACGCGTACGGTCGGACCGAGCCGGCCGAGGAAGAACAGGCCGACCAGGCCGCGCACCAGCCACGGCACCACCAGCGGTCCGAGCGCGCCAAACAGGCCGAGCATCGCCAGCACCGCCGACAACAACAGCGGAAAGAAGCTCTGCGCGGCCAGTCCGATGACGACCAGGCCGATCGCCGGCACCATCAGCAGCACACCGGACATCACCCGCAACAGGCCGGCCTGCCGCTCGACGGGCGCGTCCGGAGCCGCCGAGAGCGCCGCGACCGGTGGGACGCCGGAGGCCTGGAAAGCCGGTCGCAACGCGGCGAAGACCGCGGTCACGACGCCGAGCACGACGGCGATGAACGCGAGCAGCGGCGACGGCGGCCCAGGAATGATGCCGGCGCTGCCGATCAGAGCCGACACGCCGACGGCATTCAACCCGGCCAGCATCCCGACCGCGACGAACCAGCCGGACGCGACCGCCAGGAAGGCTGCGACCAGGCCGATGATCACCGCCTCGACCACCGACACCGCGATCAGCGAGGGCCGCGACGCACCGAGCGCGCGCAGCAGAGCCGTCCGTCGTACGCGCGCCGACGCCACCGCGCGAAAAGCCGCACCGGCCACCAACGCGGCGGTGGCCAGGGCGAGCAGGCTGAACAGTACGAAGAAAGAGCTGGTGACGCCGATCGGACCAGGCTTTTCCTGAGCGCGCAGCTCGGATGCCTTGTCGACCTCGTATTCAGCGCCGATGGTGCCCTGGATCCGCGGCATCAACGTGTCGACCGGTATGCCGTCGGCCGGCACCACGTCGATCCCGTAGATCGTCGGCACGTCCAGATGCGCGCCGAGGCCGGCGGTCGCGACCAGGCCGATGCCGCCTGGCCGGCCGAGGTCCTGCGCCGACACGCCGACGACCTGAGCCGGCAGCGCGGCGCCGGTCGTGTGGTCGACCAGCGTGACCGTGCTGCCAATCGGATGCCTACCGGCGTTGACCTCGTCGATCGCGACCTCGTGGTCGTTGGCCGGCAGCCGTCCACGCAGGATCGTGGTGGTCGCCAACCGCGGATCGCTCGGCTCGATGCGTACGCTCACCTCGTTTGGCAGGTCACGCAGCCGGGCTTCGGCGACCTGCCGCGGCTGCGCCAGCTTGATCCCCGGCATCTGCCGCAGCTCGGTCACCACGCTCGACTCGATCTCCGAGCCTGGCTTGCGCACCACGATCGCCGACCCCCGCGGCGTGTGCGGCTGGTTGCGCTGGATGGCGGCGTCGTACGCGCCGCCGACCAGCACCGACGCGACCACACACGCCAGGCCGACAGCCAGCGCCAGGCCGGGAAGCAGCGTGCCGAGCGGACGCTGCCGCAGGTCGGCGACCAGTACGCGCAGGACCGGACCCATCAGGAGGTCGCCAGCGCTTCGACCGGTGAGATCCGCGCGGCGCGACGGGACGGCAGCCAGCCGGCCAGCAGGGTCAGCACCACCAGCACCGCGACGACGCCGGCGAGCTCGCCGACCGGTACGACCAGGCCGATGCCGATCTGCAGCACGCCGAGCAGCAACCCCGCGTACAACGTGCCGAGCACCAGCCCGATCGCGGCGCCGACCAGGCCGAACACCGCCGACTCCAGCACGATCGAGCCACGCAGGCCACGGCGCGACAGGCCGAGCGCACGGAGCAGGCCCGACTCGGTCGTACGCTCCACGATCGACAGCGACATCGTGGTCGCCACGCCGGTCACCGCGATGAGGACGGTCAGCGCCAGCAGGCCGAGCGCGATGAGCGTCACGGTGGCCAGCGGTCCCTGATACTGCGCGCGTGCCTGGTCGATGTCCTGCACCTGCACGCCGGGCAGCGCGCTCGCGGCGGCCCTGCTGGCCTCGACCGCGGTGTGTCCGCTCGCCGGGTCGATCAGCACCTGGCTGATCGGTGCGTCCGGCGCGACCTTGGCCAAGTCGGCGGGCAGCACGACGATGCCGAAGCCGGTCTCCCAGGTCGCCGCGACCTTCACCGTCACGGAGTGGTTCTTGCTGGTCACGACCACCGAGTCGCCGACGTGTACGCCGAGCTTGCCGGCCAGCGTGGTCGGAAGGCCGATGGTCCCCGGCCGTACGTCCGACGGTCCGCCGCCGGCGACCTTGGCGTTTTGCAGGCTCGGCACCTTAGCCACGTCCATCGAGTTGACGGTGGTGCCCGGCAGCTGGTTTCCGTTGGCGCTCAGCCCCACCTCGGCGGCGTGCACCGGCACGGCGACGCCGATCGCTGGATGCTGCGCCAGCTTCTGCACCGCCGACGCCGGAATGTTCTCGCCGGCGGCGATCACCGCGGTCGGAAACTGTGCGGCCAACCGTGCGTCCGCGTACGCCTGCATCGACGACGTGCCGACCAGCAGGCCGGTCACCAGCGTCACGCCGAGCGCGACCACCGAGGTGGTGGCGGCGATCCGGCGCGGCGACCGGGACGCGTTGCGGATCGCCAGCCGGCCGGTGACCTTCGACAACGCGGTCGCCGGCAGGCCGATCACCCGCGCGATCGGAGGCACGACGAACGGTCCGAGCGCGAGCAGTGCGCCGAAAGCGAAGGCACCGGAGACGACGATCCCAAGCGCGGACACCTCCGGAGAGTGGATCACGACCGCGCCGAGCGCCACCACCACGGCAGCGCCGATGCAGAGAATGCCGAGCGCGAGCCGGCCCCAGCTGACCTTCTTCGCCGCGTCCGCGACGGCGGCCGTACGCAGCGCCGCCACCGGGGCGACGCGTGAGGCCGAGACGGCCGGCGCGAGCACCGACGCGACGGTCACCACGACCGCGCCGAGGACGCAGGCGGTGGCCACCAGGAGGTCGACCGCCGGAAAGGTGATCTTGACGCCGGTCGCGCGTACGACCGCGATCACCGCATACGAGATGCCGAGCGCGGCGAGCACACCGGCCACACCGGCGACCAGGCCGGTCACCGCACCTTCGATGGTCAGCGCGCCGACGATCTTGCCGCGTTTGGCACCGATCGAGCGGAGCAGCGCGAGCTGGCGCATCCGCTGCGCGAAGACGATCCGGAAGGTGCTCGCCGCGACCAGACCGGCGGCCAGCACGGCGACCAGTACGAACAGCCGCAGCACCAGGAACAGGCTGTCGACCGCGCGCGTCGCTTCGCTGGCGTCCGCGGCGCGTACGGTGGCGCCGTCCTGCACGGTCGCGCCGGGTGCCAGCGGCTTGATCCTGTTGACCAGTGCGGTCGCGTCCGTGCCGGCGGCGGCGCTGATGTTGAGCCGGTAGACCTGGCCACCGAGCGCACTCAGGCCGGCGGCGGAGACGTATCCGCCGCCGCTGTCGTGGCCTTCGACGATGCCGCTGACGGTCAGTCGGACCGTCTTCTTGGTGTCCGGCAGGGTCGCCGCGACGGTGTCACCGACCTTGAGATTGCCGTCTTTGGCGCTGTCCGGCGTGAGCGCGATCTCGCCGGCCTGGCTCGGGAAGTGGCCGGACTTGACGGTCACCAACGACAGCGGTCCACGGCCGGGGTCGGAGCGGATGAACAGGCCAATGCCGCCGGCCTGCGCGTACGCGGTGCCCTGCGCGGCCACCTGGGCGACACCAGGCGCGGCTTTCACGTCCGCGATGACCTTGTCGGTCAGCGGCTTCTCGTCGCTTTTCACGACGACGCTGGTCGCCGGTGTCGTGGTGCTGAAGGAGTCGCTGAGGGTCTGCTTGACGACGTCCTGCACGAGGAAGGTCGCATACGCAAAGGCGGTCGCGACGATCACCGCCAGGGAGGTGAGCAGCAGGCGGGTCGGCCGGCTGGCCAGTCCGCGCAGCTGCGTACGGATGACGCTCATCGCCGGCTCAGGCCCCCAGGTGACGCAGCGCGTCGACGACGGAGTCCTGGGTCGGCTGGTGGATCTCGCCGGCCAGCCGGCCGTCGGCGAGCAGCACCACGCGGTCGGCGTACGCGGCCGCTACCGGGTCGTGGGTGACCATCACGACGGTCTGGCCGAGCTCGCGTACCGACCGACGCAGGAAGGACAGCACCTCGGCGCCGGACCGCGAGTCGAGGTTGCCGGTCGGCTCGTCGGCGAACACCACGGCCGGCTGGCTGACCAGCGCGCGAGCCACCGCGACGCGCTGCTGCTGACCGCCGGAGAGCTGGCTCGGCCGGTGCTTGAGCCGGCTGCGCAGCCCCAGCACGTCGACCAGGTGGTTGAACAGCTGCGCGTCCGCGCGGCGGCCGGCCAGCTGCAACGGCAGCAGGATGTTTTCCTCGGCGGTCAGCTGCGGCAGCAGGTTGTAGGCCTGGAAGACGAAGCCGATCTGCTCGCGGCGGACCTTGGTCAGCTGCGCGTCACGCAGCTTGGTCAGCTCGGTGGAGCCGACCCAGACCTGGCCGGCGGTCGCGCTGTCCAGGCCGGCCATGCAGTGCATCAGCGTCGACTTGCCCGACCCCGAGGCCCCCATGATCGCGGTGAACTGCGCGCGGCCAAACTGCACGCTGACCCCATCCAACGCGCGTACGGCCGCTTCGCCGCTGCCATAGACCTTCACGAGATCGCGAGTGGCCGCAGCCGGTTGGTGCGCGGCCTGCGGGGGTACGGCGACCGCCTGCGGTGCTGCCATGGTGGTGATGCCTTCCTGTGGAGACGTGAATCGACCAACCACAACTTTGCTTCGGCAAGGGCTTGCGGCGCGTCCACACGCGGTCGCCGGCTCGCGCGCCGTGAGGATCATTCGCCGGGCCGGACATTCATCCCCAAGTCGTAGACAGCCGCAGGGCCTCCCTACGTGCCGCTGGTGCGCGCGTAGGGAGGCCCTGCGGCCGATGAGGTCTAGGGCCTCTAGCCGGACGGACGCACCAGTCCGCGTTCGTACGCGAGCACCACGGCCTGCACACGGTCGCGCAGTTTGAGCTTGGCGAGGATGCGGCCGACATGCGTCTTCACGGTCGCCTCGGAGAGGAACAGCTTGGCGGCGATCTCGGCGTTGGACGCGCCGCGCGCGACCTCCAGCAGCACCTCGCGCTCGCGCTCGGTCAGCGCGGCCAGCGGGTCCGGGCCCGGCTGCGGGTCCGGCAGCGCGGTCGCCACGTGGTCGAGCAACCGGCGGGTCGTCGACGGCGCGATGACCGCGTCGCCGCGGAAGACCGTACGCACGGCGGCCAGCACACTCTCCGGCGGTGCGTCCTTCAACAGGAAGCCGCTGGCGCCGGCACGCAGCGCGGCGAAGGCGTACTCATCGAGGTCGAAGGTGGTCAGCACGATGACCTTCGGACCCTCCTCCCCGGTGCGTTGCGCGAGCAGCCGGCGGGTCGTCTCGACGCCGTCCATCCGCGGCATCCGTACGTCCATCAGGATCACGTCGGCGGCGGTGACGGCCAGCTTGGTCAGCGCCTCGGCGCCGTCGCCGGCCTCACCGACCACCCGCATGTCCTCCTGCGCGTCGACCACCATGGCGAAGCCGGCGCGCACCAGCGCCTGGTCGTCGACCAGGAAAACCCGAATTGTCATGCCGTGTATCCGATCATCAGGTGGGACGGTACGGCAGCCGGGCCTGGACCTGGAAGCCGCCACCCGGTCGCGGGCCGGTCCGCACCGAGCCGCCGACCACCGACAACCGCTCCCGCATGCCGACCAGTCCATGGCCGCCGCTGGCCGGATCGTCGGGATCGCGCGGCTTGGGACCATGGCCGTCGTCGGCGACGGTGACCTCGAGCGCCTCCGGCGCCCAGTGCAACACCACGGTGGCGTGCGCGTCCGGACCGGCGTGCTTGAGCGTGTTGGTCAGCGACTCCTGCACGAGCCGGTAGACCGCCAGCTCCGCGGTCGGTCCGAGCCGCTTGCGGTCGCCATCCTCGCTGTGCCGCACGTCCAAACCGCTGTCGCGTACGCGAGTGATCAGCTCGTCGAGCTCGTCCAGCGCCGGCTGCGGACGGTTTTCAACTGCCGCGTCGCGGCCGATCGGCGCGTTGCTGCGCAGCACGCCGAGCAGGCCACGCATGTCGGCGAGCGCCTGCCGTCCGGCGTCGGCGATGGTCCCGAGCACCTCGGTCGCACGCTCTGGATTGGCCTTCGCCGCGTACTGGCCGCCCTGCGCCTGCGACACGATGACCGCCAGCGAGTGCGCGACGACGTCGTGCATCTCGCGCGCGATCCGGTTGCGCTCCTCGACGACCGCGCGTTGAGCACGTTCTTCGCGCTCGGCCTCGGCGCGTTGAGCGCGCTCTTCGAGCGTGGCGAAGTACGCGTAGCGGACGCGGCGAAACTGGCCGAGCCCCCACGACGCGAACACCGCGGCCACGATGAACATGAACAGGAAGAACAGCGCCAGCGCGAGACTCGGCTCCCGGGAGAATGCACCGGACAGGCCGATCGCGATCCGGATCGACTCGGCCATGCCGCCGGCGATGCCGAGGCCGAAGGCGATCGCGCCGGCCGGTCGCCGGCCGTACGCGCAGACCGAGTAGGTGACCAGCAGGAACAGCAGGTCGGACGGAAACGGCACCCAGGTGATCAGGACCTTGATCGCCAGCGCCGCCGTCACGACGATCAGCGCGGTGATCGGCATGACGCGTCGTACGACCACCACGCCGTGCGTCACCAGCACGATCAGCACCAGCAACGCGACGACCGGCGCCGGCGGCGCGTACATGCCGGTGCCGACCGCCAGCGCCAGCGAGACCGGCGCCATGAACAGCAGCAGAACGATCGCCAGGATGCTGTCGGACAGCCACGGGTTGCCGCGCAGCCACGAGTCCAGGCGCTCCAAGAAGCGGCGGCGCGGCCGGCCGGCCGGTGAACCGTACGTGGTGCCGCGCGCCACGCCGGGTCCGACCGGCACCGGCGGTGGCACCTGCGCGGGACGGAAGATCGCCTGCGTGATGGTCGGTGGACCGGAACGCCCGCTCGTCGCCGGCACCGGTGGCGGCTCCGGCCGGGGCTCGAACCGCGGCGGTTTGGGGCCGAGCCGCGGCGGTGCCGGCGGCTGCCAGCCGGCCGGCGGCGGGTACAGCGGCTGCGTCACCGGCACGGACGCGGATCCGCGTGCCGGCGGCCGGCTCGGCTCGGCCGTCTCCAGGGTCGGCACCGGCACCGTCACAGCCTTGCCGACCAGCGGACTGAGCTCGTCGGGCTTGACCCGCAACGTCGGCGTGTCGTCCGCCGAGGCAGCCGAAGAGGCAGGCTCAGTGGCCTGGGTGGGTGACTCCGGCTGGCCAGCCTCGCCAGCCGGCAGCACCCTGGTGGGTGTCACCGGCTGATCGGGGTCTGGCGTGGTCACGTTCACGACTGTATTTGGCGTATCTGGTAATGGCGTCGACCTGCCGGGTGATTGCTGGACCACCACCGGTCGTATGGTCTCGGGCTATCCAGTCAGACTTGAGTGGAATAGACTCAACTTAATTGTGTTGGAATTATCGTAACGGCTGGTTGAACACGCTGCTGAGGAGCCAATGAACGTCGAGATCCTGACCAATGCGAGCCGCGAGGTCGTGTCGCAGGCGGTGTCCGTCGCGAGTACGCGCGGTCACGCGACCGTCGAGCCGGCGCACCTGCTGCTGGCCCTGCTGGACGTGAGCTCGTCCACCGCACCGGCGCTGCTGCGCGCGGTCGGCGCCGACCCCGCCGGCATACGCGCCGCGGCGGCCACCGCGCTCGACCGGCTGCCGTCGGCGAAGGGTGCCAGCGTCGCCGAGCCGCAGCTTTCCCGCGAGCTGGCCAACGTGATCACCGCCGCCGAGCAGGTGATGCGCTCGGCCGGCGACGAATACCTGGCCACCGACCACCTGCTGGCCGGCCTGGCCAGGGCCGGTGGCGCGACCGCGTCGCTGCTGCGCTCGCATGGCGTGACCGAGGACGGCCTGGTCGCGGCGTTTCCGTCGGTACGCGGCGGTGACCACAAGGTCACCACGCCGGACGGCGAGGATTCCTATCAGGCGCTGGAAAAGTACGGCGTCGACCTGACCGCCGCGGCGCGCGACGGCAAGCTCGACCCGGTGATCGGCCGCGACACCGAGATCCGCCGCGTGGTGCAGGTGCTGTCCCGGCGTACCAAGAACAACCCCGTGCTGATCGGTGAGCCGGGCGTCGGCAAGACCGCCGTCGTCGAAGGCCTCGCGCAGCGGATCGTCGCCGGTGACGTGCCGGAGTCGCTGCGCGGCAAGCGTCTCGTCGCGCTCGACTTGGCCGCGATGGTGGCTGGTGCGAAATACCGCGGCGAGTTCGAGGAGCGGCTGAAGGCCGTGCTGGAGGAGATCAAGGGCTCCGAAGGCCAGGTCATCACGTTCATCGACGAGCTGCACACCGTGGTCGGCGCCGGCGCGACCGGCGACTCCTCGATGGACGCGGGCAACATGCTCAAGCCGATGCTGGCGCGCGGTGAGCTGCGCATGGTCGGCGCGACGACCCTGGACGAATATCGCGAGCACATCGAGAAGGACCCGGCGCTGGAGCGCCGGTTCCAGCAGGTGCTGGTCGGCGAGCCGTCGGTGGACGACACGGTCGGCATCCTGCGTGGCCTGAAAGAGCGTTACGAGGCGCACCACGGCGTACGCATCGCCGACGCCGCGCTGGTCGCCGCCGCTCAGCTCTCCGACCGCTACATCACCTCCCGGTTCCTGCCGGACAAGGCGATCGACCTCATCGACGAGGCGGCGTCCCGGCTGCGGATGGAGATCGACTCCTCGCCGATCGAGATCGACCAGCTCCGCCGGGTCGTCGACCGGCTCAAGATGGAGGAGTTCGCGCTGTCCAAGGAGGACGACGCGGCCTCGCAGGAGCGGCTGCAGCGGATCCGCCGCGACATCGCGGAGAAGCAGGAGGAGCTGTCCGCGCTGACCGCCCGCTGGGAGCAGGAGAAGTCCGGCCTCAACCGGGTCGGCCAGCTGAAGAAGGAGCTGGACGAGCTGCGCGGCCAGGCCGAGCGGTTCCAGCGCAACGGTGAGCTGGCCAAGGCCTCCGAGCTGTTGTACGGCCGGATCCCGCAGCTGGAGAAGGAGCTGGCGGTCGCCGCCGAGACCGAGGAAGAAGCCGCCGCCGGTGAGCCGATGGTCAAGGACGAGGTCGGTCCTGACGACGTCGCCGAGGTGGTGTCCGCGTGGACCGGCGTACCGGCCGGCCGGATGCTGGAAGGCGAGACCGCCAAGCTGCTCCGGATGGAGGAGTCGCTGAGCCAGCGGGTCGTCGGCCAGCCGGAGGCCATCGCCGCGGTGTCCGACGCCGTACGCCGGGCCAGGTCCGGCATCGCCGACCCGGACCGGCCGACCGGCTCGTTCCTGTTCCTCGGCCCGACCGGTGTCGGCAAGACCGAGCTGGCCAAGGCACTCGCCGCGTTCCTGTTCGACGACGAGCGCGCGATGGTGCGGATCGACATGAGCGAGTATTCCGAGAAGCACTCGGTCGCTCGGCTGGTCGGTGCGCCTCCCGGCTATGTCGGCTATGAGGAGGGTGGCCAGCTGACCGAGGCCGTACGCCGCCGGCCATACACAGTGGTCCTTCTCGACGAGGTCGAGAAGGCGCATCCGGACGTGTTCGACGTGCTGTTGCAGGTGCTCGACGACGGCCGGCTCACCGACGGCCAGGGCCGCACGGTCGACTTCCGCAACAGCATGCTGATCCTCACGTCCAACCTGGGTTCGCAGGCGATCACCGACCCGACGCTGGACGACAAGGGCCGCGAGCAGGCGGTGTTGGCGGTCGTACGCCAGCACTTCAAGCCGGAGTTCCTCAACCGGCTCGATGACGTGGTGGTCTTCCACGCGCTGGACACCGAGCAGCTGGCGTCCATCGTGGACATCCAGATCGCCCGGCTCGGCGCGCGGCTGGCCGACCGGCGGCTGGCGCTGGACGTGCTGCCGGCGGCTCGCGAGTGGCTGGCGATCAACGGCTTCGACCCGGTCTATGGCGCGCGTCCGCTGCGCCGGCTGGTGCAGGCCGCGATCGGCGACCAGCTCGCCAAGGCGCTGCTGTCCGGCCAGATCGTCGACGGCGACACGATCGAGGTCGACGTGACCGACGACCGCAACGGCCTGACCGTACGCCGCGCCGACCGGGCCTCGCTCCAGAAGGCCTGATCTTCGCCGCAACTGGTCTACCCAAGGTGAGCAGGGGTTGGGAGGAAAGGGTGGCGGCCGTGGGGATACTGGTTCAGTGCCTCGAAGCCGCCACGAGATCGATCTGACCACCCTCAGCGCCCAGCAGCTGGCCGCCGGCCGGCCGAAGGGCCATCAGCTCCGCGAGATCCTGGAGGACCTGGCGCAGACCAAGGGCCCCGGTGGCCTGATGCCGTCCGAGCGGGTCATCGCCGAGCACTTCGCCGTCTCGCGTACGACCGTGCGGCAGGAGATCGAGCGGATGGTGTCCGACGGCCTGTTGTTTCGCCGCCACGGCCACGGCACGCTGGTGGCCGAGCGGCGGGCGGCGCACCTGGACCTGCTGACCTCCTTCACAAAGGACATGCAGGCTCGCGGCATGGTGCCGGGGTCGGTGCCGCTGTCGGTGGCCACCGAGCCGGCGAGTCCGCGGCTGGCCGGACGGCTGCAGGTGCCGCCGGAGGCACCGGTGCTCCGGCTGGTGCGGCTGCGTACGGCGGACGGCGTGCCGATGGCCGTCGAGCGCACCGACCTGCCGGTGGTCCGCTTCCCTGGCATCGAGGACCTGGACTGGACCGACCGGTCGCTGTTCGAGACGTTGCGGGAGCGCTGGTCGGTGCATCCGGCGACCAGCGACGCGCACATCGCCTCCGTACTGCCGGACGCCGAGCAGGCCGACCGGCTGGCCATCGGCGCCGACCAGCCGTGCCTGCTGATCGACGGAGTCACGCGGGACACCACCGGCGCGGTCATCGAGTGGAGCCGGTCGCTGTTTCGTGGCGACCGCTACGAGGTCCTCGCGCACGTACGACGTTAAGGTCTGCGCATGGAAGCGCTGCTTATCACCATCAGCTCGGTCCTGATCGTGGTCGGGCTCGTCGGCGGCGTCATCCAGGTGGTGCCGGGTCCGGCGCTGTGCTGGGTCGGCGTGCTGGTCTGGGTGATCTTCACCGACGCCGGCTGGGGCCGCTGGGTGGTGCTCGTCGTGGCGACGCTGCTGGCGATCGTCGGCACGATCGTCAAGTTCGCGATCCCGGGCAAGCAGCTCAAGGAGTCCGGCGTACCGACCGTCACGATCCTCGCCGGCATCGTGCTCGGCATCGTCGGCATGTTCGTGATCCCGGTCGTGGGCCTGTTCGTCGGGTTTGTCCTCGGCGTCTTTCTCGCCGAGGCGTTGCGCGCGAAGAGCTTTTCCGGTGCCTGGCCGTCCACGGTGGAGGCCCTGAAGGCGACCGGCCTGTCCGTGCTGATCGAGCTGTTGACCGCGTTCGCGATCGCGGTGACCTTCGTCCTCGGCGTCATATTCGCCTGATCGCGGTGGCAAACTCGGCGCTGTCGCAGGAGTCGACGGCGGCGCGTACGTCCAGGTCGATCCACTGCGCGATGTCCGGCAGCTCCGGATGCGCGGCGGCCTGCAGCACCAGCCACGGGATCCAGGCGATGATGCTAAGGGCGTGATAGAGCACGGCGCGGTCGGTCAGCTCGGCGGTGCCCGCGTACGCGACGACCAACGGCTCGACAGCGGCGGGTGGCAGGGCGGACATCGCGACGGCGTTTCCCAGCTCCGCGGCGATGTCCCCGTCGGCCGCGTATTCGAAGTCGATCAGCCAGACCCGGTCGCCGGCGTCGAGCACGTTGCCGGCGGACAGGTCGTTGTGGCACGGCACCACATCTCGCGCTGGACCGAGCGTGGCGGCGATCCGCTCGGCCTGATCGGTGAGCTGGTCGAAGCCGTCCGGCAGCGCGAGACCGGATTTCCTTACTCCATCGGAAAACCGTGCCAGAGACTCGAGATGGTCGAGGCGGCGCCCGAGCAGCGGTTGTGCGTGCAGGGCCTTCAAAGCCGCACACAGACGCGTACGAAATCCCTTGTCGAGCAAGGCATCCGCGGCCATCGCCGGGGCATCGATCCAGCCGGTCAGCGTCTCGCCGGAGGCGGCGGTGGCGAGGACCGGCGGCGCCACGCCGGCCTCGTACGCCTGCCGGGCCGCACGCCGCTCGATCGTACGGTCGATGCCGAGCAACGAATCGTCGCTCGCCGGCTCACGCCACACCGCGACCGGCTGGCCGTCAATATCGACACGCCAGTTACGGTTTGTCGTGCCACCGGACAGAAATGTGAGAGTGCTTCCCTCCGGCTGGAGGTCCACGGCTAGCGCGTCACCAAGGAGCGATCTCGCTGGCCTTGTCGGCGGCCTTACGCGCGGCACGGCGTGCGCGCCAGCCGACCGATGGGCGGCCGGCGGTGTCGACGGCGGCCAGCAGCACGCCGCCGAGCAGGCCGAGGTCGGCGACGAAGCGGGCCTGCTTGGCCGGCACGTCCTGCGACTGCGCGGCCCAGAACGAGTCGCGCGCGATCGTCGTGCCGGCCAGCGACAACGCGAGCGCCGCCGCGGCGAGCCGCGGAAAGCGGCCGGTCGCCAGCAACAGTCCGCCGGCGATCTGCACGCCGGCGTTGGCGCGTACGACCACGTCGGTGTGGGTCTCCTCGATGCCAAGCGGCCTGGCCAGCCGCGCGCCGAAGCCCTCGGCGAGCTCGGCGGCGGCTTCCTTGCTGCGCAACGCGGTGACCCCTTCGTTGATCACGGCGGCGGCCAGCAACGGTCGTGCTATCCGGCGTACGACGCTCACGGTTCCTCCTGCTCCTCACCGGCAGGATTCCCCACCGGCGTCGAACGAAAACGTTACGGTCGTCGGCATGACGACGCGACCCACGGCGCTGGTCACCGGCGCCACGGCCGGCATCGGCGCGGCCTTCGCGAAAGCACTGGCGGCCGGTGGCTATGACCTCGTGCTGGTGGCACGTGACCGCGAGCGGCTGGAGAAGGCCGCCACCGACCTCGGCGCGACCCACTCGGTGCTGGTGGCCGACCTGGCCACCGACGACGGCTGCGCGCTGGTCGAGCAGCGACTGTCCGATGTGGACAACCCGGTGGACCTGCTGGTCAACAACGCCGGCATCGGCCTGCGCGGCGCCTTCCGGTCCAACGGCCTGGAGGCGGAGCTGCGCCAGCTCGATCTCAACGTGCGTGCGGTGCTGCGGCTGACCCACGCGGCGCTCGGCCCGATGGTGGAGCGGCGCCGCGGCGCGATCGTCAACGTGTCGTCGGTCGCCGGTTTCGCCACGACGGCGCCAGGATCCACTTATGGCGCCACGAAATCCTGGGTGACCGCATTCAGCGAGTCGGTGCACCTGTCGGTCCGGCTCAAAGGCGTACGCGTGATGGCGTTGTGCCCCGGCTACGTACGCACCGAGTTTCACGAGCGCGCAGGCATCGACGTCGGCGACCGCGGCGGTCCGATGTGGCTCGACGCCGACCGGCTGGTCGCCACCGCGCTCGCCGACCTGCGCCGCGGCCGTACGGTCAGCGTGCCGAGCGTGCAGTACAAGGCGATCGTCGGCCTGCTCCGGCACGCACCTCGGTCGCTGCTCAACGCCGTACTCACACGCTCGTCACGTGCTCGCGACTAGCGTAATCGCCGAGCGCTGAATCGAGGTGGCCAGCGGCGGCGCCGGGCATAGGGTCGCGACATGACATCGCGAGCATTCCGGTTCGGGCTCAACCAGCGCGAGATCCAGGACCGGGACACCTTCGTCGAGCACTGCCGCTGGGCCGAGCGCAGCGGCTTCGACACCCTGCACCTGCCGGACCACCTGCAGTCGCCGTCGCCGTTTCCGGTGATGATGGCGGCCGCCGACGCCACCGAGCGGCTGCGGGTCGGCACGCTCGTGCTCAACATCGGCTTCTGGAACGCGGCGCTGCTGGCGCGCGAGGCGGCGAGCGTCGACCGGCTGTCCGGTGGCCGGCTGGAGCTGGGGGTCGGCGCCGGTCACATGAAGTCGGAGTTCGACCTGGCCGGCATCGAGTGGGAACCGGTCGGCAAGCGCGTGCAGCGGCTGCGCGAGACGGTCGTACGCCTCGACGAGCTGCTGACCGACCCCGACCACCTGCCGGCCGTCGTCCAACGGCCGCGGCCGCCGCTGCTGATCGCCGGCACCGGCGACGGCCTGCTGGAGCTGGCCGCCGAGCACGCCGACATCTTCGGCTATGGCGGCCTGTGGCAGCAGAAAGGCCAGCCGCCCGGCACGTTCCGGCTGGCCACCGCCGCCGAGACCGACGAGCGGATGGCGTTTCTGCGCGACCGCGCGGGCGACCGCTTCGACCGGATCGAGCTCAACGTCCTCATCCAGGCGGTGGAGATCACCGACGACCGCGCGGCGGCCGCGGCACGGCTGTCCGCCGATCGGCTGGAGGGGATGGATCCGGCCGAGATCCTGAGTACGCCGACCGTGCTGATCGGCTCGGTGGAGGAGATCGTCGAGCAGCTGCACGAGCGGCGCGACCGCTATGGCTTCACCTACATCTCCTGCCACCAGCACCTGGCCGAGGACATGGCCAAGGTCATCGCCGCCATCAAGGGCTGAGGGGTCAGGCGTCGAGCAGCCAGGCGGCCAGCTCCTCGCGCCACTGCGACGCCGAGCCTTCCCAGGAGGCGATCCACTGCGCCCGCTTGTACCAGCGCTGCAACGGATTCTCCCAGGTGAAGCCGATCCCGCCCATGCTCTGGATGGCGCGCTCGCAGCCGGCCGGCGCCACCTCGCTGACGCACGCGGCCGCCGCCGCGACCGCCTCCTCGGTGTCGTCGGCGCCGGTGTGTACGGACCAGGCGGCGCGATACGCGAGCGAGCGCGCCAGCTGCAGATCCGTGTAGACGTCGGCCAGCTGGTATGCGATGCCCTGGTACGAGCCGATCGGCCGGCCGAACTGCTCACGCTGCCGCGCGTGTGACACAGCCATGTCCAGTGCGCGCTGCATGACGCCAACACCTTCGCAGGCAAGCAAAGCCGCGGTCTGCTGGCGTACGGCGGTGAGCACCGGCCGCGCGCGCCCCGGCTCCACCACCACCTCGGCCGGCGTGTTGTCCAGCGTCAGCTCCGCGTACGGCCGGGTGGTGTCCACAGTGGACATGAGCCGCAGCCGGCGCGCGTCCGGACGCGTGACGAACAGGCCGACGCCGGGCTCGGCCTGCGCCACGACGACCACGTACTGTGCCGTGTTGGCCGCCGGCACCCGGGTTTTCACACCGGACAACCGCCAGCCGTCGCCAGCCTCCTCGGCGCGGCAGTCCACCGAGACGGCGGCATGCGCGAGCGTCAGCGCGCCGCTGTCGGCCCACGCCATCGTCGAGGTCTTGCCGCCGCGGCCACCGAGCACCGGCGCGGCCATCGACACGTGCATCAGCCACTGCACCGGCAGCAGGCCATAGCCGGCTTCCTCGGCGATCACCGCGAGATCCAGCACGGTCAGGTCGTCGTCCAGCCAACCGAGCTGGCTGAGCTCGTCCCATGCCTGGTCCGGCGTCGGCTTTTCGGCCTTCTTCTGGTTTTTCTCGTCGGCCGCCTTCTCGGCGGCTTTTTCGCCGATCCACTCGACGATCCGCTCGACCGGCCAACGGTCGGCGAGCCAGTCGCGCGCGGTCGAGCGCAGCGCCTCCTGCTCGTCGGAAAAGGCGAAATCCACTGTGGACACTCTCCTAACGAGACCGCGGCAGGCCGAGTACGCGCTCGGCGACGATGCTACGCAACACTTCCGACGTGCCGGCTTCGATGGTGTTGCCGCGGCTGCGCAACTGCTGGTATTGCCAGTAGCCGGACCAGAAACCGTCCTCGCCGTCCAGTTGCGCGTCCGGTCCGAGCAGCTCCAGCGCGAGCTTGGTGAGCCGCTGGTTGGTCTCCGACCAACGCAGCTTCGTGATCGACGCCTCCGGCCCCGGCACCCCCGTACGCGCCAGCCCGGCCAGCGAACGGTAGGCGGTGTAACGCAGGCCCTGCATCTCGATCCACAGGCCGGCGAGCCGGTCCCTGGTCAGCGGGTCGGCGTCGGCACCGGTGCGCCGGGCGGTCGCCATCAGGTTTTGCAGCGCCACGTCGAGCCGAGCGGTCAACGCGAAACCGAGCGTGCCGCGCTCGTGCAGCAGCGTGGTCATCGCGACGCGCCAGCCGGCGCCGACCTCGCCGAGCACGCAGTCGGCCGGGATTTTCACCTCTTCCAGGAAAATCTCGTTGAACTCCGGGTCACCGGTGATCTGCCGCAGCGGTCGCACCGTGACGCCTTCGGATTTCATGTCCAGCAGGAAATACGTGAGGGCGCGGTGGTTTTCGGCCTCGGGGTCGGTGCGCGCGAGCAGGATGCAGAAGTCGGCGATGTGCGCGTACGACGACCAGACTTTCTGGCCGTTCACCACATAATGGTCGCCGTCCTTGACCGCTTTGGTGCGCAGGCTGGCCAGATCCGATCCGCTGGAGGGCTCGGAGAAACCCTGGCAGAAGATCTGCTCGGCGGACAGGATCGCCTTGAGGTGCTTGGCTTTCTGCTTGTCGGTGCCGTGCGCGATGATCGTCGGGCCGGCCATGCCGAGACCGATCACACCGATGTGGTCCGGCGCGCCGACCCTGGCCGTCTCCTCCAGATAGATCGCCTGAAAGGACGGCGGCTTCCCGCCACCGCCGAACTTCGCCGGCCAGGTCAGCCCGGCATAGCCGGCGTCGAACAGCCGTTTGCTCCACGCGCGGGAGAAATCCTCGTCCCAGCGGCCCGGTTCTGGCGTACGCTGGCCCCAGTCGGCCGGCAGGTTCGCGGCCAGCCAACCACGCAGATCGTCCCGGAAGGCCGCCTCGTCGGCGGTGTCGGACAGATCCACTCGTCTCCTCCCTCTCACCGAGCCCCGTGCGCTATCGGGCAGCGTCCCGGATCACCGCGGGCAATTTCCGGATCAGCGTACGCAGCCGCTGCTTACGCTAGTAGCCGCGCCGCCCGAGCCGCGGCAGAACACTCCAGTTGCCACCGCTCGGAGCGCGATTTCCGCACCGCCGGTGCGACCGGAACGTAAGCACACGCCTGCCGGCGGAGGGAATTCGGTGTCGTACAACAAGGATCATGGCGGCGGCGAAACGCGTCAGATGCCGTCCAACCCCGACTCCAGTGGTGAGATGTCCCATCCACGGCCGAACCCCCAGCAGGCCTACACCGGCCAGACCACCGGCGACGTGCCATATGCGCCGGCCGACTATCCGCAGCGATATCCGGACCAGGCGACCGGTGGCGTGCCGTATGACATCTATGGCGACGACTACGACCCGGCCGACTACCAGGCGAGCGGCGACCTTGGCTACGACGTGCCTGGCCAGATCGGCACCGGCAGCCCGCAGACACCGAACGCGCCATGGGCTCCCGCCTCGCCGGCCGCCGGGATGCCGGCGTCCGTGCCACCGGCGCCGCCGTCGAACGCCCGGCCGGCCAGTGTCAAAGGCGCGGTCGGCTGCCTGATCGCCCAGCTGGCCATCGTGTTGCTCAACTTCGGCCTGCTCCTGCTGACCCAGGACGACATCACCAAGATGGCGATCAAGGACTCCACCTTCGCCGGCTTCACGCCGGAGAGCGTCGCGCAGTTCGTGCGGATCGTGGTGTACGTGCTCGGCGGAGCGGAGGTCGCCTTCAGCCTGTTCCTCGCGGTCATGGCGCTGTTCGTGCTGCGCCGCCGCGCGCGCACGTTCACCCTGGTGCTGGCGATCGTCTGGCTGGTGGCGCAGATTGGCCTGCTGGCGTTTGGCGGTGTCGTGCCCGCCGGCGCCGGCACCAGTGCGCTCAGCAACGCGCTCAACGGCATCCTCATCCTAGTCATCGCCGCCGGTGTGGTGATGCTGGTCCTGCCGTCGACCGGACGTTGGATCCGCAACCGCACCTGACCGTACGCGCGCGACCCTCGCCGCTGCCCGATGAGGCACGGTAGGGTGCGCGCGTAGGCGTGCGGAGAGGGTGCGGGTGTCATATCGGGACGACCGTGAGTCGATGCCGAGCGGCCTGCCGTACGACGTGCCTGGCCGTGGCGGCGCCGGAGTCCCGTTTCCGTCCCCGCAACCGCTGACACCGCAGTCCGGCCCACCGGTGAGCGGTGGCCGGCCCACCGCGGTGACGCTCGCCGGCCTGTGCCTGATCGCCGACATCGCCGTCTTCGTGGTGTCCTTCGCGCTGGTGGTGATCAATCAGGACGCCTTTGTCGCCGAGACGCAGCGCCAGCTCCAGCAGCTGACACCTGACCTGCCGTTCGACATCCCGACCTTCGTACGCGTCACGTTGTTCGGCATGGCGCTCGTGCAGCTGCTCATCAGCGTGGTGATCGCGGTGTTCGCGCTGCTGCTGATGCGGCGCCGGCGGATCCCGTGGATCCTCGCCACGATCCTGTCCTGGCTTTTCCTGATCGGCCAGGTCGTGGCGTTCCTGAGCACGGCCGGCACGCCGGCGCCGGAAGACCTGCAGGCGGCCAACGCGGTCGGTCAGGTGCTCACCGGCATGAGCATCCTGATGATCGGCGTGGCGGCGGTGGCGCTGGTGCTGCCTTCGTCGGCGCGCTGGTTTCTCCGGCGTTAGTGTGTGCTCGTGCCCGATCGCGACGAACTGCTGGCCCTCATCCGCGACCTCGCCGTGGTGCACGGCAGGGTGACGCTCTCTTCCGGTCAGGAAGCCGACTACTACGTCGACCTGCGCCGGGTGACGCTGCACCACGCCGCCGCACCGCTGATCGGCCGCGTGATGCTGGAGGTGACCGACGGCTGGTCGTACGACGCGGTCGGTGGACTGACCCTCGGCGCCGACCCGGTCGCCACCGCGATGCTGCACGCCGGCGCGGCGGCCGGCCGCAAGCTCGACGCGTACGTGGTGCGCAAGGAAGGCAAGGCGCACGGCCTGCAGCGGCGGATCGAGGGACCGGAGGTGGCCGGCCGGAGCGTTCTGGCGGTCGAGGACACCTCCACGACCGGTTCCAGCGTGCTCTCCGCCGTCGAGGCACTGAAGGAGGCTGGCGCGTCGGTGTGCGGAGTCGCGGTCGTGGTCGACCGTGGAGCCGGCGACGTCGTACGCGCGGCCGGCCTGGACTATCGCGCCGCCTTCAGCCGCGAGGACCTCGGCCTGTCCTGACGCGACACGCCGAGGCCCGGGCTTATCGAACACGCGTTCTAGTGACAGCGTATTCTGTGCCGCGCGGGACCCGGCTCGGCACACGTGCGGACGCCGGGTCACACCATTTGTCATGGAAAGGAAAACATGGCCGAGCAGAGCACGACCGAGCGTCTGGAGTCCGCAGCCGAGGACACGACGATGGACACGCCGGCGACCGCTTCCGCGACCGCTGACACGCCGGCCACCGCGGAGGCCGAGTCCGCCGACAAGCCGACCCGTGGCCGGCCGCGCAAGAGCACGGCACGCAAGACCCGCCAGGTCGCGCTGACGCTGACGGTGACCGGCTCCGAGGACGGCGCCGACTGGCGCGCCGAGGTCGTCCACGGCACCACCCGGGTCGTACCGGAGCTGGCGGTGTCCGCGGCGGCGGTGGTCGCCGCCGCCAAGGACCTGCACCCCGACATCGCCGAGGCGATCGACGGCATCCTGGAGACCGCTCGCGAGCAGCACCGCAGCCGGGTCGAGCAGCTGCAGGCCGAGCTGGCCGCGGCACAGGCGGCACTGGCCAGCCTGGACGGCGAAACCGGCTGATCCCGGTCGGGACAATCGGGTCCCGATTGATCACAGGGCGCCTGCGGATTCGTCCGCGGGCGCCTTATCTGCGCGCGGCCTTGCCAGCGCGTACGTCGGCGATGATCGCACCGAGCGCGCCGGCCACCGCGTCCACCGCCTCCGGCACGAGCGAATAGCAGATCGTCGTGCCGTCCCGCCGCGTACGCACCACGCCGGCCGTCCGCAGCACCTTGAGATGACCCGAGATGGTCGGCTGCGAGACCTCGAAGTAGTCGGTGAAGTCGCAGGCACAGGTGTCCGGCTCGCGAGCCAGCCGGCGGACGATGCCGAGCCGGATCGGATGCGCCAGCGCCTTCAGGACTTCCACCTCGTCGAGCATGGTGTTAGCTTAACGGCAGGTGCCAATATAGGGCTATGCCGATATAGGAGGCGCGCTATGGTGGCGTCACCGGAGCTGGACGAGGCCCTCGACCGGTTGTCCCGGACCGGTCCGGAGTTTCGCGGCGGGCTGTCCAACCACGGCCCGATGGTGGCCGAAGCACTCGTACGACTCGGCTGCGCCGACGCGGTCGAGTCGTGGGTCGACGGCTATCTGGCGCTGCTCGACGAGCCGGCGCGGCCGAGCGACCGGATCACCGAGGACGGCTGGCGCGACGCGCTCGGCGACTATCGGAGAGTCGGCGACTGGCGCGCGTACTTCACCGACCAGTTGGCCGAGGCGCCGTGGCGCGCGGTGCTGGCTCAGTGGTGGCCGCGGCTGGTGCCAGGCATGGTCGCCGGCGCCACACACGGCGTGATTCGTACGTCGCAGGCGGTCCGCGGCCTGGCCGACGACGAACACAATCCGCAACGGATGGCCGAGCTGGCCAGCGGCCTGGCATACTGGTCGGCACGATACGTCGAACTGCCGGGCGCCGGGCCGCTCGCCGGCGAGAAGACGCCGGCTGAGGCGCTTGCCGCGCTGCCCACCACCGCGGTCGCCGAGAACGGCCTGATCCTCGACCAGCTTGGACCGCTCGTGCGGCTGCCGGAGTTTGCCGACGGCGTCGCCGCGCTGCGACCACCGGTCGCGATCAACGCCGCTTTCGGCACGCTGACGCGTACGTTCGCCGACGTGTATGTCCACTTTGGACGCAACGAGCCGATCGGCCTGGTGCACGCGGTGACCGCGCCGACCGCCGTACGGTCGATCCTGCCGCATTTGCCGGAGGTGGTCTGGCGGCCGACGCACGACGCGCTTTGGCACGTCGGCGCGGCGCTTTTTGCCGCCTTCGCACAGGGGAAACCGCGCGACGACGCACCCGTCGGCGCGCCGCAGGATCCGGCCGTCTCGGTCGCCAACGCGGTCGCGAGCGGCGACGCGCACGCCATCAAGCTGGCCGAGGCGTGCCTGCGCGAGCACGCCACGACCGGCGATCCGACGTATCTGCACGCCGCCAGCCGCGGCATGTACGCCGCCTGATCAGCAGGTGGCGGCGGTGTTGGGGTCGACCGGACTTCCCCTGGTGGCCATCGTGGTGATCGAGTTTGGCGGGGCCGGCACGATCAGGTAGCTCGGGTTCATGCTGCAGGTGACGCGGAACGTGTAACCGTCACCGGATCCGACCGCGACACCGTCGCCGCGGATGGTGATGACCCCGGGCGTACTCGTCGACACCATGAAGCTGCCGTCGGTGCTCTGGTCCGGTGTGCCGAAGGACGGCAGCGTGCTGATCGTCCAGTGCAGGTTGCTGTAACGCGTCAGCGTCACGTTGCCGCTGGTGAACCGGCGCGGGTCGGCCAGCTTCATCGGACAGCTGGGCGGCGTCGGGGCCGCGACGGCCTGCGCCGCACAACCCTGGATGTGCGCGCGGATCTGCGACAGATAGACATCGGTCGCCGCCGTACCCATCGTCGCGCGCAGCGGGAGCTGCGTGGTCGCCGCCTTCGAGTTGCCGGCCGAGGCGACCACCAACGGCTGGTCGGACACCGTCACGTACGACGGCACCAGCGACGCCGGCGTGTAGACGCCGGGGAAGACGTTGTAGGTGGTGGCCGTCAGCGTCGCCGGAAAGGACTTGCCGTTGAGCGAGATGTAGCTCAGGGCTTTCGGCGCGTTGAGCAGGACGCGCGTGTATGGCTCCGGGATCCGCCAGTGCGACTGGCCGGACGGCGGGTTCTGGTCCTCGACCAGCGAGAGATAGCCGCTGCCGCTCACCGAGCCACTGGTGATCCGTACCGCGACCAGCCGTTCTTTCTTGTTGTCACCGGCATTCGGGTCGCCGGCGTCCTCGAGCGAGGCGACCTGCCACGAGGTGCTGAGCGCGTCCGCCGTGAGAAACACGTCGGCACTGGTCGGCTGGGTCGTCGGCCGCGCGATCTGCAGAGCGGTCGTCACGTTCTTCGCGCGCAACGCGTCCAGGAACTTGCGCGCCGTGTCGACCGGGTCGTCGCCGCGGGTCAGCAGCACGATCACCGGAATGGAGACGGCGACCAGGATCAGCACCAGCAGGATGCCGCCGCCGACCAGCAGCAGCGGCATCATCGCCTTGTTGCGCTGCGCCGGCGGCGGTGGTCCTCCCGGTCCCCAGCCGGAGGTCGGCTGGTTCGCCGGATAGCCGCTGGTCGGCTGGGCCGGATAGCCGGTGGTCGGCTGGGCCGGATAGCCGCTGGTGGGCGTCGGGACCGGCGGCACTGGTGGCACGCCGCCGGAGGTCTGCTGCGTCGGGTAAGAGGCACCGGAGGTCTGCTGGGTCGGATACGACGTGCCAGATGTCGGTGCCGCGTACGGCGTGCCGCTGGACGGCTGCTGCGTGCCATAGCCGCTGGTCGGCTGCTGTTGACCCCACTGCTGCTGGCCCCACGTCTGCGCGGCGTACGGGTCGACCGTCGACGATGACGGCGTCCCGTACGCCTGCTGCTGCGCGGTCTCCTGTGCGGGCGCCGGCGGCGTGGTGAACGAGCCGCTGGCCGGCTCTTCCTTGCTGGTGCTCAGCGGCGGCGTGCCATACGGGTTGGACGCGTACGGTTCCGCTGGCTGGCTGGCCGGCACGGAGGTCGTCGGCGGCTGGCTGTCCGGACTGCTCTGGCTTGGCTGGTCGCCTGGTTCCGGGGTGCTCACGACCCCACCCGCTCACTGCTCCAGAAGCGTACGCAGGTAGGCAACACTGACGGCGACATCGGTTTTCGGCCCTTCTCCCTCTGGCGCGCTGGCGAGCTGGATGTCCTGCTCGAGTACGTACCAACCCCGGTAGTCCGCCGCGCCCAACGCGCGAACGACGGCCGCGACATCGATGTCACCGGCGCCGAGCGGACGGAAGACGCCGTCGGCGACGGCGTCGCTGAATGGCTGTTTTCCGGTCGCGACCAGGCCGGCCCGGTCGGCGTCGACGTCCTTGAGATGGACGTGGCCGATCCGGTCCGCGTGCCGGACCGCGAGCTCGACTGGATCACCGCCACCGCACGCCACGTGGCCGGTGTCCAGGCACAGCGGGACACCGCTGCCGTCGAGCACGCGCTGGATCTCCGCGGGTTGCTCGACGACCGTCCCGACATGTGGATGCAGGCTGGCCGTCAGTCCGGCCTCGGCGCAGACCGCGGCGGCCGCGTCAGCCGTCGCCAGCAGCGTTTTCCACTGCTCGGCGGACAGCTCGGGACGCGTGTCGTAGCCGTCCCGTCCGGTCGCCGCGGCGAGCACCACCGAGTCGCCGCCAGCCGCCGTGAACCGTTCGATGCACGCGGCCAACGGCGTACGCCAATCCCAACCGGCCTCGTGCAGGACGAGCGGAGTGAAACCGCCGACCAGGGTCAGCGACTCGGCTTCGAGCGCGGCTCTGAGGGCCGGGCCGTCCGCCGGCAGGAACCCGTCCGGACCCGCCTCGGTCGCGGTCACGCCGAGCTCGCGCATCTCGGCGAGCACCCGCCGCGGCGCCAACTGGTGTCCCCAGCCGGGGACCTCGCTGACCCCCCACGAGATCGGTGCCGCCGCGATTTTCGGCCCGGACATGTGGCTCCAAGTCGTCAGGTGGCTTCACGCCGTCGGATCTTTCAGCGTGAGGCTATCCGACCGCTGCCACCCCCGGCGAAACGTCCGGCTCACCCTTTCGCACAGTTCTTCCGCCCGCTTGGCGTGTCGGCCCCCGCGACACGCCGCCCCCACCGCAAAACTGTCGTACCCCACCGATTATGTTGCCCCCACCCATTCCGGGTGGGGGGTGGGTGTGAGGACGTTCCCATCTCGAAAATGTTTGTCAGGGGTGCCTCTCGACCCACCCCCCGCCCCGAGCACTGGGTGGGGGTCAAAAGTGCCATGGGGGTATGACAGTTTCGCGCCGTAGCGGGTAAATCGGTGCGGTCGGCGTTCGCTATGGCAGCTGGTTGGCCTGCTCCTTGTAGTACGCCCGCATGGCCGGGAAGTAGTCGGCGAAATCTGGCAGCGCGGTGTCGTGGTGCGCCGCCATGAGCATGTCCAGGTAATACTCCCAGCCGGGACCGACCTCGTCGGCGCCGATGCCGGCCGGGTCCAGGTGCTGGACGAACCGGAGGCCGGTCGAGTCACCCTGGCCGGTCAGCCACACCTCCATCCGCCAGTTGCCAAACTGGTCGCTCGACGAGAGCGCGAGATGGCGCGGCGGCTCGCAGGCGTCGATCCGCAGGTCGCACCAGGGCGCACCTTCCTCGTACGACATCTGCACCTCGACCGTTCGCCCCACGCCGGCCTCGCCGCGCCACGGGCCATACCAGCGCGCCGTCCGCGACGACTCGGTGAGGCTGGCCCACACGTCGTCGACGGAGCCGCGGAGCGTACGTGTGATCTCCAGGTCGCCACCGGCCAACAACCGTCCAGTCGGCTTCATCCCGTCTCCTCCCGATCCTGCGCACGCTCGCGACGCGCGCGGTAAACCTCGGTCTGCAGTGCGTCGAACCGGTGCTCCCAGTCCGCCGGCCGGCGGAACTGGTCGATCCACTCGGCGATCTCGTCCAGCGGCGCCGGGTCGAGCCGATAGATCCGCTCGCGGCCGACCAGCTCGTCGTGCACCAGGCCGCACTCGCGGAGCACGCGCAGGTGGCGGCTCACCGCCGGCCGGCTGATGTCAAAGGACGCCGCGATCTCACCGGCCGTACGCCGCGAGTCGCGCAGCATCACGAGGATCCGGCGGCGGACCGGATCCGCGATGGCGCTCGCTGCTCGCACGGCAAAAGCGTAACACATTGGTTACATGTCGCCTTTGTCTATGTTCCGCATGACCTGTGAGCAACAGCCAGATGAACTCTGATTGCGGCGGTTGCCGTACGCGCGGCCCGCGGCGCTCCATATGAGGGTGACTACCGGTCTGATCATCGTTGTCGTCGTCACCGCACTGGCGTTCGACTTCACCAACGGCTTTCACGACACGGCCAACGCGATGGCGACCTCGATCGCCACCGGCGCGCTGAAACCGAAGATCGCCGTGCTGGTGTCGGCGACGCTGAACCTGGTCGGCGCCTTCCTGTCCATCTCGGTCGCGGCGACCATCGCCTCCGGCGTGGTGGACGCCAAGGTCGTCACGCCGCAGGTGGTCTTCGCCGGCCTGGTCGGCGCGATCGCCTGGAACCTCGTCACCTGGTATTTCGGCCTGCCGTCCTCCTCATCGCACGCGCTCATCGGCGGCGTGGTCGGCGCGACCCTGGTGGCGCTCGGTCCGGCCGCGGTGAAGTTCGGCGGCATCGTGTCCAAAGTGCTGATCCCGGCGGTCGTATCGCCGCTGTTGGCCGCGCTCGTCGCCGGCGTCGCGACCTACGTGGCGTACGTCCTCACCGACCGGCAGCGGCAGTCGACGGTGAAGACCGGTTTCCGGGTCGGCCAGATCGCCTCGGCCTCGCTGGTGTCGCTCGCGCACGGCACGAACGACGCGCAGAAGACCATGGGAGTGATCACGCTCGCGCTGATCACCGGCGGCCTGCTGCCGGCCGGCTCGGCGCCGCCGGTCTGGGTCATCCTGAGCGCCGGCCTGGCCATCGCGCTCGGCACCTACATCGGCGGCTGGCGGGTCATCCGTACGCTCGGCAAGGGCCTGACCGAGATCGAGAGCCCGCAGGGTTTCGCCGCGGAGACCTCGTCGGCGGTGGTCATCCTCGCCTCGTCGCACGCCGGTTTTCCGCTCTCCACAACGCACGTCTGCTCCGGCGGCATCATCGGCGCCGGCGTGGGCAAGCGGCTGGCCCGGGTGCGGTGGTCGGTCGCCGGCAAGATGGCGGTCGCCTGGATCCTCACGCTGCCGGCCGCCGCCATCGTCGGCGCGCTGGTGGGCCAGGGCGCCAGCGCACTCGGCGCCGCCGGCGTGTGGATCATGGCCGCGGTGGTGGCCGCGTTCGCGCTCGGCATCTGGCTGCTGTCGCGGCGCAACACCGTCGACGCCGGAAACGTCAACGATCCGGTCGATTCGGCGTCCGAGCCGGTCCCGACCGCCGCTGGAGTGTGAGGCCGACATGATCGAATGGGGAACACTCGGCGTCGTCGTACTGACCTCGCTGGTCGCCGGCGTCGTGATCGTCACGCTGTTCGCGCTCGGCATCGTGTCGTTGAGCAAGGCACCGCCGCTGCGCGCGCGTAACGACGGCAAGGCCGAGGACGGCAGGCCGGGCTGGTACGTGCCGGCCGTCGCCTGTTTCCTCGCCTGCGCCGCCGCGATCGTCTACGGCGTGGTCGTCATGCTCAGCAAGGGCTGACGATCTCCACCTCCTTCTCCACCCGCGGATGGTCCAACTCCACCCACCTCCGTCCGTAGCGTCAGAGCCGTCAACGACGCTCAGGAGGCGCAGATGCAGGTCCTTTTCGATTATTTGTTGCTACGCATGGTCTATGTCGGCGCGGTCGCGGTCGGCCTGATCATCCTTGGCTTCGTGGCCATGGTGATCCTCAAGAAACTCGAGCTGTGGGATCGCGTACGTGCGTTCCTGGAGCCGATCCTCCGGCAGAAGCTCAAGGAGCGGGGCGGCATCGCGTCGGTCATCGAGCAGCGGATCGGAGAGAAGAAATGAACGCCTCCGACATCCTGTTCGAGATCCTCATGGAGCGCCTGCTGATCGGCGCGGGTATTTTCGTCGGTGTCATCGTCCTGCTTTTCGTACTGGCTTTCCTGTACAAGAAGTTCGTGAAGTAATCGGGGTCGCGGTTGAACCGGTACGTCGCGCGGATGCGCCAGTGGTTCGGCAGCGCCGACCCGGAAACCGGCCTGGCGATGCGACTGCTCGGCACCGCGTTGCTGGTGGCCAACCTGATCCTGGCGCGGCCAGGCGGTCCGCCGCTGCTCGGCTGGAGTGTGCTGCTGGTCGCCTTCGCCGCCTGGATCTTCTACGTGGTCGGCGATCCGCGTTGGCCTGTCCCCGCGGCGATTGGTCTGGTGGCGGCCTCGGCGCTGCCGACCTTGCTGCTCGGACCGACGCGCGACAACACCGCGGTTTTCGCGGTGTGCATTCCCTTCGCGGTGTTGGCGGCGCACATTCGCGTACGCGTGTGGGTCGTCGTCGCGGTCAGCGTTGCCGAGATCGCCGTCGCGATCGCCGGACTGACGCTGTTTGGTCGCGGTGCCACCGAAATCGTCAGCGACATCGCGGTCCTGGTGGTGCTCGGCGCGTTTGGCCTGGCCCGCCGGCAATACCGGATCCACGCGCAACAGACGCAGGACCTGCTCGTGCAGACGCGGCTGGCACAGCGCGAGAAGGCACGTGCGGCCGCACTCGACGAGCGCGCACGGATCGCTCGCGAAATGCATGACGTGCTCGCGCATTCGCTTGGTGCGCTGAGCGTGCAACTCGATGTCGCGGAGGCATTGTTGAGCGAGCGCGGAGACGTCGAAAACGCACTCGCGCGCGTACGCCGGTCGCGCCGGCTCGCCGTCGACGGCCTGGCCGAGGCACGCGCCGCGGTGGCCGCGCTGCGCGCGGACATCCCGCCGCTGGCCGACGCGCTGACCGAGTTGGCCGGTGCGTACGCGCGCGACCATGATGTCGAGGTGGACTTCCAGACGACCGGCGAGCCCGTGCCGCTGTCGCCGGCGGCCGAGGTGTCGCTGCTGCGTACGGCTCGGGAAGCGCTGACCAACGCGGCAAAACACGCGCCGGGTGCGCCGGTCGCGATGACGCTGGCGTACGCGGACGGCTGGGTCAGGCTGGTCGTACGCAACCCGGCTTTGGCCGAGGAGACCGGAAACGGCTATGGCCTCGCCGGCATGCGCGAGCGGATCGCCCTGCTGGAAGGAAAACTGCGCGCCGGCTGGGACGGCGAGTGCTGGCAGGTGGTCGCCGAGGTGCCGGTGTGATCCGCGTGCTCGTGGTCGACGACCAGCAGCTCATGCGCGAGGGTTTGGTGGCACTGCTGGACATGCTCGACGACGTCGAGGTGGTCGGCAACGCTGGCAACGGGCGGGACGCGCTGGCGCGACTCGCCGAGACGCCGGCCGACGTGGTGCTGATGGACCTGCGCATGCCGGTGCTCGACGGCGTCGACACCACGAAGCAGATTTCCGCTCGCTATCCGGAAACCGCGGTCCTGGTCCTGACGACGTACGACGACGACTCGTCCATCGCCGCCGCGTTGCAGGCGGGTGCGCGCGGATATCTCACCAAAGACGCCGGCCGGGTGGAGATCGCCGCCGCGGTCCGGTCGGCCGCCGCCGGCCAGTCGACCTTCGATCCGGCGGTGTCGGCGCGGCTGGTCGCGGCGTTGAGCCGCGCGGAACCGGCGAAACGCGAGCTGCCGGACGGACTGACCGAGCGAGAAGGCCAGATTCTCGCGTTGATCGGCCGCGGCCTCAGCAATGCCGAGATCGCCGCGCAGCTGTTCATCGGCCAGGCGACGGTGAAGACCCACATCAACAACGCGTTCGCGAAGATCGGCGCCCGCAACCGCGCCGACGCCACTCGTTACGCGTACGACCACGACCTCAGCTGATCGCGGCCTCGACCTCGGCCGCATAGAGCAGCGCCGGATCGAAGGTCATGCCGGTGAAATGGCCGGCGATCTCCAGGCTGAGCACGCCCTGCATCCGCGTCCAGAAGACGAGCGCCCGGCGCAGCACGGCCTCCGACACGCCGTCGTCCGGAGACCACGCGCGATGTGTCGCCAGGTCCTTCTCGAAGGCCGCGGCGGCCGCGGACGTGGCCGGCGGGGCGAGCTGGGCGAAGGCGTCGACCAGCACGGCCATCATGCGTGCCGTGATCGCGGTGGCCTCCGGTGGCGCGTGATAGCCGGGCACCGGTGTGCCGTAGATGAGCAGATAGCGATGCGGCTCCGCGACGGCCCACTCGCGGGTCGCCTGCGCCAGCGCGGAGAGCTTGGCCGCGGGCGTACGAGCTGACGCGGCCGCGGCCTCGCAGGCGTCGGCCAGGTCGCGGTAAGCCTCGAGCACGAGCTCGGTGATCAGCTCGTCGCGGCCGGCGTAGTAGCGATAGAGCGCCGGACCGCTCATCCCCATCTGTTTGGCGATCGCGTTCAGCGACAGCGCCGACGCACCGGTCGTGGCGACCTGGCTCCACGCGTGCGTCCTGATCTCGTCGCGTACCTGCTCGCGATAGCGCTGCCGTGGACCGGCCATGGCGACCCCTTGCTTGACATCGTGAATGTGAGGTCATCATACTCTAGTTATAACTTCTAACTCTAGCGAGAGGCTATGGAGATGCTCGAGGTCGTGCTGCCAGGGGTGGTGGAGCCGGAGGGTCTGCAACTGCGTACGGCTGCGGCGCCGACGCCGTCGGCTGGCGAGGTGTTGATCCGCATGGAGGCGACCGGCGTGTCCTTCGCCGAGCAGCAGATGCGCCGCGGCCGTTACTACGACCAGCCGCCGTTTCCGTTCGTCCCTGGATATGACCTGGTGGGGACGGTCGAGACGGTCGGCGATGGCGTCGATGCCGCGTTGACCGGCCGCCGGGTCGCTGTGTTGACCAAGGTCGGCGGCTGGTCGACACATGTGCTCGCTGAGGCGGCCGACGTGGTGCCGGTGCCGGACGGCCTTGACCCCGTCGACGCTGAGACGGTCGTCGTCAACGGCATCACGGCGTGGCAGATGCTGCATCGCAAGGCCCGGATCGCCGCCGGTCAGACGATCCTGGTGCACGGCGCCAACGGTGGCGTCGGCTCGACGCTCGTCCAGCTGGCGCGGCATGCCGGCGTACGCGTCATCGGTACGGCAGCACCGCGCCACCACGACCGGCTGCGCGGTCTCGGCGTCACGCCGATCGACTATCGCTCAGACGTGCCCGCGGCCGTACGCAGGATCGCGCCGAACGGCGTCGACGCCGTCTTCGACCACCTCGGCGGCCGTAGTGTCGTCGACTCGTGGCGACTGCTCGCGCCCGGCGGCACGCTCGTCTCGTATGGCAGCGCCACCACCCGCGACGACACCGGCTCCAAGCAGTGGCCGGTGCTCAAGATCCTGCTCCGCGTCGTGATCTGGAACGCGCTGCCCAACCGTCGCCGGGCCTTCTTCTACAACATCTGGGCGGGCCGGGGCACCGCGCGGTTCCGGGACCAGCTGCGAGAAGACCTCGGCCAGGTGCTGCGGGCGATGCGGGCGGGCGACCTCACCGCGCAGGTGGCCGCACGCTTTCCACTGGCGGAGGTCGCCGAGGCCGTACGCGTGGCGGAGTCCGGCACGGTCACCGGCAAGGTCGTGCTGACGCCTTAGGCCCTACGGTCTGTTTCGAAACAGACCCTAAGCGCGGTCGGCGGCGTGCTTCGGCTGGTGTTCGCCGGCCTCGGCCTCGCGGCGCTGCGCGCGCTTGTTCTTGACCAGCTCGATGACGACCGGGATCACCGACAGCACGACCACGGTGGCGACCACCGGCAGGATGAACTTCTCGATCGGGAAGGCCGCGCCGACCTTCTCGCCGAGGAAGTGGCCGATCAGCAGGATCGAGTCGGTCCACAGCACGCCACCAATGACGTTCCAGACGAAGAACCGCCTGGCCGACATCTCCAGCACGCCGGCGACCGGGTTGAGGAACGTCCGCACCAGCGGGATGAACCGCGCGAGCACCACCGACTTGCCCGGGCCAAACCTGTTGAAGATCCCCTCCGCCTTGTCCACGTACTTGCGCTGGAAGATCACCGAGTTGGGCCGGTCGAACATCGCGCGGCCGAACTTGGCGCCGAGGAAATGGCCCAGCTGCGCGCCGGCGATGGCGAAGACCGGACAGCCGACCAGCAACAGCGGCAGGCTCAGCTGCAGGCCGAACGCCTTGGTCGCGATGCTGGTGGTGGCGATGCCGGCGGTGAACAGCAGCGTGTCGCCAGGCAGGAAAAAGCCGATCAGCAGGCCGGTTTCAGCAAAAAGGACGGCGTAAACACCGAAAAGGCCGAATGCCTGGATGTAGTCCTTCGGATCCAGCGGGTTGAACGACAGCCCCTGCTTCGTGGCAAGGGTGTCGGTCACGTGCTGCGTGGCGTAATCGCGGAGGCTCACCGTTACAAGGCTACCTGGCCGGCCGGTCCATCCGGTCCGCCGGCCTCAGCCGCTCCTCAGAAATCGACCATACCCCTAGTGGGGCTCGAAAAGCCGCAACGCCTCGTTACGGGCGGATTCCGCTCATAACGAGGCGTTGCGGCGAAGGATCAGTGGTCGGTGCGGGTGAAGCCGTCGGCCTGCAGGAGCCATGGCTGGCGCTCGGCGTCGGCGACCGTGCGGTAGCCAGCGCGTACGCGGATGCCGTCGACGTAGACGCCGCGGCCCTCTTCCGACGGGTCGGTCTTGTATTGCCACCGTACGAGCGCGGCCGCGGGGATGTCGGCGGTCGCGGTCATCCAGCGCCGGCCGAAGAAGCCGGAGATCTGGCCGTTGTCGTAGGCCTTGCCACCGACCACCGGCGAGCTGACCTTGAACGGCAACGCCGTCCAGGTGGCGCCGTTGTCGGTCGAGACGGTCAGGCTGAGGATGTCCGAGTCGGCCTCGGTGTCCACGAAGAGGTCGAAGTCCAGCCGGCCGGCTTTGGGCACGTCCAGGGTGAGCCCGGACATACGGTTGTCGCCATAGCCGGAGAACCACTCGTCGCGGCCTTCGGCCGGACCGACCGGCAGCGACTCACCGACCAGCCGTGCCGCCGTACGCCGCGCCGGGTTGATCGACGGTCCGCTGCGCACCGGATGCACGCGGTTTGTCAGCAGGATCTCGAAAGTGTGCGACATCGGGTCGATGACGATCGTCGTGCCGGTGAAGCCGGTGTGGCCCGCGGTGGTCGGGCTGGACAGGGCGTCCATGTACCACCGGTGGTTGAGCTCGAAACCGAGGCCGTGCTGCGCCTCCGGATCGGTGAAACCGGGGTTGAAGTTGGTGAACAGCATCTTCACCGACTTCTCCGCCAGAATGCGGTGGCCACGATACGTGCCGCCGTTGAGCAGTGTCTGGGCCAGAATCGCCAGGTCGTCCACCGTGGAGAAAAGGCCGGCATGGCCGGAAACACCGCCGAAGGACCACGCGTTTTCGTCGTGCACGCTTCCCCACACGATGCCGCGCGGCGGGTTCGCCTCGTATTCGGTGGCGGCGATCCGCGGCTTGAGCGAGGCCGGCGGGTTGTACATGGTGTCCTTCATGCCGAGCGGGCCGGTGATCCGCTCGCGGACCAGCTGGTCGAGCTTCTTGCCGGTGACCCGCTCGGCCAGCACACCGAGGTTGATCATGTTCAGGTCGGAGTAGAGATAGAACGTGCCGGGCGCGTGCGTCAGTTTCGCGCGTACGGCCGCGTCGATCCGCGAGGCCGGGTCGGGATAGGTGCTCCACAGCGGCAGCCAGGCCGGAAAACCGGACGTGTGCGTCAGCAGCATCCGTACGGTCACGTCCTGCTTGCCATTGTCGGCGAACTCCGGCACATATTGCGCGACCGGCGTCTCCAGGCCGATCTTGCCGCTCTGGATCAGCTGCACGATCACGATCGAGGTGAACAGCTTGGTCATGCTGGCCAGGTCGTAGATCGTGTTCGTGCGCGCCGGAATCTGCTGCTCCGGCGGCAGCTCGTTGGTCGCGTCGGCGTATTTCACCGCCGATCCGATGGCCTCCTTGTCGACCAGCACACCGTCGTGGCCGACGATCCAGCTGGCCCCGGGAAACAGCGGGAACCCGTTGGCCTGCTTGGCAAGGTAGGCGCTCAGCTGCGGCCGCAGCTGGTCGATCTCGCTCGCGGTCAGGCCGGCCCGCGCCGGACTGCCGGTGCGCAGGGTCGTCCACGGCGAGGCGAAACCGCCGTATGGCTGGTCGAATCCGCGATGGAACCCGTACGCGCTGGCCGGCTGCGCGCCGCTCAGTGTCGCGGAAACCGCGGTGGTCACACCGATCGCGAGCGCCGCGACGCGAACAATGCTTCGTCTCATCGAGACCGTCCTCCGTAGAGTAGGTACGGCGCGCGCTGTCGGTTGAAAGCGGCGACCTCGGGTTTCCAGGAGGCGACGATCTCGGCCACCTCCGCGCCGGCGTCGATCTGCGAGCGCAGCCGGTCCGAGCCGGACAACAGATCGAGCCAGTACTGGCTGCCGCTGTGCACCCAGCTGAAGTTCGGGTATTTCCGCGCCTCGATCAGCATCGCGACCGCCGTCTCGATCGCGCGGAAACGGTGCGGGTCGGTCACCGTGACCTCCACACCGGCGCAGGTTTTGCCCGCCTGGTCCTCGAAACTCGGCACGAAGTAGGCCTCGCGGAAGCGTACGCCCGGCAGTTTCCTGGCGTTGAGCCGGTCGCCGAACTTGTAGTCCAGGTCCGGCGAGCCGATGAACTCGAACGGCCGGGTGGTGCCGCGACCTTCGGACAGCGGTACGGCTTCGAAATAGCAGGTGCCGACGTACACCTGCGCGGTTTGCTGCGTCGGCATGTTCGGCGACGGCGGGACCCACGGCACGCCGGTCTCGGTGGCGAGCATGTTGGCGCGCCAGCCGGTGCACCGGATCACCGACAGGTTCTTTCCGAGTTTCGCGCCGACTTCGGCCTGCAGGAACTCACCGTCGTAGAACCGCGCCAACTCGCCGACGGTCATGCCGTGGCGCTGCACGATCTGTTTGAGGCCCACGCCGGAGGTGAACCCCGGTCGCATCAACGGACCGTCGGCCTCGCCGCCGACCGGGTTCGGCCGGTCGAGGACGACGTATTTCCGCCCGGTCGCGGCGGCCGCGGCCATCGAGTTGTAGAGAGTCCAGATATAGGTGTAAAAACGGGCGCCGACATCCTGGATGTCGAAGATGACCGTCTCGACGCCGGCCTTGTCGAAGAGCGTCTTGAACTTGTTGATGTTGGCGCCGTACGCGTCGTAGACGGTCAGTCCGGTCCGCGCGTCGGTGCCGGTCCCCTCCGAGCCGCCGGCCTGCGCGCTGCCGCGGAAACCGTGCTCCGGACCGAAAACTCCGGCGATGGTCAGCTTCTTGTTGGTGACCATCGAGTCGACGATGTGGCTGTAGTCCGGCAGCACGCCGGTCGGGTTGGAGATCACGCCGAGCTTCTGCCCGGCGAACATCGACCAGTTGGCGGCGGCCGCGACCTCCGCTCCGGTGCGTACGCGTCCCCAGCCGGGCAACCCGGCGGCCGCCGGCAACGCCGGCGCGGCGACCGCACCGGTGACGCCGACCGCGCCACCGACCGCTGCGCCGAGCACGGCCCTTCGACCCAGTCCTGCCATCACAATCCTCCCACTGGTACGGAAAGGTCGGCGAGCATCGGCCGGTGATCGGACGCCGTTGTCGCCAGAAAGCTGTCCGGGACGACCGCGTGCCGCGCCGTGATGCCGGCCGAGGCGGCCACGTAGTCGATCCGGATCGTCGGTGTGCCGGCCGGATAGGTGAAGCCGGCGGCCGTGCCGTAGGTGTCGGTGAGCCGCGTCCACAGTGGAGCGATCTCCGGTGCGGTCGGCGCGGCGTTGAAGTCGCCGATCAGCAGCTGCCGCGCGTTTTTCCGGTCCTCGGCAAGGATTTTCAGCGTGTCGGCGACCTGCATCCGGCGTACGGCCGGGTCCGAGCGATAGTCCAGATGCGTCACGTACGCGTGCACCAGCGTGCCCGGCGTCGCGATCACCGCCTCGCCGAAACCGGGCGCCGGTTTCGGCGTCGGATTCGGCTCCTGCGTCGACAGCCTGGTCAGCTCGTGGTTGGTGAACGAGACGATCGGATAGCGCGACAGGATCGCCACGCCGAACTCGCGCCGCGGCTGACCGGCGGCCGGTGGGTCGAGCGAGTAGATCGGCGCGAACCGTACGAACATGTGCAGCCGGCGGCCGAGTGCGGTGGCGGTGTCGTCCCAGTTGCTGCGCGCACCCCAGTGCACGTCAACCTCTTGCAGGCCAACGACATCGGCGTGCGTCGACGCGATCGCCGCCGCCGTACGCGACAGGTCATAGACGTTGTCCTCGCCCGCGCCGGCGTGGATGTTGTAAGACAACACCCGCAACGGCACGGAAAACCCGTGCGCCGACGCGCTCGCCGGCGCCAGGCCGACGACAATCAGCAGTGACAGCAGGAAAACGGCGGCGCGTTTCACCATGAGAGTCCAAGACCGTAGGGATAGAGCGGCTTGTCGACGTCGCCGGCGGTCGGGATCGCGACCGGCAGCTTGCCGGCCGGCCTGACCTCGCCGAACAGCACGCGGGCGAGTGATTCCATCGACCCGGCGCCATAGGAGAAGGTGGCCAGATAGGTCTGCGCCTCGGTGAGATACGCGATGTCGTACGGATCGCGCACCGCCACCACGACGACCGGCTTACCGGTCGCGATCAGGTGATGGACCAACTTTTGTTGCCGGCCATCGGGATCGGTCGGCGTACCGGTCGGATTGGTGACCTTCGTGTCGAACGCCTTCATGGTCAGCACAACGGTGAGATCTGACCCCTGCGCGGCATCGACGGCGGTGGCGATCGACGTGTCGGCAGGTGTCGCGCCGGTCTCCACGACCCGCGTCGTGGCACCGCGTTTTCCAAGCGCACCAGCCAAAGCCGGCAGCGTGCTCGCACCCCAGCCGGTCACCAGGACCTTGCGGGCGCCGGTTGTCAGCGGCAACAGCTTCGCGTCGTTCTTGATCGCCGTGACCGTGCGATCGGTGATCGCCTGCGCGGCCGCCAGATGCGCCGGCGTGCCGACCACCTGCGGCACGCGCGAGGCGTCCACGTACGGCCGGGTCAGCACGCCCTGCTTGAGTTTCAGCAGCAGGATGCGGAAAACCGACTGGTCGATCCGGCTCTCGGTGAGCTCGCCGGAGCGTACGGCGGCCAGCACGGCGTTGTACGCCACGTCCAGGTCCGGCGGGTTCAACAGCATGTCGACGCCGGCTTTCAGGGCCAGCACCGGCACGCGCGCATCGCCGTATTTCTGCCGTACGCCGGCCATTCCGAGCGAGTCGGTGGCGATCACGCCGCGGAAACCGAGCTCACCGCGCAGGATGCCGGTCAGGATCGGCTTGGACAGCGTGGCCGGATCGCCGGAGTTGTCCAGCGCCGGCACCTGGATGTGCGCGGTCATGATCGCGTCGATGCCGCTGGCGATCGCCGCCTTGAACGGCGGAGCGTCGATCTGTTCCCACTGTTGGCGCGTGTGGTTGATGACCGGAAAGCCGTAATGGCTGTCGACCGCGGTGTCGCCGTGCCCGGGGAAGTGCTTGGCGGTGGCGGAAATCCGCGCGTCTCGCTGATATCCGGTGACCTGAGCGGACACCATCGACGACACCAGCTGCGGGTCGGATCCGAAGGAGCGTACGCCGATCACCGGGTTGAGCGGGTTGACGTTGACGTCGGCGACCGGCGCGAAGTCCTGTGTGACGCCGACGGCCTTCAGCTCCTGGCCCTGGATCCGCGCGGTCGTACGCGCGTCGGTGGCACTGCGTCCGGCGCCGGTGGCCATGTTGCCGGGAAACTGCGTCGCCGGCGGTCCGATCCGGGCGACGATGCCGCCTTCCTGGTCGATCGAGATCAGCAGCGGCAGGTGCGCGCCGGAGCCGATCGCCGCCCGCTGCAGTCCGTTGGACAGACCGGCGGCCTGCTGCGGACTGTCGACGCTGTGCGTCCAGGCGAAGTAGAGAATGCCGCCAAGGTGGTATTTCTGCACGATCTCGCGCGGCGTCGCGAGGCCGAACTCCTTGACGTTGTCCGGATCGGCGGAGTCGACGGTGCGACCGTACACGTGCGTCGTGAAAAGCTGGCCGACCTTTTCTTCCAGCGTCATGTGGCCAATTGCGGACATCGCGACCGCGGTCGGCGTGTGCGAGGTCGCCGCGGCACCGGTCAGCGGCAACGCGGCCAGCGCGGCCACCACCGCGACCGGCCGCCGGATTTTGTTGTTGGACAGCACAAAACCAGCGCGGAACAAGAATGCCTCCCAGCCGGAAGCAGAGCGACGACGCGGAATACGGCGAGGAAACTAAATTCCTCTACGTGCGAGACGTTCGAAAGCTACCTTCAGCGGTGCCGGCGGTCAATGACAGCGCCGGGCAGAATCACCTAACTTGTCCCGAAATAGAGCAGAAAATCGCGGATGTCAGCCGGCGTTCGTCCGGATGGTCGTCGCCATCGCGGAAAGCAGCGTACGGTCGGCAACCGGTCCTTCCACCACGACCGCGTAGTGATACGGCGAATCGTCAAATTTGGTGAAACGCGAGAGCGCGGCGAAATAGCTGGCCGACGACTGCGTTTCCGCGGTCGCGGTGTCGATGTCGACCTGCACCAGCCGGCGCACCTCGCCGAACCAGGCCACCTGCCAGTCCACCGTCAGCACGTTGCGGCGCAGGATGTTGCAGTCCTCCGGGCACGGCCGCCAGACCAGCCGCAGCCGGTCGGTCACCTTGGCCGGGTCGGAGCTGTTGGCGCACTCGTAGCTGAACACACCGAGCCCGGCGCCGTCCGGCTGGCACGTCCAGGTCGCCGGCAGCACGACGTCGAACGGCAGCGCCGGCAGGGCGTCCGCGTTGACCGCCGCTGTGCCGGGAAGGCTCGGCGATCCGGACGGCGACGGGCGGTCGCTCGGTGTCGGCGAGGGAGTCGGAGAGGGCGTCGGCGACGGCGTCGGCCGGCTGGAGGTCGCCGGAGCCGTGGTCGGCTGGCTCGCCGGCCGCGACAGCGCGTACCAGCCGATGCCGGCGAGGACCACGACCGCCACGGCGGCCGCTGCGAGGACGATCCACCGGCGGTTCATCGCTGCGCCTGCATCCGGATGTCGTTGACGATCTGCTGCATGAGGACGGTGTCGGCGACCGGACCGTCGATCGCCACCGCCACCTGCATCCGCGCCTTGTCGTTGTTTGCCCTGGCGATCAGCGAGACCCACAGGTGATAGCGCGCGGCGGCGGTCACCTGCGCGTACTGCGCCGCCATGTCGGCGACCGTCCAGGACACACCGGCCGGCGGAGCCCACGCGGCTGGCCAGCCGTGCCGCGCCAGCTGGTCGCGTACGGCCGTGCCGCAGCCGTTGACGCAGTCACGGGCCATGATCCGCAGCTGGATGGTGAACGTCGTCGCGCCGCTGTTCACGCAGTCGGCGCGTACGCCGTAGCTCGCGTCGGTGGTCAGCGGCACGCAGACCCAGCCACCCGGCAGCTTGAACGCGAAGGGCAGGTTGAGGTCATTGCGTACGCCGACCTTGGCGTTGTCCGGGAACACCGGACCGACCAGCGGTTGCAGGCGTGCCGGCGGCGTCCATTTCGCCGGCTTGTTGGTCGGCGTGTAGCCCACGAACGGCGGCGACGGACTCATGGACGGCTCCGGCACGGCTCGTACGATGTCGGACGGCCGCTCGATGGCGGAGTGGACCAGCGCGCCGGAGAAGTACGCGATGGTCAGCACCAGCACCGCGATAACCGCCGGCACCACCAGCTTCGCCGGCTTAATCACGGCCCACCGCCACCCGCGACAGCGCCTGCTGCGCGAGCAGCGTGGCCGTCCGGTCGGTCAGCTTCTGGGACGCGGCGACGACCGTGTAGCGGACCGTCACGATGTCCTTGCCGGCGCGCGCCACCACCCTGGAGGTGACCGGGTCGTTGCCGCCTTTGACGCCGTGCGTCAGATAACCCTCGTCGCCGACGCCGGAGATCAGGTGATAGGCGGCGCTGCGGTGGTCGACCTGCCGGTCGTACGCAAGCATCGCCTCAGCGTGCGCGACGGCGTCGCTGCCCCGATAGCGGTTGACGATGACCGAGAGGTCGGCCCGCGGCGTCTGCCGCGGCACGTTCGGGCCGGTCGCCACGTGGCAGGTGACGCTCGAATACTGGTCGGTGACCGGCTTGTTGTCGGCCTTCTGGATGCCGGCCTCGGGGACCAGCTGGTTGAGCAGCTCGCGCCCGATCGCCCGGCAGAGGCTGGTCGGCAGCGGGATGTCGGCGGCGACCACCGACTGACCGACCGGGTTGGTCAACCATCCGAGTCCGAACATCGCCGCGACGCCGACACCGGTCACGATGACACGCATCGGAACGCCGCTGACTCGGATGACTCCTCCCCTCGGTTCAGAGGGTGTCTGGACACTGTGGTGGCCGAGAGTCGAGATCCAAACGCCGCTCTGCCGGTGTTTGGGCTCGGCTATCGGTTGCCACAGTGTCCAGACACCCTCCTACCTGCCGAATTCTAGGGTGGCTGCTGTCATCGCCTGTCCGGAGCCCTGCGCAACGGCGATCTTTTGCCGGATGATCGTTGGTATGAAAGAGCGTCTGGTGGTCATCGGCGGCGACGCCGGAGGCATGGCGGCGGCCTCGCAGGCGCGCCGGATGCGCGGACCGGAGGAGCTGGAGATCGTCGCGCTGGAGCGCGGCGACTACACCTCATACTCCGCGTGCGGCATTCCGTACTGGGTCGGCGACCAGGTCGCCGCCGGCCCCGGCTCGCTGGTCGCGCGCGATCCGCAGACGTTCCGCGACAAGTTCGCCGTGGACGTACGGCTGCGCCACCGCGTCACCAGCATCGACCTGTCCGCCGGCCTGGTCGGCGTGAGCGACGACGGCACCGGTGCCGAGCTGGCGCTGCCGTACGACCATCTGATGATCGCGACCGGCGCCGAGCCGGTCCGGCCGCCGTGGTTCACCCGGCAGATCGAGGACGAGGTCGACGGCATCCACTTCGCGCAGACGCTGCCGCAGGGCGCCGACCTGCGCGACGACCTCGAGGTGGTGCCCGGAGGCCGCGCGGTGATCTGCGGCGGCGGCTACATCGGCGTCGAGATCGCCGACGCGCTGCTGCGCCGCGGCATGGACGTGACGGTCGTCCAGCGCTCCGCCGAGATCATGACGGCGTTGGATCCGGACATCGCCGCCGAGCTGCGCGTCGCGATGGAGAAGGCCGGCGTGACCGTACGCACCGGAAACGCGGCGACCGGCGTCAAGCACCGCGACGGCCGGGTCGCCGCCGTGCTTCTTGAGGACGGCACCGAGGACGGCACCGAGCTGGCCGCCGACCTGGTCGTGCTCGGCCTCGGCGTGCGTCCACGCACGTCCATCGCCGCGACGGCCGGCCTGGAGCTCGGCGTGTCCGGTGGTCTGGTGACCGACGAGCAGCAGCGCGTACGCCGTGCCGGTCAGGTCCTCGAGCGGGTCTACGCGGCCGGCGACTGCACCGAGGTCTGGCACCGCGTACTCGGGCGGCACGCGTTCATCCCGCTCGGCACGCACGCCAACAAGCAGTCACGGGTCGCCGGCATCACCATCGGCGGCGGCGCGGCGTCCTTCGCCGGCGCGGTCGGCACGGCCATCACCGGCTTCTGGAGCGGCGACATCGAGGTGGAGGTCGGCCGCACCGGCCTGAGCTGCCGCGAGCTCAGCGCCGAGGGCCGGCCGTACGTGGAGGCCACCATCCACGGCACCGCGATCTCCGGCTACATGCCGTCGCCGCCGTCGGTGACCTGCCGCCTGGTCGCCGACCCCGCGAGCGGCGTCATCCTCGGCGGCCAGCTCATCGGCGGCCGCGGCGTCGCCAAGCGGATCGACGCGGTCTCGCTGGCTGTCTGGCACAAGCTGGCCGCCGCCGACCTGGTCGACGCCGACCTGGGTTACTGCCCGCCGCTGTCGCCGACCTGGGACCCGATCCAGATCGCCGCCCGCAAGCTGCTGGCCAAGCTCGGCTAGCTCGGGAAAATCGGTTGGGAGCTGGCTGGCCGCGGTTGTACGGTGCCGGCATGGCGAGTCCAGAGGCGTCCAGAAGCTAGCCACCGAGCCGTCGGTGGCCTGTTCCATCCCCGTACGGCTCAGACGTCTGTCGATCTCCTGCCTACGCAAGGACTCCGCCGTGCATCCGGTCCTGACTCCGGCCGTCCCCGATCCACCTCGCTCCGTAGTCCCTCATTCACCTCGGACTATGGGAGCGACGACATGGCATCTTCCGGTTTCCGGAGAAAATCCCGATCCAGAACGAAAAGCCGGCGCGCACACTGGAAGGCCACCGCGCCGGCCGTGACGACGTGCGCCGAGTGCGGCAACGCCAGGCGACCGCACCACGCCTGCCCGCACTGCGGCACCTACCAAGGCCGCACCGCGGTCTGAGAGACAGCGCTATGGTGGGGTTCCGTCCGGTGCCGGCAGGCGGCGTTTGGGCTCGGCTATCGCGTGCCTCGGTTCCCCAACAGTCTCTGAGACGTGGCGTACGCGACGAGGTGTGGCGGGACGGTGGCCGGTAGGGTTGGCGCTGGTTGGCCCGGCTGGCCGGGTCGTACGCGGATCGTATCTGGTTCGATACAGAGGAGCGGTTGCAATGCCTGTCGCCACGCCCGAGGTCTACGCGGAGATGTTCGACCGCGCGAAGGACGGCTCCTTCGCGTATCCGGCGATCAACGTCACCTCGTCGCAGACGCTCAACGCCGCCATCCGCGGCTTCGCCGAGGCCGAGAGCGACGGCATCGTGCAGGTGTCGACCGGCGGCGCCGAATACCTCTCCGGCCCGACCGTCAAGGACATGGTGACCGGAGCGACCGCGCTCGCAGAGTACGCGCACGTGGTGGCCAAGCAGTATGGGGTCAACATCGCGCTGCACACGGACCACTGTCCGAAGGACAAGCTCGACGGGTTCGTACGGCCGCTGCTGGCGATCTCCGCCGAGCGCGTCAAGAACGGCCAGGAGCCGCTGTTCCAGTCGCACATGTGGGACGGCTCCGCGGTGCCGCTCGAGGAGAACCTGGAGATCGCCAAGGAGCTGCTGGCGCAGGCCGCCGCGGCCAAGATCATCCTGGAGATCGAGGTCGGCGTGGTCGGCGGCGAGGAGGACGGCGTCGCCAACGAGATCAACGAAAAGCTCTACACCACGGCCGACGACGGCCTCAAGACCGTCGAGGCGCTGGGCACCGGCGAGCACGGCCGCTATCTGACCGCGCTCACCTTCGGCAACGTGCACGGCGTCTACAAGCCGGGCAACGTCAAGCTGCGGCCGGAGATCCTCAACGAGATCCAGCAGGCGGTCGGCCAGAAGGTCGGCAAGGACAAGCCGTTCGACCTGGTCTTCCACGGCGGCTCCGGATCGCTGCCGGAGGAGATCTCGGCCGCGGTCAGCTACGGCGTGGTGAAGATGAACGTCGACACCGACACGCAGTACGCCTTCACCAGGCCGGTCGTCGAGCACATGTTCCGCAACTACGACGGCGTGCTCAAGATCGACGGCGAGGTCGGCAACAAGAAGCAGTACGACCCGCGCGCGTGGGGTAAGTCGGCCGAGGCCGGCATGGCGGCCCGGGTCGTCGAGGCCTGCCAGAACCTCAACTCCGCGGGGACCTCGTTGAAGAAGTAGTGAAGGTGCGCAAACCGGAGACGGAGCAGCTCTACGCGGACGAGTTCCGGGTCTTCCTGGAAAACCGCTATGCCGTGCTGCTCCGTTTCGGCTATCTGCTGACCGGCGACCTCGCCGAGGCCGAGGAGCTGCTCGACTCGGTGCTCGCCAACGCGCGCCGCCACTGGCATTTCGTCCGCTATGCCGGCGCGGAGGTGCACGTACGCAAGCGGCTGCTGACCCTCGCGCTGGCCTCCTGGTGGCGGGTTTTGCTCGGCAGCAGGCGAAAGAAGTACGCGCCGCCGCGCGCCGAGGTCACCGCGCCGGACGACGAGACGGCCGCGATGTGGCAGCGGCTCGCCGGCCTGCCACGGCTGCAACGCGCCATCTTGGTGTTGCAGTATGACGAAAACCTGCCACTGCCGGGGATCAGCGAGATCGTCGGCCTGCCGCCGAAGCGGATCACCAGGCTGGCCACCGAGGCACTCCACCGGCTGGAAACGGCATGAACGACGGCATGAACGAGGTGGAGCAGCAGTCCGCCACCGAATCGTTGCTGCGTAAGACCTTCGCGGCGCGTACGCCGGTGGTGCCGGTCGACCCGCATCCGGCGATCCACCGGCACGACCGGCGACAGCGCCGGTTTTTCGCGGTGACACTGGCAAGTGTGCTCGCCGTCGCCGCGCTCGCCGTCGGCGTCCCGGCCGCGGTCACCGCGCTGTCACGGCAACCGGAGGTGTCGCTGGCGACGCCGGCCGCCGGCAGTGGCCTGATTCCGTGGCGTGCGCGCGGCGACCGGATCAGTGACACGGCCGCGATCACCACCGCGCAGCGCGCGTGGTCGCGCCGGACCGAGGCCGACCCGGCCGTACGAGACGTGCACCTGCTCTATGCCGCGTCGTCGTCCGACGGCGTTTTGGTCGTGCTGCAGGGATTCGACAAGGACGGCGAGGCAAACGCCGCGCTCGCGCGCTATGCCGCCGGCGGCGCGTACGTCGAGTGGAGCGGCCTGGTGCCGAAGGTGGCGCCACTCGCGCTGCTGTTCCCCGAAGGTCTGATCGGCCAGCGCATGCTGCTGGATCCGCGATTTGCCAGCAGTGGCACCAAAATCACCATCCGCGAGGACCGTGGCGCCGGCCAGGACGGCGGCTTCACGCTGCCGGTCGCTGCCGACGGCCTGTCCGGCGTCATCCCTCCGCGCGGCGGCGCGCTGCCGACCAACGACTCGTTCGACTACGACGTTTCCGTACAACGCAACGGTAGGCAGCAGCCGGTCGCCTCCGGGTCGGCCGCTTTTGGCTCTCTGATTGGCACTCCGACACCGGTGACGGTCGCGCCTCCACCGGCCGGCTGGACCGGCGACGGCATTCCGTCCGGCCGGATGCTGGCGCTGGCCGAGAAAGCGCGCCGGCAGCTCGGTGTCGGCACGTTGACCGTCGCCGAGCTGGGTCGCTTCACTCCGGTCACCATCGGCCGCGGCGAAGTCGCCGGCGAGGCGTTGCTGGCAACCTCCGGCGATCGCCGTTGGCTGGTCACCGGCTTTGCCATCAACGAAAACCTGACCTGCGTACGGACGACGCCGGTCACCACCGTCACGATCGTCGCGGCGGCCTGCCAAAACGCGGTCATGGCTTCGGCGGCAGCTCCTGCTTCCACGCTGTGGCTGGGAAACACGCGGCTCGGCAACGCGTCCGTCACCGCCGCCGACCCCGGCGGCAGCCGCCAGCTTCAGGCTCGTACGGCCACCGGCCAGGTGGTCGCCACCGCGACCGTCACGTCCTAGTGGTCTGTCTGCAGTCCGTCCATCAGGAGGTTGAGCAGGCGAGCCGCCATCGCCGCACGCTCCGGTGAGCCGGCCACGGTGAAGATGCCGATGAGAGCGGCGGCGATGTCTTCGGCGGAAACGTCGGCTCGGAGTTCTCCGCTCGTACGGCCCGCCTCGAGGATGTGGTCGATGGCCGCGAGCAGCTCGGTCCGGGTGTGAGCATGTGCGATCTCGCCGGATTCGATCATCGCGAGCAACGTGTCGAGCATGCCGTTCTTGGTCGCGATCCAGTCTCCGAACAGGTCCATCCAGCGCCGCAGCGCTGCCGGCGGGTCGAGGTGAGTGAGCAGCTCGCCGGCACTTGCGGTGAGCCGCGAGACCTGGCCCCGGTAGACCGCGTCGACCAGCGACTCGCGGGTGGGGAAGTGCCGGTAAAGAGTGGCGATGCCGACCCCGGCCTCGTTGGCGATCGCGCGCATCGACGGCTCGGTCTCGGCCGAAGCGAACAAGCGGGTCGCGGCGACCAGCAGGTGTTCGCGGTTGCGGGTCGCGTCGGCGCGGGGCCTCCGGGTCACGGCAGGAGCCAAAGCGGATCACGCTCCACTTGTGCTAGGTTGAGGTCAGGCAAAACGAAGCGTAGTCCGTTTACGCTTCACGGACCGCTCCAGGAGGCAGCCGCGCATGAACGAATCGAGCATCGCCACCGGCCGGGCCGTCCAGTTTGAGTCATTCGGCGGACCGGAGGCACTGAGCATCCGCGAAGTGCCCGTGCCACGCGCCGGCTTGGGGCAGATCCGCGTGCGGGTCACCGCGGCCGGCCTGAACCCGATGGACTGGTTCATGACCTCTGACGCGGAGACCGCCGCGCGATTCGGCTTGAGCCTGCCGTGCGGCTTCGGCACCGACTATGCCGGGGTCGTGGATCAGGTCGGCGACGGTGTCAGCGACTTCGTGGTCGGTGACCGGGTCTTTGGTGGCGCCCTGTCGCGCGCGGTCGCGGACTACGTCGTGGTGGATGTGGCGGGGACCATCGTGGACGGCGGCGAGGCGCACCGCACTCCTGACGGCCTCGACGACCGCACCGCTGCCACCCTGACGATTGCCAGCCGTACGGCAGCCGCGGCTCTCGCCGTGGTCAACCCGGGCGCGGGCGACACCGTACTCATCGGCGGCGCGGGAGGCGGAGTCGGCGTGTTCGCCGTCCAGCTCGCGCGCCGCACTGGCGCGCGAGTGATCGGCACGGGGTCGGCGACCTCGGCCGATGCCCTGCGAGCCCTGGGGGCCGAGCCGGTCGCCTATGGGGACGGTCTGGTCGACCGGGTCCGCACGCTGGCTCCCGCCGGCGTCACCGCGGCCATGGACCTGCACGGGACGGACACGGCGTACGCGGCGCGCGAGCTTGGCGTGCCGGACGAGCGCATCACCACCATCGCCGGCCAGCTCGACGGCATCATCCCGGCTAACGGTGCCAACGCAGCGCCGAGCGCCATCGAAGAGATCGCTGGGCTGGTCGCGGCGGGACGGCTCCGGGTGCCGATCGCGGCAAGCTTTCCGGTCGAGCGGATCCGTGCGGCGGTCGAGCTTCAGGCCGGACGGCACGTGCACGGCAAGGTCGTCATCGACCTCTAGAGGCCGCATGGCCCCCATGCTTGCGTTGAACGCAAGCATGGGGGCCATGCGCTCCTACCGTCGTTTGGGCTTCCAGACGACCAGGGCGTTTTGGTTGAGCGGCACCAGATCGCGCCGGTATGACGCGTGTACGGCGGCCTGCACCTCGGCGACCTCGCGGTGCGCGGCCTCCAGCTCGACGACCAGCTCGTGCACGCGTTCCTGCAGCGCGGCCACCTGGTTTTCCAGGTCGATGATCCGCTTGATGCCGGCCAGGTTGACGCCGTCTTCCTGCGACAGCCGGGAAATCGACCGCAACAGCGCCACGTCACGGGTGCTGTAGCGGCGACCGCCGCCGGCCGTCCGGCCCGGCTGCACGAGCCCGAGCCGGTCATACTGTCTCAGCGTCTGCGGATGCATGCCGGCCAGTTGCGCGGCCACCGAGATGACGAAGACCTTGGCGTCTTCCGGCACGCCGATGACATCGTCAGCCATGGCGGTTCACCTCACGCTCCAGGTTGGTCCGCGGGTCCTCGTCGGTGAGCTCCGCGTACGCCTTGAGGGCCTGTTTGGCTTCCTCAGACAGGTTTTTCGGGATCACCACGTCGATGGTGATCAGCAGATCGCCGACGCCGCCTTTCGGCTTGGACACGCCGCGGCCGCGCACGCGAAGCGTACGCCCGCTCGGCGTGCCGGCCGGCACCTTGACGGTGACGGCGCCGTCGAGGGTCGGCACGCGGATCGACGTCCCCATCGCCGCCTCCGGAAACGTGACCGGCACCTTCAGGGTCAGGTCGTCGCCGGTGCGGCCGAACAGCTCGTGCTTGCGTACGTGCGCGATGACGAACAGGTCGCCGGGCGGACCGCCGCGCCGGCCCGGCATTCCCTTGCCGCGGATCCGGATCCGCTGGCCGTCGGTGACACCCGGCGGGATCCGTACGTTGAGCGTGCGGGTCTTGGTGACGCCGCCGGTCCCTCGGCAGGTTGGACACTTCTCGTCCACCACTGTGCCGGCACCCTGACATTCGCGGCACGGCTCGGAAAAGCTGAACGCACCCTGGTCACGGCTCACCAACCCGCTGCCGTGGCAGACCGGACAGGTGCGCGGCGTGGTGCCGGGTTTCGCGCCGGAGCCGTGGCAGGTGTCGCAGACTCCCGGCGAGTTCAGCGTGAGCGGCAGCGTGACGCCGTGCGCGGCTTCGTCGAAGTTGAGCGTGGCCTCGGCCTCGATGTCACCGCCTCGGTTGGGACCGGACGCGCGGCCGCCGCCGCCGAAGACCGAGCCGAACAGGTCGCCGAGTCCGCCGCCGGCCGGACCGGCCGTCGGACCGGCACCACCGCCGGCACCGCGCAGCAGGTCGGACAGGTCGAACGGCATGCCGCCGCCGAAACCGCCGGTGTCGCCGGCCTGCCGGCGAAAAGCGCCGGCGCCGAACAGCGACCGTGCCTCGTCGTATTCCTTGCGCTTGACCGGATCCGACAGCACGCCGTAGGCCTCGGAGACCTCCTTGAACCGGCGCTCGGCCTCCACGTTTCCGGGGTTCTTGTCCGGATGCAGGTCGCGCGCGAGTGCGCGATAGGCCTTCTTGATCTCGTCCTGACTGGCCTTCTTGGAGACGCCCAGCGCCTTGTAGAAGTCCTTTTCCAGCCAGTCCCTCGCACTCACCGAGCGTCCCTCCTCTCCATGTTCGTCTTACTCTTCGTCGGCGGCCGGGACAGCGGCATCCGGGTCGGGACCGGCGACCGGGTCGGCCGGCGCGGCAGCCGGCGCGGCCGGGTCAGCCACCTCCACCATCGCGGCCCGGACCAGCCGCTCGCCGAGCAGATAGCCGGGCCGGAACACGCGTACGCAGGTCGGCTCGGTCACGTCGGCCGACTCCGAGTGCATGACCGCCTCGTGCCGGTTGGGGTCGAAGGGGTCGCCCTTCTCACCGAACGCCACCAACCCGGCCTTGGCCAGCGTGGCCTGCAGCTTCTCGGCGACCGCGGCGAACGCGCCGGTCAGGTCGCCGTGCTCGCGAGCCCGGTCGATGTCGTCGATGACCGGCAGCAACGCGGTCAGCACCGCGGCGGTGGCCTGCTCGCCGGCCACCGCGCGGTCCCGCTCGACCCGGCGGCGATAGTTGGCGTATTCGGCGGTGACCCGCTGCAGGTCCGCCGTACGCTCCTCGAGCTGCTTGCGCACTCCCTCAACCTCAACATCGGCCCTGGCCGGCTCGTCCGCCGCGGTCTCCTGGCCGGCCGACGGCTCGTCGGCCGGCTGCTCGCCCGCTGGCGGACCGCCAGCGGGCTGCTTGGACGTGGCAGCGGTCGGACCGGGTGACGGCCGGCGCGGCTGACCCGTTTCCGGGTCGATGCGCCGGCGGTCCCGTACGACGACCCGCGGCTCCTCCGCCTCCGGCTCACGGCCTTCCGGTGACGTCATGACTTCTTGTCGTCCTCGTCGACGATCTCGGCGTCCACCACGTCGTCAGCGGACTGCGCGCTGCCGCCGGCCTGACCGGTGCTCGCCTGCTGCGCGCCGGCGTCATCGGCGTCGCCGCCGGCGGCGCTGGCCTGCGTGTTGGCGTACATCGCCGCGCCGGCCTCCTGGCTGGCCTTGGCCAGCTTCTCCTGCGCGGACTTGATCGCCTCCAGGTCGGAGCCGCCGAGCGCCGAGCGCAGGTCGCCGAGCGCGTCGTTGATCTCGGTCTTCTTCTCGTCCGGGATCTTGTCGCCGTTCTCGGCGAGGAACTTCTCGGTCTGGTATTGCAGGGACTCGGCCAGGTTGCGGGTCTCCGCCTCCTCGCGGCGCTTCTTGTCCTCCTCAGCGTGCGCCTCGGCGTCGCGCATCATCCGCTCGATGTCCTCCTTCGGCAGCGCGGAGCCACCGGTGATGGTCATCGACTGCTCGCGACCCGTACCCAGGTCCTTGGCGTTGACGTGCACGATGCCGTTGGCGTCGATGTCGAAGGACACCTCGATCTGCGGCACGCCACGCGGCGCCGGCGGCAGGCCGGTCAGCTCGAACATGCCGAGCTTCTTGTTGTACGCCGCCATCTCGCGCTCGCCCTGGTAGACCTGGATCTGCACGCTCGGCTGGTTGTCGTCGGCGGTGGTGAAGACCTCCGACTTCTTGGTCGGGATCGTGGTGTTGCGCTCGATCAGCTTGGTCATCACGCCACCCTTGGTCTCGATGCCGAGGGACAGCGGCGTCACGTCCAGCAGCAGGACGTCCTTGACCTCACCGCGCAGCACACCGGCCTGCAGGGCCGCGCCGACCGCGACGACCTCGTCGGGGTTGACACCCTTGTTCGGCTCCTTGCCGCCGGTCAGCTCCTTCACCAGCTCGGTCACCGCCGGCATCCGGGTCGAACCGCCGACCAGCACCACGTGGTCGATCGCGCTGGTGGAGATGCCGGCGTCCTTGATCGCCTGCTGGAACGGCGCCTGGCAGCGGCGCAGCAGGTCCTCGGTCATCCGCTGGAACTCCGACCGGCTGATCGTCACGTCCAGGTGCAGCGGACCGTCGGCGCCGGCCGTGATGTATGGCAGGTTGATGTTGGTCGACTGCGAGCCGGACAGCTCGATCTTGGCCTTCTCGGCCGCCTCGCGCAGCCGCTGCATCGCCATCTTGTCCTTGGACAGGTCGATGCCGTTCTGGCTGTTGAAGGTCTTGACCAGGTGGTCGACGATCCGCTGGTCCCAGTCGTCGCCGCCGAGGTGGTTGTCGCCGTTGGTGGCCTTCACCTCGATGACGCCGTCGCCGATCTCCAGCAGCGACACGTCGAACGTGCCGCCACCGAGGTCGAAGACCAGGATGGTCTGCTCCTTCTCACCCTTGTCCAGGCCGTACGCGAGCGCCGCCGCGGTCGGCTCGTTGACGATCCGCAGCACGTTCAGGCCGGCGATCTCGCCGGCCTCCTTGGTGGCCTGGCGCTGCGCGTCCTCGAAGTAGGCCGGCACCGTGATGACCGCGTCGGTCACCGGCTCACCGAGATAGGACTCGGCGTCGCGCTTCAGCTTCTGCAGCACCCGCGCGGAGATCTCCTGCGCGGTGTAGTTCTTGCCGTCGATGTCGATCTTCCAGTCGGTCCCCATGTGCCGCTTGACCGACCGGACGGTGCGATCGACGTTGGTGACCGCCTGACGCTTCGCGACCTCGCCGACCAGCACCTCGCCGTTCTTGGCGAAGGCCACGATCGACGGCGTCGTCCGCGAGCCCTCGGCGTTGGCGATGACGGTCGGCTCACCACCTTCCAGCACAGAGACGACCGAGTTCGTCGTACCAAGGTCGATTCCGACCGCACGTGCCATTACTTCCTCCGTAGGCTGACGAGTTGAGCTGGACTGACTCAATGTTGCACACGTCCCGACCTGGTCGTCAAACCAGACTTGAGCTGGGTCGTAGCAACTTTCCCAATCGGTCCAACGTCAGCCTACCGGAGGACATTCCCGCTGGTACGCGCACTAGTCCTTGTGGACCACGCGCTCTGCCTCTCCCGGCCTCCAGATGTGGATGTCCAGCCGGTCGCCGGCGACCTCGACCGACGATCCGCCGGTGATGTCTGCGCTGAACAGGTCGAACGGCACTTCGGTCAGGTCATAGCCACTCTCCGCACGGAAGCCGGTGATGTACGTCTCGCGTACGTCCGGATCGGTGACCTCCGTCGCCACCCCGAAGAGTTTTGCGTCACCATCGCTCACCTTCGTGTCGACCGTGCCCGTGTGCAGGCAGAAGCGCGGGTCGCGGCGGAGGTCCTTGGACTTGGTCGTGTCGGCCATGCCGCCGAGCCACAGTTGGTCGCCGAGCACGATCGGCTCCATCGGGCTGATCCGCGGAAAGCCGTCCGACCGCAGCGTGGCGATCAGGCTGAGGCGCCCGGTCGCCTTGAGCCGGCGCGTGAAGACGCCGGCGATGTGCGGTGCGGCGGCGGCGAACTCGGTCCAGTTGGTCATCTCAGTGCTTCCTCACTATGCGTTCGGTCTCGCCTGGCTTCCACACCGTCACGTCCATGTGCCCGTCACCGACCTCGACCGCCGACGCGCCGGTCAGATCGGCGACGTAGAACGGGTCGAAGTCACGTCCTCGCAGGTCGAAGCCGACATCGTCGTACAGCTTCCGCGCGAACCTCTGATGCAACTCCTTGTCCCGCAGATCGCGTACGGTGCCGAACAGCTTGGCGTCGCCGTCCTTGACCTCCGTGTCGACGGTCGCGGTGTGCAGGCAGAACCGCGGGTCGCGCGCCAGGTCGACGAACTTGGTCGTGCCCGGCATGCCGGCGAGCACCAGGTGGTCCTCGAACATCCGCGGCTCCAGCGGACTGATCCGCGGGAAGCCGTCCCTGCGCAAGGTGCCCAGCAGGCACAGGTTGCCGGTCGCCCGATGTCGCCGTACGAAGATCTCGGCGATCTTCGGCGCAGCTTCGGTGAACTCTTTCCAGGTGGTCATACGCGCGACGCTATCGACAAACCTTGCCAGCCGCTGTCATGGTTTCTCGGCAACACACCGGACGCAATCCGCGCGTACGCTCGCCACCGACGATCTTTGGAGGAGTGCGTGACCAGCACGGATGTGAGCCTGCCGCGGACGCTCGGACTGCGCGAGCTGATCGCCAACGGCCTGTTGTTCATCGGTCCGGCGGCACCGTTCAGCGTGTACGGACTGCTCGACGCGCGCGCCAACGGCGCGGTGGCGACGGTCTACCTGGTGGCGACCATCGCGGTCGCGTTCACCGCGATCTCGTACGCGCAGATGGCCAGCCAGGTGCCCAAGGCTGGCTCGGTGTCGGCGTACGCGCAGGCCGGCCTCGGGCGGATCCCGGGCTTCTTCGCCGGCTGGATGGCCGGCCTGGACTACCTGTTCATCCCGAGCCTGGCCGCGCTGTTCACCGGCATCGCGACCAACGCCCTGGTGCCGGCGATCCCGACCTGGCTGATCACCGGCGTGGCGTTGGTGCTGATCACCGGCCTGAACATCGCCGGCGCCAAGGTCGCCGCGCGGGTCGGCATCGCCGTACTGATCATCGAGATCGTCATGGTCGCGGTCTTCGTCGTGCTGGCGATCGCGGTGCTGGTCGGCGGCGCGCCACATCGTCCGTGGCTGTCACCGTTCACCTCGGTCGGCGTCTTCGCGCTGGCGCCGGTGCTGACGGCCGCGTCGGTCGCCGTGCTGTCCTTCCTCGGCTTCGACGGCATCGCGTCCTTCGCCGAGGACAACAACGGCGATCCGAAGCAGGTCAGCAAGGCGCTGCTGATCTGCTTGGCGGTGGCCGGCGGGCTCTTCGTCGTGCAGACCTATCTCGGCGCGCTGCTGATGCCGGTCACGCCCGAGCAACTGGCCGCGAAGCCGGCCGACCAGGGCACCGCCTTCTACACGATGTTGCAGACCTCGATCGCCGGCTGGTTCGGCACGACGGTGACCGTCATCAAGGCGGTCGGACCGGTCTTCGCGGCGATGGTCGCGCAGGCGGCCGCCAGCCGGCTGATGTATGGCATGTCGCGGCAGGGACACCTGCCGGCCGCGCTCGGCCGGGTCAACGCGCGGACCCGTACGCCGGTCGCGGCGATCCTGGTGTCGGCGGTCAGCACGCTCGGCATCGCGGTCGGCGCGGCTCTGCTGCCCAATGGCCTCGACCTGCTGTCGTCGCTGGTCACGGTCGGCGCACTGGTCGCCTTCGGGATGCTGCACGCATCGGTGATCGGCTATTTCCTGGTGAAGCGGCGCAGCCGCTCGTGGTGGCCGCACCTGGTCGTACCGGTCGTCGGCGCGCTGGTGATCCTCGCCGTGCTGGTGTCCGCGAACCCGCTGGCGCTGACTGTCGCCGCTGGCTGGCTGGTCGTTGGCATCGTCTTCGTGGTCGTACGACGTAACCCTGTCAAGGCGTGACATGGTTGAGGCGTGCGCGCGAGTCGGTTGGTCCAGTTGCTGCTGCTGTTGCAGACGCGTGGCCAGCTGACCGCACCGGAGATCGCCGCTGAGCTGGAGGTGTCCGTACGCACCGTCTACCGCGACCTGGAGGCACTGTCGGCTGCCGGTGTGCCGGTGTATTCCGAGCCTGGCCGCAACGGCGGCGCTCGGCTGGTGGACGGCTACCGTACGCGGCTGACGGGATTGACCACCGAGGAAGCCGACGCGGTCCTGTTGTCCGGACTGCCGGGTCCGGCGGCTGACCTCGGGCTCGGCACGGTGTTGGCGGCGGCTCAGCTGAAGATGCTGGCGGCGCTGCCACCGGAGCTGCGCGGTCGCGCCCGGCGCGTGTCGGAGCGGTTTCACCTGGACGCGCCCGGCTGGTTCCGGCGGCCGGAGGAGACGCCGGCGTTGGCTGTGGTCGCCGACGCGTTGTGGAGCGATCGGTCTGTCGAGGTGTCGTATCAGCGATCCGACCGCGTGGTGGCGCGTACGCTCGACCCGCTTGGCTTGGTGCTGAAGGCCGGCACCTGGTATCTGGTCGCCCGGTCCGGCGACGCGGTGCGGTCGTACCGGGTCGGCCGGATCGTGGCGGCTGAGCTGGCGGATCCCTTCGAGCGGCCGGAAAACTTCGACCTGGCCGAGTTCTGGGCCGCTTCCAGCGAGGAATTCGCGCGATCGATGCTGCGTTTTCGCGCGCGCTGCCGGATCCGCGCGTCGGCGCTGCGGCTGCTGAAGCTCGCCATCGAGCCGGCGGCCGTCGAGGAGGCGCTCGCGTCGGCTCAGCCGGCGGACGCGGAGGGCTGGATCGAGATGACGATTCCGAGCGAGGCGCCGTACGTGCTCGCCACCGCCGTCCTGATGCTCGGCGAGCACGCCGAGGTGTTGGACCCGCCGGAGCTGCGTGCCGAGATCGCCGCGCGTACGGCCGCCGCCGCCGCGCTCTATCTCTGAGCGCGGCTCAGTCTCTCAGAGGCCATCCGGTCAGCTGGCGCGGTCGGAGGATTCGGAGAGGGTGTCGGCGGCGAGGCGGCGTGCCAGGGCGAACTCGGCCACCTGCTGGCCGACCGTCTCCAGCTGAAACCGTACGGTGTCGTCGACCAGCTCGCCGTCAGGCGCGAAGACCCCCGCGGCGGCGTTGACGGTGGCGCCGAGCGGGCTCGGCCAGCCGCGCAGGGCGTGTACGACCGTACGGATGCTGGTCAGCGTCGAGACGGTCGCTTGCCAGCCGTGCGCGACCGCGATGCAGCCGACCGGGATGCCGTCGAGGTACGGCCGCGGGTCGTGCCGCGTGTCCTCGACGTAGTCGAGCGCGTTCTTCATCAGGCCGGACATCGTGCCGTGATAGCCAGGCGAGGCGACGATCAGCGCGTCCGCGCGGCGTACGGCGGAGAGGAAGGCCGCGGCCTCGGCGGTGCGTACGGTGGCCTCGGTGTCATAGATCGGCAGCATCAGGGAGCGGCCGACGATCAGCTCGGCGGTTAGGCCGCCGGCTTCGGCGGCGGCGATGGCGACCCGCAGGGCTCGTTCGGAGGTCGAGTTGGGACGCGTCGATCCACCTATCCCCAGCACCCTCACGGTCACCACTCCAACCTACCTCCGCCACGCACGAGCAGCGGCTGCCGAAAGCGGCCGATGACCGGCGGCGAGTGGCATTCTTCACCGCTCCACGACAAGATAAGTTACCGGCCAGTAGCGTAGGGTCGGCTGGGTAATGCCGGAAATCCGGCGCGGTCGTACGCTGTCGGCCAGGCGAGACACCGGTGGAGGGGAACGCGATGGTTGTCCGGCTCGTGATCGGCCTGCTCATGACCGTGGTCGCTGGGGCCATCGCCGGCCACCGGCTGTGGTGGCTGTTCCGGCTGGTACGCAGCGGCCAGCCGGCGGTCGACCGCACCGACGACTGGCCGAAGCGGCTGGCCGCGCAGGTCACCGAGGTGTTCGGCCAGAAGAAGCTGCTCAAGTGGACGATCCCCGGCGTCGCGCACTTCATCACCTTCTGGGGCTTCATCGTCCTGTTCCTGACGATCATCGAGGCGTACGGCGCGCTGTTCAAGAAGGACTTCGCGATCCCGTTGATCGGCACCTGGCCGGTCGTCGGCTTCCTGGAGGACCTGTTCGCGGTCGCGATCATCCTCGCGCTGATCGCGTTCACCGTCATCCGGTTCCAGCAGCAGCCCAAGACCCTCGGCCGCGCCTCGCGGTTCTACAAGTCCCACACCGGGGCCGCCTGGTTCGTGCTCTTCATGATCTTCAACGTGGTGTGGACGCTGCTGCTGATGCGCGGCGCACAGGTCAACACCGGCGTTTTTCCTTACAAGAGCGGGGCTTTCGCCTCGTACGCGGTCGGCGCCCTGCTGCATCCGCTCGGCGTGCCGGCCAACGAGGTGCTGGAGACGGTCGGCACGCTCCTGCAGCTCGGCGTGGTGCTCGCCTTCGGCGTTTTCGTCGTCTATTCCAAGCACATGCACATCGCACTGGCCCCGCCAAACATCCTGTTCTCGCGGCGGCCCCGCGCGCTCGGCGCCCTGCTGCCTATGTATTCCAACGGCAAGCCGATCGACTTCGAGGACCCGGGCGACGACGACCTGTTCGGCCGCGGCGCGATCGAGCACACCACCTGGAAGGGGATGCTCGACTTCGCCACGTGCACGGAGTGCGGCCGCTGCCAGAGCCAGTGCCCGGCCTGGAACACCGGCAAGCCGCTGTCACCGAAGCTGCTGATCACCGACCAGCGCGACCACCTGTTCGCCAAGGCGCCGTATCTGCTGGCCGGCGGCGGAGTCAGCGCCGCGGGCGAGGAGAAACTGTCCGACGAGAAGCTCGCGGCGTTGCCAGAAGGCGTGCGGAAAGAGGTCGAGCGCCCGCTGGTCGGCAAGGTCGAGGACGGTGGCGTCATCGACCCCGACGTGCTGTGGGCCTGTACGACCTGCGGCGCCTGTGTCGAGCAGTGTCCGGTCGACATCGAGCACATCGACCACATCGTCGACATGCGCCGCTATCAGGTGCTGATCGAGTCGGCCTTCCCGTCCGAGGCCGGCGTGATGCTGAAAAACCTGGAAAGCAAAGGCAACCCGTGGGGTCAGAACCCCAACGAGCGGGAGGACTGGACCAAGGGCCTGGACTTCGACGTACGCCGGGTCGAAGGCGAGATCCCGGACGAGGTCGAGTATCTGTTCTGGGTGGGCTGCGCCGGCGCGCTGGACGACCGCGCCAAACGTACGACCAAGGCGGTCGCCGAGCTGCTGCACACCGCCGGCGTCGAGTTCGCCATCCTCGGCAACGGCGAGACGTGCACGGGTGACCCGGCGCGCCGGATGGGCAACGAGTTCATCTTCCAGATGCTGGCGCAGCAAAACGTGGAGACGCTCAACGAGGCGTTTGGCGAGCGGCCGGTGGAAAAGCGCAAGATCGTCGCCACCTGCGCGCACTGCTTCAACACGCTGGCCAACGAGTACGAGCAGGTCGGCGGCCGCTATCAGGTCGTCCACCACACGCAGCTGCTGTCCCAGCTGGTCGCGGACGGCAAGCTCACGCCGGTGACGCCACTGGAGTCGACGCTGACCTATCACGACCCGTGCTATCTCGGCCGGCACAACCGCGTCTTCACGCCGCCGCGCGAGGTCCTGCAGGGCCTGCCCGGTACGACGTACAAGGAGATGCCCCGCTTCGGCGAGCGCTCTTTCTGCTGCGGCGCCGGCGGCGCGCGGATGTGGATGGAGGAGAAGATCGGCCAGCGGGTCAACCAGAACCGCACGCAGGAGGCGCTGGAGCTGAAGCCGGACGTGATCGCGATCGGCTGCCCGTTCTGCCTGACGATGCTCTCCGACGGTGTCAACGAGAGCGAGTCCAAGGACGACGTCGAGGTCCTGGACGTGTCGCAGGTGCTGCTGCGTACGGTCAAGCCGACCACGGCCGCGGCCGGCGCCGCGCCGACCGGCACCACAACGGCCGAGGACCCCACGACCACGCAGCCCTGACCCCTTTTGCCGCAGGGTCGCCCTACGTGCGCCAGGTGCACGCAGGGCGACCCTGCGGCATTCCCGGGCGCTAGGTTGGCAGCGTGGCGAGGAGAGGCGACCCGTACGAGGGCGCGTACGACCGGTCGGAGGCCCGGCGGCGGCTCGAGGAGCCGTCCCTGCGTGACCTGGAGCCACACGTCGGCATCCCGTTCGGCCGGCTGCCCAAGCTGCCGACCCGGTGGCTGCTGATCGCCTTCGTCGCCTTCGTCGCGCTCGGCGCCGGCTTCGTCATCGCCAACCCCAATGGCCGGCTGCCGTCCGGCAACTGCGACCACACCAGCCTGACGCTGCGCTCGGCCGACCAGCCGACCGGCTATCCGGTCTCCTGGACCGCGACCGGGCCGAAGGGCCGGTACGTCCTCACCGTCGGTGTCACCAGGCTGGACAGCCAGCTCCACATCCTGGCCACCGACAAAGGCAACGAGACCGACGCCTCGGTCGAGGGCGGCCAGTTCACCATGGACGGCTGTCGCGCCTCCGGTACGTTCCAGGTCCACCAGGGCCGAGGCACGCAGCAGGCACGCATCTTCCGCCTCGACGGCGGCGCACCACGGGCGGTGGCCACCGCCGAGCTGACCTCGCGCGGAACTCCCGGCTAGACCGACGTACGATCAATGGCCAGGAAAATATTGGGGGGCCGACTATCGACGTCCTGGCGCTGCTGGCGTTCGTCCTGCTGACCGGGGCCAATGCCTTTTTCGTCATCGCCGAGTATTCCCTGGTCACCGTCGACCGTGCGCTCGTACACGAGCAGGCCGAGGCCGGTGACGGCCGCGCCAAAGGCGTGGCTCGCGCACTCCAGTCGCTGTCCTTCCAGCTCTCCGGCGCTCAGCTCGGGATCACCCTGGCCGCGCTGCTCACCGGTTATCTGGCCAAGCCGGCCATCGCGCACCTGCTCGACCCCGGCCTGATGGCGCTCGGGATGAGCCAGCAGTTCGCCGACGGCGTGGCCACCGCCATCGCACTGGTCATCGCGACCGTCTTCACGGTGCTTTTCGGCGAGCTCGTACCAAAAAACGCGGCCTTGGCGGTGCCGATGCCGCTGGCCCGGTTTTCCGCGCCGGTCCAGCGGATCTTCTCGATGGTCTTCCGGCCGCTCATCGTCGTGCTCAACGGCACCGCCAACGGCCTCGTACGCGCGCTCGGCATCGAGCCGCAGGAGGAGCTCGCGTCGGCGCGTTCGCCGGAGGAGCTCGGCCTGCTGGCGGCGATCTCGGCCCGCGCCGGCGCGTTGCCAGGTGAGACGGCGACGCTGCTGCAGCGGACGATCCGTTTCGGCGACAAGCGCGCCGCCGAGGCGATGACACCGCGGGTCGACGTGGTCGGGCTGCCGGCCGACGCGACCGTACGCGACCTGCTCGACCTCGCTCGCGAGTCGGGCCACACGCGGTTTCCGGTGTACGACGGCACTTTGGACACCGTCGTCGGCATCGCCTCGGTCACCAGCGCACTGCAGGTGCCGGCCAACCGCCGCGACACCACCGGCGTACGCCGGATCGCGCACGAGCCGCTGCTGGTGCCGGAGAGCCTGGAGCTGGACACCACGCTCAGCCGCCTGCAGGACAGCGACACGCAGATGGCGATCGTCGTCGACGAGTACGGCGGCACCGACGGCATCGTCACCGTCGAGGACCTGGCCGAGGAGCTGGTCGGCGAGATCGCCGACGAGTTCGACGAGCCGGACGACGCCGCCGAACCGGAGTCGGCGGTCGCGCCGGCGACCACCAGCTCTGAGACCGTCACCTCACCGCACGCCGACAGATCCGTGCTGGTCAGCGGCCTGCTGCGGGAGGACGAGCTGGCCGAGCAGGCCGGCTTCCGGCTGCCGGACGGACCGTTCGAGACCCTGGCCGGCTTTCTGATGGCGCGGCTCGGCCACATCCCGGCCGAAGGCGAGACGGTGACCGAGCGAGACTGGGAGTTCACCGTCACGTCGGTGGAGAAGCACCGGGTCGAGCAGGTGCGGATCGTCCAGCCGGAGGTGCCGGAAGAGGACGTGACCGGCGGATGACCGCACTGCAGTTCGCCGCGACCGTGCTCCTGCTGCTGGGGAACGGGTTCTTCGTCGGGTCGGAGTTCGCGATCATCTCCGCACGGCGTACGCAGGTCGAGCCGCTGGCCAGGGCCGGCTCGCGGCGCGCGGCGGCAGCGTTGCGCGCGATGAGCGACGTACCGCTGATGATCGCCGGTGCGCAGCTGGGCATCCAGATCTGCTCGCTGGGCCTCGGTGCCATCGCCGAGCCGCTTTTCGCCGGCCTGCTGGAAGATCCGTTCAAGGCGTTGCACCTGCCAGAGGGCCTGGTACATCCGGTGGCATTCGTCATCGCGCTGGGTCTGGTGACCTATGGCCACACCGTGATCGGCGAGATGGTGCCGAAAAACCTGGCGCTGGCCGGACCGGACCGGCTGGTGCTCTGGGTCGGTCCGCCGATGCTCGCCTTCTGCGTGGCCACCAGGCCGATCCTGCTCGCCCTGCGCTGGGTCTCGGAGAGCCTGCTGCGGCTGATCCGGATCGAGACGCCGGACGAGGTGAAGACCGTCTACACGGCCGAGGAGCTGGCCAGCCTGGTCGCCGAGTCGCGCACCGAAGGCTTGCTGGACGCCGACGACCACAAGCGGATCACCGGTGCTCTGACGCTGACCTCGCGTACGGCCGCCGACTTCATGTCGCCGTGGTCGCAGGTCCGCACGGTCACCTCCGACGTGAGTCCGGCGTCGTTGGAGACCCTGTCGGTGGCCACCAAGCTGTCGCGTTTTCCGGTCATCGACCGGCACAGCCGCGCGGTGCTCGGCTTCGCACATGTCAAGGAGGTGCTCGGCATCTCCGGCGAGGCACGCCGCGCACCGCTGGCGAGCGACGCCGTACGGCCTCTGGCCGTGGTCGCGCCGGCCACGCCGCTGGCCGAGGTGCTGCTGATCATGCGGCGTACGCGGTCGCACCTGGTGCTGGTCTCCGACGGCGGGAAGCCGCTCGGCATCCTCACCCTCGACGACGTGCTGGCCGCGGTCGTCGGCGGCGACCTCCCCGCCAGTGCCGCTATCTGAACGGCACCAAGCCGCGGCCGCCTTCGCGCAGCCGCACCAGATCCGGTGCCTTCGCCAACCCCGCCTCGTAATCGCGGGCCACCTCGATCACGACGTGCGCCGCGAGCGCGACGATCGCGCGCTCGGCCTGCTCGTACGACCAGCTGTGCACGGCAGTGGCCTCCACGTGGACGGCTCCGGAGAACGGCCGCAGCAGCAACGTGAGATCCCAGCGCTCGGCCAGCACGAGCATGACCCAGAGCCGGTTCATGCTGAGCCCGACCAGGCCGCCGTTACGCCGCACGGCGTAGCTGACTCTCGTCGCGGCCACACCGAAAACGCGCTCGCTGATCATCGGCGGCCACTCGACCAGCTGCGCCTCCGGCGGCAGCTCGATCCGCGGCGACGGCTCGGCCAGGAAGCCTTCCATCGGCTGCACGTCGTAGGTGCCGACCACGTCGACCAGCCGATATGCCTCGGCGCTGACGTCGAGCCGGATGGCGCCGGCGTCCGGGTCCTCGCTGATGGTCGGCACCGGGCTGACCGGACTCACCTCCGCCGGATAGTCCTCGACGCGGTTGTCCGAGCCGGGCAACGGATGCGGCCACCGCTCGCCGGTCGCCGACTCGTACGCCTCCACCGGCACGTACAACAGCATCTCGGCGGCGAAGTCCCACACACCGCCGAACCGGGCCGGATCGGCCAGCACCTGCTCATACGTGGCACGACCGGCGCAGACGACCGCCGCGCGCGCGTCGAGAAAACCATCGGCGTTCAGCGGCGGCGCGGGCTCGGACCGGTCGTCCTCGGAGTCCCAGACCTGCTGGCTCCACAGCTCCGGCAGGTCGAGCCGGCGCAACACCTGGTCCAGCCGCTCGCCAAAGGCGACGATCTCGGTCACCGGTCCGGCGGCCAACCGCGCGGTGAGCCGGTCGAACGCCGGCTCGGCGACCCGGCCACCGAGCTCGCCGACCAGCTGCCAGAACTCGTCCTCGGTCATCGGCGCGAGCCTATCCGCTGCCTCCGAGGTCGAGGCGCATGACGACCCGGCGTTTGCTCGGACGGCTGACCGCGGTGAAGCCGGCCTCCTCGAAGACCTGGACGCTGCCGACGTGCAGCTCACCCCAGGTGATCTCCTTGCCAGGCTCGGTGATCATCGCGTACGCCTCCAACGCGAGCGCTCCACGCTCGCGCGCGTAGTCAACGGTCGCGGCTGCCAGCGCGTACGTGATGCCGCGTTTGCGATATCCCTTGCGGACCGTGAAACACGTGACGGCCCAGACGCTGTCGTCGGCCTTGTCCTCCTGGCGGCCGCTCCAGACCGTACGCAGGCCACGCAGGCGCGGATAGGCCGTACGCGGATCGACCGCGACCCAGCCGACCGGCTCGTCCTCGAGATAGGCGATCAGCCCGGAGGTCTCGGGAGAGTCGGGGTCGTCGCAATGTGTCTGCTCGCGCAGCCGGTCGCGCCGCTCGTCGTCGCTGAGGTCCCAGTGCCAGCCAGCCGTCTTGAACCGCTGGCAATAACACCGGCCCGGATAGTCGGTGGTGCCGAAGACGGCCTGGACGTCCTGCCACGACGCCTGGTTGGCCGGGACGATCGTCAGCTGCTCGCGGGTGATCGCGGTCAATCCGCCGGGTCCTCTCCGACCAGTCCGTCGACCGACTCTCGCAGCAGGTCGATGTGGCCGACGTGCCGCGCGTACTCCTCGATCATGTCCATCAGCATGCGCCGCAGGCTGGGTTTGCGGCCGTCCGGCCAGGTGTACGCGGCGAGTCGGTCCAGGCCGCCGTCGGCGAGCGCGTCGGCCACCGCGACACGGGACCGCTCCACCGACGCCTGCCACCGAGCCATCAGCTGCTCCGGTGAGTCGGCGTCGGCCGTACGCCACTCGTAATCCGAGTCGGTGGCCCAGTCGACGGCGTCCCACGGCGCCGGCATCGCGCGGCCATGCAGCTTCCACGTGAACATGTCGTCTTCCACCAGCGCGAGGTGGTTGAGCAGCCCACCGAGGGTCATCGTGGACGGCCTGAGGGTCTTGCGCAGGCCGGTCGCGTCGAGGTTTGCGCACTTCCAGGCGACGTAGCGGCGTTGGCGCTCCAACCCACCGAGCAACGTGTCGACTTCGTTTCCGGCCGCTGGCGGCTCTTTCAGGATCATGGCCGTACGGTAACCGTTATCCCGGACGATCTGCTTCCGCGATGATGGCGGACATGACCAGTCCAACCGCGCGTGCGCTGCTGGCGCTGGAGGCGATCCAGGACAGCCCTGGCATCACGGCGCAGCGGCTCGGCGACCGCCTCGGCGTCACCGAACGCGCCGCGCGCCGTTACGTCGCGATCCTGCGTGAGGCCGACCTGCCGATCGAGTCGTTGACGGGTCCGCTCGGCGGCTATCGCGTCGGCCGCAGCCTGCGCCTGCCACCGCTGATGTTCACCGCCGCCGAGGCGATGGGGATGGTGATGGCCGTCCTGGAAGGCCACCGCGACGCCGCCGACCCGTCCGACGTGGTCGGCCGTGCGCTGGCCAAGATCATCCGCGTACTGCCAACGCGGATCGCTGAGCCGGTGCGCGCTTTCCGCGAGATCACACCGCCGGTCGGCGGCGACGTACGACCGGATGCCGCGACAGTGGCGCGGCTCGTCGAGGCCTGCGACACGGCTCGGCGACTGCGTCTGGCCTACTGGACGGGGACGATGGACGTCGATCCGTGGGCCGTGGTGTTGCGGCACAGCCGCTGGTATTTACTTTGCTGGTCGCACAAAAAGCAGGCGCGGCGGGTGTTGCGTGTCGACCGGATCTCCTCTGTAGAGACGCTGGCCGATTCCTTCACGCCGCCGGCCGGACTCGACGCGTTGCGCACCTTGGAGGATCACCTGTCCCAAGGCTGGACGCACGCTGTGGACGTCGTCCTCGACGCGCCGATCGCCGACGCCACCCGCTGGCTGTCCCGCAGCCTCGGCCGCGTCGAGGCGATTTCCGAGCGACAGAGCCGATTGGTGGCCACCACCGACAATCCGGAGTGGTACGCACGGCAACTCGCCGCGCTGCCCCTGTCCTTTCAGGTGATTGGATCGGCGGAGCTCAAGGCGGCGGTGGTCGCACTAGGGGAGCGGCTGATCGGGTCGTGATTTTCGCGGCAGGTGGCCGGCCGCGGCCAGAATCGCCGCGGCGACGTCCTCCGGCGTACCAGCACTGCTGATGATCGTCGCGCCGAAACGTCGATAGCTTGCCTCGGCCTCGGCATTGCGTTGGAGCGCCGCGACCAACTCCTCCGGATGCTTGCCGAAGGCATTCGTCGTACGCGTCAGAAGGCGGTCTCGGAGGGTCGTGTTGTCGACCACCAGGCAGACGACGAGGTCGAACAGATCCCACACCTCGTTCTCGTTTTCCACCGTTCCAAAGAGAAACGCGCGGTCGCCAGACGTACTCTCCGCCAGCGCCTCAATCTTCGCGCGGCTGATCCGCCATCCAAAGCGATCAAGCCAGCCGGCCGGCGCCGGATAGGGCGGATCGACAACGACCTGCCCGGTCTTGCGGTCGACCCAGTGGTTGTAGCCATCCCAGTCGGCATCGACCGCCTGCTCGCCACGGCTCTTCAACAACGTACAAACCGTCGACTTGCCGACGCCTGAACTGCCCGTCACCCACACCAACCCCACCACCGCAGCATCGCACAACCACCGGTTGGCTTCGTTGCGATGACGCCAGGGGCATGGACGATCCGGCGTCGCCATGGGCCGTGCGCGAACTCGACGTTTTGTGCCGCGACACGCCGCGAACCCTGCCGACAACGTCAAGTTCGCGGAGCCGCAACCGCTTCTCGCGTACGGATGCTGGTCGTTGACGCGCTGCACGATCTCGTCAACCAGGCTCATTTTGGTGTGACATATGAGCATCGCTTCGGGCTTGTCGTTGATCTGGTTGTCCCAGCGGTAAACGGCGCGGATCGGCGCGATGTTGTGTGCGCCGGCCGCCAGGCGGTCAGAGACCAGCTGGCGGGAGAATTCCATCAACCAGTCCGCATCTGGCGCGGTGATCGTGACACGGCAGACTGGCTCGTCACTCATCGTATTCCGTTTTCAGCTGCTCGGTGATCTCGGCTTCCTCAGCCGTGCGCGCCATGCCAAACCATATTAGCTCAGCCTGCTGGCGGAACTGGACTCCTTGAAGCGCGATGCGCTCCTCACCGTTACGGAAGGTCTGCCACACGACCACCAGTCGCCGGACAGCGCGAACGCCTGGCCTCCGAGCGGAGGGCCAGGCGTTTTGGCTGGTCAGTGGCGGTGGTGGTGGGATTTGAACCCACGGAGGGCGTGAACCCTCACACGCTTTCGAGGTCTGCGACCACGCGTCCAGCGACAACCGGCACTGTCCATAAGCTGCGCAAACACGTTGCGCTGAACGTCTGCGGACGGCTCCGTACAACCCTGAATGAGACGAAAACTGAGACGATAGCCGAACTGCCGGTACTGGAATCTCACCTGCGGTGCAGCGTCGGTCAGATTGCCATACTCCGCGCCGCATGAGTACCAGCGACAAGCAAGGCGAGAGCATCTGATTCCATACCGTACCTATGGAATCAGACGCTCTCGCCTTACACAGTTGAACAATTGCTAATGTAATTGCTTAAGCGGAGTGGCGTCCGAAGTAGAAGCCCACCACGAGTCCGACCGCCGGCAATATCGGCACGACGAAAACGTCAAGCAATTTGCCGAGTTCGTCAATACCTATGGCGTGAAAAGCCAACGCCAGTAGCGCCGCGAGGCCCCAGGCACCGAGGTACCCAATCAGCAAACGTACTAGCCGACCCCGCGTCCGTTCTCGAAGCTCACGCTCCGACGGTTGCAGCAGTCCTGGAGTCATGGGTTCATCGGCCGAAAGCTTCCCGCCGACATCAGTTGCCGTTTTCTCGCTGGAATCAGAGCCGGAAGCAGACTCATCTGACCCAACGCGAAGAATGATCTCGTCCGGGAGACAGAGCCCTTCTTCCATCTCCTCGTCTGAATGCAGTGACATTTCGCACTCGCTTTGTCCGATGACAAATCAATCAACAAACCAAAATGTGCTAGGGATATCTAAGGCGGTGCGCGCTGTATATTCAAGTGGACCTCCCTTTAGCGACTACGACTACGAGGGCTTGAAATAACTCCCATAAGGATGTTGCCTCCTCAGAGGTCTAACAACTCACTCCTGTACGGTTGCGTCTCTCCGTGGGTTAACTAATCAATGTCGACCGGAGAAGCTCAATCGACACCGACCTTCTTTCGGTGTAGCCACACTCCCCCGCGTGGTCAGTGCGGCCTGGGATAGACCAGACGATGTGGAACCCAAGCCTCGTTGCCATACCTCGCCTGAACCAAAATCGACTGGTAACCGGCGACGCAATATTCGTCATACGGGATTACCAATCCGATCGGCGGACCGATCGGAAAGCCAAAAGCCACTACACAATTCACCTCCTTCATTACAAGATTTGAGCAGCACGAAATGAAGGGCGATCTCTGACATTCAGAACGATTTGGTTATCAAAGAACGTTAGTTAGCCAGTCGGCAAACTTAAAGAGGAAAGATTAATTCCTTTAGAGTTTTGTCTGGCTCCTCGATTAGTATTCTCGCTCCACGCTGCGCGGCATCATCGATATATTTCTGAGTCGAGATGGCCCGGCGCAACGCCTCGGTCAGCGTTACCCCTCGGCGACTTGTGATCGTGCGTATCGCTTCGGCGGCCTCCGCAGACAGATTTACAGAAAGGCGGACCCCCTTGCCCTCCTGCCTATCATTATTCATTTGCTTCTCCTCAAGCAGCACCTGTCGGTGATCCAGACGATCAGCCGGCGGCCCCCTGGCGGTGGCGTACCGCGCAGATCCGACCAACGCCTCAGCGAAGGTCGCCTCTTGACCACACACCATCATCACCTCCTCGACACACCTAAAGTACACCAGAAACCCGCATCATGCATGCGGCACGCCCTCTCGATACGCCGCCCCTTGCCGGCCAGCTCGACTGCTTGGACTGCAGGGCGCTAGGGGTTTCCACCCGCCGTGATTACCGGTGTCTTAATAGTCCTCTCCCCGGGACGTGTTCGTCCCATATGCTGGCGCCAGTCGCAGAGGGTGATTGGGCGATCGAAAGGACAGCGATTTATGAGCATTCGGGAGGCACTTCTTTATGCTCGCCGGAGGGAGCACGACCACGAAGCGGGCAAGATCTACATCGTTCCCGATGGCTTGCGGCTGGATGACGAGATCGAAGTCAAGCATCTGATTTCGATGTGCAAGTTCTGCGCGCAGCATCTGCATGCACTCGGCCTGTACGTCGATGGCGAGCACAAGAGCACGACTAAGTGGATATCCAACGGCGAGGCAGCAAGGGCCGGTTGGAAAGCGCGCAACTCGTAGACTGGGCCGCCGCTAGACCGCCGTCGAATTTTCCAGCAGTGACAAAGTAAAGCTGGCCGGATGGGTCCGGTTGCAGGCTTCTACCGCCTGGGTGAGGGAGTGCGGTGGAGCACATATCTCCTGGGCTCGTCCGGCCTTTCATCGGCTTCAGTCCGGCCATCTGCGGGTTCCCCGATCCCCATCGTCACCGCAGATAGCTGGGCTGGGGCCTCACTTTCTCTTGGAGGTCTCCGGCGTGGTCGTCGTACGCGTTGACTCGGTGCTGGCGCAGACTGCGCGAGAGCATGCCCGTGAGCATCAGCCCGTTGCCCGACGCGATGGCGCCTGGTGCCGATCTTGCGATGATTCGTGGCCGTGCGACGTGCGGGCTAATGCCGACGCAGTATTGCGCGCTGCGGGAGTCGATCCCCGATCGCTGGATAATCGCCGGTCCCGACCATCTCCCCGTGGTACGGACCGCGTCGGCACGGGCCACAAGACGTATGTGGTGGTGGGTCGGTGATCGAGGTCAGGCAGGTGCTATCGCTGCGCCGGCAGGTCGTACAGGCGCGGCTTGATGCCACGCGGGAGCTGCACACTGCCCGGATCAGTGCCGATCAGCGGCGGGTTGATCATCTAGCGGGCAAGGCGCTGGCTATGCAGATGATCGTTGACATGATCGATATCGAGTTTCAGCTAAACGTCGACGAGGAAGAATATCCAGCGCTCGGCCGGCATCGCCGCGCCTGATCTCATTAACGAAATGCCCCGCCTCCGGCCATCGTGGCCGGAGGCGGGGCATTTTGCGTTTACCGTGTCTCGTCGCGAATCCACTGGAGGTACGGCGGATTGCCCGCGTCGATGACGTGCGCGATGACGCACGGGACTACGTATGGGTGCTGGTCGTTGACGCGCTGCACGATTTCGTCAACGAGGCTCATTTTGGTGTGGCAGATGAGCATCGCTTCCGGCTTGTCGTTTATCTGGTCGTCCCAGCGGTGAACCGCGCGGATCGGCGTGATGTTGTGTGCGCCGGCCGCCAGGCGGTCAGAGACCAGCTGGCCGGAGAATTCCAGTAGCCAATCCGCATCCGGCGCTGTGATCGTGACACGGCAGACTGGCTCGTCAGCCATCGGATTCCGCCTTCAGCTGCTCGATTATCTCGGTCGCTTCCTCCCCCGTGCGGGCCATGCCACCCCATCCACTGACGATCTTCCCGTCGAAACTCTCGCCGAGCCAACGCCCGCGCATCGCCGAGCCCTTGCCGTTGAGGGCGAAGAAAAGCACCCCTTTTGAGCGGGTGGCTTCGTTCGTCGCGGCGTACCAACCCATCAGCACGTCGTTGTTCCAGAGGCGCAATTCGCCGCGCCACAGGTACCCGCCACCCTCGTCTGCTTTTAAGCCGTGGCTGATGGCCTGCATCTGGATTAGCTCGGCCTGCTGGCGAAACTGGACTTCCTGGAGCGCGATGCGCTCCTCGCCGTCGCGGAATGTCTGCCACGACGACCACCAGTCGCCGGACAGATTGACGGCGTGCGTCGGCACTCCGGCCAGCTCACCGACCGAGATTTGCAGCGCGTTCGCGATGGCGAGCGCGACCGAGAGCAGCGGCTGCTGCTCTCCCGCCTCGTACCTGCGGATCTGGCGCTTGTCGACGCCAGCCATAGCGGCCAGTTCAGCCTGCGACAGGCCGAGTTCGGCCCGCCGCTGCTTCAGGACTTCGTGCATCTCCACCCCTACATCCTAGGACGTTCTGGTCCCCCTGGGGACCTCCCCGTCCCCGAGAGGACTAAGAAGTCCTTGACAAGGACGAGTTCGCCCCTCAGGGTAGAGGACGTAAGCGTCCCCCGATGGGGACTATTAGGGCGACGAGGAGTAGCGACATGACGGAGAACCGGACCGGTGGACACGGCTATCTCGGCTGGTCACATCCCCTCGCACGAATCGCAAACCGGCACTGCCGAGCACACAACCGGCCAGGCGTCTCCGGCTGGACTGGTGGAGTCGGCGCGGTTGCGTGCGGTGCCTGCTGGGAGCGCGCGATTCGCGATGACGAACGGGTCGTAGTCGAGTACGGCCTGACCCGGCAACAGGGCCGCGACATCGATGTGGTGGATGAGATCGCCGTTGAGCGTGCGTGCCGTGGTGAGCAGGTGCGGCTGACTCGCGTTGAGCGGTCGATTGCCGCCGTCCAGCTTCGCGACTGCGTTGGGCTGACGAACTACCAGATTGCTCGCCGGCTGCACATCAACTCTGAACTTGTCCGGCAGGCACTCGCCCTGGCCGATGCCACCGCCGCGCGTGGCGCTCTGGCTGAGGTGGCCTGATGTCGCTCGCCGAGCTGGTCGACTGGATCGAGGCGGCGATCTGGGATCGGCATGACGCGCGGCAGCAGTCGGCCGGTTTCCAGGTGATCCGGCTGGGTCGCTGGACGCGCCGCTACCGCCATCCATACCTGTATCTCGCCATCGCCGCGTACGCCGAGCGCGAAGCGGCCGAGCAGGCGAGCAACCGCGAAACGGAGCCTGTGCGATGACCACGACGACCACCGAACGGCCTAAGGCGTACCCACCACCTGTCGAGGCGCTGCTTCCCAAGGCGCGCAAGCTGACGGCCAAGCTCGGAGAGGTCCCTTCACGGAACCGGCTTATGACCGAGCTGCGAATCGGCGCACCCAAGGCACGCGCCGTACTGGACGCGCTGACCGCTCCGTCCGATCAGACCGACAACATCCCCGCGGCTACTTCTCCGAACCGACCGGCCGTCGTGCCTGCTGAGGCAACCGGCGACAGCGGCCAGCAGACCCGCGAGCAGACCGAGTTCATCGCCGAAACCACGGCCGGCACCGCTCCTCTTTCCGCCGATGTGGTCAAGCCGGAGTCGCCGCAGGTGGCGACGTCCGTAGACCCGGGTACGGCTGAGCAGCCTAAACCGGCGTCGAAGCCGCAGAAGTCTGTCAAGACGTGGCCGGTGCTGCTCCTGGCCGCTCCGGCGTTCGTGGCGATCTGGTCGGGGTGGGTCGGACTCGGCGCGCTGACCGGGTTCGGGGTGGTGCATCCGCTTCCCGGGATCCTCGACGGGTTCTCGATCAATACCGCGATCACGCTGCCGATCGGCGTGGAGACCTACGCCGCGTACGCGCTGCGTGCCTGGCTCACCACCACAGCGCCGACCACGGCCCGGACATTCGCGAAGGTGTCCGCGATCGGCGCGCTGATTCTCGGCGCGCTCGGCCAGATCGCCTACCACCTGATGAGCGCGGCCGGCATCACGACTGCGCCGTGGTGGATCACCACCGCCGTTGCCTGCCTGCCGGTTGCCGTGCTCGGCATGGGGGCTGCTCTCGCGCACCTGCTCCGTACCGACTCCAGCGCTGATTCGTCCGGCTCTTGAATTCGCCCGGAGCGCGGCCACCTGGCCTAGGAAACCGGGCCGCGCTCCGGCCACCCCCAAGGGAGGTAGTGCACATCATGTCCATTGAACCGACTGACAACAACAACGACCCGGCCGGCACGGACTGGGACGCGGAGCTGGCGCAGCTAAACGCCAGTGACAACACCGAAACCGGCAGCGGCACCAACGTCGTACCGCTGCGCAAGGCCAGCGCCGACGCCGACCGGTTCGACTCCTCCTATGACGTGGACCTGGACGAGGATGACCCCGAGTCCGCGTCGCAGCTGGCCAAGGCGGACCGGCATTTCACGGTGGCGCTTCCGGATGAGGAGCAGCGGGAGGCGATCATTCCGGCCGCGTTCCGGCCGGCCAACATTCGCCGGACTCTGACGCGCGTCGCGCGGCGATGGCTGCACATCGCGGGTTTCCATGCGGTGCGGTTGCCTTGGTACGGCGCGAAAACCGTACTGTTCGGCGGAATCGGCGCGCTCCGCCTGGTGGATCGTCAGCTGCGGTGGTGGTGGCTGGCCGAACAGACCCCAGTCCGGCGCGCGGTCGCCGACAACGCGCACCGCGACCCGCAGGAAGCGGCCAAGGTGTACGCGCGGCTGCTGGAAGAAGCGAAAGTGACGCGCCGCTGGCGCGGGTTCGTGATCTTCTGCGAGTGCGTAGGCGCGGCTGTTTTTGGTCCGCTGCTGTGGAATATGGCGCCGTGGTGGCTGCTCGCAGGTGTCGGCGCGGTCGCGCTCGGCGGACTGGCGCACTTGGGCCGGCCGGCGCACAAGCCGATCATCTCGCACGCGGTCATCGCGCCACGGTTCCGCAAGCTCAACCTGGACATTGTGCTGCGTGCCTACTACGCGGCCGGGCTCGGGCACCCGGACAAGCCCGGCCAGCAGGTCCAGTTCGGTGCGCAGATGACCCGCGACGCGCGCGGCGTCGGATCTCAGGTCGTCGTTGACCTCCCGTACGGCAAAGGCTGGTCCGATGTCGTGACCGCCAAAGAGAAAATCGCGTCCGGGCTGGACGTGCACATCAACCAGGTCTACCTGACCCGTGACGAGACCAGCAGCCGCCGGCACACACTGTTTGTCGCCGACCGGGACCCGCTGGCCATCCCGGCCGGCAAGACGGACCTGTTGGACCTGAAGCCGCGCAACATCTGGCGGCCGGTCCGATTCGGCAAAGACGAGCGAGACCAGCTCGTCACCCTGTCGCTGCTATGGATCTCCGTCCTAGTCGGTGCACAACCGCGTAAAGGCAAGACGTTCGCCGCGCGGCTGCTCGCCTTGCACGGCGCGGCTGACCCGTGGGTGAAACTTGTCATCGTCGACGGGAAAAACTCCCCAGACTGGCTCAAGTTCCGGCTGGTCGCACACCGCATCATCTTCGGTGCCGTCCCCAACAGCAACGATTCCGACCCGATCGGCAACCTGTTGGCCGCGCTGGACGAGATCCTGGCGCACATCGAGCGGGTCAACGAAGTACTCAAGACCCTGCCGGTGGACCTGTGCCCCGAGGGCAAGCTCACGGAGCAGCTGGCGCGGGACCCGCGCTTCCCCGATCTACGGGTGTGGCTGATCGTCATGGAGGAATTCCAGGTCTATTTCGAGACCGAGGACCAGGCCGTGAACAAGGAAATCGCGGCGAAGCTGTCGCGGATTCAGGCGGTCGGGCCGTCCGCTGGCGTGATTATCCTTTCCAGCTCCCAAAAACCCTCCGGCGTCGGCGCTGGCGACGTGCAGCGGCTGTTCAACCGCTACCGCGACAACCACGCCGTGCGGTTCGCGCTGCGCTGCGGCAACCGCACCGTCTCTGAGGCAGTGCTTGGCGGAGACGCCTACTCCGAAGGCTTCGACGCATCCTCCCTGCCAGTCGGAGACCGGTTTCGGGGCCTGGGTTACATGTACGGCGCCACGGACGACACTCCCACCACCCGCACCTTCCTGGCCGACCACGGCGACGCGGAGAAGATCCTGACCGCCGCTCGCGCGCACCGCGAACGGGTCGGCACCCTGTCCGGCATGGCCGCCGGGGAGGACATGGCCCGCACGACGCGGGACGTGCTGGCCGACGTGCTGCTGGTGTTCCTGGCGGATGAGCGGCTGCACTGGCAGACCATCGCCGGCCGGCTGGCCGAGCAGATGCCCGAGCAGTACGCCGACACCACGCCGGACAGTATCTCCGCGCAGCTGCGCTCCCTCGGCGTGCCATCGGTGAACGTCAACCGCGACGGCCAGGTACGCAAAGGCGCCAAGGCCGTCGACATCAAGACCGCCATCGCTCGCCGCGACGGCAACGGAGTGTAACCGTTCAGCGAGGCTCTAGAAGTCGGTGAGGTAGCGGCCGGGCCGCTACCGGTAGCGGCAGCGCTACCGGCCCCCGCTACCTCCCCCAACCCACCTGATCAGCCCGTATTTCCGCAGGTAGCGGGTAGCGGGTCACCCCTTCCGCGCCCAAAAAACAGTCCCTGGAGGCACCCCGATGGTCCACCTCGCCGCTACCGCCACCCTGACCGCCGCTACACCCGGTAACCATCCGCCGGTCGTTGACGGTCTGTACGCATTGCTCGGCCAGCTGCTCGGCCAAGCGCTGCCATGGCTGCTGCTGGCGCTGCTGGTGTGGGTGCCGGTGTACCTGCTGGGCTGCTGGCTCTGGCCGTTCGGCAACTGCCGAGGATGCGGCGGCACCGGCAAACGCAAAGCACCCGGCCTGTTCGGCAAAGCCTTCCGGACCTGCCCGCGCTGCGACGGCAGCGGCCTGCAACTGCGCGCCGGCCGGTACCTGATCAACCGGCTACTGGCCAACTACCGCGCCGCGCGGCGGCACGACGACCGCCGCGAACGCCAGCTCTAACCCCGTCCACCCATCTCGTTCCAACCGTCCTGAAAGGACACCCTGTCATGCCTGGACTTCCCGAGATCACCATCGTCGGCACCCTGACCGGCGACCCCGAACAGCGGTTCACCACCAGCGGCATCGCAGTCGCCAACTTCACCGTCGCGTCCAACGATCGCCGCTACAACAAGGAAAGCGGCCAGTGGGAGGACGGGGACGCGACCTTCCTGCGCTGCTCGATCTGGCGCGACTACGCCGAGCACGTCACCGAATCCCTCGCACGCGGCCAGCGCGTCATCGTCGTCGGCCAACTGCGCCAGCGCAGCTACGAAACGACCGAAGGCGACAAGCGCACGGTCGTTGAGGTCGACGTACGCGAGATCGGCCCCGCGCTGAAGTGGGCCACGGTCAAGGTCACCAAAGCCGCACGCAGCAACGGAAACACCGCGCGCAACGGCGCTGAGTCCGACCCATGGACCGCTCCGGCCGCTTCAGCCGCGCGGGCTAAGGCCAGCGGCTACAGCGAAGAGCCACCGTTCTAAACCCCCCTTTCCGGCTGGCGCGCCGGACCCGTCTCGGCGCGCCAGCTCATCCCCCTCGATCACCACGACCAGGAGGAGACGACCGTGATTACCCCGCTTGACCTCACCGTCGCCGGCTGGGAGCTGGCCGCGCGCGGCTGGCCGGTTTTCATGCTCGGCCGGTCCAAGCGACCCGTCGCCAACTGCCCGGACTGCCGGCCCGGCGCCACCGACGGGCACGACCCGGAGCACTGCGACTGCCTGACCTGTCACGGCTTCTACGCCGCCACCGTCAACCCGGCCACGATTGCCGCCATCGTGCGCGCCGTACCCGGCGGCCAGCTGGCCGTACGGACCGGCACCCGCGCCGGCCTGGTGGTGGTCGACGTGGACCCCGCACACGGCGGCATGGCCAGCCTCACGCGGCTGATCGATACCGGCCTGGCCACACCGACCGCGCGCGTGATCACCGGAACCGGCGGCCACCACCTGTACTACCGCCACCCCGGACAGCCAGTGCTGTCCCGGCCGCTGCCTGGATATCCCGGCATCGACATCAAAGCCGATGGCGGCTACGTCGTGGCTCCGCCGTCCACGAATCGACGGACCGGCCGGTCATACACCTGGGTGACGGACGGTCGCGCGGTAGAGGAGATGCCCCCGCCGCTGATCTCCGCGTGCCTGAGCCAGCAGCGGCCAGAACCGACACTGAATGCCGCCTCAGATGTCGCGGTGCGCACCGTTGCGGCGGGGGGCATCTCTTACCCCGGCAGGCTGCTGGACAGCCACCTGGACGCCGTGCGCCGCGCACCGGTTGGCAAACGCCGTACGACGCTCTATGGCGCCGCGCGTGGCGTGGCCCGGATGGTCGCGGCCGGAGCGATCAGCCATACCGACGCCGTGGCCGCGCTGACCAAGGTAGGCCGGGAAGTCGAGCAGTCCGAGCGGGAGATCTGCGCGGCGATCGCCGGCGGATTCCGCGACGAGACGGCAGCGGCATGACCAGGGCCAGCTGCAAACGCGCGAGCGGTCTGGATTGGCGCGACCGCAGCCACTGGGGAGGCGGACGGACGTTGCCCTGCTGGCATTGCGGACGACCGGCGTTCTGCCGCGACGACACCGGCCGGCCGGCACACAAGACCTGCGCCGAGCAAATCACCAGCGACCTAACCGAACGGCGGGAGATCACCGCATGACCAAGACAACGACCGGCGTCGAAATGCTCGACGCCATTCGTACGGCCGTCACCCGGTACGTAGTGATGCCGAGTCCGGCGACCACCGATGCCGTCACACTGTGGATCGCCGCAACGCACGCTCAACCGGCCTGGGCTCACGCCCCGCGGCTTGTCATCCGTGGCCCGGAACGGCGCTGCGGAAAGTCCCGGCTGCTCGATGTCGTCGAGGCCCTGAGCCGCGACCCGCTGCTGACCGTCAACGCGTCCGCCGCTGCTGTTTATCGGTCCGTGAGCGTTGATCCGCCGGTCATCCTGGTCGATGAGGCTGACACGATTTTCGGTGCCAAGGCTGAGGGAAACGAAGACTTGCGGGGCCTGCTCAACGCTGGTCATCAGCGCAATCGGCCGGCCGTGCGGTACGACGCTGCGACCAATAGCGTGCAGCACCTGGAAACGTTCGCGATGGCCGCGCTCGCTGGCATCGGCCAGATGCCCGACACCATCGAAGACCGCGCCATCATCGTGCGGATGCGCCGCCGCGCGGCCGGTGAGGACGTGGCGACCTTCCGGTACAAGCGCGACCGCCAGCCGCTGCGCGCGTTCGCGACCAAACTGACCAACTGGCTGCGGGCCGACCTGAAAGCCCTTGAACGCATTGAGCCAGAAATGCCGATCGAAGACCGCGCCGCTGACACCTGGGAACCGCTGGTGATCGTCGCCGACCACGCCGGAGGGGACTGGCCGGAGCGTGCCCGTACGGCCGCCAAGACGCTCACGCAGCAGGCCAGCGACGACGGCCAGGTCTCTGACAGGGTGCGGCTGCTGGCCGATTGTCGTACCGCTTTTGGCGTCGACACGGCGCTTTCCACGGCCGCACTGCTGGATCGGCTCAAAGCCAACCCAGAAGCGCCATGGAGCGAGTACGGGCCGAACGGCCTGACCGCGATGCGGTTGGGAAACATCCTGCGCGAGTACGAGATTCGGTCCGGCAACATCCGGTTCCCGGACGGAAAACAGGCCAAGGGCTATCAGCGCGTCGACTTCAACGACGCCTGGAAACGGTACTGCCCCCGCGCGCTCGCAGCTGTTCCGGATGCCACTTCCGGAGGGGACGCCGTCCAAGCCGTCCCAGCATCATTTTCGCAGGTCAGGGCTGGGACGCCTTAAAACCGTGGGACGGCTAAGCCGTCCCAGCAAAACAAGCCGTCCCAGGGCTGACCTGCGGAAACGACCCTGGGACGGCTTGGACGGCACATCCCCTCAGACATCGCCAGATCGACTACTCATCAGCGGGAGATGACACATGTTTTCCGAGCAGCAGACCGGTCGTCGGATCGTCCTCACCGTCGAGGAGGCAGCCGAACAGCTTGGCATCGGCCGCACGCTGATGTACGCGCTCGTCAAGAGCGGCGAAGTGGAGTCAGTGAGCATCGGCCGGCTTCGCCGCATCCCCAACGACGCTCTCCATTCCTACGTCGATCGCATGCGCGGCATCATGAGCAACGCCGCTGGAAAGGTGGCGTGATCGATGGCAAACACCCGTCGCCCGAATGGCAGTTCAAGCATTTACCTCGGCAAGAATGGCAATTGGCACGGCCGCGTCACGGTCGGTGTGAAGGACAACGGAAAGCCTGACCGGCGGCATATCGAGCGCAAAACTCAGGCATCGGTCATCAAGGCTGTACGCCAGCTGGAGAAAGAGCGCGACGCCGGCCGCGTACGTAAGCCTGGAAAGCTGTGGACGGTCGCAGAATGGTTAACGCACTGGGTGGAGACAATCGCGGCAACGCACGTCCGCGAAAACACGCTGGCCGGATATCGCGTGGCTGTGAACATCCATTTGATTCCGGGAATCGGCGCGCACCGACTCGCGAAGCTGGAGCCGGAGCACCTTGAAAAGTTGTACGCGCGCATGATGAGGAACGGCAGCGCGGCCGGTACGGCACACCAGGCGCATCGAACGATTCGTACGGCGTTGAACGAGGCGATGCGGCGTGGACACGTCACGCGCAATGTCGCGACTCTCGCCAAGGCACCCCGGCCAGGTGACGTTGAAGTCGAGCCGTACTCGGTTGATGAAGTGAAACGCCTGCTTGAGGCGGCCGGCCGCGACCGGAACAGCGCTCGGTGGGCCGTGGCGCTGGCTCTCGGCCTGCGCCAGGGCGAAGCGCTCGGTTTGAAGTGGTCGGATGTCGACCTGGAAACGGGGACGTTGGTGGTACGGCGCGCTCGACAGCGTCCCCGCTGGAAGCACGGATGCGTCACGCCGTGCGGCAAGAAGTTCGGCGGCTACTGTCCCGATCGTCGGCCGCTCCGAACGGAGACGGCTGATACGAAGTCGCGCGCGGGTCGCCGGAGCATGGGCCTGCCGGACGCGTTGATAGCCCTTCTGCGTACCCATCGCGCGGAGCAGGAAGCAGAACGGGCCAAGGCAGGCCAGCTGTGGACTGAGGGAGGTTGGTTGTTCGCCACGCCGACCGGCGGCCCGCTGAATCCGCGCACCGACTGGTCGGACTGGAAGCGGCTGGTCGCGAGAGCCGGTCTGCGTGACGCGCGGCTGCATGATGCGAGGCACACGGCCGCGACCGTACTTCTCATCCTCGGCGTATCCGACCGGGCCGTGATGGGGATCATGGGCTGGTCGGATTCCGGCATGGCGAAGCGCTACCAGCACATCACCGCGCCAGTCCGACAGGACATCGCACGGCGGGTCGGCGCGATGCTCTGGAGCGTGGGCGAGAGCCCCGGAACTGAGACGGAGCGAGCCTCGTAGAGGCAAATGAGACGAAAACTGAGACGGAACGGCAAAACGCCGGTCACCCCCGTTGGGAGGTGACCGGCGTTTGTGCTGGTCAGTGGCGGTGGTGGTGGGATTTGAACCCACGGAGGGCGTGAACCCTCACACGCTTTCGAGGCGTGCTCCTTCGGCCGCTCGGACACACCACCGCCAAGAATGATACCGAGCGGCATGGCCTCGACTGCAGACAGGGGCCGGTGCTGGGATCATGGCGGCATGGCTGACCGCGGTCCGACCGAATGCTGGCTCACCGACATGGACGGCGTGCTCGTCCACGAAGGCGTCGCCGTGCCGGGTGCCGGCGAGTTTTTGCGGCTGTTGAGGGAGACCGAGCGGCGTTTCCTGGTGCTGACGAACAACTCGATCTACACGCCGCGCGATCTGCACGCCAGGCTGCAGCGGTCCGGCCTGGACGTGCCGGCGGACAACATCTACACGTCGGCGCTGGCGACGGCGCAGTTTCTGGACACACAGCGGCCGAATGGTACGGCGTTCGTGATCGGTGAGGCGGGGCTCACGACCGCCCTGCACGAGATCGGGTACGTGCTGACCGACACCGACCCGGACTACGTCGTGCTCGGCGAGACGCGGACATACAGCTTCTCGTCCATCACCCAGGCCATCCGCCTGATCGACAACGGGGCGCGGTTCATCGCGACCAACCCCGATCCGATCGGGCCGTCCAACGAGGGCTCACTGCCCGCCACCGGCTCGGTCGCCGCGCTGATCACCAAGGCGACCCGTGTCGAGCCGTACTTCGTCGGCAAGCCCAACCCGCTGATGATGCGCAGCGCGCTCAACACCGTGCAGGGCCACAGCGAGACGACCGCGATGATCGGCGACCGGATGGACACCGACGTGATCGCCGGCATCGAGGCGGGCCTGGAGACGATCCTGGTGCTCACCGGCGTCACCGCGAAAGCGGAGGTGGAACGCTTTCCCTATCGGCCGTCCCGGGTGATCGCCTCGATCGCCGACCTCATCGACGAGGTCAGACCTTAGGCTCCGGGATCGCCTCGCAGAAGGCGGTGACGGCCGAGACGAACTCGGTCGGGTCGGGTTGGTGGAGCAGCGGGCCGGCCTTGGGCAGCACGCGGAAGGTCGCGCCGGGGATGCCGAAGGCGAGCGCCTTTCCAGCACGTACGCCAGCGCGGTCGCGGCCGCCGGCAAGCACCAGCGTCGGCGCGGTGACCCGGACGAGCAGCGGACGGAAGTCGGCGGTGCCGATCTCGCGCCAGCCGGCCATCAGCGCGGCGCGCGGATAGCCGGGTCGGGTGAGCCGGCGGGTCGGAGTGGCGTGCATGACAGCCGTACGCATCCGATACGCGGCCGGGCTCGGCCGAGCGGTGGCGCTGGCCAGGATCAGGCCGCGTACGCGGTCAGGATGGTCGACGGCCAATTGCAGCGCCACCATCGCGCCGAGCGACAGGCCACAGACAAAAGCCGGACCGCGGTCGGTGCCGATCAGGTCGGCGACGAAACTCGCGGCGTCGTCGAAGCGAAACGGACCGCGCCCGCTGAAACCGCCGAACCCCGGCAACTCCGGTGCCACCACGTGAAAATCCCGGGTGAAGGCGTCGAGATTCCACATCTCGGGCCCGGAACCGAGGCTGGGGAGCAACACCAGCGTCGCGTTCGTCGGCTTGCCGCTCCTGATGACCTCGACCACTAGATGACAGTACGCCGTTTAGCGGTGGTCGCGGAAAAAGTCGCGCAGAGAGGCCGCACATTCGGCCTCAAGGACTCCGCCGACCACCTCGGGCCGGTGGTTGAGACGGCGGTCGCGTACGACGTCGAAGAGCGACCCGACCGCACCTGCTTTCGGGTCCCAGGCACCGAAAACCAGCCGCTCGACCCGCGCGAGTACGAGCGCGCCGGCGCACATCGTGCATGGCTCGAGGGTGACGACCAGCGTGCAGCCGGCCAGTCGCCAGCTGCCGAGCACGTCGGCAGCGCGCCGCATCGCGACGATCTCGGCGTGTGCGGTTGGATCACCAGTCGCTTCCCGTTCGTTGCCGGCAAAGGCGATCTCGGCGCCGGCCGCGTCGAAGACGACCGCGCCGATCGGTACGTCGCCGGTGGCCGATGCGCCGGCGCCGGCCGCCAGCGCGCGCCGCATCCGCTCCTCGTCCGCGGGCGAGATCACAGCGTCGCGTTGTCCCGCAGGTCCTCGTATTCCGAGCCGCAACCGGCGCGCTCGCACACGTCGGCGATCACGTCGCTGGGCAGCATGCCTTCGTGCGCGACCAACGCGAGCAGCTGGCTGGCGCTGGTGCCGAGGTCGGACAGCAGGCCAGGGTCGCCGACCGGCTCGCCGGCGCTGGCGGTGCCGCGACCACTCTCGGAGTCGTCGCCGCCATCTTCGTCGGAGTCGCCGCTGTCCCGCTCGGCGACCGCCGCGGCGGCGGCTGGACCGGTCGGCCGGTCGGGGTCGGCCTCGTCGAGGTCGTCGAGATCCTCGTCCTCGGCCTCCTCGTCGTCCAGCTCCTGGTCGAGCTCGTCGATCTCGTCCACGTCCTCGACCGCCTCGATGCCCGAGCCACGCGCCGGCGTACGCACCGGCTCCAGGTCGGCGAGCAGCGCCGCGCCGACCCGCGACAGCGACGCGAATGCCGCGTCACTGCCGAAAACCCGGAAATCGTCGTCCTGGTCGAGCCGGAGCACGGCGAGAAACTCGTCCTCGGACTCCACGAAAAGCAGAGCGGTGTCGGCGTCCGGCGCCGACTCGCGAAGCGCCTCGGCGGCTTCGTCGACATCCTCCACGTCGTCGAGGTCCAGCTCAGCGGCGGTCCAGTCCCCGTCCGTACGCGTCAGAGCAGCGGCGTAGTACGACACAGTTCTCCCTCAGTTCCTGCGGCCCGTACCAATTTAAAGGGGAACTTCGGTGCTCATCGGACCGGGCCCAAATCCACCGCGGTCGAGTATTCCGCGGCGAAGCCGAGCCGGTGCGCGATGGCCGACACCATCTCGTCGGCGTAGAGGTCGAGGTCGGCGAGGATGGCACCGAGCTCCAGGTCGTTGAGTCCGTAATCGGCGAGAATGCCGCGATCGCCGGCCGGCCACACGTCGCTGAGGTCCTCCGGCTGTTCCTCGCCGAGCAGGTCGAGCAGCTCCGCGGCGAGGTCGTAGTCGGCGGCGGCGGTCACGTCGGACAACAGGATCCGCGGCTGCTCACCGCTGCCTTCCCGCAGGATCGCGAAAAACTCGTCGTCCACGTTCACGATGACGAACGAGCTCGCCGCCGGGTTGCCTTCCGTGAGCGCGTCGATCAGACCGTCCAGGTCGTCGATCAACTCGTCGGAGAGACGCCGCACCGACCAGACACCTTCCGTACGCACCACGACGAGCGCGAAGCCCCCGAGCCCGTCGTCCGGTTCGGCCATGATCAGGCGATGCGCTTGCGCTGAGCGATGATCTCGCGCAGCCGGTCGACCCTGGCTCGCCGCTGCGCCACCCGCGCGCGCAGGGACTGCGCCTCCGCCATCTCGGCGAGCAGCTGCGCGCGCCGCCGGTGCCGCTCCGGGTCCAGTCGCTGCAAGCTCCAGGAGGGCATGGTGAAACCGGGCATGGAAAAACCCTGCCGAGAAGACTCGCCGCGGTCAAGCGATCGCGCGGATTTTCCCCGCCGGGGACTCATCTGTTCACCCACGTCGACACGATGAGTACGACCACCAATGCGGCCAGTGCGGATCCGGACATCAGCGCCGAACCCACCGCGACGCCGCGGTCACCCAACCGCAACAACAACCAGGCCGCCGCGCTCAGGATCGCGATGGTCACGGCGAGTCCGGCGGTCAGCGCGGTCGGGGTCCAGCTGATCGCGACCGTCTCCAGCACGTACAACAGCAGCGTGCCGCCGAAGCCGGCGGCCACCAGCCCGGCGCGGATCGGCCGGGTCTCGCGATAGCCCGGCGGCCGGTACGCGACCGCCGGATGGTGCTGCTGCGGAAAACTAGGATCCGCTGATTCGGACACCGAAAACCTCTCCACGGGGACCGTCGCAATGCACCGACACTAGCCCGGGGAGGGTCCCCCCTGGCACCGGTGCCGGCTGCAACGCGAGCACCCGCAGGTGGTCGGCGAACGACTCGGTCAGGCTGTCCAGCAGGTCCTTGCCCTTGTCCGGGGTGGCCTCCGACGATCGGCCGATGATGCCGCTCGGCGTGTAGCCCCGCATCCCGACGACCAGCAGGTGCGGCCGCTCGGCGGCGTGGTAGTCGCTGGTCAGGTACGTCGGCCGGACGTACTCCGGGCATTCGGCCATCAGCAGCGAGGTCTCCATCTCGCCGCCGTGCATGTCCTCGCCGTCGGTGGTGGTCAGGCCGGCGTATCGGCGGGCCGTCTCCCAGTCGGCGCGGCCGGGGAAGAGGCTGACGCAGGGGCCGTCCACGTTGGCCTCCTGGACCACGTTGGACAGCACGTAGTTGCCGCCGTGGCCGTTGACGATCACCAGCCGGCGGATGCCGGCCCTGGCCAGGCTGGCCCGTACGTCGTCGACGACGGCCATCAGGGTCTTCGCGGAAATGCTGACCGTGCCGGGGAAGCCCTCGTGCTCGTGCGAGCACGACATGGTGACCGGAGGAAGCAGGAACAGGCTGTGCGCCTTCGCGATCCGCTTGGCGATCAGGCACGCGACGATCGTGTCGGTCGCCAGTGGCAGATGATCGCCGTGCTGCTCGAAGCTGCCGACCGGCAGCACGGCTATCCGGGAATCGCGGCCGTACTCATCAGTCGACGTCGCTGTCGTGAAGAGGTCCACGGAGAATCTCCTGTCAGGTGTTCCCAGCTGTTACAACGCGGCGAGAGCGTGCTGTAGTCGCTGGGCCTCGCCGCGAGCACCGCCAGCGAGGAGAATGTCGTGGATCCGCCGCAACTGCTTCTCGGTGCGATGCGACCGCGTCTGCGCGGCGATGGCGATCGAGTGCTCGGCCACCGTCACCGCGTGCTCCGGCTCGTTGTCGCGCGCGTGCGCCACACCGAGCCGCGCCAGGCACAGCCCCAGGTCGCGCCGGAAGGTCGGCTGCCAGGCGGCCAGGCCCTCCTGCAGGGTGGAGATGGCCTTCTTCGGCTTGTTGAGCTCGACCCAACAGTGCGCCGCTTCCATCTCCAGGTATTCGGTGGTGCAGTAGTTGGCCAGATCCGACGACTCGTTGCTGGTGCCGGCCTCTTTGCCGTTCACCGCGTATCGGAACGCCTGCTCCAGGGCTCGCGCGCAGGCGTCGTGGTTGTTCTTCAGCGCGTGTGCGTACGCCTCCTGGCGCAACGCCACCGCGCGCACCTGCGGCGCCAGCACCTGCGGGGTCTGCAGTGCAGCCCGCGCGAGCGCGAGAGCCAGGTCGGGCTTGCGCGCGTCGCTGGCGATGTTGCTCTTACGCATCCGGATGTACGACGCGAGGTGCCGGTCGTTGGCCTCGTCGGCCATGTCCAGGGCACCGGAGGTCCACTGCATCGCCGACCGCAGGTCGCCGACGTCCTGGTAGAGCCAGCCGGCGAACTCGGCGAACCGCGCGCCGGCCTTGAGCAGGTCGACGCGGCCGCGGCCGACGGTGCCGTCCAGCAGCCGCTCGATGAACGCCACCTGCTGCGGCACCACGGCCAGCAGCGAGCGCGGACCGGCGATGTTGTCGGTCGTCGCGTACTGGCGCAGCGTGCCGAGCAGCGACTCGGCGAGTGCCGGCTCGGTGCGGCTGGCCGCCGCCGACACCATCGGACCGCCGGGCAGCGGGATCATCGTGCCGGCCTGCTGGTCCGGACGTTCCCTGGTCGGCTGGTCGTCGACGTCGAACCACAGCAGCTCGCTGGGGATCCGCAGGCAACGCGCGTAGTCGATCAGCTTGTCCAGCTCACGGACCCGGTTGTGACCGGTCTCGATCCGGCTCAGCTGGCCCTGGGTGATCCCCAGCCAACGGCACAGCCGGGCCTGCGAGAGCGGCCGCGGGCCGTGTGACGGATGGCGACGGTACGCGCGCACCACGACGCCCATGTCGCGGCTGGCGAGCGCGTCGCGCATCTGGTCGGTGGCCCAGAACTCCGGGCTCATCTCCGGCGCTCGCTGTCCTTGCGAGTTCTCCACCCGCGAGCACGGCGAGCAGCGTGCTTCACGGTTGTCATGCGCGAGGCGAGCGCCGCAACCGGCGCAATACCTTGCCGACACTTATCCCACCCCCCAAGGTGACCGGTCATCGGTTCGGTGGTGACCGGCGAGGCCCACGTTATCCTCGGGTTTTTCCGATATTCGCTACGCGCATAATACTTATTCTGCACGTGCAGATGCACGTTAACGGACAACTCGTATGCTTCTCGTCACGGCGGGTGTGGATGCCGTCACCCAGGGGGTAGATCCAGACGGGTACGGCCACACATCGGAGTGCACCCGCATGGGGAGGGGGACCAGGCGTGAACCTGTCGGGGGTAGTGCAGCAGTCGGAGTCCGAGGAACGGCCGCGCTCGCACGCGAAGGTCGCGAAGCAGCCGCCGCCAGGACCAGCGACAGGGCCGGCGACAGCCCCGCCGCGATGGCCGAACGGCCGGCCGACCAACCTGCCGGCAGCGGTCACCGTCGTCCCGTTGAACGTCGAAATCGCAGGTCCAAGGCCCGCACGATGAGCCGGCCGGGGACCATCACCAGGCCGACCGCCAGGTCCCGCACCGTCACCTTTCCGATCGCACCCGACGAGTTGCCGCGGCAGTTCGTGCTCTATCGGCACGCCGACGTGAGCGGCGTGTCCGGCATCGGCGTGGTCGCCTGGGGCACGGCGTACGCGGACGGCAAGGCGGTGACCCGGTGGCGCGGCATCACCAGCGGCATCGACCAGATCACCGTCTGGGACCACGTCGAGGACATCCTCGGCGTACACGGACATGACGGCGCGACCGAGCTGATCTACCTCGACACGCGCGATTAGCCGATTTCTGGCCGTAATGTGATCTCGACCGTGCGAACGCACGTGCAAACCGGTGCACGTGCGTTCGATGGACCGGCGGTCACCCGGCGTACGCGATTTCATCCGGTGCGCGCATAATCGCAGCTCCACCAGCAGCGACATCTGGTCAGAGAGATTTTCGCACGAGTTGCCGGCGCGCCGCCATGCGGCCGGCCGTACGCTTTGTCCCACTTGGTGTGAGGGGCAGGGATGGCCGAACGCATTCGCGACATCCGCGATGTCGCACGGGCCGCCGGCGTCTCGGTCGGCACGGTGTCCAACGTGCTCAACCGGCCGGACCTGGTCGCGCCGGCTACCCGGGAACGGGTCGAGCGGGTCATCGCGCGGTCCGGCTTCGTCCGCAACGCCTCCGCGCGGCAGCTGCGGCAGGGACGTACGCGCACGATCGGTCTGGTCGTGCACGACGTGATGAACCCGTTCTTCGCCGAGGTCGCGCGCGCTGCCGAGGACGCGGCGGTGGAGCGCGGATACCTTCTATACCTGTGCAACAGCGCCGGCTCCGCCGAGAAGGAGTCCGCCTACTTGCGCGCGCTGCTCGAGCAGCAGGTCAGCGGCGTGCTGCTGTCGCCGTTGCGCGAGATGCCGGACGTTGTGACGACGCTCCGGTCGCGCGGCACGCCGGTCGTACTCGTGGACAGGGCCAGCGATCGGCCGGACCAGTGCTCGACCGCGGTGGACGACGTGCACGGCGGCGATCTGGCCGCCAGCCATCTGCTCGCGGCGGGTTGTACGCGGATCGGCCTGGTGACCGGGCCGTGGACGACGCGGCAGTTCGCCGACCGGCGCGCCGGCGTACGGCGTGCGCTGCGGCGCGCGAAGCTGCCGGTGCGCGAGCACCTGCGCGAGGTGATCGTGCCGGAGATGATGACGCCGGCGGCCGGCGAGCGCGCGGCCGGTGAGCTGCTGACGAGTTGGACGCCGGATGGCATCTTCTGCGCCAACGACGTGCTGGCACTCGGTGTGCTGCGTGGCCTGCTGCATCACGGCGTACGCGTGCCGCGTGACGTGGCCGTCGTCGGCTATGACGACATCGAGCTGGCGTCGGCGGCACCGGTGTCGCTGACCTCCGTACGCCAGCCGACCGCCGAAGTGTCGCGGCGAGCCGGTGAGCTGCTGCTCGACGAGTGCGACCACCCGGCCGACCACCGGCACCAGCAGCTGGTCTTCAAGCCGGAACTGGTCGTACGAGAATCGACCCATGGCTGACGATCAGCGTTTTGGCCACAGGCCAAAGATCAGCGTGCTGGGGCTGGGATTGATCGGCGGGTCGCTGCTGCTGCGGTTGCGCGAGCTTGGTTATGAGGTCAGCGCGTACGACATCGACGCGCGTACGCGAGAAGCCGCGGGCGCGGCCGGCAGCGTGGCGGAGGCGGTCGATGGAGCCGCCATCGCGGTGGTCGCGGTGCCGCTGCCGGCGATGGAAGAGGTGTTGGCGCGGCTCGGCCACTTCGACGGCGTACTGACCGACGTGACCTCGGTGAAGCGACGGCCGGCCGAGTTGGTGGCGAAGGTGTTGCCAGAGGTTCGCTATGTCGGCGGCCATCCGATGTCCGGCACGGAGAGGTCCGGCTTCGCGGCGGCCGACCCGGGCCTGTTCACCGGTCGCGCGTGGGTCCTGTGCCTGGACGAAGGCACGAAGATCGACGACTGGCTCGCGCTGGCGGACGTATATACCGGTCTCGGCGCTCGCGTCGTGCCGGCGACCGCGGCCGAGCACGACGAAGTGGTCGCGGCGATCAGCCATCTGCCGCATCTCGTCGCCAACGGCATCGCGGTCGGCGCCGATGCGCCGCTCGCACTTGGCTTGGCGGCCGGGTCGTTTCGCGACGGTACGCGCGTGGCGGCAACGCGCGCGGAGCTGACCGCCGCGATGTGTGGTGGCAATTCGGAGGCATTGGCGGCTCGGCTGGATGCGCTGATCGCGGAGTTGTCCGAGGCACGGCGGCTGCTCGACGCGCCGGATCCGATCGCCGCGCTGACGCCGTGGCTGGCCCGCGGCCAACGCGTACGCGCCGACTGGCCGCCAGCAGCCGGTGACGAGCGGACCGAGGCGGCGACCGCCGAGGGTTTGCTGGCCCTCGGCCGGGAGGGTGGTTGGGTGACCGCCGTGTTGAGTACGGTGGCCGATAACGGACAGTCGGTGTCGACCGTCCGGCCCGTTGGCCGATGATGCGCAGGTCAGCCGCACGACCCCGAAACGGTGATCGTCACCTGATGGGAGATGCTTTGCACGTGCGTACTTTCGACACCTCAAACGGCACTGGGATCGACGCCTTCGCACCTGTCGAAGGCTGGTCCTTCATCAGCGGCATCGAGCCTCGCGACGGTGGTGTCCGTACGGACGACGCCGGCACGGTGACCGGTCCGATGACCCTGCGCACCGAGGTGTTGCCCGACGGCGAGGCGGTGCTCTACGTGCAGCCGCTCGGCTATGAGCACTGGCATCCGGTGACCGGCGGCCACTACCACTGGGCCGAGATCCCCGCCGCCGGCAGCCCACGGCTGGCCGAGCGGTGCGCCGAGCAGGTGCACGTCGCGGCGACACGGCTGCTGTCCACCGGCTGCACCGACGCGTCGTCGCTACGCTTGCACTGATGACCGAACCGCGCGATGCGCTCGCAGACCTGAAGCGCATCGCGTTTCTGCTCGAGAAGGCCGGCGAGTCGACGTATCGCGTCCGGGCCTTCCGGTCCGCCGCGACCGCGATCGCCGGGCGTACGGACCTGGCCGAGCGTGCCGCGAACGGCACGCTGAAGGAGATCAAAGGCGTCGGCGAGGTGACCGCGCGGTGCATCGCCGAGTCGGTGGCCGGCGAGGAGCCGGTCTACCTGCGCCGGATGGAGGCCACCGGCGGCGAGCCGGTCGCTGCCGGCGGAGAGCGCATCCGCGCCGCGCTGCGCGGTGACTGCCACAGCCACACCGACGCCTCCGACGGCGGCTCGCCGCTGACCGAGATGGTGATCGCGGCGGTCGAGCTCGGCCACGAGTATCTGGTCGTCACCGACCACTCGCCGCGGCTGAAGGTGGCCAACGGCCTGTCCGCCGAGCGGTTGCGCAAGCAGCTCGACCAGATCGCCAAGGTCAACGAGGCGGTCGCGCCGTTTCGCGTACTGACCGGGATCGAGGTCGACATCAACGAGGACGGCACGCTCGACCAGGAGGAAGAGTTGCTGGCCGAGCTCGATGTCGTCGTGGCCTCGGTGCACAGCAAGCTGCGGATGCCGGCAGACGAGATGACGCCGCGGATGCTCGCCGCGGTGTCCAATCCGCACGTCGACATCCTCGGCCACTGCACTGGCCGGCAGGTGAAGGGCAAGAGCCGGCCGGAGTCGCAGTTCGACGCGAAGCAGGTCTTCGCGGCCTGCGCCGACGCGGGTGTCGCGGTGGAGATCAACTGCCGGCCGGACCGGCTGGACCCGCCGAAGCGGCTGCTCCGGCTGGCGATCGAGGCCGGCTGCCTGATGTCGATCGACTCCGACGCGCACGCGCCGGGACAGCTGGACTGGCAGCCGTACGGTTGCGAGCGCGCGGCGCTCAGCGGCGCGCCGGTGGAGCGGATCGTGAACACCTGGCCGGTCGACGACCTGCTGGCCTGGAGCCGCGAGCGCCGCCTGCCGGCCTGAGCGCCTGATGACCGCATGGCCACCATGCGTGCGTCCAGCGCACGCATGGTGGCCATCCGACCAGCTCGATCGTTTGGTGGGGTCGGCGATAATAAGAAGGTGTCCATGCGGTTCGGCGTGCTCGGCGACCTCGCCGCCACCACCGGCGATGGTGAGCCGATCGCGCTCGGTCCACGCAAGCAGCGGCTGACCCTCGCCGTGTTGCTGGCCAAGGCCAACCAGGTCGTGCCGGTCGACCAGCTGATCGACGCCGTCTGGGGTGCCACCCCTCCGAAGACCGCCGGCAAGAACCTCCAGGTGTACGTGCATCACCTGCGCCAGCTGATGGACGATCCGGCGCGGATCAGCCGCGAGCCGACCGGCTATCGGCTGCGCGTCGACCCCGGTGAGCTCGACGCCGACCGGTTCACCGAGCTGGTCGGCGAAGGCCGGCCGCGCGAAGCGCTGAGCCTGTGGCGCGGCGAGCCGTACGCCGGCCTGCACAACGTCGAGGAGCTGAAGGCCGCCGCCGACCAGCTGACCGACCGCCGGCTGGCCGCGATTGAGAGCCGCGTCGACGCCGATCTCGCGGGCAATCTCGCGGGCACTGCCGGACTCGTCGACGAGCTCACCGACCTGGTCGAGAAGTGGCCGTGGCGAGAGCGGTTCGTCGGTCAACTGATGCGCGCGCTGCACCGCGCCGGCCGGCAGGCCGACGCACTGGCCGTGTACGAGCGCGGCCGCGCGGCGATGGCCGACCGGCTCGGCATCGACCCGAGTCCACAGCTGCGCCGGATCGAGCGCGAGGTGCGCGCCGGCGCGTACGTCCCGGTGCCGGCGCAGCTGCCGGCCGACGTCGCCGGTTTCGCCGGCCGGCACGAGCATCTCGACGCCGACCACCGGATCATCGCCATCAGCGGTCCGGCCGGCGTCGGCAAGACCGCGCTGGCGATCCGCATCGGCCACCGGCTGCGGCCGAGCTGTCCAGACGGCCAGCTCTACGTCAACCTGGCCGGCGCGCACGGCCGTCCCGGCGACCCGACCGCCGTACTCGCCGGATTCCTCCGCGCGCTCGGCACACCGTCTGCGGCCATCCCGGACAGCCTCGGCGAGCGGACCGCCCTCTATCGCGAGCTGCTGGCCGGCCGCCGGCTGCTCGTCGTGCTCGACAACGCCGCCGACCAACGCCAGATCGAGCCGCTGCTGCCGGACAACGACACCTGTCGGGTCGTCATCACCAGCCGGGTGCGGCTGCCGGTCGGCCACCAGATCGACCTGCGGCCGCTGGAGCTGGCCGACAGCCTCGACCTGATCCACCGGATGGTCGGCGACCGCGAGGACGCCGAGGCGGCGCGCGAGCTGGCCGAGCTGTGCGGCGGCCTGCCACTCGCGCTGAAGGTCGCCGGCGCCAAGCTGGTCACGCGTACGCACTGGACGCTGCGCGAACTGGTCGACCGGCTCGGCGACGAGCACCGGCGGCTCGACGAGCTGCGCTATCGCCAGCTGGAGGTGCGCGCCAGCTTCGCGCTCAGCTACCAGGGCCTGACCGAGCCGGCCGCGCGGCTGTTCCGCCTGCTCGGCCTGCTGGACAGTCCGGACGTGGCCGGCTGGGTCGCCGCGGCGCTGCTGGACTGCGCGATCGCGGACGCCGAGCCGCTGCTGGCCGAGCTGGTCGACACGCAGCTGCTGGAGTCAGCCGGCCGCGATGCCGCAGGCCAGCACCGCTATCGCTTCCACGACCTCCTCCGCGTGTACGCGCGCGAACGCGTGCGTACGGAGGAGGAAGCAGCGGAGCGTACGGCCTCACTGGCACGTGCGTTCGGCGCCTGGCTGACCCTGCTCGACCGCGCGCATGCGGCCGTCTTCGGTCGTGGCCAGCAGACATACGCGGCCCGCTGGTCGCCACCGGACGGCTGGCCCGAGCTGCTGCTGGACGCCTCGCTGGCCTGGCCGGACTCCGAGCGCGCCAACCTGATGGCCGCCGTACGGCAGGCGGCCGACCAGGCCGAGCTGGCCGACTTCAGCTGGGAACTGGCGGCGTTGGCGATCGAGGAGTTCTCCGCACTGGACGAGGGTGAGGACTGGCGCGACGCCGGCGCGTACGCACTGGCCGCCCTGATCCGGCTCGGTCACTCACGCGGCCAGGCCGCGGTCGGCCTGCAGCTCGGCGCACTGCACGCGGGTCGCCGGCGATATGCCGAGGCGGTCGCCGAGATCGATCGCGCACATGAGCTGTTCACCGAGATCGGCGACGGCCACGGCGTCGGACTCGCGCTGCGGCACCGCGGCATCATGGCGATGGCCGCCGGAGACCTGCACGGGTCGTGGGATCTGCTGCAGGAGGCACGCGCGCTGCTGAGCGAGAGTGGTGACCTCGGCGCGGAGGCGCACGCGCTCGTTTACCTTGGCCGCATCGCCGCCGCACGCGGCGAAGTCGAGGTCGCACTGCGTACGTTTGCCGAGTCCACCGAGCTGGCTCGGCGCGCGCCGGCGGAGAAACTGTTCTACGAGGCCACGTTCTGGACCGGCCAGACGCTGCTGTCCTACGGCCGGCCGGGAGCCGCCGAGACGCTGCACACCGCGGCCGACCAGCTGCTCGCGCTCGGCGCACGGGTCGCCGACGCGTATGGCCTGCTGGCGCGGGGCGACGCCTGCCGAGCCGCCGGCCGGCTGGCCGAGAGCAACACCTTCTTCGCCGAGTGCCTGACTGTCGCGCGGCAGAACCGCGACCGGCTCATGCAGGCTCGCGCGCTGGCCCGGATGGCACAGCTGGCCGTACGACGTGGCCGCGGCGCGAAGGCCGTCGACCTGGTCGAGCAGTGCCTGCCGCTGGTCGAACACGGCTGTCCACCACTCGACCACGCGCAGCTGCTCGACGCGGCCGGCGACGCGCACCACGCGGCCGGCTCGGCCACGAAAGCGGCCGCGTACTGGCGGCGCAGCGCCGACCTGCTGGCCGCGCTCGGCCTGGCCGACGCCGACCGGATCGCGGCCAAGCTGTCCGCGGCTGCGAGTTGAATCACGGACTATCCCCGGCGTTTCGTGGGTTGCCCTCAACAACGGGTGACTTTCTCGCCTGTTTGTCCATTTTCCCGCACCGTCCCAGGACGCGCGTGGCCAGCACGCCTGGTAGGAACGATGCGGTAGCAAAACGTTAAGGGGAGACCGGCAGATGGCTGAACAGGCACAGATCGGGGTGACCGGACTGGCGGTCATGGGCCGCAACCTGGCCCGCAACCTCGCCAGACACGGACACGCGGTGGCTCTGCACAACCGCAGCCAGGCCCGCACCGACGCGCTGGTCGCCGAGCACGGAGACGAAGGCACGTTCGTCCCGTCGACCTCGATGCAGGAGTTCGTGGCGTCGCTGGAGCGGCCCCGCCGGGTGATCATCATGGTCAAGGCAGGCGGCCCGACCGACGCGGTGATCGAGGAGCTGGCGCCGCTGATGGAGCCGGGCGACGTGATCGTCGACGGCGGCAACGCGCTGTTCACCGACACGCGCCGGCGCGAGGCCGAGCTGCGCAAGGCCGACCTGCACTTCGTCGGCACCGGCATCTCCGGTGGTGAGGAAGGCGCGCTGCACGGTCCGAGCATCATGCCCGGCGGCTCGGCGCAGGCGTACGAGTCGCTCGGCCCGCTGCTGGAGTCGATCGCCGCCAATGTGGACGGCACGCCGTGCTGCACGCACGTCGGCCCGGACGGCGCCGGCCACTTCGTGAAGATGGTGCACAACGGCATCGAGTACGCCGACATGCAGCTCATCGGCGAGTCGTACGACCTGCTGCGCAACGGCCTTGGCATGGCGCCCGGCGACATCGCCAACGTCTTCCGGCAGTGGAACTCCGGCGATCTGGAGTCGTATCTGGTGGAGATCACCGCCGAGGTGCTCGGCCACGCCGACCACGACACCGGCAAGCCGCTGGTCGACGTGATCACCGACGCCGCCGAGCAGAAAGGCACCGGTCGCTGGACCGTGCAGTCCGCGCTCGACCTCGGCGTACCGGTCACCGGCATCGCCGAGGCGGTGTTCGCTCGCGCGCTGTCCGGCCACGCCGAGCAGCGGGTCGCCGCCCGCGAGCTGCCGGGGCCGTCCGGCAACTGGGGGCTGTCCAACTCCGACGCCTTCATCGCCGACGTCCGCAACGCCTTGTACGCCTCCAAGGTCGTCGCGTACGCGCAGGGCTTCGACCAGATCCGCGCTGGCTCCGAGGCGTACGCCTGGAACGTCAACCTCGGCGCGATGGCGACGATCTGGCGCGGCGGCTGCATCATCCGCGCGCGCTTCCTCGACCGGATCCGTGAGGCGTACGACAAACGTGGCGACCTGCCGTCGCTGCTGGTCGACGACTACTTCACCGAGGCCGTCGGCCAGGCGCAGGCGTCGTGGCGCCGGGTCGTGGCCGGCGCCGCGCAGTACGGCGTGCCAGTGCCAGGCTTCGCGTCCGCTCTGTCCTACTACGACGGTCTGCGCGCGCAGCGGCTGCCGGCGGCACTGACGCAGGGCCTGCGCGACTTCTTCGGCGCGCACACCTACCGGCGCACGGACAAGGACGGCACCTTCCACACGCTGTGGGCCGAGGAGGGTCGCCCGGAGGTCTCCACCGACTGATTTTCTTGTCGGCAGCGGACGCAATCGGATTCCGATTGCGTCCGCTGATGCCCGCTGACCTGCGGTTGCGCGTACGCAGGTTGCAATCGGACACCCGTATGTCCCCGGCTGGGTTAGGGTGGCCGTCCAGGACCGTAACGGCATGTTTCCTGCCTGACCTCACTACCCGACTGGGATGCGCCTGATGAGCCTCGACACCTGGTGGATCGGCCCGACCGCGCCACGTAGCATCGCCGACATCACCGCACGGCACGCGGAGAAGATCCCGGACAAGGTGGTGATCCAGCGCCGTGTCGAGCGCAGCTGGCAGCCGGTCACCGCGAAGCAGTTCCACGCCGAGGTCGTCCAGGTCGCCAAGGGCCTGATCGCGCGCGGGGTGACGCCAGGTGAGCGGGTCGCGCTGATGGCCAAGACGCGATACGAGTGGACGCTGTGCGACGCGGCGATCCTGGCGGCAGGCGCGGTGACCGTGCCGGTCTACGAGACCTCCTCGGCCGACCAGCTGGAGTGGATCCTCGGCGACTCCGGCGCGGTCGCCGCGATCGTGGAAACCCCCGGCCACGACCGGCGGCTGGCCGGCCTCACCGACAAGCTGCCTGAGCTGCGCGACCACTGGGTGATCGACGGTAAGGACGAGGGCCACACGCTGGCCAGCCTCATCGAGGCCGGAAAGGACGTCGACGACGCGGAGCTGGAGCAGCGGCGCGACGGGATGAGCCGCGACACGCTCGCGACGATCATCTACACCTCCGGCACCACCGGCAGGCCGAAGGGCTGCGAGCTCACCCACGGCAACTTCCTGGCCGAGATCATCAGCGCGGTCGAATGTCTGCCGGAGCTGTTCGAAGGCGACGACGCCAGTACGCTGCTGTTCCTTCCGCTCGCGCACGTGTTCGGCCGGATGATCCAGATGGCCGTACTCATGTCCGCCGCCAAGCTGGCGCACAGCGACGTCGGCCGACTGACGGTCGACCTGCAGCCGGTCAAGCCGACCTTCGTCCTGGCCGTGCCGCGGGTCTTCGAGCGCGTGTACGACCGTGCGCGCAGCCGCGCCGCGTCCGGTGGCCGGGAGAAGATCTTCGACCAGGCGGTGAACACCGCGATCGAATACAGCAAGGCGCTGGAAACCGGACGGCCGGGCCTGGTGTTGTCCGGCAAACGCGCGGTCTTCGACAAGCTGGTCTTCAGCAAGCTGCGCGAGGCGATGGGTGGCCAGGTCAGGTGGGCCGTGTCCGGCGGCTCGGCGCTCGGCGAGCGGCTGGCGCATTTCTTCCGCGGCGCCGGCGTGACCGTGCTGGAAGGCTATGGCCTCACCGAGACGACCGCGGCCGCCGCGGTCAACACGCGCGCCGGCACCAAAATCGGTACGGTCGGCCGCGCATTGCCTGGATTCGAAATCAAAATCGCTGACGATGGCGAGATTTTGCTGCGGGGTGGCCACGTTTTCCATCGCTACTGGAACAACGAGGCAGCCACCAAGGAAGCGCTGACCGACGACGGTTGGTTTCGCACCGGTGACCTGGGCTCGCTGGACTCCGAGGGTTATCTGCGGATCACCGGCCGGAAGAAGGAAATCATCGTCACCGCGGCCGGCAAGAACGTCTCGCCCGGTCCGCTCGAGGACATCGTCCGCTCGCATCCGCTGATCAGCCAGGCGATGGTGGTCGGCGACGGACGTAACGCGGTGGCGGCGCTGATCACCCTCGACGCCGAGTCGGTGCCGCAGTGGCTGGAGAGCAAGGGCCGCGACAAGAAGACCCCGATCGCCGACCTGGTCGAGGATCCGGACGTGCTGGCCGAGATCCGCAAGCCGATCGACGCCGCCAACGCCACCGTGTCGGCCGCGGAGAAGATCAGTCGCTTTCGCATCCTGACGGTGGACTTCACCGAGGAGGCCGGGCACATCACGCCGTCGCTGAAGCTCAAGCGCGCGGTGATCACGCGCGACTTCGCCGACGAGATCGAGGCCTTGTACGCGCGTAAAGGCTCCGCCTCGCGCGCCGAATAACCCTCTCGCGAGGGTGACGTTTGACGGCCGCCGCGCCGGCGCCGACCGCCAAACGGCATCCTCGGCAGGGGGTCAGCCGCAGAGTTGGTGCTGGACGAGGGTGTCGACCGCGTCCTCGACCGCCTTACCTTCCTGCAGGGTCGTGGCGGTCTGCGCCGACATGGAGACGACGACACTTCGGCGACCGTCGGCGGAGACGGCCGTACGGGTCTTGTAGCCGACCTGGTCGCCGGCCGGAGCCCAGTACGACCCGCCGCAGGTCAGCGGCCGGACGAACACACCGAGGGCGTAGCGGACGCCAGGCCACAGCCAGCTGACGTCCTTGTCGACGGTGACCGTGCGGTCCATCTCGGCAAGCAGCCGCGGCGACAGCAGTTTGCCGCCGCGCAACGCGCGGATGAAGGTCTCCAGGTCGGCTGTGGTCGACAGCAGGCCACCGGAGGCGTCCGCGTCGACGATCCTGGTCACGTCGACCACCGGCTCACCGACCGCGAAGCGCTGATAGCCGTGCGCGTGCGGACCGGGGATTTCCGGAGAATAGCCAGGAAAACTGGTGTGCTTCAGGTGCAGCGGCCGGACGATCCGGCGATCCACCTCGACATGCCATGGCCGGCCGGTCACCTTGCCGATGATCATGCCGAGCAGGGCATAGCCGGTGTTGGAATAGCTCCAACCGGTGACCGGCGGGTGTTTCATCGCACCGCGTACGATTTCCTCGGGCGTGTGCATGTCGAAGCGGTGCTCGCGAAACTCCTGCTCCGTGGTGAGGTCCGGATAGTTCCCGTCGTAGATGCCGGCGGTGTGATAAAGCAGCTGTCGCACGGTGATCCGCGTGCCGTCGTTGCCGTTTCCGGTGACGACGCCAGGCAGCCATCGCGCCACCTTGTCCTCCAACGACATCCGGTGCTCGCCGGCCAGTTGGAGCACCACGGTGGCGACGAACGTCTTGTTGGTGCTGCCGATCCGGAACCGGCCGTTGGGCGGCACCGGCTGGCCGGTCGCCACGTTGCCGACCCCGCTGGTCACGTTTTGCCGGTGGCCGCCGACGTACGACCTGGCCTGGATGCCGGTGATTCCGAGCGCGTGCAACGCATCCGCGTCATGCTGCAACGTCGTCTTGTCTGCCGCCGCGGCGGTCAACGGCAGCAGGCACAGGGCGGCCGCCACGGCTATCGTCTTTCGTATCACCAAAACTCCGATCTTCGAGGACATCCCCTCGGACCCTGCCAACCGGCCGCCGCCGGCACGACCGGCTCAGCTATCGAGTTTTGGTACGGCTGGCCCTACCTGGGCCGCAGATCGACGGTCCTGGACAGCCGCAGGCAGTGCGGCCGGAAGCCGACCGCCGGCCAGAACCGCGACGCGAGCAGGTTGGTGGTCCGCCAGTCGGTCGCCATGCCGGTCTCGCCGCGCTCGACCGCGTCCGCCAGCGCGGCCCGTGTCACCGCGAGCCCGACGCCAACGGCTCCGCCTCGGCCTCCGCCGCCCAGACGATGACGAGCCCGACCGCCCGGCCATCCCGCCGGCCGAGAAAATACCGCGCACTGTTCTCGTTCAGATTTTTGCTGTGTACGACGGGCAACCGGTCGTAATAGTCGTCCGACCGGCGCATGAACACCGGCGACTCGTGCAGATGCCCCGGCAGCGCACGCAGCAGCGGCAACACCTCGTCGAGGTCCTCTGGACCGGCGGCGGTGACGCGCAGGCCTGGCACCGGCCGCGCCGGCGGCAGCGTTTTCAGCGCGTGCATGCCATATTCGGCCTGGTGCCCGAAGGTCAGCCGCTGGAAGGTGGCGACGATTCCGGCGCGCACAAGGGAACGTGCACGGCGTGGGTGGTTTCGCCGGCGGCCACCCATTTCGCGGCCGCCGCCGCGTACGCCCGCACCAAGCCTTCCGGGTCGCCCGCGGCGCAGAACGGTGGCGACCACCTGCCGTACGGGAGTCGGCTCGCCGCCAGCACGGCGACCACCGCACCCTTTCGAGTCGTGACCCAGCATTCCCCCTGCTGGCGGAGGATCTCCAGCGCACCCACGGGATCGTCGGGCGCGGACGACAACAGCGGCTCCGCTCGCCGCGCGCGTGCGTGCAGCTCGGCGACCAACATGGCGGCCGCTGGCAAATCCTCGTCGGTCCCCCGTCGTACGCGCATGCCCGGACGTTAGGCCGCCGCGGCGTGGCCGTCGACCTTATTTCATGCCGGTGGTGGAGGTGGACAGCGACCGCGGATCCCGCCGCCGCCAGCCGCCGCGCTCGACCGTGGCGAGAAACCGGTCGACGGCCGCGTTGAACAGCTCTGGCTCCTCCAGGTTGGCGGTGTGGCCGGTCCGCGGCAAAATCTGCAGGCCGGCGGTCGGGATCGTCCGTTTCAGCATGAGATCCGCCTCCAGGCAACCCTCGTCCTCGTCGCCGACTAGGACAAGCACCGGTGTCTCGATCGCCGCCAGTTGTGCTTGCAGCGCATACAAAGACGGCCGCGCGGACTGCACTCCGCGCATCGTGAGTGCTGAGCCGGCGGACGAATGCTCGGCCAGTTGCGCGGCAAACTCGGCCCATCCGCGCGGATTCTTGTTCTGGAACTGCACACGCGCCGGTCCGAGCGCATATCGCTTCGCGACCTCGGTCGCACCTTCGGCCTCGAACGCGGCGGCGGTTGCCTCGCATTCGGCGCGAAACGCGCCCTGCCGGTCCGGATGGGCGCCATAGCCGGCGCCGGCGACGACCGCGCCGCGTACGCGGTCAGGATGCCGCAACACCAGGTGCAGAGCCGCGAAACCTCCCATCGACAATCCGACGACGTGAGTTTCCGTGATATCCAACGCATCCAGGACCGCGACCGCGTCGGCGACCGCGCGCTCCTGCGAGTACGCGGCCGGATCCGCCGGCACGTCCGACGGCGGATAACCACGCGCGGCGTACGTGACACATCGGTAACTACCCGAAAAATGCCGCACCTGCGGCTCCCAGCTTCGGTGGTCGCCGGCGAACTCGTGAATGAACAGGATCGGCTCGCCAGATCCGGTCTGCTCGACGTGCAACCGCACTCCGTCATTCGTGGTGATTGCCGGCATATCGCCTGCCCCTCTCGGCGCGACCATTGAAATATGGTATACCAACTGATATACCAGAGCCTTCCCAGCACGCGGGAGGTGGATCGGTGAAAACCGGTGACCAGATCGTCCAGGAGCTGCCGTGGCGGTGGCGGACCCAGGGAATGATCTTCCTGGTCGGCGGCCTCGGATTCATGTTCGACGCGTGGGATGTGACGCTCAACGGCTTCCTCATCCCCCTGGTGTCGGCGCAGTGGTCGCTGACCAAACCGGAGGCCTCCTGGGTCGGCACGGCCAACCTGATCGGCATGGCGGTCGGTGCGTTCGGCTGGGGTGGCATCGCCGACATCATCGGCCGGAAACGCGCGTTCAGCCTGACTTTGCTGATGTTCTCGGTGTTTTCCGTGCTCGGTGCACTGTCGCCGAGTTTCCTGGTGTTCTGTGTCTTCCGGTTCTTCGCCGGCGTCGGCCTCGGCGGCTGCATTCCGGTCGACTACGCGCTGGTCGGTGAGTTCACGCCGGCGAAGGTACGCGGCCGCGTGCTCACCGCGATGGACGTGTGGTGGCCGATCGGCGCCACGCTGTGCGGTGTGGTCTCCACGGCTTTGCTTGCCGTGACAGCGATCGACAGCTGGCGGCTGATGCTGCTGGTGATGGTTTTGCCGGCACTGTTGCTGTTCTGGATCCGGCTGTCGGTGCCGGAGTCCCCGCTCTATCTGATCCGCCGCGGCCGTGAGGCCGAAGCGCGTACGATCATCGAGAAACTCGTCGCACGGACCGGCGCCACGGTCGAGCCATGGACGTTGCCTGACGCGCGGAGCGCGCCACGGCTGTCGATGTTCAGTGTGGTCAAACAACTTCGCGACCTCTGGCGGTTCAACGCAGGTGTCACGGCTGTCTCGTGGGCCTTGTTCCTCACGGTTTTCCTGCTTTACTACGGCGCGCTGACCTGGCTGCCGACGATCCTGAAGACCGAGGGTTACGGCAATTACGCGGCATTCATGGTGACCACGTTGATGACCGCGGTCGGCATCGTCGGCGTGCTGGTCTCGGCCTGGCTGGTGGACGCGGTCGGCCGGAAATGGGTGATCGGCCTGAGCGGACCGGTCGCCGCGTTGGCGCTGGTGTTTTTCGCCGTACAGCTGGAGATGCCGACCGCGGCGAAGATCTGGATCGGCGCTTTTGGCTTCATCATCGAGCTGACCATCCCGGCCCTTTACGCATACGTGTCGGAGCTCTATCCGACCGAGCTGCGCGCGAGTGGCTTCGGCTGGGCCTCCACGGTCAGCCGGGTCGGCGCCGGTTTCGTGCCGCTGATCTTCGGCTCGCTGCTGTGGCCGGTCCTCGGACTGCCGCTGACCTTCGTCGCGATCGCCGTGATCGTCACCGCGGCATCGGTCGCGATGGCTTTCCTGACACCGGAAACCCGCGGCCGCGAGCTCGACCAGATCGAGTCCGAACGTACGCCCTCAGGGGTTGCGATGTGAGGTCACCAGCTGGTCGATCGCCCGGCCGAGCCGGCCATATTTTTCGGTGTATTCCACCGGTTGGGTGCCCGGTGGATCGGCTGGCCGGTCCGCGTCGACAAACCGCGAGCCGAGATTGCTGAGCACGACGACGATGTAATGCCGGCCGGGTTTTCCCGGCAGCGAATGGACGATCCCGGCGTCGCCGCCGGCGCGTGCGACCAGGCCGGTCTTGTGTGCGAAGGTCACCTCGGCGGTTTCGTTGCACGGCCGTACGTCCCGGCCGAAGTCGCGGCCACCGACGTTGTCCATCTTTCCGGTCGACGGGTTGATCCAGCGCGACGGCGTGCGCTGGGGGATGCCCGGCGCCGGATACTCTCGGCCGCACCAGTTGGTCGTGGACAGCACCTGGTTGAGGCCCTGGTTTCCCAGCTCGGACAGGAAAAACGCGCGTGAGCTGTCGGAGAGCACGGCCTTGCCGACCGGTTTTCCGTCCGGTGCGGTCCAGTAGGTGCCGGGTCCGCCGTTGACGATCATCAGCAGCTTGGCGGTGTCGAGCGAGCTCATGTTGGACCCGGTCAGTCCCGGCACCTCGTGCAGCGTCGGCATCCCGAGTGCGGCGAAGTCGCGGTCCAGCGCCTTGCGGTCGACCAGCAGCTGGATCAGCGCGCAGGTCGACTCGTTGCTGGAGATCGTGATCATCTCGTCGAAAAACCGGCGCACAGTCTTGGTTTCCGGCCCGCCACACCGATCTCGGAAGGTCGGCGCCGTGTATCGGTAGGTGTCGTCGAGTGTCAGCCTGCCTTGGTCGACCAACCGCAGCACGGCGAAGCCGACCATGAGTTTCTGCACCGACGCGGGATATGGCGTCATGAAGTCGATCGGCGCGTTCTGCCGGCCCGCAAGCACGTCCTTGGTGCCTTGTCCGGCATGCGCATCCCATTGCTGTTCGTCGAAATATCGCCAGCGGACCGTGCCAGCGGTCAGGTTCTGGTCCATTGGTACGGCGACGCCGGCCGGATATTTGGGGCTGAACAACACATCCGCGGCCGCCAGCGCCTGACCTGTCGAGCTCAGCTCGATGACCGCCAGGTCGAGGTTTGGCGGCTGGTGGATCTTTCCTCGCGGCACTCCGGACGGTGGCGTCGTGTCGACCACGTCCCCGAATTTCTGCGCGCGTACGGCCTGAAGAAGCTCTTCGGCCAACCGGTTGTCGTTGCGTATGAGGCTCGTCGTCGCCTTCGGCGTCGCGCTGGCCCTGGTGCCACCTGGGCTCGGCGAGCCGCAGGCGGCCAGCACCACCGCTAACGCGGCGACCACCGCCGCACCCCCGTGTCGTATGTTCCGCACGGTGACACCGTACGCGCTGGTGGCGCTGACCTGCTGCTTCTACCCGCTCAGCAGAGCCGGACCTGCCAGTTGGGGTCCGCGATCAACGAGGCGAAGTAGCCGTATCCACCGCCAGCGACGGTTTGGCACGTTCCGGTGGACTTTCCGGCGCTTGGCAGGAACACCTGGAAGTTGTACGTCGCCGTGCACTGGTTGCGCACCACGTAGACGACGCCGCTGCCAGTCTGCGGCGGCGTCTGGTAGGCATGCCGCACGCCGCAGAAACCTGGATCGGCGGCCGCCGGCGCGGCGGCGGCGATCGACGATCCCAATGCCAGCAACGTGGCCGCCACCACGGCGGCCGTCCTTCTTTTCGTCACGCCAGCCCTCCTCGTCAGCAGATGATGATCAGCCAGTTGGGATCGGGAATTCTCATGTAGAACGTGTCGTCGCCGTACGCCGGAATCCACGCACAACTGCTCTCGAAACCGTCCGACGGTGTCCGTATCCTCATGTTCATGCCGTAGCCGCAGCGGTTGCGCACCTGGTAGGCGATGCTCATGCTGCCGCCGACCTGTGTCGGCCCGCCGGCGCGTACGCCGCAGAATCCTGGATCCGCCGCTGCCGGGCTCGCCGGGCCGACGGCCAATGCCGTCGCGGCGACCAAACCGGCCACCGCCGTCGCCGCCGTTCGCGCCGATCTTCTCGATATTCGCACCACGTCCCCTTTCGGCAATAACGCATTTACCGGCCGGTGGACGCCACGCTAGGACAGAAGTCCTGTCAGCCCGGTCTCACTTCGCTGTCAGAGGGCGTCTGGAAACTGTGGTGGCCGAGAGTCGAGATCCAAACGTCGGCAGGCGGCGTTTTGGGCTCGGCGATTGGTTGCCACAGTTTCAGACGCCCTCTCAGTGCGGGTCGAGGTGCTGCACACCCATGATGTGTTCGTACGTGGCGGCCGAGGCGGCTTCGGCGTCCCTGACCCGCAACGCGTCGATGATCGCGGCGTGCTGCCGGACCGACTCCTCGTGCGTGCGCAGCACTCGTGGACCACCGTGCAATGCCTGCCACAGCAACCGCATCAGCGACAGCAGCAGCGGACTGTGCGCGTATTCGTAGACGGCGAAATGAAAATCGCGGTTGAGACCGTCATAGCGCGGATCGTCCTCGGCCAGCGGCCGCATCCGATCATTGATGTCGACCAGCTTGGTGATGCCGTCCTCATCGATCTTTTCCGCCGCGAGCGACGCGGCCAGCGACTCGAGCACCGCGCGAATGCGGAAGTTTTCCTCGGTGGAGCCGGAATCGGCCTCCACGACGGTGAATCCGCGATGCGTGTCGCCGACCACCAAACCCTCGGACTCCAGCCGGCGCATCGCCTCGCGCACCGGTGTCTGACTGACGTGGAAACGCGCCGCCAGGTCGCGCTGGCGCAGTTGTTTGCCGGCGGTCAGGTCACCGGTGATGATCAGCTCGCGGATCAGCGCGACCACCATGTCGGTTTTGCTGACATAGTTGACCTGGGGGGCATCGGCGTTCGTCATTTGTCGCGCTCCATCAACAATCTCACTCGATCTGCCGTCATCGGCAGCACCTCGACGCTGTCGTCCAAACCAAGAGCATCGCGCACAGCCCCGGCCAGCGCACCACCCGCCGCGCTCAGTCCGCCTTCGCCGGCACCGCGTACGCCGAGCGGATTTCCCGGCGCCGGTGCGTCCTCGGTCACCAGCACGTCCACGTGCGGCACTTCCGCGGCGGTCGGCAGCCGATAGTCCATGAATGTCACCGACTGCGGCTGCCCGGCCTCGTCATAGGTGAATTCTTCCAACAAAGCGCCGCCGACACCCTGTGCGACACCACCGACGAGCTGGCCTTCGACCATGGTCGGATTGACCGCGCGACCGACCTCGTACGCGACCAGATAACGCAGCACGCGCACGCCCGCCGTGCCTGGATCCACCTCGACAACGGCGATGTGCACGCCGTACGGATAGGTCATGTGCTCGACCTCGAAACGGCGTCGCGCCGACAGGCCGGCCGGCTCGCCGGGCCGCAGCTGGTCGCCGGTCGGCTGACACGCGCGTACGACCTCGGCCAACGACACTTCGGCGCCCGGAGAGTCGGCGACCCGGATGACACCGCCGCCACACTCGAGTTTGTCTGGTGTCACCGCGAGAATCCTGGCGGCGATCTCGATCGCGCGTTCGCGTACGGCCGCAGCCGCCGCCTGCACGGCACCGCCGCTGACAACGGTCGAACGCGAGGCCCACGATCCGCCGCCATATGGCTGCAAATCGGTGTCACCGTTGACAACGTGCACGATCTCAGGGTCCACACCGAGCTCGTCAGCGGCGATCTGTGCCATCGCCGTCTCGATGCCCTGGCCGAGTGACGTGCCGCCGGTGTGGACGTGCACCGCGCCCGTGCCGCTGACCAGCACGTCGGCGGTGTCCTGCGGACCGAGACCGCTCTTTTCCAGGAACATCGCCACACCGAGACCGGCGAGCCGACCGCCGGCGCGTGCACTGTCCACTTCGGACCGATAGCCGAGCCGATCCGCCTCCGCGACGGCTTTTGCCAGCAGTCCTGGGTAATCCGCCGTGTCGAGGACGACGTCCGTGCCGAGCGTACTCATCGCACGAGCGTGTGGCAGCTCGGCCGCCGTCAGCAGGTTGCGGCGGCGCAGCTCGACGCGGTCGATGCCGAGCCGGTCGGCGGCCACGTCCAACAGCTGCTCACGCGCCGACGTGCCTTCGAAACGACCCGGTGACCGATACGTTCCACACGGCGTCTTGTTGGTGAGCGCCACCGTGATGTGTCCCGCGTACGCCGGCACACGGTATGGACCCGGCAGCATAGCCAGTGTCAGCTCCGGCACGATGATGCCGTGCGTGCGGCAATAGGCGCCGTTGTCGTGCATGACATCGTCGCGCAGGCCGAGAATGCGTCCGGTTTCGTCGAAGGCGGCGCAAATCCGATGCCGTTGCTGGCGCGAGTGGTTGGTCGCGACCAGGTGCTCGGCACGGTCCTCGATCCATTTCACCGGCCGGCGCAGCTTTCTGGCCAGCCACGGCACCAGGAAGTCCTCTGGATAGAACTCGCCGCGTACGCCGAAGCCGCCGCCCGCGTCCATCGCGCGGCCGTGGATCAACGTCTCGTCGATCTCCAGCATCCGCGCCAAAACGGCCTTGTTGTAGACCGGCACCTTGGTCATGCCGAAGATCTCGACCGCTCCGGTCACCGGATCCGGCACGGCCAGCAGGCCGCGCGGCTCCAACGGCACCGCACTGTGCCGGCCGATCGTGAAGTCCAACTCCACAATCTCCGCGGCGGTTTCGAAGGCCGTCGCCACATCGCCATAGCCGAGCGAAAAGTCGGCGGCCGCGTGAGCTTTCGTCGCGGTGACAACGGGTTCGAGCTCCTCGATGTCGACCGACACCTGCTCGGCGGCGTCCTCGGCCGCGTACGGATCGTCGGCGAGCACGACCGCGACCGGCTCACCGACGTAACGGACCTCGGTTGCCAGCACCGGCTGGAGAAAGTCCGACAGGTCGACGCCCTGCACCTTGAGCCGCACCGGAATCCGCAAGTCCGGCACGTCTTTTGCGGTGAAAACCGCGATCGCCGCGGGAGCGTCGATCGATCGTACGCGGCCGTGCGCGACGGTTGACCGTATGACCCGCATCCACAGCTGGCCGGGCCGGTCGGTGTCGTCGGCGAACCGGCCGAGACCGCGGACCAGCCGGGCGTCCTCCTTGCGAGGCAGCCGCGCGCCGATCATCCCGATGCCTTCGCTCGATCGGCCGCGACGCTGCAAACCGCCTCGACTATGCCTTGATAGCCGGTGCAACGACACAGGTTGGCCGCGACCACTTCGCGCACCTCGGCCTCGTCGGCTGGCCTTCCGTCCTTCTCGGCCAGATATGCCTCGGCCAGCATGAGAAAACCGGGCGTACAAAAGCCACACTGCAGGGCGTGACAACGGCTGAAAGCCTGCTGCAGGTCGGAAAGCTCGTCGCCGTCCGCCAGGCCTTCGACCGTGCGGACCTCGCAGCCGTCCGCCTGTACGCCGAAAATCAAGCACGCGCGAACCGGCTGACCGTCGAGCAAAACTGTACAGGCGCCGCAGATGCCGTGCTCGCAACCGACATGCGTGCCGGTGTAACCGAGGTCGTGGCGCAGGACGTCGACGAGCGTACGCCGCGACTCGACCGCCAACGTGTGCTCGTCTCCGTTGACTGTCAACGAAATCAGCTGCATGTCCGTCATCGGTTGCCTCCGGAGCTGGCGAGAACCTGGTGCGGCAGCACGGGGATGTGGTCGAAGTCCGAGCCGAGCGCGTCGTTGATCGCGTTGAGCACGGCGGCCGGTGCGCCGATCGTGCCGCCTTCCCCCATGCCTTTGGCGCCGGTCTCGCTGTGCTGCGACGGAGTTTCCAGGTGGAAGATCTGGATCGGCGGGATTTCAGCCGCGGTCGGCGCCAGATAGTCCATCAGCGACGCGGTGGCCGGCTGGCCGTCCGCGTCGTAGACGAGCTGCTCGTAAAGGGCGGCTGCGATTCCCTGTGCCACACCGCCACGCACCTGACCGTCGACGACCAACGGATTGATGACGACTCCGCAGTCCTCCACGACGACGTAGCGTTCGACGCGTACGCCGCCCGTGCCTGGGTCGATCGACACCAGCGCCGCATGAGTCGCGTTGGAGAACGTGCCAGGCGGATCGGCACTTTGCCTGGCTTCTAGCGCATAACGGCAGTCGTCCGGCAGCTGGTGGGCCTGGAAGTGCACCAACCGCGCCATCTCGGCGACGCTGACCTCAGCACCAGGGACACCGCGTACGCGTGCGGCGCCTTCCGACAGCTCGACGTCCGTTTCGCTGACTTCCAACAGAAAGGCGGCGATCCTGCGCAGCTGGCTGGCGACCACCCCGGCGGCTTTCCCAGCGGCGCCACCACCGATGACGATCGAGCGGCTGCCGAAGGTCCCCCAGCCGTACGACGTCAGATCGGTGTCGCCCTGCCGCAGCCGCACCTGGCCGGGGTCGATGCCGAGCTGGTCGGCCACGATCTGCGCGAAAGTCGTCTCGTGGCCCTGACCGTGGCCGCAGGTGCCGGTGGTGACGACGACCTCGCCGGTCGGATCCATTCGCACGTGCGCGGTGTCGTAACCAGGCGTCATCCGCATCCGGCGCTGCGACATCGTCGGCGTGCCGTATGCGGTTCGCTCGGAAAAACAGGAAAACCCGATGCCGGCGAGCAGACCGCGGGACCGCAGACGGTCACACTCGGCCGGCCAGTCGCTGGTCTTCTTTTCCGCCAGGTCCAGGGACTCGCGATAGCTGCCTTCGTCGTAGCTGATGGCATTGACGCCAGCGTACGGAAACTTGTCGATCAGGTTGCGGCGCCGCACGTCCAGTGCGTCCATCCGCAACACCGCCGCGGCCTTTTCCATCAGCCGCTCCATCACCAGCACGATCTGCGGTCGTGAGACGCCGCGATATGGCGCTGTCGGTGGTTTGTTGGTGGCAACTCCGCGGCCACGCGCTCGATAGGCCGGCACCTTGTACGCGCCGGGAAGCTCGGTCGCCGCCATCAGCGGCTCGACCGCGCAGGTGAACGGATAGGCCGAGTACGCGCCGATGTCGCAGCGGATGTCGGCCGCCAGCCCCAGAATCCGGCCGTCCGCGGCGAAAGCGGCTTTCACCGCGTAATGTTGCTCGTGTCCGTGAAATGCCGCGGTGAGGTTTTCCTGCCGGTCCTCGATCCACTTGACCGGTCGGCGCAGCCGCAACGCCAGTGCCGCGACAACGACCTCTTCCCGTCCCACGACGCATTTCAGGCCGAACCCACCGCCGACATCCGGCGCGATCACGCGTATCGTCCGCTCCGGCAGGCCGAGCGCCTGCGCGATGCCGGAGCGCACCTGGTGTGGCACCTGTGTCGAGACATGCACGACGACCTGCTCGTCGCGGTCGTCCCACTCGGCCAGGCAGGCCCGGCCTTCCATCGGCAGCGCCGCGACCCGGCCGCTGTCGAACTCCGCCTCGACGACCACCGGCGCCGTCGCGAGAATCTCGTCCAGCCGCTCGTCGTCGAACATCACCAGATCGACCACGCAGTTGTCGGTCAGTCCACTGTGGACAGCCGGTCCGTCAGCAGCCGATCGCAGGTCGGTCACGGCAGCGCGGGGGTCCCAGTCGACCACGACCAGCTCCGCGGCATCCTCGGCCGCGTACGGATCGTCCGCCACCACGACGGCCACCGGCTCGGCCACATGCCGTACGCGGTCACCGGCCAGCAGCGGCATCCTCGTCGGGGTGAACTCGTCTCTTTCCAACACCGCCAGTAAAAACGGATCGCCGAGGTCGGCAGAGGTGAACGCACCGACCGCCGTTTTGGCGGCTTCTTCCAGATCGATCGAGGTGATGGTGGCACTGGCGTGCGGACTGCGGACGAACGCGGCGTGCAACGTCCCCGGAGGCCGCATGTCGTCCACGAACCGGCCACGACCGCGCAACATCCGGCCATCTTCCTTGCGCGGCACCTTCGCACCGATCCACCTGGTCATCCCCGCGCCGCCTCGGCCAGCGCTCGGCTCACGAGAGTGGCGGTGAGTTTCCGGCGATAGTCGGAGCTGCCGTGGCCGTCGGACGGCGGATCGATCTGTTCTGCCGCCAGCTCACCGATATCGCGCCAGGTGTCCTGGCCGGCGGGCCGACCGGCGTACGCGTCGAGGCCGTCGACCGCGAAAGGCGACGGATCCACTCCACCGAGCACGACGCGACCGGATTTCCAAGCGCCGTCAGCGATGTCGACGTCCACGGCGGCCGCGACGATCGCGAAATCCCCCTGCCGTTGCGCGAACTCGGTCAGTGCGGCGTGTGGCGCCGGTCGTGGAAACCGGATCTCCACCACCATCTCGTCAGGCTCCGCGGCGGTGGTGAAAAACCCGTGGAAAAACTCCGATGCTGGCACCTCGCGCTTGCCTTTTGGCCCCACCAGCGCGATCGCCGCGTCGAGCAGGACCGCGAGCAGGCACCATTCGGAGGTCGGGTCGGCATGGGCGATGCTGCCGCCGAAGGTGCCGCGCGTTCGGATCGGATAGTGACCGATCCACCGAGCCGCGCGTGACAGCACGGAAAATCCGTCGCGTACGGCCGGATCGGCGGTCATCTCGACGGCACGGTGCCGGGTCAGCGCGCCGATGTGCAGACCGGCGGCGTCGCGGCGCAGATAGTCCAGGCCGCCGATCCGGTTGATGTCGACCAGATCCGTCGGCCGGGCCAGCCGGAAGTTCATCATCGGCGCCAAACTCTGTCCGCCGGCCAGGATCTTCGCGTCCGGGCCCAGCTTCTGCAGCAGCCGCACGGTCTCCGGCACATCATATGTCCGGTGGTAGGTGAAAGCGGCCGGTTTCACGCCACCTCCTCTGGTCCAAACGGCGCACACTTGGTATACCATATTTCAACCTGCCGATCACTGGAGTCGCCCGTGACGCCATCCATCCGCCGCGAGCCGGCCGCCGGACACGTACGGATCACGCTGGATCGGCCGGGCCGTCGCAACGCGCTCGACCTGGCGACGGTCGACGCGCTGATCGCCGCCTTCGACGAGGATCCCGCGGCGATCGTGGTGCTCGACAGCGCGGACCCGCGCGCTTTCTGCGCCGGCGCCGACCTCGGCATCACGGACGAGGAACGCGCACAAGTCTCGGATCGGCTCTATGCCTGTTATCGCACGATGGTCGAGCGCCCTGGACCGGTCGTCGCGGTGGTGGACGGACCAGCGGTCGGTGGCGGTACGCAGCTCGCCAGTGCGGCCGATTTGCGTGTCGTCGGACCAAACGCACGGTTTCGCTGGGTCGGTCCCGGCCACGGACTGGCCGTTGGCGCCTGGATTCTGCCGTCGCTGGTCGGCCGTTCGGTCGCCTTCGAGTTGATGTGGACCGGCCGGTGGCTGGAGGCCGCCGAGGCGCAGCGGATCGGCTTCGCTCTCGCGGTGGAGCACGAAGAACTGGTCGAGCAACTGGTGTCGCTGGATCCGGCCGCGATGGCACGTACGAAGGCGATCGTCAACTCCGACGGCCTGCTCGATCGGCTCCGCGCCGAGCGAGAGAACAATGTCGCGAGCTGGGCCGGATCGGTGGCGGGACTGCGATGACCGACTGGCAGGCCTGGAGTGAGCAGGCGTGGCGCCGGCACTCGGCTGCCGCGGTGTCGTGCGACCAAACCCTGACCCAGCTTGCTTTTCGCAGTGCTCAAGCCTTTCCCGACCGTGTTGCCGTACGGATCGACGGCGTGGCCCTGACCCACGGCGAGCTGGATCGGGCCGCCGCCGCGGTCGCCGCGGATTTGGACGTACGCGCGGGCGATCGCGTGCTGCTAGCCGGTCCGTCCACTGTGGACTTTGTCGTCGCCTATCTGGGCATCCTGCGCGCCGGCGGCGTTGTGGTGCTGGCAAATCCGGCTCACACCGCGGCCGAGTTGGCGCATCTGGTGGCCGATTCCGGTGCCACACATGCCTTCGCGTCGGCCGAGGTGGCCGAGCGGCTGCCGGATCTGCCGGTCACCCTGCTCGACCCGGACCGACGCAATCGGAATCCGATTGCGTCGCCGGTGGCGGTGCCGTCCGACCCCGATGCGGTCGCGTTGCTCGCGTACACCTCAGGAACGACAGGAAAACCGAAAGGCGTGCCGCTGACCCACCGCAACCTGGTGGCCTCGATCAGCGCGGCCATGGCCGCCTGGCGGTTCACCGCCGACGACGTGCTCGTCCACGCGCTGCCGTTGTTTCACCAGCACGGACTCGGCGGCATCCACGCGACGCTGATCGCTGGCTCCACGGCGGTCATGCTGTCGCGTTTTTCTCCAACGGAGCTGGCAAAAGCCGCGGCAGGAGCCACCGCGCTGTTCGCCGTGCCGACCATGTACGAGCGGCTTTGCGAGGCGGGACAGTCGCTCCCTGGACTCCGGCTCTGCGTCTGCGGCTCCGCGCCGCTCAGTCCAGCTTTGGCCGAGCGTACGGCGAAACTGCTCGGTCAACTGCCGCTCGTGCGCTATGGCACCACGGAGTCCGGTCTGGATGTCTCCAATCCGCTGGACGATCCGCGTCCGGACACCGTCGGCATTCCGCTTCCCGGAGTCTCCTGCCGGCTGTCCGCCGACGGCGAGATCCAGCTCCGCGGGCCGCAGGTTTTCCGTGGTTACTGGCAAAACGAGGAGGCGACCGCGGAGGCATTCACGGCTGACGGCTGGTTTCGCACCGGCGACCTCGGGAGGCTCGACGACGGCCACCTGGTGATCGCCGGCCGGATCAAGGAGCTGATCATCACCGGTGGTCTCAACGTCTATCCGCGCGAGGTCGAGCTCGCGCTCGAGGCACACCCAGCCGTCGCAGAGGCGGCGGTCGCCGGTGTGCCGGACGAGCGCTGGGGTGAGCAGGTCACCGGTTTCGTCGTCGTACGCGACGAAGTCAGCGAGGACGAGCTGATCGACCACCTGCGGTCGCGGCTCACCGCTTACAAGTGTCCGAAGCGGATCTATCGGCTGTCCGCGCTTCCGCGCAACCACATGGGAAAGGTCGTGCGCGGCTCGCTGACACCGGCGCTGGCAGCCGTCCATCGAGCCCGCGATACCGCGCATCTCGGCGCTTTCGTCGAGGTTGTCGACGGCGTTGGGCACGGAGTTCCGTTGGCGGTCAAGGATCTGGTCGATGTCGCCGGCCAGACCGTACGCAACGGCACGCCGGGCCTCGGACATCGCACGGCCACCGAAGATGCCGAAGTTTTCGCGCGACTGCGGGAATCCGGTTACGTGGCGATCGGCCGCACGCGCGTGCCGGAGCTCGCCTGGTCGACACTCACGCCGGGCTGCCGCAACCCGTGGGATCCGGCGCGTACGCCCGGTGGCTCCAGCGGCGGCTCCGCGGTCGCCGTCGCGACCGGTGTGGTCACCGCCGCCATCGGCACCGACACCGGCGGGTCGATCCGCATCCCGGCCGCATTGTGTGGCGTCGCCGGCCTCCGGCCGACGCACGGCGTGCTGCCGATGCGCGGCATCACCGCGCTGTCTCCGTCGATGGACACCGTCGGGCCGATCGCACTCACGGCGGCGGAATGCCTGCGGCTGTACGAGATCATGGGTGGCGCCGTCGAGCCGGTGTCCGATGTGGACGGTCTGCGGGTCGGCTGGCCGGTCGACCTGTGGGACGGCAAAGCCGAGCCGGAGGTGCACCGGCTGGTCGAGGACGCCGCGGACGTGCTTCGCGCGGCCGGAGTGGAGATCCTCGAGGTTTCGCTGCCGGTGGCACGGAGATTCGCTCGCGGCGCCGCATACGCGACGATGCTGGTCGAGTCGGCGCGGCTCTGGTGGGAGGCAAGCCAGCAGGTTCCTGACGGTCTTGGATCGCACACGACCTCGTTGCTGCGGACCGGATCGCAACTGTCCACATCGGACTTCGCGAACGCACGCCGGCAGGCCGCGGACGTACGGTCCGAAGTGGACGGCGTGCTCGGCACGGTCGCGGCCCTGCTGCTGCCGACCGTGCCGGCGGTCGCGGCGCCGTCGGCCGCAGCGACCATCCGCCTCGGAGATCGCGACGAAGCCGTGGAATCCGCGTACTTCCGGCTCACCGCGATGGCATCGACGACCGGCCATCCGGCGCTGTCGGTGCCGGCTGGCCTGACGATCGACGGGCTGCCAGTCGGTGCGCAACTGGTCGGCGGACGCCGGCAGGAAGCGCGTTTGTGCCAGTTGGGAACGATCATCGAGGCCGGGCCGAGCGCTCAGGCCCTGGCTGTCGCGCGGCGGCGGCTCGCCAAGTGAGGAGTGGAGCATGGATCTGCGGTTGACCGGCAAGGTCGCTTTCGTGACGGGCGCGAGCAAAGGCATCGGTCGCGAGGTGGCGGCCCAACTTGCCAGCGAAGGCGCCGATGTGGTGGTGACGGCGCGTACGGCCGAGCCGTTGGAGCTGGCGGCAAAGGAAATCACCGATGCCACCGGTCGTACGGTCGTGCCGTTGGCCGGCGACATGAGCAAGTCCGAGGACGTCGACCGCTGTGTCGCCGCGACGCTGGAAAAGTTTGGCCGCATCGACATTTTGGTGACCTGCGCCGGAAGCTCGCCGGGCGGGCTGCTGGAGGAGCTGACCGAGGACCAGTGGATGTCCAGCCTCAACCTGAAGTTCATGGGCTACGTGCGGTCCGTACGCGCCGTCATCGGACACATGCGTGAGCGCGGCGAAGGCGCGATCGTGTTGGTGGTCGGCAATGACGGCCTGAAGCCGAGCTATTGGGAGATGACCGCCGGCGCCGCCAACGCCGCCGACCTCAACTTCGCCTCGTCGGTGGCCGAACAGTATGGCCGCTATGGAATCCGTTGCAACACGGTGAATCCGGGCCCGGTCAACACCGACCGGTGGGACGGCCTGGAGAAGGCTTTCGCGCGGGACAAGAAGGTCAGCCAGGACCGCGCTCACGAGCTGGCCGAGGCGTCGATCCCGTTCGGCCGGATCTGCGAGCCGGCCGAGGTGGCCTCACTGGTCGTCTTTCTCGCCTCGCCACGCGCCAGTTTCATCAACGGGGCGCACATCCCTGTCGACGGCGCGCAGCGCAAGGCCATTATGGACCTGTGAAGATCACGCATTCGGTCCCGCTGACCACCGACCCGGTGGCATTCCTCGCCGGCCTGTCCGACTATGCCGACCGCTTCGGCGAGCTCCGAGCCGACGTGGGACCGCTGCAGGTGGTCTACACCGGCAGCCTGCGGATGCTGTCACTGGAGGACTCGACCGCCACGTTTCGCGTCAATGGCACCGAACTCGCTGGTCAAGGCGACGCCGACGCGTACGCGATCGCCCGTGTCGCGCCTGGCTCGGTGTCCTTCGACGTCGATCTGACCGTACGCGGACTGGTCGCGCGGTTTGGTGGTGATTTCGTGCACGATGTCGTCACGCAGCGACTGGATTCCTTTGTCCGCGCGGTCGAAACCGAGCCGCCGGTCGCCGAGCCGGATCCGCGCGTCCTGGTCGCGGTCGGCGCGGCAGCCGTCGCGGCCGTCGCGGTGGCCGCCGTCCTCGTGATCCGTCGTCTACGCGGGAAACGCTCGTAGATCCGCTATTTCTGCTGGCGGCGGCTGCCGCCGTGCCAGTCCTCCTGCTTGCCGACCTCGCCAGTCCGTACGCCGAAAGACGGCAGTTGCGGACGCTCGCGCAGGCTCCGTTTGAGCTCGGCGAAACCGGGAAAACCCGCCAGGCCGACGACGTGTTCCCAGAGTTGCTCGGCTTCGTCCTCGGCCGGCAGCCGGCTGATCACCGGGCCGAAAAACGCGACGCCGTCCGGCGGCTGGAAATGCAGGATCGGCGTGCCGACATCCTTGCCGGTCAACGAAAGTGCTTCGTCGGTCTCGGCCTGGATCTCGGTGTCCCACTCCGTTTCGTCCAGCGCCGCGGCCAAACCGGCCGGCAGGCCGACCTCTTCCAGGATCGGCGCGACAAACTCGGCGGTGCCTCGGCGCGCGACGACGGCGGCCTCGTCCGGCACCTTGTCCTGCTCGAAAATCCGCGCGCCCATCGCCGCGTACAACGGCGCGACCGCCTCGCGACCGTGTTCGGCACGCGTACGCGCGGCGACCCGCAGCAGCCGCAGACCGGAGGTGTGACTGGCCTCGTACTCCGGTGGGAAGTGCGCGTCGTAGTCGATGTGCGAGTTGAGCAGCCGCAGCGAGATGAACCGCCAGTCGACCGAATAGTCGCGCCTGGCCTGCACGATGCGCACCCACTTGCTCGTCATCCACGCGAACGGACAGACCGGATCGAAGTAGAAGTGCACATCAGCCATGTCCACGAGCCTAGACTTCCTAGACTCCACCTGTGACCACTCCTCATCCACGTCCGCTGTGGACGCTGGCGGCACCCACGCTCGGTGCGATGCAGGCGGCCTATCTGACGACGACGTTCTTTCCGCCGATGGGCCCGATCGTCCAGCGCGACCTGCACCTCAGCCAGCTGGTCGTCACCGGCCGGCTGATCGCGTACGCCGTGTTCCTGCTCGGTGGCGTCGTAGCCGGACTGCTGCTGGCGCGCCGCTGGCCGGTGGCCGTCCTGCCGGCCGCCGCCGTACTGATCCTCATCGGACTGGTGCCGGAGGCATTCGCACCTTCGCTGGGGATGCTGCTGGTCGGCACGTTCGTCACCGGGCTCGGCGGCGGCCTGATGGTCGGCGCCGCCTTCGCTGTGGCGGCACGGTCCTGTTCGCCGATGAAGGTGATGTCCGGACTCGCCGGCGCGATCGTGCTGTCGCTGGTGGTCGGCTGGGTGGCGACCCTGGTGCTCGCCACGGCGTTCAGCTGGCGTCTTGCCTTCCTGGCAGCGCTGCCGGTGGCCTTGCTCGTGCTCGCCGGCCTCGTGGTGGGTGAGATCGTCGTGCTCGTACGGCGGCCCGCACCAGCAGCAAGGGCGTGACGAGCAGGAGGAGACCGGCGAGGCCGACGGCCGTACGCACTCCGGTGAAGCTGGCCACGACACCCCACAGCGCCGTCATGGCCGCGATGGTGGCGTTGCTGGTGACCGACCAGGCGGCGAGCGTACGCGCGATCAGGCTCTTGTCGGTCTGCTCAAGCCGATAGGTGGCGACCACTGGGTTGAAGACGCCGATGCACGTCACCAGGCCGAACTGCAGCCCGATCACCAGCGCGATCCCGCCAACCCCCGGACCGACGAAAGCCAGGCCGATCGGCCAGCACACGCGCAGCACACCGGAGGCGAGCATGACGCGCCGCTGTCCGAAACGGGCGACGAGCGGCCGCGCCAACCGCGCACCGACCAGGCCGCCGACGCACGGCGCGGCGAATGCGAGGCCATACTGCCACGGCGGGAATCCGAGCTGCCGCAACAGAAGTATGGCCATCAGCGGTTCGGTCGCCATGATCAGCGCGTTGACCACGACCGAGTTGAGAAACAACGGGCGCAAGACCGGATGTGCAAGCGTGTGGCGCCAGCCTTCAACGAGCTCGCGCGCTCTGGCGGCGCCGGTCCGCGCCGGCCGCGGCTCCGTACCGCCGATCGCGCTGATTCCGGCCGCTGACAACAAATAGCTGACCGCGTCGGCCAGCATCGTCGTCACCGGGCCGAAAACTCCGATCGCGGCACCACCGAGCGGCGGACCGACGACGGTCGCGGTCCACATCGTCGACTCGAACCTCGCGTTGGCCACCAGCAGTTTTTCCGGTCGTACGAGCGTTTTCAGGTAAGCGCCGCTCGCCGCGTTGAACGCGATCTTCGCCCCCGCGACGACCACTGCCACGACCATGAGCTGGCCGATGCTGAGCATCCCGAGCGCGTACCCGACCGGAACGCTGACCAGCGCGGCAAACCTGGCCAGGTCCATGGCGATCATGACCGGCCGCTTGCGGCGAAACTCGACCCACGGTCCCAGCGGCACCGCGACGACGGCTCCGACCGCCAGGCCGGCCGCCGGCAGCAACGCCACCTCGACCGGACCGGCGTGCAGGACGGTGACCGCGATCAGCGAGAAGGCGCCGAGACTCAGCCCCGAGCCGTACGTGCTGACCGCGTACGCGGCCCAGAGCCAGCCGAACCGTCTCCCCATGCCGGCGATCCAACCAACCCGGCGGCCGCCGGCTCAAACAACCGACGCGCGGTGTCTCACAACTGCTCGTTGTCCTGCCGGCTCAGCGCCGCACTGACCACGGCGGCCAGCTCGGCCATCTGTTTCTTTTCAGTGGCAGGCAAATCGGCGCATCGCTGCCCGACCACCGCGGCGAACTCGGCGCGAATACGCACGACGAGCTGGTCGCCCTCGTCCGTCAGCACCGGCTTGACGATGCGCCGATCGTCCGGATCCGTCTGCCGCACCAACAGCCCACGGCGTACCAGCCGGTCGACCATCCCGGTCATGTTGGACTTGTCGCAGCCGAGCCGGCGCGCCAGCTCGCCGAACGACAGGCTTTCCAGGTCGAGCTGCCGCAGCAGCTCCGCCTGCTGCACGGTCAGGTCAAACCGGCGAGCCGTCGCGCCATAGAGCACCGCCACTTCGCGATGCAGCGCGCAAAGCGCAGCGGGGAAGTCCATTCCACATAGTTTAACCACTTGACCGTTGGTACTCTCAACCAAATCTGTTTAGCATGTCGACTGTTGATGTTGTCAACTTTTGGAGACGGACATGCGTACGACACTGGTCACCGGCAGCTCGCGCGGCATCGGCCGCGCGATCGCCCTGCGGTTCGCCGGGCCTGACACCAATGTGGTCGTCAACTACCGCACCGATGCGAATGCGGCGGCCGAGGTGGTCGACGAGGTCGCCGCCCGCGGCGGCAAGGCCGTCGCCATTGGCGCTGACATCGCCGACCCCGTGCAGCTCGACCGGCTGTTTGACCAGGCAGAACAGCATTTTGGCGAGCTGGACGTTGTCGTCGGCAATGTCGGTACGGCGCGGTTCGCGCCGGTCGCCAGGACGACCGACGACGACTTCGACACGATGTTCGCCACCAACGCGAAGGCGACGTTTCGGCTGTTGCGCGCCGCGGCCGGCCGGGTACGAGACGGCGGCCGCATCGTCGTCATCTCGGCCGGCGTGACCGCGACCGTACAACCAGGCACCGGTGTCTACGCGGCGAGCAAAGCGGCCGGCAACGAGATGGTGCGGATCCTCGCGCACGAACTGGGGCCGCGGTCGGTGACCGTGAACGCCGTACGACCGGGACCGGTGCGTACTGGCGCGCTGCTCGGCAACCGGAGTCCCGAGCAACTGCGGGAGCTCGCCGCCGCCACGCCACTGCGCCGGATCGGCGAGCCGGACGACATCGCCGCGGTCGTCGACTTTCTCGCCTCACCGGACGGCGGGTGGCTGACCGGCCAGCTCATCAACGCCGGTGGCGGGCTGTTCTGATTTCTTTCTGCGCGACCGTTGGTTAGCCTGTCGAGGGTCGTCACGACGCGAGACGGCCAGTCGACGTGCGGTGAGAGGTGGAAGCATGTCCGGGGCCGGCGCTCAGCCAATTGACCTGGTGTTTCGTGGCGTCCGAGTGGTGCGTGACCGCGCGCTGATCATGGCCATCGTCAACCGGACGAAAGACTCGTTCTACGACCAGGGCTCGACCTTCGACCTGGCGCCGGCGCAGGACGCCATCCACCGAGCGGTGGCCAACGGAGCCGACGTGATCGACATCGGCGGCGTACGCGCCGAGGCCGGGCCCGAGGTCACCACCGCCGAGGAAGTCGACCGCATCGTCCCGATCGTCCGCTGGGCTCACGAGACCTACCCGGAGCTGATCATCAGCATCGACACCTGGCGCGCCGAGGTCGGCGACGCCGCCTGTGCGGCCGGTGCGCACCTGATCAACGACAGCTGGGCCTCCGCGGAGCCGGAGCTGATCGACGTGGCCGCCGCCCACGGCGCCGGCTACATCTGCACGCACACCGGTGAGCAGGCACCGCGATCGGTCCCGTTCCAGCATCATTACGACGACGTCGTGGCGACCGTCGTCAAGGAGACGACGCGGCTTGCCGAGCTCGCGGTCTCCAAAGGCATACCGCGCGAGGGGATCCTGATCGACCCGACGTGGGGGATCCTCTACGGCAAGGACACCGGCTACAACGTCGCCTTGCTCGGCGGCATCCGCACTTTCGTGGAGACCGGCTGGCCTCTGCTGGTGGCGATCTCCAACAAGGACTTCATCGGCGAGATCCTCGACGCCGACCTCGGCGACCGGGTCGCCGGCACGCTGGCCGCGACCGCGTACGCGGCCAACGAAGGCGCCGCGATGTTCCGCGTCCACGAGGTGCGGGAAAGCCGGCACGTGGTGGAGATGATCGCCACCATCAACGGCATCCGGCCGCCGTCGCGTACCTTCCAGTGGACCGGTTGATGTCAGTCATCTGACAGCAGGATGACAGCGATCGGGACGTTTCCGGCTGCTTCGGTCACATACGCTGTCCGCGCCATTTGGCAGCGTAAAAGCACCGATTGAAGGGGAAACTCCATGAAGTTCACCGTGGCACGCCGGGTCGGCATCGCCATCGGAGCCGGAATGTTGATCGCCGCCGCGTGGAGCGGCACGGCGCAGGCGGCCTCGACGCCGGCCGCCAGCCCTGCCACCACCGCTGTGGTCGCGGCACCGGCGGCGTCTGGGAGGCACTGGTGCGGGTTCAGCTACGACAAGTGCGTACAGGACCAGAACACGTTCCAGCACTACGGCTACAAGGTGAGTCCCATCTACTACGCCGAAGGCAACACCTGCACGCCAGAGCACACCTGCAACGGCTACTGGTTCGACTGGTGGGAGTAAGCCGGATCTGAACCGCGGCCCTGCACCGCCTGGTGCAGGGCCTTCATCTGTCGCCCCGCACGGGATCGCGATAAAGATTCGCGAGTATGTGGCGCATCTCCTCGTCTGTCGTCCACGGCTGACCGGTCCGTGGTTCGCGGCCCCACGGCATGTCCCGCCGGAATGCCTCGACCGTACGCACCGTGCCGTCGGGTTGGACGACTCGGAAGAGCGTACCGATGCGTTGTTCGGCGACGACCCGCATCGTCGAGCCTTCGCGAGCCAGGAAAGCGTGTGGTGTCCGGCACGGTATGGATACGACATCACCGGCAACGCAGTCGACGGCTTCCTCGCCGATCCAGACGGTGACGCGTCCGCTGAGCACGTGCAGGATCTCTTCGCCGTCGTGCAGGTGTTGAGGGCCTGTTTCACCGGATTCCAGGCGGCCCTGCACCAGCAACAGTCGGTCCAATCCTGAGTCGGGACCTGCGATAGTGCGCCATCCGGCATTCGCCGGCATCGCCGCTCGAGTCACAGCAGTCATCCAGCAGAGCCTAAGAGGTCACGATTGGCACCCCGCCGACGCGGTGGTTGCTGCACTTTGCCGCTGCACCTAGCATTCTGGGCAGAACAGAGGCCCTGTCCCGAATCCGGGACAGGGCCTCTGACCTGTCTCAACCTGACGCGCGCCCGGCAGGATTCGAACCTGCAACCTCTTGATCCGTAGTCAAGTGCTCTATCCGTTGAGCTACGGGCGCAAGCAAAACACACCACCGCGGAGGCTCCGGGATTCGAACCCGGGAGGGGGTTGAAGCCCCCAACCGCATTAGCAGTGCGGCGCCATAGACCAGACTAGGCGAAGCCTCCCGGGGCCTCGTAATCAACGGGCCACCGACGAAGAACGATACACACCGGGTCCGGCGGTCGACAAAGCAGGGTCGATCACTGGCTCGACTGTACGGCCTGGCGCTCGCCGAAGCCGAGCGGTACGCGGCCGGCGAGGCGGCGGATGGCGGCGGGGCGGGTCCAGAAGGCCTCGGCCTCCATGGCGGCCATCGCGATCGGGATGAGCGAGCCGGCGGACGGATAGCACACGAAGCGCGGGATCCAGACCGGCGCGAACTTCTCGTTGAACCGGTAGAGCGACTCGATCTGCCACCAGCGGGAGGCGAAGGTGAGCATCTTGCTCCAGCCGCGGCTGATCGGGCCGGCGCCGAGCTTCTCGCCGCGGGCCAGCGCGGAGCGGAACATCGCGAAGTTCAGCGAGACCCGCTTGACCCGCAGCTCCGGGCATTTTTCCAGCAGCGAGCAGATCAGAAACTCGTTCAGGCCACCGTCGGCCTCGCGGTCCCGGCGCATCAGGTCGAGGGACAGGCCGTCGGGTCCCCACGGTACGAAGTTGAGCAGCGCACGCAGCTGCTCGCCGTCCTCGTTGACCGTGTGCGCGGTGACGACGACGCAGTCGCCGTCCTCCAGGTCACCGAAGCGACCGAGCGCCATCGAGAAGCCGCGCTCGGTCTCGGCGCCGCGCCAGGCGGCGGCGACGCGGGCGAGCTCGGCGGTCTCCGGCTGGGTCAGCTCGGCCAGCCGGCGTACGCGCGCGACATAGCCGGCGCGCTTGACCCGGTTGACGGTCTGCCGGACGTTGCGCATCGACCGGCCGGAGAGGCTGAAGTCGGCGACCTGTACGACCGCCTCGTCGCCGATCTCCAGCACGTGCAGGCCGGCCTCCCGCGCGTACACCGTGCCACCCTGCTCCGAGCAACCGATGACGGCAGGCAGCCAGGCGTATTCGCGGCACAGCTCCAGGAACGGCTTGATCGCGCCTGGCCAGGCCTCCGGATCGCCAATGGGGTCGCCTGAGGCCAGCGCCACGCCGGCGACCACCCGGTATGGCACGGCGGCCTTGCCGGTCGGCGACCAGACCACGCTTTTGTCCGTACGCAGCGCGAAATAGCCGAGCGAGTCGCGGGCGCCGAAGCGGTCGAGCAGCTCGCGCAGCCGCCTGGAGTCGTCGTCGGTCAGGTACGCCTTCGGCTCCAGCGGCCGGAGCAGCAGGTACGCGCCGATGATGATCGCCAACACGGTGACGCCGACCAGTGCGGAGCCGACCATGTTGGCGACCTTGTCGTTGCGGAACGGCACGGTGCCGTCGAGGCCGACGAAACCGGTGAGCACGGTCCAGGCCGACTCGAGCATGGTCGGCCGATAGCCCCGGCGGTGGTAGACGCCGATCGCCAGCATGCCCGCGAGGAAACCGACGACGTAGATCACGACGACCGCACCGACAGCGATCCATCGGGTCGATCGGTCGCCCTTGGCGATGAACTCGGCGCGCGCGTAGATCAACAAAGCGAGCAGCAGCGCGGCGAGCACGGCCGCCTCGAAGCCGAAACCCTTGCTCAGGTGCGTGACGATCAGCACAGCGCTGATCGCGACGGCCAGCCGCCAGGCCCGTTTCTTGCGCCGCCGCAAACCATGCGCGAGCAGAACGAGCACAATGCCGGCGGCGATCGCCAGCATGATGGCCGCGAAGGTGACCGGTTTGGGGATGAACTCGGAAAGTACGCGCAGGTGGGCGCGGCTGCGCGGAAGGACCGCGCTCCAGATGCTGATCAGGCCGTACAGCGCGGACAACGCGGCCAGCGCCAACGGCATCCAGCGCCGCTGGCTTCGCCACCACGGCGTGGCAGAGCCAACTGCACTGTCCCCGCGTTTCGTCTCCACGATGCTCCAGTTTGCCTGTCGACCGGCGTTCGCACGCGAGCGGCCGACTCCTCGGAGGATTCCCAAGGATTCTTTGCAGCAAGTATTCTGAAACAGGTGAACGCGACAGCCGGACAGAACGTTCCACCGCCGGAGACGGCCGACACCGATCGTCCGATCCTGCCCGAGGGGCTCTTCGCCGAGCTGCGCGCGGATCCGTTGCACGCGCCAGAACATCTCGCTCTCGAGGCGGTGCGCCGCACCGGCCCGGTGGCCCGCGCCTGGGTCGCACAGTGGCGCTCGCCACGTGCCACTCCGCGCTGGCAGGCCCGGCAGATCCAGAAGCGGTTCACCTGGCACGCGCGCTATTCCGGCGCCGCCGGCGGCGTGTTGGGGCTGCCTGGCGCGGTCGCCGATGTGGCCGTGCTGTCGTGGACACAGGCCCGGATGATCGTGCATCTGGCGGCCGCGTACGGATTCGACCCCTGCGACCGCGAGCGTGCGGCCGAGATCCTGTTGCTGACCGGCGTGTACGACGCCCTGCACCTCGCCGAGACCGCGGTGAAGGTCGCCGCACGCCGCGCGCCGGCTGCCGAGCTGCTGAAGCACGGCGGTGGCGGGTCGGTGTCGGAGGTGGCGGCGCGGCTGGCCGTGATGGTCGGCATGAAGCTGGGCAAGCGCGCGTTGTTACGCGCCGTGCCACTCCTGTCGGTGCCGCTGGCGGCGATGGGAAATGCCGGCTCGACGAAGAAGCTGGCGCGCAAGGCGATCGGGATGTACGAGCACAAGGCGGCCGGACGCGCGGCGATCACGCACCAATGAGCGCGTCGAAAGCGGCTCGCAGCCGCGCGCCGTGGTCCGGATTGGCGGCCGCCACCCAGGAGATCCGGCCGAGCAGGTGGTTGGCGAAATCCGGATGACCGTGCCGGTTGGCCGCATCGAGGCCGTTTGTCGAGGCATCGTGCAAAATCGCGCGCAGCCGATCGCGCTCGGCCCGGGTCGCGTTGGGTCGGTCGTTGACGACCAGGCCGCCGACCAGCTGCCGGACGCCGGCCCGCGCGATGACGGTTTTCCTTGAGTTGACGTGAAATCCCTCGTCCGTGCAGATCTTTTCCACCGTACGGACAAGTTTCTCGGCCGGCATCCGCCGGTCGCCGGAAAACGTCAGGTCGTCGGCATATCTGCTGTAGGTGGCGTCCAGCCGGTAGGCGCAGAGGTTGGCCAGCGCAGGGGAGGTCGGTGCGCCTTGTGGCAGATGAGCGGTGGCGAGTTTGGCGCACAGCCAGCGATGCGCGGCGGCCAGACCCGGATCGCTCGGCGGCGCGGCCGCGTCGCGTACGGCCGCCGGTGTCGTCGTGGTGAGAAGGCCGGCGAGTTGGTGAGCGACCGGCTCGGCATAGCCGATCGTCCGCAGCACTCCGTAGACCCGGCCGGCGGTGACGGTCGCGAAATACTGGCGGAGATCCAGGCGTACGACCACGTCACGGCCAGCATGCAGTCTCGCGTGGGTCAGCGCGGACCGGCCGGCGACGAAGCCGTGCGCCGCGGGATGTGCCGGCACGGCGGCCAGAATGCCGGCGCCCACTCGGCGCTGCAGCTCCTGGAGTGTCCACTTTGGACATCCGAGCAGCCGCCTGTTTCGGCACCCAGGTGCACCGATAGTGGCGCAGCCGCTCGGAAATGTTGGTGTGGCGGAGCCGCCGCTGCGGATCGGCATACCAGCCGAGCGAGTCGACGTCGAGGCCGAGCCAGCCGGCGAGATCGGGGATGGTGTCCAGAACGGGCACCGGCCAGCGCAGCTCGCCGTGGCGGACCGGCGTCGGCGTACGGTGGCGCGGCCGGCCGACGCGCTCCGGTGACGGCAGCCGGCCGCTGGCCGCGATGAAGTCGGTGAGCTCGCGCGGCCGGTCGGCCGGATAGGCGCGCCAGCAGTGATCGGCGAGCCGGCGGGTCCACATCGAGCGGCCGATCGTCCAGCCGGCGCGCTCGACCATCGCGTCCGGCTGCCAGTCGCGAGATATGCCTCGGCGGCGAGCTCGCGGCGTGCCTGGTCCATCGCCTCCCCCGTGGGTTTCGTTCACCGTACGCGCGTCCTGGTCGCCGCGCCGAAACTGTCGGTGGTGGCTGGAACAATAAAAATCGGGGATCCCCCAGGGACCGTGGCCGGATTTTGGCGCCCCCGAAAACAAGCCTTCCATCGCGCGCCGACAGTTTCGGCGATGCCGAGGTGGCGGGCAGCATGTCAGGCAGGGTGGACCCGACCGGTCCGGCCGTGCGTGCGCCGGTCTGCGCGCCGGCAGGGACGCGCATGCGACGAGATGTCCAAGCACCTCCTCACCCCTGGGGGTTCCCAGGACACCGTCCACGAAGGACGGTTGGGGCTCGGGCCCACGCTGCGGCGCTCAGGTTAGCCGAGCAGCGAGCGGACCTCGTCGTCGCCGACCTCGGCGAAATCGCGGTAATACTGGCCGACCGACCCGAAACTGGCCGGCCGCCACGGACAGATCACCTGGTCACAGGCCATCGCGGCCAGTCCGGGCCGCGACCCCACCGGTACGGCCAGCCAGACCTGGGCGGCTTCCTGGACAGCGGCGACCGCCGCACGCGCCGAGACGCCACGAGCCAGACCATCGTCGACCAGCACGACCGTATGACCGGCGAGTCGCGGCGGCGGTCGGCGGCGATAGGCGGCCACTCGCCGTTCCAGCTCGGCACGTTCGCGGGCGATCACTCCGTCGAGCGTCGAGGAGTCGATCCGGAACCGGCGCAACATGTCCTCGTCGAGCACCGACGCCCCGTTCTCGGCGATGGCACCGATCCCCAGCTCCGGCTGCTGCGGCAGGCCGATCTTACGTACGACCAGCACGTCCAGCCCGGCACCGAGCGCCTTGGCGACCGGCACAGCCACCGGTACGCCGCCGCGTGGCAGCGCCAGCACCAGCGGATCCGCCGGCGCCAGCTCGGCGACCGCGGCGGCCAGCACCTCGCCGGCCGCCGCGCGGTCCCGGTAAGGCCGCATCCGTCACTCCCGTGCGAGCATCGCTTCCTCGAGGTCCAGCTCGTGGGTTACCCGCCGGAGCACCTCGTCATCGATCTGCCGACTGTCCCGCATCCGTACGAAGACCGCACGCTCGGCGGTCAGCATCTCGCGGCGCAGCCGCCGGTACGCGGCCGACGGCGTCTCCTTGGCGCCGGGACCGGGACCGCTGCCGAGCCGTTCCCAGGCGCCGAGCTGCCGGCTGTCGGCCCAGGCCCGCAGCCGCTCGGCGACGCCGTCCGGCGGCTCGACGTCCTCCTCGGCGAGTACGGTCTCCAGCCGCTCGACCGCGGCGCGGATCGCCGCCTGCTGCGCGTTGGCCTCGGCCAGGTTGTCGGCGAAGGCGTCGTTGGCCGAGATGCCGAGCTTGCGGATCACCGTCGGCAGCGTCAGGCCCTGGACGACCAGCGTGCCGAGCACGACGCAGAAGACCAGATAGAGGATCAGGCCACGGCCAGGCACGGTCTCCGGGATCGCGAAGGCCGCGGCGAGCGAGACCACGCCGCGCATCCCGGCCCAGGAGATGATCGCCGGCTGGCGCCAGTTGGGATACGGGTCGCGCTCGCGGATCTTCCGCACCAGCAGCCGGGGCAGATACGTCGCCGGATAGACCCAGACGATGCGTACGACGATCACCAGCACGATCACGCCGATGCCGCTGAGCACCAGGCCGACCGGCGACAACCCCGGACTCTTCAGCACGCTGGGCAGCTGCAGGCCGATCAGCGCGAAGACGATCGACTCCAGGAAGAACTTCACCATCTTCCACACGCCACCGGCGATCAGCCGGCTGGAATAGCCGGTCTGCGCCTTGCGATGTCCGAGGTAGAGACCGACGACGACGACCGCGAGCACACCGGAGGCGGCGAACTCGCCGACGTGGATCGACTCGGCGATGGCATAGACGCCGAACGGGATGAGCAGCGCGAGCACGTTGTCCAGCACCGGGTCGGCGACCCGGAGGCGCACCCACTGCAGGATCGGCGCGGCGATCAGGCCGACCGCGACACCGCCGACCGCCGCGAAGATGAAGGCCGCGCCGCCTTCCCACAGCGACACGCCGCCGCCGAGCGCGGCCGCCAAGGCGACGCGGTACGCGGTCAGGCCGGTCGCGTCGTTGAGCAAGCTCTCCCCGCCGAGCACGGTCAGGATCCGCCGCGGCAGGCCGAGCGACCGGCCGATCGCGGTCGCCGCCACCGCGTCGGTCGGTGCGACCAGCGCGCCGAGCATGAAGGCCGCGGGCAGCGACAGGCCACACGCATAGTGCATGACGACTCCGACGACCACGGTGGTCGCCAGCACCAGACCCACCGACAGCAGGCCGAGAGCTCGTGCGCTCTGCCGCAGACCGAGGTACGAGCTCTCCGACGCCTCCGCGTACAACAGCGGCGGCAGCGTCAGGAAGAGGACGACCTCGGGACCGAGCCTGGTCAGCGAATAGTCCGCCATGCCGAACCGGTCGAGGATCAGCCCCACCCCGAGCCCGACCAGCACCAACAGGATCGGCGCCGACAGCTTCAGCTTCTTCGCCACCCCCGCGACCACCACCGCACCGATCACCAGCGCGAACAGCGTGAACGTCCCGTGCATGCCTCTCCCCAAGCTCACCGGCCGGCTAAGCATTCGCCACCATGATGGAGCAGACTCCAGAGGTGGCCACCAAGCCACCAAGGCCGCCGGCTACTACGAAGGCGTACGGCGCGCCGGCTATTCCGGCCGGCCGAAGCGTGTTAGCGACCGCCGCCTCGGCCGCGGACCACTACCTTTACCCACGTACGACCCGATCACGAGGAGAAACCCCCATGCCTAGCTGTACGCACATGAGCGGCGTCGATGTGGACATCGCGCCGCGGACACCGGGCGAGTGCGAGGACTGCGTCGCCGAGGGCGGCCGCTGGGTCCACCTGCGCGTCTGCCTGTCCTGCGGCAAGGTCGGCTGCTGCGACTCGTCGCCGGCGCGGCACGCGTCCGCGCACTTCAACTCGGAACATCACCCGGTGATGCGGTCCGGCGAGCCAGGCGAGGACTGGCGGTGGTGTTTCGTCGATCAGACCCTGGTGTGAGGGAGTCCGACACCGCACACCAGGGTCCAGCTGTGGATCCGAGCCGAGATGTTGTCACGTTCGGATGTGAAGAGTTAACAGGTACGCGCGTACTGTTGTAAAGAGTGTGCAGGCGTTTTCGCCTTTTCGGTCAGGTTCAGGTTCGGTTTCGGTTGGGAGGCCGGCGCGGATGGGTGCCAGTTTGAGAGACGTGGCGCAGCGCGCCGGCGTGTCCGTCAAGACCGTCTCCAACGTCGTCAACGGCTATGAACACGTGACCCCGACGACCAGGGCCAAGGTCGAGGCGGCGCTCAGCGAGCTGAACTACAAGCCCAACCTGTCCGCTCGCAACCTGCGCCGCGGTCGGTCCGGGATCATCGCGCTCGCGCTGCCCGAGCTCGACTCGCCGTACTTCGCCGAGCTGGCCCGCGCCATGATCAAGGCGGCCGAGGACGCCGGCTACACCGTGCTGATCGACCAGACCGACGGCCTGCTGGAACGCGAGCGGCACGTGCTCGCCGGCATCCGTCCACAGCTGGTGGACGGCCTGATCGTGAGCCCGCTCGCGGTCGGCCGCGAGGAGCTGGCGGCACGTACGGACGACACGCCGATGGTGCTGCTCGGCGAGTCGGTCTTCGAGGGGCCGGCCGACCACGTGGCGATCGACAACGTGGCCGCCGCCGGCATCGCCACCGAGCACCTGGTGTCGATCGGCCGGCAGCGGATCGCGGCCATCGGCGTACAACCGCCGGACGGCCAGGGAACGGCGCGGCTGCGGCTGCAGGGCTACCTGGACGCGCTCGGCGCGGCCGGCCTGCCGGTCGAGGAGGACCTGATCAAGCAGGGTGAGACGTTCCACCGCAAGGACGGGGTGAAGGCGGTCCAGGAGCTGCTCGCGCTGCCGGAGCCGCCGGACGCCGTGTTCTGCTTCAACGACCTGCTCGCGCTCGGCGCGATCCGCGGCGCCCACGAGGCCGGCGTACGCGTGCCGGAGGACATCGCGATCGTCGGGATAGACGACATCGAGGACGGCCAGTACAGCACGCCGAGCCTGACCACGATCTCGCCGGACAAGGACCAGATCGCGCGGCTGTCGATGGAGTTCCTGCAGTCGCGGATGGCCGGTGACCGGGACGCCGCGCCGCGTGAGGTGCAGGCCGATTTCCGCCTGATCGAAAGGGAAAGTACCCGCGGACGCCATTAAATGGTTGGCTCGCACCGGTTATGGTGACTTGTTGGCCAACCTGTGCACCGCTTCTGGCGTCTGGGGACATATGACTAATCGGCTGTTGTTCGTGTCGTTGGGGCTGGTCGGCGTTCTCGCGCTCACGGCATGTGGCCAGAAGAGCAACGTCTCCACGCCACCACCGCGTACGACCACCGCCGCTTCGGTGTCCCCGACGCCATCGGTCTCGCCGACACCGTCCGCGTCACCGTCCCGCGTGGTGCCACCGCAGACCAGCCAGTACGGCGGACAGCCGCTGTCCGGTGGCGGCAAGGCGCCGCTGCGTACGGTCGGCGGCAAGCGCGTCGCGCTGACCATCGACGACGGGCCCGACCCGACCTGGACACCGCGCTATCTGCGGCTGCTGGCGAAGCTGCGGATCAAGGCGGTGTTCTGCCTGATCGGCGAGAACGTGCGGCGCTATCCGGGGCTGGTGAAGCAGATCGTGGCCGGCGGGCACACGCTGTGCAACCACACGATGCATCACGACCTGAAGATCGGCCGGCGCAGCTCGTCGACCATGCACACCGACCTGACCGGCACCACCGCGGTGATCATGCGCGCCAGCGGCGGCGTACGGCCGGTGTTCTTCCGCGCGCCTGGCGGCAACTGGACCTCGCGTCTGCTGGCCGAGGCTCGCCGCGACGGCATGACACCGCTGGACTGGAGCGTCGACCCGCGCGACTGGTCACGGCCCGGTGTGGGGCACATCACCTCGGTGATCAAGAACGCCAAACCCGGCTCGATCATCCTCTGCCACGACGGCGGCGGAAACCGCTCGCAGACATACGCCGCGCTGCAGAAAGCCCTGCCGGCGCTGAAGTCGCGGCGGCTCGCCTTCGTCATCCCGACGCCGGAGAAATAGGGCCTGTTTCGAAGTCCCACGTGGATGAGAGTCGAGATCCAAACGTCGTCTGGCGGTGCGGCGGGACCGCCCGGCGCGGCAGCGCCACGTGGGCGGTTTCGCCGTGCCGTCAGACGGCCCGAGACAGATGTGACAGCGGCTCGGCCATCGCCGCGTGGGACTTCGAAACAGGCCCTAGCCGGGACGGTCACTCGGCGGACTGCGAAGGCTCCAGTACGAGCGTCACGCGGCCGTCGGTGATGCTCTTCAGCGTCACCATGGTCTGCGCGATCGTCCGGCTCTGGCCGACCCGCAGCGGCAGCGGCTTGGCGTTGATGGAGACGATGGCGCCGTCCTGGTCGACCGAGTCCAGCCGCACGACGGTCTTGATCTTGTCGATGGTGACCAGCGTGCCGTTGCCGGACAGCTGCGCCGTACACCGCTCGCCTTCGCAGCTCACCTGCGCGCGCGGTGTCGCGTTGCAGCCGGCCACCGCCAACACGGTGGCCAGCGTCGCGGCCACCACCCACCGCCGCATGTCCATTGGCACAACGTAATCCGTCAACGTCACTTTGCCGGAGCCAGGTGCGGCCGGAGATGATGGGAGGCATGCTGACGAGCCGCGAGCTGCGGGATTTGCTGGCCACTCATCGCCTGGTGGCGATCGTCCGCGGCACGGACCCGGACGCCGCGTTGCGGACCGTGGTGACGCTGGTCGAGTCCGGCGTGCCGCTGGTCGAGGTCTCGCTGACCACTCCGGACGCGGCCAAGGTCATCTCCGCGGCGGCCGCCGAGCTCGGCCAGGGGGTGGGCGCTGGTACGGTCCGCAGCGTCGCCGACGCGCAGCTGGCGCACGACTGCGGCGCCACCTTCGTCGTCACACCAGGCCTGTCCGCCGGCGTACACGCCGCGCTCGACGAAGGCCTGCCGGTGCTGGCCGGCGCCTTCACCGCGACCGAAGCGCTGCAGGCCGACGCGGCCGGCGCGACCGCGGTCAAGCTGTTTCCGGCCGCGACCGGCGGTCCGGCGCATCTCAAGGCGCTCCGCGATCCGCTGCCGGACCTCGACTTCGTACCCGTCGGCGGCATCGGTCCCGACGTCGTCGCCGACTACTTCGCCGCCGGCGCGCTGGCCGTCGGTGTCGGCTCACCGCTGGTCGGCGACGCGGCCTCCGGTGGCGACCTCGGCGAGCTGAAGCAGCGCGTCAAGGCCTTCCTCAGCATCATCGGCGGCTGAGACGGTGGTGGACGCAACGAACCGCGCGTCCAGCTGACGCCTGCGCAACGTTCTTGCGCGGATCGACATGGCGAGCCGCTGTCACCGATGCCCGGATGGCCCCGATACTGACAGCGTGACCTCGCTGACCAGCACCCCCGTGTCGTACGCCGAAGCCCACGCGGCCCACAACTACCACCCGCTGCCGGTGGTGATCGCCGAAGCCGAGGGCAGTTGGGTGACCGACGTCGACGGCAAGCGCTACCTCGACATGCTGGCCGGCTATTCGGCGCTGAACTTCGGCCACCGCCACCCCGCGCTGGTCGCCGCCGCCACCGAGCAGCTGAGCCGGCTCACGCTGACCAGCCGCGCCTTCCACCACGACCGGTTCGGCGAGTTCTGCGAGAAGCTCGCGCGGCTCACCGGCAAGGACGCGGTGCTGCCGATGAACACCGGCGCGGAGGCCGTTGAGACCGCGATCAAGGTCGCGCGCAAGTGGGGCTACCAGGTGAAAGGCGTGCCGGACGGGCAGGCCCGGATCGTCGCCTGCGGCGGCAACTTCCACGGCCGTACGGTCAGCATCATCTCGTTTTCCACCGACCCGGACGCGCGCGCCGACTTTGGCCCCTACACGCCCGGCTTCGTGGTCGTCCCGTACGGCGACCTGGACGCCGTGACCCGCGAGATCGCCGATGAGCGTACGGTCGCCGTGCTGGTCGAGCCGATTCAGGGCGAGGCCGGCGTGATCGTGCCGCCGGCGGGTTATCTTGCCGGCATCCGCGAGGCCTGCACCAGGCACAACGTGCTGATGTTGGCCGACGAGGTGCAGTCCGGCCTCGGCCGCACCGGTGCGACCTTCGCCTGTGAGCACGAAGGTGTCGTGCCCGACCTGTACGTCCTCGGCAAGGCGCTCGGCGGCGGCATCCTGCCGGTCTCCGCGGTGGCCGCCGACTGGCCGGTGCTCGGGGTGATCAAGCCCGGCGAGCACGGCAGTACGTTCGGCGGCAACGCGCTGGCCTGCGCGGTCGGCTCCGCGGTCGTCGATCTGTTGGAGACCGGTGAGTTCCAGCGCCGTGCCACCGAGCTCGGCGAGCACCTGCACGCACGGCTGCGTACGCTGCCGGCCGACGCCGTCACCGCCGTACGTGGCCGGGGCCTGTGGGCCGGCGTCGAGTTCGCGACCGCGGTCGGCACCGGACGGCAGGTGTGCGAGCGGCTGGCCGAGCATGGTGTCCTGGCTAAGGACACGCACGGCTCGACCATCCGGCTCGCTCCACCGATCGTGATCACCGCCGACGAGATCGACTTCGCGGTCGAGCAGATCCGAGCGGTGCTTTAAAGCACCTGGATCGGCACGTTGACGGGCGTTTCACCGCTGGCGTCGATGATGACGACGTTCAGCGGTGGCATGCCGGTCGCCGCGCACGGCACGCTCGACGGCAGCGCGCCGGTGGCCATCGTGTGGTCGCCGAGGCCCACGAAGCCGAGGCTCTGGATCGGTCCGCCGTAGGTCACCCCGACCTTCGGACCGTGAAACGGCACAACGGTCGCCACATACACCGTCTTGCCGCCGGCCGCGCAAAACGCGACCTTTCCCTCGGCTGACTTCACGTTTGCCAAAGCATCGCTGGAAAGTACGCGCTGCCGACCGGCGATCGTGGCATTGATGGTGACTTTGTCGCCCGACTTGGTCGCCCATGCCTTGGCTCCGGCGCCGAGGTCCTGCTTCTCGCCGTACTCGAATGGCACGGTGGTCTCGATGACGTTGGAGCAGCCGGCGTGCTCGCCGGTGTAACCCATCGCGTCTGACTGCAGCTCCGGAAGGCTGATCTGCGGCGTCATGCACGCGGATCGCTTCAGCTGCGCGGAAAGCAGCCACAGGTCGCCAATCCGGGTCGCGGTCAGCGCCGCCTTGGTCCGGCCGGAGTAGGCCCAGCCCGGCGCCGGCCGGTCGGTGACCAGGCCGATCGGTACGGTCTGCGCACCTGGCGCCACACAGGTGAGCGGCGACGCGAACCTGTCGGCGATGTCGGTCTGCGAGACGGCGCCGCTCTTGTCCAGCCGGTTCGGCTCGTCCTTCGGACAGCCGGTCACCTGGAAGTGGAAGACGAGTTTTCCACCGTCCTGGGCGATCCAGGCGTACGCGCCGCCCGGCTTGCTGGGATCGCCGATCGGCACTTTCTCGCCGATCTTCACGGCCTTGACCTTCGTCACCGGCGGTGCCGCCGGCCGTACGGTCACGTGGTCGGCCGGGCGCAGGGCCACGCCACCGGCGATCACGAGAGTGACCGCGCCGGCCACCGCGGCCGCCGTGAGGCCGCGCCGGCGGCGCATCCGCTTGCTGGTCGTCAGCGCCCGTTGGCCGAGACCGACCGGCGGTTGGAGATCCTCGACCAGATCGCTCAGAGCGTCGCGCAGTTCGTTGGTCATATCGTCGCTTCCTGATGGAAAAGCTCGCGAAGCTCAGGAGCGAGCTCGCGCAGCCGGGCCAGTGCACGGGAGGTCTGGCTGCCGACAGTGGATTCCGAGCAACCGATGATGTCCGCGACCTGACGCTCGCTCAGGTCCTCGAGAAACCGCAGCACGATGACCGCACGCTGTTTCGGTGCCAGCAGCCGCAACGCCTTCTGCAGGCTCATCCGGATGAGCGTGCGGTCGCTGTGGTCCGGCACGGCATGGTCGTCGGTCAACGGCGTCTCGGCGAAGTGTTTTCGCCGCCAGCCGGTGACGCACTCGTGATACATCACCCGCCGCACGTACGCCTCCGGGCTGGTGTGCACCTTGGCCCAGCGCAGCGCGGTCCTGGCCAACGCCGTCTGGATCAGGTCCTCGGCGGCGTGCCGGTCACCGGTCAGCGCGTACGCGGTGCGGAACATCGCCGTGCCGCGATAGGCGACGAAGTCCAGGAACTCACGTTCCAGTTCTGCCTTCACCATGACCTCCTCACCGCACTAGACGCGAGTCGGAGACCAAATCTTGCAAGCGACTATCGAAGAGCTTCGGCGGCGGCCGGATCGCTGTCCTTCAGAAACTGCGCACAGCGGGTCGCCTCGTCGGCCTCCTCGATGGCGGCGGCGGCGCGGCCGAGCGCGTGCAGTGCGCGGAGGAAGCCGCGGTTGGGCTCGTGTGACCACGGCACCGGTCCGTGGCCCTTCCAGCCGGCGCGGCGCAGCTGGTCCAGGCCGCGGTGATAGCCGGTGCGCGCGTACGCGTAGGAAGCGACCGGGTCGCCGGCCGCGAAGGCTCGGTCGGCCAGCGCGGCCCAGGCGGCGCTGGAAGCCGGATAGCGTGCCGCGACCGACGACAGGTCGCCGTCGCCGAGCTCGGACAGTGCCTGAGCGGCCGGGTCGGCGGGCAGCAGGGTGGGGTCGGGTTCGCCAAGCAGGTTGTGCGTCATGGTCCCCATCCTGCACCGGCGAACTCGGCAATCGTCAGCTGGCCGGCACGGTCAGTGGCCGCAGACCGCCGTCGCCGGTGACGACCCAGTAGGCCTTTTGCCACCTGTCCTGCACCACGCACGTGCCGTCGGTGGCGCGCAGGAGCTGTCCCGGATGTACGCCGCGCGCGGCCGGCCGGAAGGTGCTGCCGTGATCGCGACTGATCGAGAGGGCGGTCGTGTCCTGGTCGCGTACGACGGCGAGCAGGTCGCCATTGGCGAGTACGCAGGTGTCGCCAACCGGCGACTGGAGGTCACTGGCGACCGTCTGCCAGCTGCGGCCGCCGTCCAGGGTCCGAAGCACCGACGTGCCACGCTGGTAGAGATCGGTCAGCGCGTACGCGTATCGTCCGTTGGCGGCAAAGGAAAACGTGTCGTCGTACGCGATTTCCCGTGCCGCCCATGACTTTCCGGCGTCCCGGCTGACATAGACGCGGTTGTCGGTCTTGACCCACAGCGTGCCGGACGGATCGTGGATTGCGTTGGTCGGATCGGTGTCGGGTCGTACGCCGGTCAGCGTGCTGATCAGGTGTTGGACGCCGGTCCGCGGATCGACCGCGGAGGCTTCGCACGACTGCGTGCAGTACGGCTGCAACGGCCAGCCGGCCGGCACGGTACTGATCGGGTCGCCGAGCTTCAACGGAGGCATTCGCGGCCCCAGCGCCGACGGGCTGCCCATCGTCCAGCTCCGACCGTCGTCGGTGGTGACGTACGCGCCGATCTGCACGCTGTGCGCGGCCAGCAACACCGGCTCGTACTCACCGAGGCCGCGGTTGACCTGGTCGGGAAGCTGTTGCGCGACCCAACGTCTGCCGGCATCCGTGGTGCGGGCCAGCGCGTAGTCTTCGGTGCCTGTGTTGACGACGGCGAAATGCGTATCGGCGTCCACCGGCAGGAGCCAGCGCAGCTTCGCGCCGAGCAGTGAGACCGAACCACCTGGCAGGCTCGGCGTCGAGAACACGATGCTGGCGACCAGCGCGGCGCATACGACGATCGCGGCGCCGGCCACCCCGGCCGCGATCAGGCGAGGCCGGCGGCGGCGCCGCGGCGGCGCGTACGAGGCGCTGAACGCCTCCGGATGCCGCGTACGGTGCCACTCGTCCTCGGACAGCAGCGGATCCTGGCGTTCGATCTCCATGCGACGCCCTCCCGTCAGCCAACTATGGGCATGACGCATGCGACGCACAACCCCGAAGCGGTCGCGGCTGGATGCGTTGCGTAGCCGCCTGACGACCCGCTCTATCTTCCGGAAGAGGACCTGAGAATCGACTGGATTCTCAACGAAGCCGTCATTCGCCGAGTCGTCGGCAGCCGCGAGGTGATGGCCGATCAACTGCACCATCTCGCCACCTTCGACACCAATGCCAATCTCAGCATCAGAGTCCTGCCTTACGCCGCTGGCGCACACACGGCGATGATCGGTCCTTTCGACATCCTCGAATTCCCTAAGGACAGCGAGCCGACGACCGTCCACATCGATGGCCTGACCGGCAGCCTCTATCTGGAAAAGGAAAAGGAGATCCACGCATATCGCCGTATTTTCGAGAAACAGCAGCAACGCAGCGCTCAGCCGAAAAGAGTCGCGAGACCTGATCTTGCGAACCGCGAAGGAGTTCAGCAGTGCCTGACGTTTCCAGTTTCCGGTGGCGCAAGAGCAGTCGCTCCGGCAGCCAAGGCGGCGAGTGTGTCGAGGTCGCCGGTGACCGCCGCTGACGCCAAGTGAGCGTCAGCCCACGAACGCCGACAGCGCGCTGACGACCGCGGCCGGCTGTTCCTCGACCAGGAAGTGCCCGGTGTTGTCGATCTTCTCGACCTTGACGTTCACCCCGCGGGTCGGCAGGTCGGCGCTGAAGTAGTCGTAATTCATCGGAGATGCCAGGCCCAGCAGCGGCGCGGCGATCTTGCCGTAGGTCTTCCCGTCGGCGATGTCCTGGTTGAACGCCTTGTACCAGGCGTTGCCGGCCCTGATCGCCTCCGGATGGTCGTACGCGGCGGCGTAGATCGCCCGGTCGCGGTCGTTCACCGCCGCACGGTTTTCCAGCAGGTTGTCGAAAGTCCAGTCCACCAGGTAGCGGAAGCGGCCGGCGAGCAGCTGTTCCGGCAGGCCCTGCACCTGGTTGAAGGCAAACCACCAGAGGTTGAACGGCTGTCCCGGCGGCGTCAGCATCGGGATCCGGAAAAGACCCTCGTCGGGATGGCTGACGTCCATCAACGTGACCGAGCGCGTCGCGTCCGGATGGTTGACGGCGAAACTGAAAGCCACCATGGACCCGATGTCATGACCGGCGACGTGCGCCGACGAATAGCCCAGCTGCCTTATCAGCTCATAGATGTCCTTTGCCATGTTTTTCTTGTCGTAGCCGGCGGCCGGCTTGTCCGATCCGCCCATGCCGCGCAACTCGGCGACGATCACCCGATATCGCTGGGCCAGCGCGGGCATCACCTTGCGGTATTCCCACCAGGTCTGCGGCCAACCGGGCAGCAGCACCAACGGCTGTCCCTGACCGCCGGCGACGTAGTGCAGTCGCGCACCGTTGACTTTCGCATACGCACTGCGAAAACCGGCCGGCAACGAAGCCGCAGACGCCGACGCCGCGGCTGGTCCGCCAACGACGGCGGCGCCGGTCACGGCCGCACCGATGGACAGCAGATTTCTCCGGTTGATCGACATCTGTACGTCACTCCCGCACGTCGATTGAACAGCTGGCGCCGCCTGAAAGTAACAGCCTGGTGAGGCGACATCCGCGATATCTCCTGACGAGATGACGAATGTAATGGACCGGCCGCGCTTGCCTGTCGGACATTTTGCCGCCGTTTCGTCACACTGGATGCAGGTCAGGTCGCGAGGAAGGTGAGAACGTCGCTGAAGAAACGCTTCTGGGTGACGATGGCGTGGCCGGCGTTCTCGTACATGACGAATTTTCCGTGCGGCAACCGCGAAGCCGTCTCGCGAAACATCTCCGGCGTCCAGAAATGGTCGCGCGCACCGCAGATCACCAGTGTCGGCGTCTGAATTGTCGCCAGCCGGTCGCGGATGTCGAATCCGTCTTCGGCGCGGAGCACGGCGGCCGGGTCGCCGGGGTCCTTCACCCGTACGAAAACGCTCGACAACGACAGCGGCACCGTGAGCAACCTCTGCAGGACCGGACTGGCGGTGAAACCGGCGGCCATCGACGGCGCGTGGAATTTCCCGGTCTTTTCCAGCTCTTCGGCCAGCTCCAGCTGAGCTTTCTTCGCAACCGGGCCGAGAGTGTAGGCGGCACTGGCCGCGACGGCCCTGCGTACGACCTCGGGATGGTCGGCGATCAGTTGCAGCACGAGGGATCCGCCGGTGGAGTGGCCGATCACGTCGACCGGCTCACCAAACTCCTCGGTCAACGCCGTCGCGTGGTCGGCGGCGAGGTCGGCGAAGGTGGTGCCGCGCGCCAGACCCGGCGCGCGGTTGGTGAAATAGACCTCGTAACCAGCCTCGGCAAGCGGTCGGATCGTACGGAGTGCGATCCGACGGCCGAAGCCGGTCGGGTTCTCGTGGACCGGCGTGAAGCCGCACAGATAGACCAGCGGCCGGCCGGCGCCGAGCTTCAGATACGGCATGCCGCCTTTGAACGTCCCCTCGACGACTGCTGGCATCGAGGCGTCCACGATCTCATAGCGTACGTCGTCACGTCTGCGAGCGGGCAATGATGGCCGCCTGTACGCGGCTGCGCAGGCCGAGCTTGGCGAGGATGCGGCTGACGTGTGTCTTCGTGGTGGCCTCGGCCATCGACAGCTCGGCCGAGATGTCCTGGTTGGACAGTCCGCGGCCGATGCACTCCAACACCTCACGCTCACGGGCGGTCAACGAACTCAGGTCAACGTCGGTGGCCAGCTCGGACGGCGCCGAGACCTGCGCGAACGCGGCGATCAGCCGGCGGGTGACGGCCGGCGCGATCAGCCCGTCGCCACTGGCCACCAGGCGTACGGCGTCGACCAGCTTGTCGGCATCGGTGTTCTTCAACAGGAAACCGGCTGCTCCAGCGCGCAGCGCGCCGAAGACGTACTCGTCGAGGTCGAAGGTCGTGAGGATGAGTACGTCGCAGACGCCGGCCAGCTCGCGGGTCGCGGAAATGCCGTCGAGCCGCGGCATCTGGATGTCCATCACCACCACGTCCGGCTTCAGCTCACGGCACAGCGCGACCGCCTGCTCGCCGTCCTCGGCCTGGCCGACGACCCGCACGTCCGCCGCCGCATTGAGGATCATCACCAGGCCGGCGCGTACGGCCGGCTGGTCGTCGGCCACCACGACGCGAATCATCTGACCGGCAACTCCGCTCGTACTCGCCACTGTCGGTCCTCCGGACCCGCCTGAAACTCGCCACCGAGCATCTCCGCACGCTCGGCCATGCCGACCAACCCCGACCCGCTGCCCTGTACGCGTGACGACCCGCCGCCGAGCGGACTGTCGACGGTGATCAGCACCGACTCCGGCCGGTAGTCGATGCATACGGTCGCCGCGCCGCCGGCATGTTTCACCACGTTGGTCAGCGACTCCTGGACGATCCGGTAGGCGGCCAGGTCGACCGCGACCGGCAGCGGCCGCACGGCGCCTTCCACCTTCAGCGTCGCCTCGGCGCCGGAGGCGTTGGCCTGGTCGATCAGCCGCTGTACGTCGTCGATCCGCGGTGTCGCGCTCGGCTCGCCGTCGGAGTCGTCGCGGAGCAGATAGATCATCTCCTTCATCTCGGCCAGCCCGGCGTTGCTGCTCTGCCGGATCACCGTCAGCAGCTCGCGGACCGCGTCCTGGTCGAGTCCTGGCACCGACAGGCCGGCGGTCGACTGGATGGAGATCGCCGAGAGGTGGTTGGCGATGACGTCGTGCAGCTCGCGCGCCATCCGCGTACGCTCCGCGGTCACCGCCGCCTTCCGGTCGAGCTCGGCCAACCGCGCCAGCTGATCGGCGCGCAGCCGCTCGTCACGCGCCTGCTCGCGGTGGCGCCGGATGTCGAAGCCAGTGAAGACCGGCACCACGAGCACCAGTCCGAGCTGCACCGGGATGAGGATCGCCACGTCGAAGCGTCGCTCAAGGATCAGCATGACCGCGGCCGCCACGATGGTGACCGCGGCCGACAGGCTCAGCAGGACCTGGAACATCCGCCGCGGACCGTACACGGTGGCCGCGTAGAGGACATCGGTGAACATCAACACGGTGCCGAGGGACGGTCCGATGGCGATGTCCGCGACGAACGCGACCGTGCCGATGCCGAGGCAGAGCACCGGCACGGTCCGGCGGAACAGCATCGCCAGGCCCATCAACAGCAGCGTGCCAATAAGGAACGTGGTCGGTATGGCCGGCAGCAGCCTGCCGGTGTGCGTGTAGCTGCCAAGCGAGTAGAGCAGCCAGCTGGCGGTCGCCGCGCCGACCGCGATGAGCGTGTCGCGACGGTCGAAAAGCGAGGTCAGCTGCACCCGTACATCACATCACTGAGGTCGTACGTCCGCGTCCGACCGGCGGCGGGACGGCGAGTCCGACGAAGGATGTACGCGCGAATCGTTGCCGCTAGGGACGCGGATCGCCGTACTTGCCGGAATGCTTGAACCATGATTGTCGCTGCTATCGCCGCCGGTGAGATCGGCTTCTGGGTTTTCCTGCTCGGCGGCCTGGCCGTCCGCTATCTGCTGCGCAAGCCCAAGCTCGGCGCCGCGCTGCTGATCTGCGTGCCGCTGGTCGACGTCGGCCTGCTGGTGGTCACCGCGATCGACCTGCGCAACGGCGCCACCGCCAACTTCACCCACGGCCTCGCCGCCGCGTACCTCGGTTTCTCGGTCGCCTTCGGACACAGCATGATCCGGTGGACCGACCAGCGTTTCGCGTATCGGTTCGCTGGCGGACCGCCGCCGGTGAAAGCGCCGAAGTATGGCCGCGAGCGCGTCGTCTACGAGTGGAAGGACTTCGGCAAGGCGGCCATCTCCTGGGCCATCAGCTGCGGCCTGATGGAGCTGGCCATCCTGCTGGTGGACGCGCCGGAACGTACGGCCGCGCTGACCGGCTGGATCCAGCGGCTCAGCGTGATCGTCGGCATCTGGGGGATCTGGACGGTCTGCACCACGATCTGGCCCCCCAAGCCGAAGAAGCCAGCCGACCCCGAGCGCATCTCCGCCGACCGGTGACGGTCAGAGAAGCCCCGACCAAACAAGGCCAACTGGCTCTCGTCATGTACGGCGGCCCGACTTCGGGCTCGGTGCTGGCATAAGTGACGCGAGCGTGCCCCGACTGACGTTGGTGCGCCTGCGTCAAGCTCACACGGCACGTAGGCCGTAGAGCGAGGCCGCCGTGTCGGCGTGCGCGGCGGCGGAGAGCAGCCAGTCACGGACAGGATGGGCGTCCACAGCGGTCGACGTCGTCAAGGCCGCGGCGAGTGCCCGCAGCTGCGCACCGCTCAGCAACAGACCCTTGCCATCGGCGAGGTAGATGAGGGTGCCGTCGGCGACGAAGGCCGGGACGCGAATTGTCGAACTCTGGCGACCAATGGCCAGGTCGGTCGTCACTACGGCGACTCGACCAGCCGTACGTAGATCGATCCGCCGCCTACGGAGGCATCGCACAACCAGGACCGTCTCCTCCAGCCAGACCGCACGGCTGACGCTCATCAGCACGAGCACGCCGGCCGCGGCGACCAGCCAGACGGGAAAGGTCAGGACTCCGAGAACCGCAACGACCTCTCCCGCCGTTGTGCCGGCCGCGGCGGTCAACCCGATCCCGACGACGATCATGATCGGGCTGACGGAAACCAACAACGCGGCGTTGCCGTAAGGCACGCCCCTGCCGAGACTGATGCGATCAACCATCTGGCCGACGCTATTCCCGCGTGGCCGTCCCGCCATGCCGGATTCGCGCCAGCACAGCTGACGGTCCAGGCGCCTGACCCAAACGGGACACGACGAATTCCTGGTGTGGTGTCACTCGGCCAAGCCGGCTAGTTTGCCGCAATGAGCCTGTTCTCGACCTCTCCCACCGGGATCTTCCGGCGCAAGCCGGTCGACGCGATCGAGCCGGAGACCGAGGGAGGCGGGCTCGCCCCTGTCCTCGGCCTGTGGCAACTGACGGCACTGGGCATCGGCGCGATCATCGGCGCCGGCATCTTCGCGCTGGCCGGTACGGTCGCCGCGCAGCAGGCCGGGCCGGCGGTGCTTTTCTCGTTCCTGGTCGCCGGCGTGGTGAGCCTCGCGGCCGCGTTGGCGTACGCCGAGTTCACCTCGCTCATCCCGCGCGCCGGCACGGCCTACACGTACGGCTATGCGGTGCTCGGCGAGATCGCCGGCTGGTTCATCGGCTGGGACCTGCTGCTGGAATACACCGCGATCGTGGCCGTCGTCGGCATCGGTGTCTCCGGTTATGTCGGAGCGCTCGTCGAACAGGTCGGCATTCACCTGCCGGCGTGGATGCTGGGCGCGCCGACCACCGGTCCCGGCCACGTTGTCGACCTGGTGGCGGCGCTGCTCTGCCTGCTCATCGCCTTCCTCCTGACCCGCGGCGTCCGGTCGGCGGCACGCGTGGAGACCGTGCTGGTCTGGGTCAAGGTCGGCATCGTCCTGCTGATTCTGGTGGTCGGTGTTTTCTTCATCAGCACCAAAAACTACGTGCCGTTCGTGCCTTTTGGCTGGGGTGGCGTGTTTTCCGGTGCGGCGATCGTGTTTTTCGCGGTCTTCGGCTATGACGCGCTCAGCTCCGCCGCGGAGGAGTCGGCCGACGCGCGCAAACACCTGCCGAAGGCGATGCTGCTCTCGTTCGCCATCTGCATGGTGCTCTACGTGCTCGCCTGTCTCGTACTCACCGGCATGGTGTACTACAAGAACATCGCGCCGAAGGGTGCGTTCGCGCACGCCTTCGAAGGGGTCGGCCTGCCCGGCATCGCCACGATCATCTCGGTCGGCGCGATCCTCGGCATCGTCACCGTGATGTTCACGTTCATGTTCGCGGTGACGCGCGTCTGGTACGCGATGAGCCGCGACGGCCTGCTGCCGCGCTGGTTCTCCAAGGTCAGCCCGCGCCACCGCGTACCGACGCGGGTGACCTGGATCGTCGGCATCGCCTCGGCGCTGATCGCCGGTTTCGTGCCGATCGGCGACGCCGCGGAGCTGACCAACATCGGCATTCTGCTGGCCTTCGTCGTCGTGTGTAGCGCGGTGATCGTGTTGCGCTATCGGCACCCCGAACTCGAGCGGCCGTTCCGCTGTCCCGGCATGCCCGTGGTGCCGGCGATCGGCATTGTCGGCGCGATCTGGCTGACGATCTACCTCAAGCCGCTGACCTGGGTCCGGTTCGTCAGCTGGTTCGTCATCGGCCTGGTCATCTATGCCGCGTACAGCTACCGGAAGTCTTTGCTCGGCAAGCGGATGCAGCTGACCAAGGACTAGCCGGCGGCTTTGCGAGCGGCCCGCTCGCGCATGCGTTCGCGCTGCTCCTCGAACTTGGTCGCCTGACCGTCCAATGTGGACAGGAAGGCGGCCAGCTCGTCGCGGGCCTTCGCGCCTTCGCCGGTCAGGTCGTCGCGCTCGAAGACCTTCCAGAACCGCAGGATCGGCTGGACGACCTCGTCGTGGTGCAGCCGCAGGTCGTAGATGCCGGCCTTCGCGATCGCCACGGCCTGCCGGGCGAAGTTGTCCATCGTGGAGCCGGGCATCTCGAAGTTGACGACCTCGTCGCGTACGGCCTGCATGGTCTCGTTGGGCGCCCGGTCGAAGGCCGCCTTGACCAGGTTGCGGTAGAAGACCATGTGCAGGTTCTCGTCGACCGAGATGCGCGCCAGCAACTGGTCGGCGATCGGGCAGCCGGAGGCCTTGCCGGTGTTGCGGTGCGAGACGCGGGTCGCCAGCTCCTGGAAAGAGACGTACGCGACGGCCTCGAGCATCGTCTTGTCGCCGGAGTCGTAGCCGGCGGTCATGTGCGCCATCCGCAGCTGTTCCAGCTTCACCGGGTCGACACCGCGAGTGACCACCAGGTAGTCGCGCAGCGCGATGCCGTGGCGGCCCTCCTCGGCGGTCCACCGGCCGACCCACTCACCCCAGGCGCCATCGCGGGAGAACCGGGTGGCGATCTCGCGGTGGTAGGAGGGCAGGTTGTCCTCGGTCAGCAGGTTGACGATCATCGCGGTCTTGGCGGTCTCGTCCAGCTTGGAGTCTTCCGGCTTCCAGTCCTCGCCACCCAGAAACGCGAAGTCGCGGCCCTGGCTCCACGGCACGTAGTCGTGCGGGTTCCAGTCCTTGGCCAGGCCGATGTGCCGCTCCAGATTCTGCTCGACCACCGGCTCCAGCTCATAGAGCAGCGCGGTCTGCAGCGAGGGGTCGGACATGCGGTCAGCCGTGGCGGTCACTGTGCGTACTCCCAGAACTCGAAGTGGCCGTAACTTACGGGAACGTAGGTGTAGGTTACGGCACCGTAGGGAGACGATGATAGGTACTGAGGTAGCCCTCACGTGTGATACCCGAGTAGCTATCCCCGGGTAGTACTTCCAGGGGATGTCAGGTCAGCGCGGCCGGCCGCTCCATCAGCATGGACAGGACGATCGTGCTGCGGGTGGAGTTGACGAACCGCTCCGCGCGCAGGCCCTCCAGCGCCTCCTCCAGGTGCGAGATGTCGCTGACCCGCAGGTGCAGGATCGCGTCCGCGTCGCCGGACACCGTGTACGCGGCGACCACCTCCGGATGCCGCAGCGCCGCCCGGCGGATCTCGGCCGGCGACGTACGGCCGGCGCAGAACAGCTCGACGAAGGCCTCGGTCGTGCCGCCGAGAGCGGCCGGCGCGATGACCGCGGTGAAACCGGTGATGACACCTTCGGCGCGAAGCCGGTCGACCCGCCTTTTCACCGCCGGCGCGGACAAAGCCACCTGCGCGCCGACGTCCGCGTACGAGCGCCGCGCGTCCTCGCCGAGCGACGCAATGATCTTGCGGTCAATGGCGTCTATCTGCAACGAACCGCTCCTCAGAGGCAATGACAACGGCTATCTCGACCGCCGAGCGTAACCCAAACTGATCATCGTGGAGACCAGCATCGGCGCACCGGTTTCGCCGGCCCTCGGATACGCACCGGCCACCGTCCAACCGCGCGTCGCGCGTCACCGGACCTATCTCATGTGCCGGCCGACGCATTTCACCGTGTCGTACGCGATCAACGCCTGGATGGACCCGTCGGTCGGCGTCGACACCGCACTGGCAGTGGCCCAGTGGGAGGAGATCCGGCGGACGTACGAACGGCTCGGCCACACGGTGCACCTGCTGCCGGAACAGGCCGGCCTGCCGGACATGGTCTTCGCCGCCAACGGTGGCTTCAGCGTCGGCGGCGTGTTCTATGGCGCTCAGTTCACCTATCCGCAACGCGCGGCGGAGCGTTTCGCGCACCAGGACTGGTATGCCGGGGACGGCTGGCCGGTCGTGCCGGGGACGTTCACCAACGAAGGCGAAGGCGACTTCACGTATCTGCCGGGCCGCGACTTGGTGCTGGCCGGCTATGGCTTCCGCACGGACGTACGCGCGCATGCCGAGGCCGGTCGCGTGCTGGGTCGCGCGGTGGTGTCGCTGGAGCTGGTCGACCCGCGGTTCTATCACCTGGACACCGCGCTGTTCGTCCTCGACGACCAGACGATCTGCTATTTCCCGGGCGCTTTCGGGGAAAAAACGCGTGAGCTGCTGGCGGAGCTGTTCCCCGGCGCGCTGCTGGCCACCGAGGAGGACGCGCTCGCCTTCGGCCTCAACGCGGTCAGCGACGGACTCAACGTGCTGCTGCCGGCATCGGCCACTGGCCTGGCCGCACCGCTCGAGGACCTTGGCTACCGTACGGTCCTGCTGGCCGACTCGGAGCTGCGCAAGGCCGGCGGGAGCGTCAAATGCTGCACCGCGGAGCTGCGACCCTGACCGGTTTCGCCTGCGGCGGTGGAACTTTTCCGACAAAACCGGGGGAAAGCCGCGGCCATTCGGGGGGAAATGCCGGTTTGTCCGCGCTCCGTTGCCGCATGGCGATAACGTCGTCACCGCCGAAGGCGTGGACGGTATGCTCCGTCCACACTGGACGTTCGAGGCGGTCGCGCTGGTCGTGTCGAGCGGTGCAGGACATACGACGAATTGGGACACAGCGCCAGGCGGCCAGCCGGCCCAGACAGGCGGATTGTGCCGTGGCGAGGCGCGAGGCAGGCTGGAGGGGTGCTGTCCGATCGCACTGCCCCGATGGCCGGGGCCCCGGGTCTGCTCGAGTCGGTCGAGCAGTTGCTGCGTGTCGTCACCAGCACCCGGTTTCCGCTGGCCATCCCCGGCGCGCCGGCCGCTCGTAAGGCGCGCGTCGCGTTGATCAACCAGGCTGAGGACTATCTGCTGCCCCGGCTGCAGCGGGCCGACGCACCGCTGCTGGCGGTGGTCGGCGGCTCGACCGGCTCGGGCAAGTCGACGCTGGTGAACAGCCTGGCCGGCAAGCGGCTCAGTCCGGCCAGCGTGCTGCGGCCGACCACCCGCTCACCGGTGCTGGTCAGCCATCCGGCGGACGTGAAGTGGTTTTCCGACGACCGGATCCTGCCGCGGCTGCGGCGCACCAACGACCCCTCCGCGCAGGACCGCGGCAGCGAGGTGTCCAAGCTCGCCGTGGTGACCGCCGCCGCGCTCACGCCTGGCATCGCGCTGCTGGACGCGCCCGACCTCGACTCGATCGTCGACGCCAACCGCGACCTGGCCACCGAGCTGCTGGCCGCGGCCGACCTGTGGGTCTTCGTGACGACCTCCAGCCGGTACGCCGACGCCGTGCCGTGGGATGCGCTGCGTACGGCCGAGACCCGCGGCACGAGCGTGGCGATCGTGCTCGACCGGCTGCCGAAAGGCGCCGAGGAGATCGCGCAGCACCTGCGGCAGATGCTGCGCAAGGAAGGCCTTGGCACCGCGCCGCTGCTGGTGGTGCCGCAGACGCCGCTGCAGGACGGCCTGCTGCCCGGCGAGATCATCAACCCGGTGCGCCAGTGGCTCGCCTCGCTGGCCAACGACGGCGACCAGCGCCTCGCCATCGCCAACAAGACGCTCGACGGCGCGATCGGCAGCCTCCGGCCGCGGACGACCGCGCTCGTCCGACATGCCAGCGCCCAGGACGCCGCCGCGGCCGATCTGCGCGAAGACGTGCAGGGCACCTACCTGCGCGAGCTGGAGCAGGTCTCCTACACCATTGACGGCGGCGACATCCTGCACGGCGAGGTGCTGGCGCGGTGGCAGGAGTTCGTCAGCAGTGGCGAGCTGGCCCGCACGATCCGGGCCAGGGACGGCAAGGCGCGCAACCAGCTGGCGGCCGCGTTCGCCAGCCGGTCCGTGCCGGGCGAGGCGCTCAGCCGCGCGATCGCCGGCGCGCTGGCCGCCGCGGTCGAGCAGGCCGCCGAGCAGGGCGCCGAGGCTTCGGCGCTGCGCTGGAAGTCACGCGACGCCGGCGCCGCGATGCTGGCCGAGCACCCCGACCTGGCGCGTGCGTCCACCGGTTTCGGTGCGACCGCCCGCCGAGCCGTCGAGGACTGGCAGGCCGCGGTGATCGAGCTGGCCAGGCCGACCGTGCCGAGCACGACACCGGCCAAGAACGTGGAGGCGGCCGCCACCGCGGCAGGCCTCGCGGTGATGACCGCCGCCGTGTTGCCGGTCGGCCAGCTGGTCGACGGCCTGCCGGCGCCGTCCCGGCGGGCCGGCTCGGGCGATGCCGAGGCGCTGGTGAGCTCGGTCCGGCGTACGTTCGAGGGTCACGACACCCGTCGGATGGCCCGCCGCGCGAAGGGAATGCTGCTGGAATCCGTACGTGACCTGCTGGAGGGCGAACGCCGCCGGTTCGAGGCCCGGCTGACCGACGCCGGTGTCGGCGAGCGCACCAACGAGCGGCTGCGTGAGGCCGCCGGCGCGGTCGAGGCGGCCAGGCTGGCCGCCGGCGGACGGGACCGTCCCCGACCGAGCCGCGCCGCCTCCCGTGAGCACTGGTCGCAACGTCATTCGGCAGGGCCGCCGAGCCCGCGGCCGGTGCGGACTCGGACGTGACGGTGACCGAACCAGCGAAAGTCAGCGGCGCACTGGAGCGGGAGTCCGCGCAGCGCCTGGCCACCGTGTCCAACCGGCTCGACGCCCTGCGGCGGCTGCTCGCGGCCGGCTCCGGCCGGGTCGACGAGAAGCTGCTGGACGTGGGCCACCGGCTGCTGGAGCGTTCCGGCGAACGGCTCCGGCTGTCCACCTCGCACACCGTGGTCGCGCTGGTCGGCGCCACCGGCAGCGGCAAGTCGTCGATGTTCAACGCGCTGACCGGCATGCAGCTGTCGGCGGTGAACGTACGCCGGCCGACCACCTCGCTGCCGCACGCCTGCATCTGGGGTGCCGAGGGCGCCGACGAGCTGCTGAAGTGGCTGGCCATCTCGCCGCGGCACCGGGCGATCCTGGACGGCGACGAGCAGGCCGAGCTGCGGGGCCTGGTGCTGCTGGACCTGCCCGACCACGACTCGACCAACGTCACGCACCGCCTCGAGGTCGACCGGATGGTCGGCCTGGTCGACCTGCTGGTGTGGGTGCTCGACCCGCAGAAGTACGCGGACGCGGCGATCCACCAGCGCTATCTGCGCGAGATGCCCAACCACGAGCAGGCCACCGTGGTGCTGCTCAACCAGATCGACACACTCGCGCCGGGCGATGTCGGCGGGGTCCTGCAGGACGTACGCCGGCTGCTGCACGAGGACGGCCTCGGCGAGGTGCCACTGCTGCCGACCTCGGCGAAGACCGGCGCCGGCCTGGACGAGGTGCGCAAGCTGTTCGCCGCGTCGGTCGCCGACCGGCGTACCGCCGTCGACCGGATCTCCGCCGACCTGGACCGCGTGTCCGACACGCTGTCCACGCTGGCCGGGCCGTCGGTGCCGGAGGAGGTCGACCGGCCGACCCAGAACGCGCTGGTCGACGACCTGGCGCAGGCCGCCGGCATCCCGGCGATCGCCGAAGAGGTGCACGACTCGTACGTGTGGCGCGCCCGCCGGCTGACCGGCTGGCCGTTCGCCCGGCTGGTCAGCCGCTTCCTGCCGGACCCGCGGTCGGCGGCGGAGAAGGAGCTCGGCGGCGGCCGTGCCGGCGCGAGCGGCGGCTTCGTCACGCCGCGCGCGATCGGCCGTGCCGAGGTCGACGGTGCCCTGCGCTCGCTCGCCGACCGGCTCACCTCGACGATCCCGTCGCCGTGGCACACGACCATCGCGAAGGCCACCCGTGCGCACGCCGAGGACGTCCAGCCGGCGCTGGACCGGGTGCTCAGCGAGACCGACCTCGGCCTGGACCAGAAGCCAGGCTGGTGGCGTGCGATGTGGGTCGTCCAGTGGATCCTCGCCATCGCGGCGGTCGCCGGTGCCGTCGGCACGGTCGTGGCCGCCATACAGCCGAAGCTGCTGCCAGGCGGTCTGGTGCTGCCGGTCGCGCTGCTCGCCGGCGGCCTGGTTTTGGGGCTGCTGCTGGCATTGCTCAGCCGGTCGCTGGTCGCCAGCGGCGCGCGTCGAGCGCAGTCACGAGTGTCGCTGCGGTTGCGTGACGGAGTCGTGGCGGCCGTACGCGAGCACGTCCTCGGTCCGATCCGTGCCGAGCTGACCGCGTACGCGACAGCCCAGGATGCGTATCAGGTGCTCCGCCGGGGCTGACCCGGCCCGATATGCCGCTGATTGCGGGTCGGTAGGATGGCGGTAGCATCAGGGTATGACGAGTGCGAACAAGCGGAAGATCAGCGTGACCATCGACGCGGAGCTGCTTGACGAACTCGAGAAAGCGGGGGTCAACGTGTCAGCCCAAATCAACGAGGCGCTCTCACTCGAGCTGGATCGGCGCAGGCGTCAGGCAGCGCTGGCGGCCATGCTGGACGAGATGGCCGCCGAACGCGGCCCGCTCGACTCGGCCGATGACGAGGCGCTGATCCGTCACTACATGCGGCTGCTGGGTGGTCCCAGCGCCGCCGCAGCGGCTTCGTAGGCCGGCCACCATGCGATTGGTCCTCGATGCCGAGGCAGTCAACGCACTGATGGACGCGAACCATCCGGCGGAGCGGCGGGTTCGCGGTGCGGTAGAAGCGGCGCGAAGGCTCCGGCGTGACGTAGTGATCCCGACGGTAACGCTGGCCGAGCTTTATCGTGGCGCCTCCAGGAGCAAGTGGCTGGACGGATTGCTTGCTCGGGAGCACGGCGACGGCATGCTGTTGCGGGACACCGACCGGCAGCTCGCTCGGCTCGTCGGCGCCGTGCTGTCGGAGGCTGGCGCGGGTTCTGACCTGCTCGCCGACGCGCATGCCGTCGCGGTCGCCGTCGAGGCCGGCGGTGGCGTCGTGATGACGGCGGACGAGCCGGATCTTGCTCGGCTGGCCGCACCGTATCGGACGGTCGTGGTGGAAAGCGTGGACGGCGGAAAACGCGCTCGGCGGCGGCACTGAGCGGCGGTCAGCGGCGGGGATGCGGAGCCCGCCAGTTGTAGCGCAACGCCAGCATCCGCAAGGCAAAAGCCACCGCGGCCGCGGCGACCGCCAGCACCGGCGTGGTGACGTGGACCCAGTAGCCGATGGCGATGATCGTCGCGCCGAACAGCGCGGGGATCGCGTACATCTGGCTGTCCTTACGCAAAACCGCCGGATCGCGGCGGGCCAGCAGATCACGCAGTACGCCGCCGCCGACCGCACTCGTGGCACCGAGAATGACCGCTGGCAGGCCAGGCAGGCCGAAGAGCAGCGCCTTCTGCGTGCCGACGACACAGAACAGACCGACGCCGGCCGCGTCCACCAACGTCACGAACCGCGCGACTCGTTCCAGTTGGCGGTGCCAGACGAAGACCACGCCGGTGGCGATCAGCGGAGTGATCAGATAGGCGGGTTGGAAGAAAGCCGCCGGGGTCGTACCGAGGAGCACGTCGCGCAGGACACCGCCACCTAGCGCGGTGGTCTCGGCGAGCACCGCCATGCCGACGATGTCGAAGTCACGCTCGACCGCGAGCTGAGCACCGGACAGCGCGAAGGCGAAGATGCCTACCAGCTCCAGGACGAGGTAGCCGGTCGCGAGGGTGTCCACAGCGTTCACGGCCGCAGCGTACGTGCCATGGCGCGGTGGCACCGCGCGAAAATACCTGATACGGCGAGAAACCGCGGGGGGGGTGGGTCCGTATGGCACCTTACATAGATGGAAAGTTGATCTTGGTCGCGCCAAACCCGACGCACGGTCGGCGCGGAGAGCTACGAGCTGCTGCTCGAAGGAGTCGGCGCCGGCTCGGTGGTGGTCGTCGACGGGCTGCTGGTGCCTGAGCCGGTCGGTGGCGGGTCGGAGGCCGGCGGTGACGACGGCGCCGGCTCGGATGCTGGGTCGGAGGCTGGAGGCGTGGTGCTCCAGTTGCCGGACGGCTGCGGCGCCGGCTGTACGGCGACGCCTGTCGACGGCTCAGGCGCGCGATGACGGCCCGGAGCGGCCGGCTGTGACGGCACCCGGTGCCGGCCGACGTACGGCGTGCGGGTCGGGTCGGGATGCGAGGCCGGCGGCTGCAGGAGCGCCGGGACCTTCGGCGTGTCCGGCGGCAGCGGGGTCTCGACCGGCGTCCGCTGCTGCGGCACGTTGACCCGGTCGCACGCGTTCGACGGCAGGGTGATCGGCTCGGCCAGCGGACCGTACTCCGGACTCTCCACGGCCATCGACCGCGGCGTGCCGCTGTCGGACGACGACGCGCTGAACGGCGTCGGGATGTGGATCTTGATGAAGCCGAGATCGATGTCGAACCCGCCGCTCTCCGGCGGTGCCGGTGGCGGGACCGGCGCCGGCTGCGACGGCCAGCTGCCGGTCGGCGGGCGGTGGTCGGGTGTCTGCGAAACCGGCGGCCGGCCGATGCCGCCACCGGGAAGACCAGGACCGCCACCGGCCGGTCCACCCGGCAACTGACCACCTGGCGGAATGACGATGACGCCGGTACGCGATCCCGGCACGACCGGCTGCCCGGCCGGCGGCCGGCCACCGGGACCAACCGGGCCACCGGGACCGCTGGGGACGCTGTCGCCGCCGGCCGAGCTCACCCACGGCGTGCTGGTGACCAGCGGCAGGTTGAGCTGCGAGGTGCCGAGTACGAGCAGGACGGCGCTGGCGCCGGTCGCGATGGCGGACAGGCCGGCGATGCCGGCGATCGGCCCCCGTCCGGCCAGTGGGCCGCGACGGATCGGACGCGGGGTGAACCGCTCCGCTGTCCCCGCCACGCCATCAGCCCCCTCTAGCAGCAGCGAACTGCATACAAACTGACCGTACGGAATGCACCGCAGGTCCGGCACCGCGCGAACGCTTCGAACACCGGGCCCGAACGGTCCACGCCGCCTCGTCCGATCAACCGACTTGCCGCTGGCCTCCGACCTGTTCTACTGCTGTGCGTGTGTGCTCCGGCTCACCTGTTGCGCCTCAGTCTGACATGCTGGGGAACAGGGTAGCGACAAGGCAGTCACGCGTTGTCGCGGCACGGTAACCCCGGCCGCGGAAATGCGCAAACAGCGTTCTCATGTGAGCGCGCTGAAGGGCCCCGGCCCGCGTACGGCGATCCCGTGCGGGGACGGTTCACGACAGGAGAAGGCATGTCAGCCATGTCAGGGGGCGATCCCCAGCTCGTTCAGCTGCTCACCCCGGAGGGTGAGCGAGTCGAGCATCCCGACTATCACCTCCAGCTCTCCGACCAGGAATATCGCGACTTCTACCGCGATATGGAGCTGATCCGCCGGGTCGACTTCGAGGCGACCGCGCTGCAGCGCCAGGGTGAGCTGGGCATCTGGGCCTCGCTGCTCGGCCAGGAAGCGGCCCAGATCGGCTCCGGCCGGGCCCTGAAACCGCAGGACATGGCCTTTCCCACCTATCGCGAGCACGGAGTGGCGTGGTGCCGCGGCATCGACCCGATCAACATCCTGTGCACCTGGCGCGGCAACGACCAGGGTGCCTGGGACCCGAAGGTGCACCGGTGCCAGCTCTACACGATCGTCATCGGCGCGCAGACGCTGCACGCGACCGGCTACGCGATGGGGATCGTCAAGGACGGCAAGGTCGGCGGCGACGATCCGGCGAAGAACGAAGCGACCATCGTCTACTTCGGCGACGGCGCGACCAGCCAGGGTGACGTGAACGAGGCGTTCATCTGGTCGAGTGTGTTCGCCGCGCCGCTGGTGTTCTTCTGCCAGAACAACCAGTACGCGATCTCCGAGCCGCTGGAGCGGCAGACCCGCGTGCCGCTCTACCAGCGCGCCAACGGCTTCGGCTTCCCGGGCGTGCGCGTCGACGGCAACGACGTGCTGGCCACGTACGCGGTCACCACCGCGGCACTGGATCGGGCGCGCTCCGGCGACGGCCCGAGCTTCATCGAGGCGTACACCTATCGGATGGGTGCGCACACGACCAACGACGACCCGACCAAATACCGGATCGCCAGCGAGGTCGAGTCGTGGAAGCTCAAGGACCCGGTGGCCAGGATGAAGTCGTTCCTGATCCGCCAGCAGCTCGCCGACAACGACTACTTCGACTCGGTGCGGGCCGACGCCGACGCACTCGCCGCCAAGCTGCGCTCCGAGGTGCTGGCGCTGACCGACCCGGCACCGCTGAGCATGTTCGACCACGTGTTCCCCAACGGATCAGCCGAGCTGGACGCCCAGCGCGCCGGCTTCGCGCGATATCTCGACAGCTTCGCCGACGCACCGGCTGGAGGTTCCCGATGACCCGCACGATGACGCTGGGGAAGGCGATCAACGCCGGCCTGCGTACGGCGATGGAGGAAGACCCGAAGGTCGTCCTGATGGGTGAGGACATCGGCCGGCTCGGCGGTGTCTTCCGTATCACCGACGGCCTGCAGAAGGACTTCGGCGAGGACCGCGTCATCGACACGCCGCTGGCCGAGTCCGGCATCGTCGGTACGGCGATCGGTCTCGCGCTGCGCGGCTATCGGCCGGTCTGCGAGATCCAGTTCGACGGATTCGTCTATCCGGCGTACGACCAGATCGTCGCGCAGCTGGCCAAGATGCACTACCGCTCGGCCGGCCGGCTGACCCTGCCGGTCACCATCCGGCTGCCTTTCGGTGGCGGCATTGGCGCCGTGGAGCACCACAGCGAGTCGCCCGAGGGTTACTTCGTCCACACCGCCGGCCTGAAGGTCGTCGCCTGCTCCACGCCGGCCGAGGCCAACGTGATGATCCGGCAGGCGATCGCCTCGGACGACCCGGTGATCTTCCTGGAGCCCAAACGCCGCTATCACGAGAAGGGCGAGGTCGAGCCGGAGGCGTCGCTGGACGACGCGTTTCCGCTGCACGCCTCGCGGGTGCTGCGCGAAGGCGGCGACTGCACGGTCGTCGCGTACGGCCCGATGGTCCGCGTCGCGCTCGACGCCGCCACCGCGGCCGCCGCGGACAGCGGTCCGGCGCTGGAGGTCATCGACCTGCGGTCGCTGTCGCCACTGGACATGGAGCCGATCTATGCGTCCGTACGCAAGACCGGCCGGCTGGTCGTCGTGCACGAGGCGCCCGGCACGCTCGGCGTCGGTGCCGAGCTGGCCGCGCGCGTGCAGGAGGAGTGCTTCTATTCGCTGGAGTCGCCGGTGCTTCGGGTGACCGGCTTCGACACGCCGTATCCGCCGGCCCGGGTCGAGGACCACTATCTGCCCGACCTCGACCGGGTGCTGGACGCCGTCGACCGTAGCCTCGCGCACTGAGTGCCTAGTAACTAGGAGCCCGCTGGATGACCGTCAAGGAGTTCAAGCTGCCAGACCTCGGCGAGGGGCTGACCGAGGGAGAGATCCTGCAGTGGCTGGTCGAGCCGGGCCAGCAGGTCGTGCTCAACCAGCCGATCGTCGAGGTGGAGACCGCCAAGGCGGCGGTGGAGATCCCGTCGCCGTACGCGGGCGTGGTCAAGGACCTGATGTTCGAGGCCGGCACGACCGTGGACGTCGGTGCGGTGATCATCCGCATCGAGACCGACGCGGCCGGGCCGGAGGAAGCGCCGGCCAACGGTGAGGATCCGGACGAAGGCAAGACGGCGCTGTTGGTCGGCTATGGACCGAAGGCCGTCAGCGCGACGCGGCGACCGCGCCGCCAGCCGTCCGAGCCGGCGCCGGTCGACGGGCCGGATCTGCCGCTGCTGCCGACCATCCCGGACTCGCTGCACTCGGCGGTGAAGCCGGTGCGCCACGGCGGACTGGAGATCGGCCGCGCCTTCGAGCGGGCCACCGCGGCCGCCAGCGCGCCGGTGCGCGCGAAGCCGCCGGTGCGGAAGATGGCGCGTGACCTCGGCGTCGATCTGGCGACCGTACGCGCGACCGGTCCCGGCGGCACGGTGACGCGTGACGACGTGCAGCGAGCCGCCAAGGTGGCCACCGAGCCTGTGCAGGTCGTGCCACCGGTGGCGCGCAAAGCCGACGGACCGCGCGAGGAGCGGCGGCCGGTCAAGGGCGTCCGCAAGCTCACCGCGGAGGCGATGGTCGCCAGCGCGTACACGGCGCCGCACGTCACCGAGTGGCTGACGGTCGACGTGACGCGGACGATGGAGCTGGTCGACCGCCTCAAGGCCGCGCCGGAGTTCGCCGAGCTGCGGGTCAGCCCGCTGCTGGTGGTGGCCAAGGCGGTGCTGGCGGCGATCCGCCGGCATCCGGACGTGAACGGCACGTTCGAAGGCGAGGAGATCCTCGTCAAGCACTACGTCAACCTCGGCATCGCCGCCGCGACGCCGCGCGGCCTGGTCGTGCCGAACATCAAGGACGCCGACGCGATGTCGCTGGTCGAGCTGTGCGCGGCGCTGAACAAGCTGGTCGCGGTGGCCAAGGAAGGGCGTACCGCCCCGGCGGACATGGCCGGCGGGTCGTTCACCATCAGCAACGTCGGCGTCTTCGGCGTCGATGGGGGCACGCCGATCATCAACCCCGGCGAGGCGGCGATCCTGGCCGTCGGCGCGGTGAAGCTGATGCCGTGGGTGCACGACGGTGAGGTGAAGCCGCGGCAGGTGATGCAGCTGTCGCTGTCCTTCGACCACCGGCTGGTCGACGGTGAGCTGGGATCCCTGTTCCTGGCCGACATCGGCCGCGTACTGGAGGATCCGTCGACGCTGCTGCTCTGGAGCTGACCGTGCGATGACTTCCGGCCGGGCCGCCGGTCTGTCCTGGTGTCGCAGGCCTGACACCGAGGAGGACACCATGGCATACGACCCGGCCGGAAAGCCATCCATCGTCGATCTCTCCACCTGGGAAGCCGCTCGCGACGAGCTGCTGGTCCGCGAGAAGGCCCATACGCGCGAAGGCGACGCGATCGCGGCCGCGCGCCGGCGACTGCCGATGGTGGAGTTCGACGGGACGGTCGAGGTCGTCGGAGCCGACGGCCCGGTCCCCTTCCTCGATCTGTTCCAGGGCCGCCAGGAACTCGTCGTCTACAAGCACATGTGGCACGACGGCGCGCCGCACCAGGGTCAGTGCGAGGGCTGCACGTACGAGGCGTGGAACCTGAGGGACGCCGTCTATCTCAACGCGCGCGGTGTCTCCTTCGTCATCCTGACCACCGGCCGGTGGGACGAGGTGGCGCCGTTCGTCGAGTTCATGGGCTACACGCAGCCGTGGTATTCGGTGCGCGACCTGCCGGCGCCGGTCGGCGACAGCATGGGCCACCTCACCTGCTATCTGCGCGACGGCGACCGTACGTTTCTCACATACTCCACGACCGGCCGCGGCAACGAGCCGGCCAACGGATCCTTCGGCCTGCTCGACATGACGCCCTACGGCCGCGGCGAGACCTGGGAGGACAACCCGGACGGCTGGCCGGAGGGACGGCACGCCTGCTGGTATTGGCGGCTGGACGTGGACGGAAACGCCGACTGGGGTCCGACCAGCCGGCCGGCGCCGCAGTGGACCCGGCCCGGCGCGACACCGGAGAAAACCCTTGGCCGGCACTGACTTGTTAGGCGGGCCACGCTCACTGTGATGAACAGATCGAGGTCAGGTGAGCGCCCTCACCTTCGAATCGCTGGCTTTCTGGGCGTACGAGGAGTGTAATTGAATGCGTAGCCAACGAAGCCTACGAGAGGAAGACCGTGCAGAACCTCGTCCGCAAATACCGTGAGCACCGGGCCAGCGTCCGCCGCAGCCGGGCCATCGAGCGGGCCATCGCCTCGGCGACCTCGCCCTCGATGCGCGAGGAGCTGCTGGCGATCGCGAACCGCGACTTCTCATAAGACCGGAGCGCCTGTCCGTCCCCCGATCGGCGGACGCTCCGCATCGAACGCGCACTGGCGAAGATGCCGGTGCGCGTTCTGCGTGTTTGGGCCTGCCGCGCTGGGACCCGTCCCGGCGACTCGATAACGTTGCGGTAGGAGCCAGGAGGGAGCCGAGGTGCCTGACGCAGGCGACAACGAGTCGCGGCCGGTCGACGGGCCACCGTCCGGCGCCAAGCCGTGGCCGGCCGAGTCCGACCCGCCGGCGACCGCCGGCCCGCCGGACGAAGGCGAGACCGCACCGATCGATCCGGCGTTGCTGAAGATCGCGCGGCAGGAGGCGGCGCGTACGGCGGCCGGTGCGGCTGACGAGGAGGAAGCCGAGCCGGAGAAGCCGAAGCGGCTCGGCCCCAAGCCTCCTGAGCTGCGTGGCCGGCCGGCGGTGCCACCGGCCCAGCCGACCACAGCGCTGCCACCGGCGTTCCCGCCAGGCCCGAAGACGCCACCACCGATGCCATCGCCGTGGGCTCGTCCCGGCAGCCAGCCACCGCCCGTCCCGCCCGCGGTCCCATCAACAGTCCCGCCGGCAGTCCCGCCGGCAGTCCCGCCGGCAGTCCCGCCGGCACAGCCGTCCACCGGCACGCCGTACGCCGGGCCGCCACATCCCGGCCCCGGTCACACCGGCCAACAACCGGCGATCCCGCCACATCCAGGTCCCGGACACACCGGTCAACAGCCGGCCATCCCGGCCACCGGCCCCGGTTACGGTGCGCCGCCGCGAAAGCGCGGCCGGGTCTGGTGGATCGTCGGTGCCGCGGTCGCGGCCTTCCTGTTGATCGCCGGCTGCGCGGTCGGCGTGACGCTGGTCGTGGTGCCGTCGATGGCCAGCCAGGCGATCGAGCAGGGACAGTGCGTGAAGCGCGCCGGTGACCGTACGCTCGTGCCGGCCAACTGTCAGACTCCCGGCGCGCTGAAGGTGCTGCAGCGGCTCGATGGCACCGTCGACGGCTCGAGGTGCCCGAAGCAGACGACGACCGTCTTCACCCATCGCGAGGACGACGACCCGTACGTCCTCTGCCTCGGCCAGCCGTGAAACCGCAGGGACTCCCTGCGTGCACTTGGCCCAAGTAATACTTGGCTAACAAGACATCAAACCGGGCAATTGGCACCCCTGGACATTGAGCTCGACCCGGCGAGCAGTCAGAACAGCATTACTCGCCTCAGCAGTCACACCCCACCAGAGGGGCTGACGGTCACGCAGGCGTGAAAGCCGTGTTTCTTTGCATCCAGCGCCAGTAACTCGACATTCACCCCACCGATAAACCTCACAAGACAGACATTTGGCGTTAGGGAGTCCCTGCGGCTGATGGCTCAGTGCGAGACGACCGCGCCGGTCTTCTCGTCGAGGATCAGCGACCGCGTGTTGGGCCGCTGGTAGAAGTTGAACAGGCCGTTCCACCACGGCGACCCGATGCTGGTCGCGCGCGTGTCGTAGGAGTTGTCGCCGATCCGGCCGACGCCCCAGTTGTCCTCCACGAACCGGATGATCGAGGTCTGGTCGGTGACCCGGTGGTCGACGGAGTTGACCCGGCTGTACGGCGAGATGACCAGCAGCGGCGTACGCGGGCCATAGCCGCACCGGTCGAGCTTGTGGCCGGCGGCCGGCTTGCCCTGGCAGGCGGCCTGGTCGAGGTTCTGGTCCTGCGAGCCGTTCACCAACGGCGGCATGACGTGGTCATACCAGCCGTCGGAGTCGTCGTAGGCGATGACGACCGCGGTCGACTTCCACTCCGGCGACTTCTGCAGCTGGTTGATCTCCCTGACCACGAACGCCTGCTCGTCCAGCGGGTCGGAGTAGCCGGCGTGGCCGTCCTGGTATTGCGGCGCCTTCAGGAAGCTCACCGCCGGCAGGTGGTTGGCCTTCACGGCGGCGTCGAAGTCGGTCACGTCGTACTGGTGGTTGGCCTGGTCGGTGCTGCCGATAGCGGCCACCGACGACGGCGGCAGGTGCTTGGGGTTGGCGGTGGACTCGTAATACTGGAACGGCTCGTGGTGCGGGCTGTAGTCCACGACCGAGTTGCCGCCGACGTTGTTGTGCTTCGTGCCGCAGACGGCGTATCCGTTGGCCGTGCCGGTGGGCTTGAAGCCGCCCTGGAACCAGCCCCAGCTGATCTTCTTCTTGTTCAGCAGGTCGCCGATGTTCTGGCCGGTCATCACGCCGAGTGCGTTTTTGCTGGTGTGGTTGGCATCCGAGCAGTCGTCGAAGGCCGGGTCGGGGTCGTTGGTCATCGTCCCGACGCCGTTCTTGTCCGGCGACTGCACCGTGTACGAGTCGCTCACCTTCTCACCGGTGACCGAGTCGACCGCGTAGATTCCGTGCGTCTGGCCGGAAACCAGGTTGATCGCGCCGGGCGACGACGGACCGTAGACGGAGTTGAAGGAGTTGTCGCTCATCGCGTAATGCTGCGCGTAATTCCACATCGCGGTGACGGTGTTGCCGTCGTAGTAGTCCATCACCAGGCCCGGCTCGCCGAACAGGATCGGCTGGCCGGTGCACTTGTCGGTCTCGGTGTGCTGGACGAACTGGTCGACCTTGCCGCCGTTGTAGGCCTGCTGCTCGTTCTTGTAGTTGTGGTTCTGGTCGCAGGTCATCGCCTGCGACGGCGCGAGCCGCTTGGGGTTGTAGAGATTGGGGTTGTGGGTCAACAAGGCCGGGCTGAGGCCGTTGATCCGCGGCGTGTTCGACTTCGGATGAAACGGCGTGCCGTCGGCGTTGGTGGCGTGTGGGTAGGTGCCGAAGTAGTGGTCGAACGAGATGTTTTCGCCGAAGATCACCACCACGTGCTTGATCGGCGTCGACGTGTGGCTGTGGCCGGCCGCGTCGAACATCGTCACCGAGTCGCCGCTGGCCACCTGCGCCGCGGCCGTCCCGCCGGTCGCGGCCAGCGCCACCGCCGAGACGCCGGCGACCAGCAACGCCACCGGGTGGCGCCGCCGGAGCTCCTTCACCTTCTGCATCATGAGCTGGTTTTCCCCTCCGATCGGAACAGGCCGCGACCCAGGAAGTCGGCGCGGTCCCGTACGCCTGGCAGCACGTAGAAATAGCCGCCGCCGTACGGTGAGATGTAGTCGACCAGCGGCTCGTCCACGAGCCGGGTCTGCACGGCCTCGAACTGCCGTACCAGATCCTGTTGGTAGCAGACGAAAAGCATCCCCATGTCGAGGTTGCCGACCTCGTCGACGCCGTTGTCGTAGTTGTACGGCCGGCGCAGCAACACGCTCGACGCGGTTTTCGCCGTGCGCGGGTTGGCCCGCCGGATGTGGCTGGTCAGCGGGATCGTCGAGCCGATCGGGTCGGCGGCGAAGTTGGGGATGTCCGTCTCGTGGTTGCCATCCAGCGGCGCGCCGGTGTCGCGGCGGCGGCCGAACATGTTCTCCTGCTCGGACATCGCCACCCGGTCCCAGAACTCGACCAGCATCCGGATCAGCCGGACGACCTGATAGCTGCCGCCGGCGGCCCAGGCCGGCTCCGACTTTCCGCTCCACACCAGCTGTTTCATCAGCGACACGTTGGAAGCGGCCGGATTCGCCGTGCCGTCCTTGAAACCCATCAGGTTGCGCGGCGCGCCGTCCGGCCGCGACGGCGACAGGAAACCGTCGGCGCGCCACCGGATCTGCATGCCGCCGCGGGTGTGCCGGGCCAGGTCCCGCAGCGCGTGGACGACCGTGTCGCGGTTGTCGGCGCAGAGCTGTACGGAGATGTCGCCGTGGCAGAGCTCGGGTTTGAGAGCGTCGTTGGGAAACGTCGTCATCGGCTTGAGCTTCGCCGGCTTCCGCGCCGCCAGTCCGTATCGCTGGTCGAAAAGCGACGCGCCGACGCCGACCGTGACGGTCAGCCGGTCAGGTCGTACGTCCGGGCCAACCACACCGGAGTCCGTTGGCGGTGCCGAGATTCCGGTGTCCAGCGGCCGGCCGCCAATGCACAGGAAACGTGCGCGATCGGTGATCGTGCGGAACAGGTCGGCCAACTCGTCCTGACTGTCCACAGTGGAGTCGAAGGAGACGATCGTCGCCTCTTTTTGTTGTGGTGTCACGACCCCGGCCTGTGTCGTGCCGTGAAACGGTACGGCCACGGAGCCTGCCGGCTCGGCCTCGGCCGGCGTCGACCTGTTGCTCGCCTCCAGGCCGATGGCCGCTCCGGCGGCCGCCGCGATGCCGCCGGTGATGGCTCCGGCGATCAGCCGCCGGCGCGGAATGGCCGTCACGAGACCCTCCGCGCGTCGCAGATGACGGCGATCGGCGCGAGCCGTTCCAACGCGTCGCCGAGCGCGCTGCTGATCGCCTGTCGCCGAGCCGTGGGCAACGCGCCGAACGGCTGGCCCCGACCGGTGTCCAGGGCTGTCTGCAGGCGGTTGAGCGACACGTCCAGAGCCGGCAGACCGGCGTATCGGCCCTGCAGCACCGGCCGCAAGGTGCCGAGCACCATCCGGGTGCCGTCCAGGTCAGCCTCGGTGGTCGCCACCATGCTGTCGCTGCCGTAGTCGGTGTGGCCGGTCAGCTCGTCGCGCGAGGCGTCCTCGAGGATCTCGTGCGTACGCAGGCCGAGATCGCGCGGATCGACCTGCGCGTCGGCAAACTGCGACTGCAATGTCCTCGTGTCGGCCAACAGCTTGTCGGCGAAGGTCTGCAACGACGGCGGCGGCGCGTTGTGCCACAGGCCGTACTCGATCCGGTGGAAACCGGTGAAACCCGCGTCCGTGACGCCGCCAGGCAGGCCTGCGGTCGTGCCGTTGATCGGTCCGTCGATGTCACCGAAGGCGTCGTACGCGGCACCGAGCCGCTGGTAGGACAGGTGCGCGGTCAGCCAGGCCGCCTGCGCCGACGCGCGGTCGCCGGACGCGACCGCCTGCCGCAGGGCCGTCGTGTCGCGGATGAGCGTGCCGATCCCGGCGGAGACCAGCCGTTGGTACGCGCGCACCGGCGCCACCAGGTCGGCCCGCGTCACCGGGCGTATGCCGCTGGTGCCGGTCGCCGCGCCGCCGATCCGTACGGTCGGACCGGTGATCGGGTCGGTGTCCTCGATGACGCATTTGAGTGCGTACGCGCCAGCCGGCAGCGACACGTGCATCGGCCGCGTGGTCGCCGGTCCGAGTGCCTCGACCTCGGCGAACACCGTGCCGGACGCGGCGTCGACGACGTATGCCTCGGCGCTGCGGTCGTCGAGGTTGTGCACGTAAAGAACCTGGTCGCCGGCGTGCGGCGCGTTCCAGCCGTCACCACAGCCGCTGCGCGCCACCGTGAGCGTGTTGTCCGGCTGTCGCGGACCCGGCGCGAGCGTACGCGTCACCAGAAAGGCGGCGACGAAGGCCGCCACGGCGATGATCACGTACACCGGCCACCACCAGCGGCGGCTGGCGATCAGGCCGGACACGGCGCCGTGTTCCGCACTGCGGTGAGCCTCCAGCGATTCTTTACCGAACTTTGACGTAACATTTACCGCATATCGGTATCCGTCGGATATCTTGGCTGGCTGGGCTCGCCGAAGCAAGACACGCCGCGTGCCGTCCAGGCGAACAACACATGATGAACGCGCAGCGCTCAGGCCTGTTACGGGACAAAACCGAGTTGTCCCGCAACAGGCCTGAATGGGTCAGTGGCCCGAACCGGCCGTGGTCAGCTCTTCAGGCCGGAGGTCTTGATCGACTCGACCAGCCGGCGCTGCAGGATGAAGAACATGATCATCGTCGGCAGCGCGGTCAGCGTGGAGCCGGCCAGCAGGTAGGACCAGTTGGCGCCGCCACCGACGGTGACCTGGTCCTGCAGCAGCTGCAGGCCGACCTGCACGGTGAACAGCTTGTCGTCGGCGATCACGATCAGCGGCCAGATGAACGCGTTCCAGTTGGCCAGGAAGAAGAAGACGGTCAGCGAGGCCAGGATCGGCCGGGACAGCGGCAGGATCAGGTGCCAGTAGACCCGCCAGTGACCGCAGCCGTCCACGATGGCCGCTTCCTCCAGCTCCTTCGGAATGGTGATGTAGTACTGGCGGAGCAGGAAGATGCCGAAGGCGTTGAACAGCGCCGGCACGATCAGGCCGGCGTAGTTGTTGAGCATGTGCAGCTCGCGGACGATCACGAACAGCGGGATCAGGATCACCGGCGCGGTCACCAGCAGGGTCGAGAAGACCAGGACGAAAACCGTGTCCCTGCCCCGAAAACGCAGCCGTGCCAGCGCGTACGCGGCCATCGAGTGGAACAACAGCGCGACGACGGTGACGATCGCCGACACGAAGAAACTGTTGAGCATGTAACGCAGGAACGGCACCTGCGTGAAGATGAAGACGAAGTTGTCCAGGGTCGGATGCGCCGGCCAGAACGCGCCGGTGCTCGCCTCGGTCTGGGTCTTGAAGCCGCCGGTGAACAGCCAGAGCAACGGAAACAGCGCGAAGATCGCGACCAGCACGGCCACGACGAACTGAGCGACCGTGGCCGGACGCATCTTTCGGCGCGTACGCACCAATGTCTCAGTCGCCATAGCTGAACCTCCCGCCTCGGGTGGTCAGGAAGATCGCGGTCGAGCAGATGAGCATGATGACCACCAGGAAAGTGCCGATCGCGGCGGCGTAACCGTATTCGCCGTACTGGAAGGCCTGTTGGTAGATGTAGAAGATCAGCACGTTGGTGCTGTTGGCCGGGCCACCTTTGGTGAGCACGTAGATCATGTCGAAGGCGCCGGTCAGCGCGGCCACCGTCGAGGTGAGCAATACGAAGAAGCTGGTCGGCTTGAGCAGCGGCCAGGTGATGTGCCGGAAGTTGGACCACGCGCTGGCGCCGTCGATCCGCGCCGCTTCGTAGTATTCCAGCGGGATGTCCTGCAGGCCGCCGAGCAGGATCACCATGTAGTAACCCATCTGGACCCAGATGGTCACCGCGATCGCGGTGCCCAGCGCCAGGTTGGGGTTGCCGAGCCAGGCCTGCGGCGGAATGCCGAACCAGCCGAGAAACTGGTTCACCACACCGACCTGCTCGTCGAGCATGAAGCGCCAGATCAGCGCCACGACCACGATGCTGATCGAGAACGGCAGGAAGTAGGCCGTACGGAAGAAACCGACACCGGGCAGTTTTTGCTTGACCAGCAAGGCAAGCAGCAGGCTGACCACAAAACCGCCGGGCACCAGCACGAAAACGTAGATGAGCGTCGTACGCAGGCTGGACATGAACACCGGGTCGGCGAAGATCCGCTGGTAGTTGCCGAAGCCGACGAAGTCGTACTGGCCGAAGCCGCTCACCTGGAACAGGCTGAGCACGAAGGACAGGATCATCGGGATGCCGACGAAGACGGTCAGGCCGATCACGTCCGGCGCCAGGAACAGCGCGGCCGCCCAGCCTTCCCGCTGTTTCCGGCTGAGGCCGGGTTTTCCCTGCGTCGCGACGGTCTTGGTACGCGAAACGTGCGGGGCTACGCTTGTGGTCACAGGATTTTCGCCCCCTCGTACGACTTGAGGTACGCGTCGATGGACGCTGCCGCGATCTCGGCTTCGTCGGCCGCCTTGTGGCCGGCCAGCATGGTGTTCTGGATGGCGTCGGAGATCGCCTTGTAGATCACCGGCGGATAGCGCGGCTCACCGCGGGTGCCGGGATAGATGTCGTCCTTGAACTTCTTCATGACCGGCGAGCTGTAGCCGCCCCGGGCGGTGCCGAGGTCCAGCGCCGACTTTCGCGGCGAGATATCGCTTTTCGCGACCGTGCACCAGTCGGCGACCCGCTTGACCGAGTCGGGGCTCATCGAGCCGACCGCCTCCACGCAGAACTTCGCGGCCGCCTCCGGGTTGCGGCCGTTCTTGTTGGCGCAGAAGGCCCAACCGCCGGCGATGGTCGCGTAACGGCCGCCCGGCGGGGTCGGCAACCGGAAGATGCCGTATTTGGTTTTCGGCAGCCGCAGGCGAAAGTCCGAGACGTTCCAGATGCCGCTCTGCCACATCGCCGCCTGGCCCTTGTCCAGGCCGGCCGGCAGGTCGCCGGCGGCCACCGGTGTCCGCGGCGAGACGCCTCTGTTGACGCCGTCCTGGAACAGCTGCAGCGCCTGGATCGCCGCCTTGGAGTCGAAAACCGACTGGCCGTTGGGCCCGACCGCGTCACCGCCACCCTGCCACATCCACGGATACCAGGTGAAGTTCTGGTAGTAACCCTGCACCGGCTCGAAAACCATGCCGTAGCGCGATGGCGTCTGCAGTTTCTTGGCCAGCTCCAGCAGATCTTCCCAGGTCTTGGGCAGGTCGGCCTCGGACAGGTGCGCCTGCTCGAAAACCTTCTCGCTGTAGTAGATCGCCAGCGGCTCCTGCTCCATCGGCAGCGCGTACACCTTGCCGTCGGCCATCCTGGTGTCCAACGCACCGGGCAGATAGTCGGCGATCGCTTCCTTGGTCATGAACGGCGTGAGGTCCATCAGCACGCCGCCGTTGAGATAGCGCAGGAAATCGCCCGGACTGATCAGGAAGATGTCCGGTCCGCTGCCCGCCGCGAACGCCGTTTGCAGCTTGTTGGTGTTGGTGTAGTTGGGGATGAACACCGCCTGCACCTGCTGCTTGTTCTTCTTGTTCCAGTCGGCGATGTAGGTGTCGAACCAGCCGCCCTGGGCGATCGAGGTCGGCGTACGCAGTGGGTTGGGGGTGTAGAAGTTCCAGAACTGCAGCGGCTCCGAGCTGGTCGCCGCGGACTTTCCGCAGCCGGCCAGCGCGGTCGCGCCGACGGCCGCGGCACCGACCGCGGTGGCGCCGGCCTTGAGCAGGCTGCGGCGAGAGATGCCGGTCGCCATTTTCTGCCTCCTGCTTTTAGATAACCTCGATGTGATCGCGGTGCGGGGTCGCCGGGTTCTGGCCGGCGGGGGTGTCCAGATACCAGAAGGCGGTCGAGGCGATGTCGTCCTGCAGCGGCAGATAGCGACCGCTCTGGCCGCGCCAGCCGAGCGCCTGGATCGTCACGCGTACGTCCTCGGTGAACCGGATCGGATCCGGGATGTGCCAGCGATACATGCCAAAACGCTGCTGGCTGCGATAGAGGCCGTCCGGCCGGAGCACCTGGTTGAGGCCGAGGAACGGTGTCGTGAACGCCGTGTAACCCTGCTCCGGCACGTCGAAGTTCCAGGCGCCGCCGAAGTAGTCCTCGGTGCCGGTGCCGCAGATGGTCGGAAACTCCTGGTCGCCGTCCAGGAAGAACTTGATCTCGCCTTCGCCCCACCAGCCGGAGTTGTTGACGCCCCAGGCGAGGTAGGTCCCGACGTAATGGCCGGCACCTCTGACACCGTCCAGGACGGTGTGCACCTCCTGGTATGGCAACGGGTTGCTGCGCCGCCATTGCGCGTGGAAATAGCTGGCTTCCTCGGCCACCTCGGTCACGCTGTAGTCGACCTGGTAGTAGAGCACCACATCTTCGTCACCGAGGTTTTCCAGGGTGATTTTCGCGGCCCGCCGAAACGGCATTTCCCAGTAGCTGTTGAAGCCGCCGTTCGGGTTGACCGCGACCGGCAGCGAGCTCACCTGGCTGAACTGTCCCCAGCCGTTGCAGAAAAAGTCGCCCAGCGGCACTTCGACCGCCGGCTGGCTGTCGTTTTCCCAGTAGAACCGCAGCAAAGTCTTGCGCCAGGCGTGGTAATGCGTCGTCATCCAGATGTGCTGGATGATGCCGCTGCCGGTGATGTCGGCGATGGTGTACGTGTCGCCGGCGGCGATTTTCACGCTCGGCGAGACTTTCCAGCCACGGCCGAGGTTTCCGGCCGCGTACGCGCCGGTGCCGTCCTCGGCCATCGCGCCGCGGCCCTTTTCGCCGCTGACGTTTTCCGCCGAGATGGATCTGGTCTGCGCCGTGCTGCGGAGGGAGAGTTGACCGAGCCCGAAACCTGCTGTCACGGTGTGATTCCTTGTTAACCGAGGGTGAGCGAGTAAACGATTTCTCGTGACCTTAAGTCCGGCTTGTGACCCACGTCAAGCCGGCGCCTGAACTGGCTATCGAGCTGTCCGGTTATCACCAGAAATGTATTCTGGCAACGCTGTCAGCCGAGCCGGTAGACACGTCTGGCGGTGGTATCCGACACCGCTTCGCGCTCGCCTGGAGTGAGGCCGGACAGCAGGTCGCGCGCGGTGTCGAGGACGCGCTCGTACGAGCCGGCCAGCGTGCAGACCGGCCAGTCGGAGCCGACCATCACCCGGTCGGGTCCGAAGGCGTCCAGGACGGTCTGCGCGTACGGCCGGAGGTCGTCGACCGTCCACCGCGACCAGTCGGCCTCGGTGACCAGGCCGGACAGCTTGCAGGTGACGTTGTGGCAGGCCGCCAGGCGGCGTACCAGCGTCGTCCACGGCTCCAGCTCACCTGCCGCGACCGGCGGCTTGGAGCAGTGGTCGAGGACGAACGGCACGTCGGCCAGCTCGGTCGCCGTCTCGATGGCGGCTTCGAGCTGGTGCGGCAGCGTCAGCAGCTCGTACACCAGGCCGGCGTCGCCGACCGCGCGCAGGCCGCGGCGTACGTCGTCGCGGCACAGCCAGCGCGGATCGGGTTCACCCTGCACCTGGTGCCGGATGCCGCGCAGAAAGCCGCCTCCGCGGCCCGCTCGCAGCTCGGCGAGGCGCTCGGCGACCGATTCGCCGGTCAGGTCGACCCAACCGGTCACAGCGCCGATGAGCGGCTCGTTCTCGGCGATGGCCAGCAGCTCCGGCGTCTCCTCGGCGACCGTGACGGTCTGTACGACGACCGTCGTGTCGACACCCGCCGCCTCGGCCAGCGGCCGAAGATCGTCGACGGTGAAACTCCGCCGGATCGGCGCCATCGCCTCACCGGTGATCCAGTCCTGGTCGCGTACGTCCAGGTCCCACAGGTGGTGATGCGCGTCCACCGTCATCAGTTCTGCGACTTTCCACTCGTCAGTCGTGCGAGGACGAGCGCGATCAGGATGATGACGCCGTAGATGGCCTGGTTCCACTGCGCGGAGACACCGGCGAGCACCAGGATGTTCTGGATCAGGCCGAGGACGATCACGCCGCACAGCGCGCCGAAAAGGGTGCCACGGCCGCCGTCGAGGCTGATGCCGCCGATGACCGCCGCCGCGAACACGGTGAAGATCATCCCGGAGCCCTGGTTGGCGGCGACCGAGCCGAGCCGGCCGGCGAGCATCAGACCGGCAAGTGCGGCAAGGAAACTCGCGACGACGAACGCGCCGAGCAGCACGCGGTCGGCGCGGATGCCGGCCGCACGAGCGGCGTCGACGTTTCCGCCGACGGCGTACAAAGAGCGTCCGCCGCGGAAGAATCCGAGCGTGATCATGCCGATGGCGAAGATGACCGCGCAGATCCAGATCGACGCGGGCATCCAGAGCCAGCTCGCCGAGCCGAGATAGAAAAACTCCGGCGGAGCGTTGAAAAGGCTTTTGCCGCCAGTGAAACCGATGACGCCACCACGCAGCACGATCAGCATGCCAAGCGTCACGATGAACGCGTTGAGGCCACCGCGTACGACCAGGAGACCGTTGAGCAGTCCGACCAGCACGCCGACCAACAGGCAGATCGGAATGGTCCAGATGCCCGGCAGTCCGAGATAGGTCGCCACCAGCAGGCCAAGCGCTGGTGCGAGGCCGATGGTCGACTCCAGCGACAGGTCGAACCGGCCGGCGATCAGCACGAGCGCTTCGGCCAGTACGAGCAACGAAAGCTCGGTCTGCTGCTGGAGGACGTTGATCAGGTTTTCCGGTGTCAGAAAGGTCGATGGCGACACGAGGACGCCGACGATCATCAGCACGAGAATGGCCGGCAGCAGTGCCAGGTCGCGCAACCGGCTGACCAACAGCGAGTTGGTCGCCCCGCGGACCGGCGCCTGTTTAGCCAATGACGTCACTGACCCCCTCCATCCCGGCCACCAGGTCGGCGTCCTGCCAACCGCGTGCACGCTCGTCGGTGACCCGGCCGGCGAACATCACCAGCACCCGGTCGCAGCCGCGCAGGTCGTCCAGCTCGTCGGAAACGATCACGGCCGCTTTCCCAGCGGCTGCCGCGTCGTCGACCGCGGCGAGCAGAGTCTCCTTTGCGCGTACGTCCACCCCGGCCGTCGGCCCGATCAGCACGAGCACCTCGGGCTCGCTGGCCAGCGCCCGCGCCATCACGACTTTCTGTTGGTTGCCGCCGGAAAGACCGGTCAGCGGCAGGCCGACCGACGGCGTCTTGATGTCCAGCGACTCGATGGCCTGCCGCGCATGCTCCGCACGCGCTTTCGGCGAGACGAACCCGGCCGAGCCGAGCCGGTCCCAGATCGTCATCGTCACGTTTTCGGCCACCGACATGCCTGGCACGAAGCCGGTCGCACGCCTGTCCTCCGGCACGAAGCCGATGCCGGCCTTCAACGCGGCCGGCACGCTGCCGGGACGTACGCGTTTTCCGGCGGCTTCAACGGAACCGCCGGTCGGCGCCCGCATGCCGGCCAGCGTTTCGGCCAGCTGGACGGCACCGCTGCCGGCCGCGCCGGCGATGCCGACGATTTCGCCTGGCGCGACGTCGAAAGACACGTCCGCGTACGAGCCGGTCAGGCTCAGGTTTCGGACGGCCAGCGCCTTCGCGCCGGTTTTCCTTGCCGTTACGGCCGTACGCTCACCACGCAGGTGACCGGCACGCGACGCGTCCGGACCGGTCATCGCGGCGACCAACGCGTCGGTGTCCAGCTCGTCGACCGGCGCGGTGATGACGTGCCTGGCATCGCGCAACACGGTCACGCGTTGGCACAGCTGGTAAATCTCCTCCAGGTGATGCGAGATGTAGCAGAAGGTCACGCCGCGTTCCTGCAGGCCGCGGATCTTGCCGAAGAGCCGCGCGATGCCGGCGCCGTCCAGCTGCGCGGTCGGCTCGTCCATGATGACAAAGCGCGCGCCGTGGCTGAGCGCGCGAGCGACCTCGACCATCTGCCGTTGTTCCACGGTCAGATCCGCGGCCAGCTGGCCTGGCTTGACGTCCACGTCGTACGACTCGAGCAGCTCGGCGGCACGTTTTCGCAGCCGCGGCCAGGAAATCGGGCCGTGGCCACTTTGCCTGTTGAGAAACAGGTTTTCCGCCACGCTGAGCGTGTTGATGATGGTCGAGTGCTGATAGACGCAGGCGACCCGGCGCCGCCAGCCGTCCCGGTCGGTCAGGCTCGGCGCCGGTTCTCCGTTGAACAGCACGGATCCGGCGTCCGCACCGGTCAGGCCGGTGAGCAGCGAGACCAGCGTGGACTTGCCGGCTCCGTTGCGGCCGACCAGGGCATGCGTCTCGCCGGTCGCGATGGACATCGACACGTCGTCCAGCGCGACCGTCGTACCGAAGCGCTTGGTGAGACCGCGCGCCTCGGCGATTATTGGTTGGCCCACAGGCTCTTGTCCGTCGCGGCGACCGACTGGTAGGCGCCGATCTTCTCCGGCTTCACGGTCACCAGCGGCGCCGGCAGCTGGTCTTCCAGGCCGTTGGGCAGCTGGATGATGGTCGAGCCGTGATCGGTCGGCCCGGGCTTGAAAGTCTTGCCGGCAAGCGCGGCTTTCGCATAGAACAGGCCGTAATACGCGTACGTGTCGGCCGGTTGCGAGACGGTGGCGTCGATGTCGCCGCTCTGGATGCCGGTCAGCTCCTGTTTGATGCCGTCGTTGGAGACGATCTGGATGTGGCCAGGCGTGCCGGCCTTCTTCAGCAGGCCTTTCTGTTTGAGCAAAGCGATCGTCGGTGCGAGGAAGACACCGCCGGCCTGCATGTAGATGCCCTGGATGTTGTTGTTGGTCTGGCTCAACACGGTCTGCAGGCCGGCGGAGGCCTTGTCGGCCTTCCACTCGGTCGGCACCGCGTGCACCACGATCTTCGGATATTTGGCCTTCATGCAGCTGGCGAAGGCCTCCGACCGGTCACGGCCGTTGATGGAGGCCAGATCCCCCTGGAACTCCACGACGTTTCCGGCTCCGTGCAGCTTCTCGCCGAGATAGCTGCAGGCCTTTTCGCCGTATGCCTTGTTGTCGGCGCGTACGACCATGAAGACCTTGCCGGCGTCCGGCCGGGTGTCCACCGAGACGACCGGGATCTTCTTGGTGTCCAGCTGGTCCAAAGTGGACTTGATCGCGCCGGTGTCCTGCGGTGCCATCACGATCGCCTTGGCGCCGCGAGTGACCAGCGACTGCACGTTGGCGACCAGCGTGCCGATGTCGTTGTTGGAGTTGGTCGGCGGCAACAGTGTCACGCCGAGGCTGGATGCCTTCGCCGGCACGAAAGTGTTGTATGAGTTCCAGAAGTCGGAGTCCGATCGCGGGAAGTCGACGCCGATCTTCGCGCCACCGGCTCCGGACACGCCGCCACAACCGGTCAAGGCCAACGCCGTCACGGCGAGAAGGGTGACGACCCGCGATCGCTTCATCGAGACCTCACCTAACCGAAGATCCTATAGGGTCGCTTCATCTTTCTGGTTGGCCGCTGGACCTGTCAAGACGGCTTGTGGGTTTCGTCGAGCAAACCCTCGGCGACCAGCTCGCTCCACAGCTCCGCCGGCACCTCCTGACCGTACATTTCGACACCATCGATCACCTCGGCCGCACTGCGCGCACCGAGCAATATCGTCGCCACTGCCGGATGAGAGGCGGCAAACCGCAATGCGGCAGCTTTTAGCGATACACGATGGCGCGCGCAGACATCGCGCATCTTCAGGGCTTTGTCCACGATCGGCCGCGGAGCCACCCCGTAGTTGTAGAGCGCCTGGCCTTCCGGATCGGCGAGCACGCCGGAGTTGAAGACACCGCCGATCACCACGCTGACGCCGCGCTCGACGCAGGCCGGCAGCAGGTCGGCGGCACCGCTTTGGTCCAGCAGCGTCCAGCGACCGGCCAGCAGGACAGCGTCGATATCGGTCTCGCGGACGAACCGCGTCGGAATCCGCGACTGGTTCATGCCGACCCCGATCGCGCCGACGACCCCCTGCTCGCGCAGCTCGTGCACGCGCGCGTACGCGCTGGTCAGCGCCTCCTCCTCGTGGTCGTCCGGATCGTGAAGGTAGACGATGTCGACCCGGTCGAGGCCAAGCCGCGCCAGGCTCTCCTCCAGGGAGCGCGAGATGCCGTCGGCGGAGAAGTCGAACTCCAGGTCGGCCGGCTCCGCGTCGGCGAAGATGCCTTTGGAGCCGCCTTCGCGCGGATGCACCAGCCGGCCGGCTTTCGTGGACAGCACGTACGATCCGCGGTCGATGCCGGCCAGCGCGACCCCGAGCCGCCGTTCGGACACTCCATGACCGTACTGAGGTGCGGTGTCCAGATAGCCGATGCCGGCGGACAATGCGGTGGAGACGACCGCACGAGCCTCGTCGTCGGCGACATGACTGTAAAGGCCGCCGAGCGCGGCACAGCCGAGGCCCAGAGCGGTCACCGAAACGCCGCTGTGGCCAAGGTTGCGGCGCTCGCTGGCGAGATAGGTCATGCTGATCTCATTTCCTACATCGAATAGGCTGGATCTTTTCAGAAGGGGGTCGGTCATGGCATCCGTCCCGGTGGATCGGCCCGCGGTGCGGTTGCCGCAGCGCAACGTGCTCTCCGACGACGTGTACGAGTCGGTGAAAGCGCTGATCATGGACCATGTCGTCGAGCCTGGCGCGCGGATGTCCATCGACGGCCTGGCGCGCGATCTGCAGGTCTCGCCGACACCGCTGCGCGAAGCGCTGGCGCGGCTGGAGTCCGACGGACTCGTGGTGAAGCAGCCGCTGCGCGGCTATCGCTCGACGCCACTGCTGACCACCGAGGAGCTGACCGCGCTCTATGACTTCCGGCTGCTGATCGAGCCGTGGGCCGCGGCGCAGGCGGCCGCACGAATCGACGACGCCGGCTCGGCGGCGCTGCAGGAGGAGATGGAGACCGGCGCACACGTGCCGGAGGGTGGCGACTACGAGACGTTCAAGTCGCTGACCCTGCACGACACCCGCTTCCACGACCTGGTCGCGCGGCTGTCCGGCAACGAGCCGCTGCGGCTCGCCCTGGAGCGCACCCACTGCCACCTGCACACCTTCCGGCTCTATTACTCCAGCGGCATCGGCTCGCAGGCGGTCGCCGAGCACCGCGCGGTGGTGAAGGCGATCGCCGGCGGCCGGCCGGAAGCGGCCGAGAAGGCCATGCGGCGCCACCTGGAGAAGGCGCTGCGCCGGCTCGTGGTGGCGACCACCGACGGCGAATAGCGTCACAGGAAGTTTCCTATAGGAAATCCGAGCGGTTTGCTAGGGTCCTGAGTAAAGCCGGCTCTCGAGGGGACCTGCCATGCCGCGGATAAATGCCATCACCGTCTCCGACGTACGGTTTCCGACGTCCAAGGAGCTGGACGGCTCGGATGCGATGAACCCGGATCCGGACTATTCCGCCGCATACCTGACGCTGCACACCGCGGACGGTCCGGTCGCGTACAGCATGGTGTTCACCATCGGCCGCGGCAACGACGTGGTGGCCGCGGCCGTACGGTCATTGGCGCCGTACATTGTCGGCCGGGACGTCGACGACCTTTGCGGCGATCTCGGCGGTTTCTATCGGGAGCTGGTCTACGACTCGCAGCTTCGCTGGCTGGGCCCGGAAAAAGGCGTCATGCACATGGCGATCGGCTGTGTCGTGAACGCGGTCTGGGACCTGGCAACCCGCAGGGCCGGCAAGCCACTGTGGAAATATCTTTCCGACCTGACGCCGTACGAGCTGGTCGACCTGGTGGATTTCCGTTATCTCACCGACGCTCTCACCCGCGACCAGGCGATCGACCTGCTCACCGCACAGCAGGCCGGCCGCTCCGAACGCGAGACTTTGTTACGCGCCAAGGGACATCCGGCGTACACGACCACCCCGGGTTGGCTCGGCTATTCCGACGAGAAGCTGGCCCGGCTGGCGCAACAGGCGGTCGAGGCCGGTTTCGGCCAGATCAAGCTGAAAGTCGGCGACAACCTCGACGACGACAAGCGCCGGATGGCGTTGGCGCGCGAGGTGGTCGGCGACGACATCGGTGTGGCCACCGATGCCAACCAGCGCTGGGACGTGGCCGAGGCGATCGCCTGGATGAACGAGCTGCGCGACTTCCGGCCGGCCTGGATCGAGGAGCCAACCTCACCGGACGACGTCCTCGGCCACGCGGCGATCCGCCGTGGCGTGTCGCCGATCCCGGTCGCGACCGGTGAGCACGTACAGAATCGCGTTGTTTTCAAGCAACTCCTGCAGGCTTCGGCGCTCGACGTCGTACAGATCGACGCGTGCCGAGTCGGTGGCGTCAACGAAAACCTGGCGATTTTGCTGTTGGCGGCCAAATTTGGTACGCCGGTGTGTCCGCACGCCGGCGGCGTCGGCCTTTCCGAGCTGGTCCAGCACCTGGCGATGTTCGACTACGTGGCAGTGTCCGGCACGCACGCCGGGCGGCCGCTGGAGTGGGCCGACCACCTGCACGACCATTTCCAGGTGCCGGCGCGGATCAGCGGCGGCGCGTACGTGGCGCCGGACAGCCCCGGCATCGGTGCCGAGATGCATCCGGAGTCGGTGGCGCGGTTCAGTTTTCCGGACGGACCCGAATGGAGGAGCTCGTGACCGATTTCGACGGCACTGCGGCGATTGTCACCGGTGGAGCTTCCGGCATCGGCCTGGCCGCGGCGACGTTGTTGGCCAGCCGTGGGGCTCAGGTCGCCTGCCTGGACGTGAAAGCCGACGACGTACCGGCGCCGCTGGTCGGAATTTCCTGCGATGTCACCGATGACGCGGCCGTACGCGCGGCCGTCGACGCCGCCGTGGCGCGGTTTGGGCGGCTGGATGTCGTGGTGGCCAATGCCGGCGTCGGCGCGCAGGGGACGGTCGAGGACAACTCCGACGAGGAATGGCTGCGCGTCTTCGATGTCAATGTTTTCGGCGTCGCGCGTACGATCCGCGCCGCGCTGCCTGCTTTGCGGTCCTCCGACCGCGCTTCCGTGGTCGTCACGTCGTCCATTGCCGCTGTGGCTGGCATTCCGCAGCGCGCTCTCTACAGCGCGACCAAGGGTGCGCTGCACGCGCTGATGATGGCGATGGCCGCCGACGCGGTTTATGACGGCGTACGCGTGAACGCGGTTGCTCCCGGCACCGCCGACACACCGTGGGTCGGCCGGCTGCTGGACAGCGCTCCCGACCCGGCCGCCGAGCGAGCCGCGCTGGAAGCGCGCCAGCCGATGGGCCGGCTGGTGAGTGCCGACGAGGTCGCGCACGCGATCTGCTATCTGGCGTCGCCGCTTTCCGGCTCCACCACCGGCACGCTGCTCAACGTCGACGGCGGCATGTTTGGCCTGCGCCTGCGTCCCCGAAGCTGAAAAACGGAACGCCCCTTCCCGTGCGGCACGGGAAGGGGCGTTCCGTCTTTTGGGCTAGTGGACGTAGCCGAGCGTGGCCAGGAAGGCCTCGCCGTTCGGCGTACCCACACCGGTCACGTCGTCATAGCCGGGCCGGACCCAGATGCTGGTCTTCACGTTGAAAGTGCGCAGCACCGTCGTCGTGCCGGCGCTGGCGTCGACGTTGTTGTTGAAGTTGACCCGCGCCACCGACGGCACGGACAGGTCGGCGCGTACGTCGTGCAACGCCGCACTGCCGGCCAGCGCGTAGATCGCCGGGTTGACGAACCCGTGCGGGCGACCGGAAATCTGGTCGGCCAGCGCGATGATGCCGGCGGTCAGTGGCGCCGAGAGGCTGGTGCCACCGATCCGGTATTCGGCGTATTTCACCGAGCCGTCGGGGAAGGTCTGCGTCTCACCGACCCGGAAGCCGGTGTTGGCGTCGCCGACCGCGGAGATGTCCGGGATCGAGCGAGCCGGCTTGCCATAGCGCTTGGCGATGGACGCCGGCACGACCTTCTGCTGGTACCACGGCTGGTCGAAGAGCTGGCTCGTGCCACCGCCGCCGCCACCGGAGAAGCTGCCGGGGATCGGGCCCCACTTGCCGTCCTTGAGCGTGCTGGAGAAGGTCGACCAGCCGGTCTCGCCGCCATAGCCGTTGTTCTTGTCGACCGCGAGCGAGGTGCCGCCGACCGCGGTCACCAGCGGGTCGGTGGCCGGGAAGTTGACGCTCGGCTTGCCGTCCTGGTTGACCGTGGAGTTGTCACCGGCGTCGCCGCTGGAGAAGTAGAAGCCGATCCCCTCCAGGGCGCCCTGGAAGAACACCTGCTGGTAACCCTGCAGCAGATCCGGGTCCTCGCCCTCGCCGGTGCTTCCCCACGAGTTGGAGACGATGTTGGCGAGCTTCTTGTCGACGACCTTGTTCAGGGCGTCGAGCAGGTCGCCGTCGTCGCAGCTCGCGCCGGCGACGTACGTGACGTTGGCACCCGGTGCGACCGCGTGCACGGCCTCGACGTCGAGGGTCTCCTCGCCGTACCAGCCCTGCTCACCGCACTGGTCGCCGTTGACCTTGTCGTCGTAGCCATACCGGAAGGCCGCCGGCAGGACCTGCTTGAACTGGCCCTTCCGGAAGGCCGGCTGGCCGTGGTCGGTGGCGTAGCGGTTGGCGTCGGCCAGGATCGTCGGCGCCGCGTACGCGTCGATGATCGCGACCGAGACACCGCGACCGTCGAAGCCGGCCTTGACCGCGCGGTTGAGACCGTACGCACCCTGCAGCTGCGCCGGCGTGTAGCCGCACGTCACGTACGGCGGCACCTTGCCGTTGGCGGCCGGCAGGCCGGTCCCCGGCTTCTGCGCGAAGTAGTCCGAGCACGGCGGCGCCGGCACGAACGCGGCCGGCGGCGGCGCGTCCGGGCTCGCCTTGCTGGTGGCCTTGGCCGCACGCGACTGCGCGGTCGTCACCGGGTCGACGGTGTGGTCGGCCTTCATGGTGTTGCCGACGCTGGCGATGCCGGACACCGCGGTGACGATCTTGGCCAGGCTGGCCGGCACGGTCGTCTGCGAGGCGGCGGCGCGGACCGTACGGCCGTCCTTGGCGTAGTTCTTGACCGAGGTCTGGAAGGCCTTCTGCACCGCGTCGACGGTGCCGGTCGCTGCGACGTACAGGCGGTTGTCGGGGATCTGGCTGACCTTCAGGCCGTTGGCGTCGAGGAACTGCCGCACGGCGGCGACGGCGCCGTCGCTCGGCGCGTACTGCGCGCGATATTGGTCTGGCGTCAGGAAATGCCGGTAGCGCGGGCTGGCCGGGTCGCTCACCGCGCGTACCGCGGAGGCCAGGCCGGCGGTGTTCTGGCCGGCCAGGTAGAGCTTGACGGTCACCTGCTGGCTGGGGTTGGCTGCGCCGGTCGGCGTGCTGTGCCGCACCCAGTCGGGCTGCGCGTCACGTACGGCCGCACGGCCGTTGTTTGGTGCCGCGAATCCGGCCGTGGTGCCGAACGGCGCGACCAGCGCCACCGCGGCCCCGGCCGCCGCGGCGGCGATCAGGTGGTGTTGACGCATACGGTGGTAAGCCCCTTCCGCCAGTTTCACAGGTGTCGCAGAGACTTTCTCCCCTGCGATCGCCGGCCGCAAGCAAAATGCAAATAATTCTCCCGGACGAGCGGGAATTTTGCCTTGCTGTCGCGGTGAATCACGGTGAATTGGGACAAGGTGGACCGGGTTAGTAAAGTATTAATGAGCAAACTTCGACTGACTTTTCACGTTGCGCCGGACCGGGCATGATGACATCTGCGACATATTCTGACGGGGAGTGATCGATGAGTACGCCAACGCCGAAAAAGCGGACCTCGCACTGTTCGACGCGGTCGTACGCGACCTGGCCGCGGTCGAGGACTGGTCGGTGTTCTGGCTGCCGGTGAACGACTCGCTGCTCGGCCGCGACTACGGCAAGCGCGTACAAGCCGCCACCGGCTGGCAACCCGTCCTCCCGACACCGAAATGCCAAACGGCACTGTCACCATCGACTTCGACCTCCCCGGCGGAGGCGCCGTCAACGCGTGGTCCACAAGTGTCCAGATCAGCCACCCTTGGCCGGCCTGGCAGCTGGATCTTCCGGCCGACGCAGTCGACGAGGATCGCCTCGGCACCGCGCGGTCGGCAACCATCGACGCGGCGGACAGGTTCGCGCAACACCTCTCGGCGATGCTTGGTGGTCCGGATGTGGGGCCGGTGCTGGTGACCGCGGAGACAACGCCAGCGCCTCTCAAGGTCTCCTATCCGGGTACGGTCGCCGGTTGGACACGGACCAACGGCACCATTCAGCTCGCGTTCACTCAGCACGGGTTGATGTTTCCCGGTGAAGGCGCCAGTCCGGACTCACCAGCGACCGACCGTAACGCTGGAACGCCTCGCCGACGCCGAGACGATCGACAAACCGGACCTCTGGGACGACGAGATGGCCGGTGTCCTGCGGCCACACCTGGCAGCCGCCGTCGCCGACCGGCCGGAGATCGCCGGACGGATTCGGGACGACAAGGCAGACCTGAGCTTTCCGAAGTTCGCCGCGTTGGTCTGGCGAGAGGGGCTTTCGACGCAGTACGCGCGAGGTGGACGGACAGGTCGGTGTCATCAACACGGCGCCGTACGAGGGACGGACGTGGTTTCAGAACGAGCGGCCCGCCGCGTTGAGCAATGGTCACACCACTCGCGACGACATCGCCTACATCGGCTTCACGCACAAGCCGCTGTCGTACGAGCAGGCGAAAACCCAGAAGTCGGAGCCGTTGCCGGCCTTCACCGGGCCGATGACCGACCGGCAGGCGGACGCGCACATCAGCTTCCCGCGAACAAACCCGGCCAGGACATGACGGTTGGCTTGCAGACGCACGCCAATCTCGCCGAACTCCTCCAACACGCCATGGACACTCGCGACAATGAGCGAGCCAGCCGGCCTCGGCCGCAGGTGCACCGGCCGTCGACGCATCCGCAATGTGCACCAACCAGGCGCGCTCCGCGGCTCAGGTAGCGAGCCGGGCCGGGCGGGATGCAGCATGGATGGCGGATGGCCGGTCCAGCCGAAGGGGAGAACCGACGACATGTACGACTTCGACCTGCTGGTGCTCGGATCCGGGCCGAGCGGCCAGAAGGCCGCGATCGCCGGCGCGAAGCTGGGCGGCCGGGTGGCCATTGTCGACCGGCGGCACATGGTCGGCGGCGTCTGCATCAACACCGGGACGATCCCGTCGAAAACCCTGCGCGAAGCGGTCCTCTATCTGACCGGCCTCAACCAGCGCGAGCTGTACGGCCAGAGCTATCGCGTCAAGGAGGACATCACCTTCGGCGACCTGGCGGCGCGTACGCAGCACGTGGTGAGCCGCGAGGTCGACGTGATCCGCAGCCAGCTCGGCCGCAACCGCGTCGCGCTGCTCACCGGCTCGGCGCGTTTCCTGGACGACCACACGATCGCGATCCGCAACGAGGACGGCTCCGACGAGCGGAAGGTGTCCGCCGACAAGATCGTCATCGCGGTGGGCACCAAACCGGCGCGTCCGTCCACTGTGGACTTCGACGGGCGTACGGTGGTGGACGCCGACCAGATCCTGCGGATCGACCGCATTCCGCGCTCGCTGGTGGTGGTCGGCGCCGGGGTGATCGGCATCGAGTACGCGTCGATGTTCGCCGCGCTCGGCTCGAAGGTGACGGTGGTGGAATCGCGCGAGCGGATGCTCGACTTCTGCGACCTGGAGGTCGTGGAAGCGCTGAAATATCACCTCCGCGACCTCGCGGTGACCTTCCGCTTCCGGGAAACCGTCGCTGCGGTGGAGCGCCACGAGGACATGACGCTGACCTTGTTGCAGAGCGGCAAGAAACTGCTCGCCGACACGGTGATGTATTCGGCCGGTCGGCAAGGTGTCACCGACGAGCTGCGCCTGGAAGCCGCCGGCCTGGAAGCCGACAACCGGGGCCGGATCAAGGTCGACGACAATTTCCAGACCACTGTGCCGCACATTTACGCGGTCGGCGACGTCATCGGTTTTCCGGCGCTGGCGGCGACAAGCATGGAGCAGGGCCGGGTCGCCGTGCACCACGCCTTCGGTGAGCCGGTGGAACATCTGTCGCAGCTCTATCCGATCGGCATCTATTCGATCCCGGAGATCAGCTTCGTCGGCAAGACCGAGGACGAGCTGACCGAGTCGTCGATCCCGTTCGAGGTCGGCGTGGCGCGCTATCGCGAGCTGGCGCGTGGCGCGATCATCGGCGACTCCTACGGCATGCTGAAAATCCTGGTGTCCAACGAGGACCGCAAGCTGCTCGGCGTACACGTCTTCGGTACGAACGCCACCGAGCTCGTCCACATTGGACAGGCGGTGATGGGCTGCGGCGGCACGGTCGACTATCTCGTCAACGCGGTGTTCAACTATCCGACGCTGGCCGAGTCCTACAAGGTGGCGGCGCTGGACGTGCTCAACAAAATGCGTGCCGTGCAACGGATTTCCACGCCGGCCAAGCCGAAGAAGGCGGCGAAGAAAGCTCAGGAGGCATAGCCGCCGTACGGTTCCCACTGTCCTCGCGTCGGCGCGGATAGGGGCGCCGTGTAAGCCCACACCTCGGCGGTCGGCGTACGCACCAGGACCACCAGCGTGTCGGAACTGGACATGACAACCGTTGGCGTGCAGGCGATTCGGGTGGTCGCGATATTTGGCGGAGTGCCGATCTGCGTCGGCGCACCACCGCCGGACCACAGCCACAGATGTCCGTTGAGGCCGCGAAACCACACCAGTCCGCCGACGATGGACGCGCCGGACGAAACGCGCGTGTCGAAAAACGGCTTCACCATCCCGGTGCTGGACGAGCCGTCCGCACAGATCTGCTGGCGATAGACCTTGGCATCGCCGTCTCCGCGGGTGGTGACGGCGGCGCAGCCGCGCGCGTCCCCGATCGGCATGGCGATCGGCGCCGCCGAGGTGGTCACGCCGGTCGCCAGCCAGTTCGCGTCCAGGTCGGCGGGCCGCACCACCGCGTATTCCAGCTCGTCGGCTGATTTCCGTACGGTCACGAGAAGTTTGCCGCCGATCGCGGTGATCGACGGAGCCGACGTCGTCGGTCCGCCACCGAGCGAGGTCCAGTCCGTCCAAGTGCCGCCACTCGTCCATCGCAGCAGCACATCGCCAGTTTTCCCGCGCGCGGCAAGATAAACGTCGTTGCCGAGCGAGGTGGCCGAAGGCGACGACGTGACCGGCCCGTCGAGCGCGGTCCACACGCCGGATCCGGGCGTACGCACGTTGATCCGGCCATCCCTGCCGCGGGTCGCGACCAGCAGCCCGTTCCGGGTCGCCGCACCGGCGACCCGCTGCGGCGAGATGTCGCCGAGGTTCGCCGGCGCCACGACCGGACCGGTGGCCAGCGCGGACGGCATCGGCGGCGGACTCTGGCGTGCGCTGGACAGCGGCGGCGCCGGCGTGCCGCGGCCGAGGCTCAGGCCGCCGACCGTGCCGAGTCCGATGGCCGCGAGTCCGACGACCGCCGCGACGCTGGCGATCAGCCGCCGGCGGCGTACGCGCCTGGTGCCGTCGGCGACCGCGCGGTTCACGTCGACCGCCGACGGCACCTCGGTGTCAGCGGCCACGCCGAGCAACCGCCGTGTTTCGTCCTCGTGTGGATCGGTCATCGGGTGGCTCCCGCAGGTGGGTTCAACGCCGTCTTCAGCGCTTCCAACCCCCGTGCGGTCTGGCTTTTCACCGTGCCGGTCGAGCAGCCGAGCACGTCGGCCGCTTCCTGCACGGAAAGGTCGCCGAAGTATCGCAGGACGAGCACCACTCGCTGCCCTTTCGGCACTTGACGCAAGGCGTTTCGGACCGCCAGCGCCTCGGCCGGATCGGCGGCCGCGTGCTCGGCCTCCGGCATCTGGTCCAGCAACCGTACGCTGGCCCATTTGCGCCGCCGGTCGTCGATGAAGACCCGATAGAGCATCCGGTGCACGTATCTGTCCAGGTTGTCGGCCTTGCTGGCGCGTTTCCAGTGGACGAACAGCCGGGTCAGCGTCTCCTGCAGCAGGTCGTCGCCACGAGCCGGATCGCCGGCGAGCAGGGTGGCGATCCGGCGCAGTCGCGGTGTGCTCGCGGTGACGTACTCGACGTAGGCGTCCCGCTCCTCCGTGCGCACGTCGACAGTTGTAACGCGACGGCGCGGTGGGGACCAAACCGCCGTAGTGGACAGTACGGACATCCGCTGTCAGCTCGTCCCTGGCCGTACGCGCATCGCCGTCTCCTCCTCGCCTGTCATCCCGATGACGGGACTGGCCGGCGGATCGGTTGCACGAGGTCAGGTGGCGACGCCGCCGAGGCTGGTCCAGGTGCCACCGGTGTCGCCGGTGCCGACCTGGTCGGACGGCGGCTGATAGATCCAGGCACCGCCCTGGTCGTCGCGCACCAGCACGGTCAGCGGATCCATCGGAAAGATGTCCAGCGGCGGCATCCGATAGCCGGCGACGGTCGGCGTGCCGGCCAGTCGCCGTCCGTCCGCCGGCACGCCGACCCGCACGCCACTGGCCCACAGCGCGCCATCCGTGCCGCGATACCAGTACATGTTGTGACCGGCGTTGGAGCTGCCCGGTGTGTACGAGATGCCGGAGGCCGTGGTGTCGCTGACGGTCGGCCGCCAGTCTCCCCCGGGCGTGGTCAGGCACAGCGGACGTTCGACGCCGGTGCCGTTGGCCGTACGGGCCTGGACATACGCGACGTTCGGCAGGCCGAACGGAGTGGTGCACGCATGCGCGAGGCTCAGCATCGGCGCGGCGGTCGTGACCTGGCCGTCGACCGTCCGCCAGCCGGTCCAGGACGCTCCGTTGCTCGGTGGCAGCAGCGTCCCCGGCTTGAACAGTCGCACCTGGATCGTGCCGCTGGCGGTGAGCGCCGCGACCGCCAGATACGCATCCTCACCGTCACCGGCCTCCGGCGCCGCCTGCAACGACGGAGCGCCGTAGGTGGTGCCGCCGATGTTGTGCCAGGCCGTCCACGCGCCGGTCGGCTCGCGCCAGCGCAGCAGCACGTTGCCGTTGCTCGCTCTGGCCGCGACGTAAACGCGACGATCCTCGTCGACGGCCGCCGCCGGCGAGCTTGCCACCTGCGTCCCCATCATCGCCCAGGCACTCTGCTGACCGGCCGGCGACACGAGCTTCTGATAGACATAGCCGGTCGTGCCGCGTACGAAAACGTGCAGTCCGTCGGCCGCGTACGCGCCGGCGACGCGCTGCGGTGAGATGTCGTACGGCGCCGCCTGCGCCGCCGTCGCGGCGCTCAGGATCCCCAGTGACACTCCTGCCGCCGCGTAGATGATTCTTCGGAATAACCGCATTTCTCCGCCTCTCAGGTCGCGATGCCGCCGAGATTGGTCCAGGTGCCGCCGCTGCCGTCGCCGGCGGCCGGTGCGTAGAGCCAGCTGGTGCCGTTGTTGTCCCTGATCAGCAGCGAATCCGGATCGGTCTGCGGCTGCTCGAAAACCGGCACGCGATAACCAGCGACCGACGGCGTACTGGCGATCCGGAGCTGGTCCTCCGGCACACCAACCTCGGAGTCGTTGGCCCACAGCGCGCCATTTGTGCCGCGATACCAGACACGTCCCCGGCCGTCGGCGTCGACGCCGGACGCGGTCGTGCCGACCGTCGGGCTCCAGGTGTCCGGCCGCCCGGCGCAGAAAAACCGGCTGATGCCGGTGCCGCCGGTCGAACGTCCTTGGAAATACGCGACATTGGGCGGCATGATGTCGTCAGGCGCCGGGCATGCCTTGCCGGCCGACAGCATCGGTGCCGCGCTGAGCACCTGGCTGTCCAGCGCGATCCATTGCGCGTACACCGGTGACGGCGGAGTCAGGCTGCCTGGCTGGAAAACGCGCAGCTGCGCGCGCCCGGCGCCGTCTCTGGCCGCGACCACGACGCTCGCCATCTGCTGTCCCTGGTCGGGAACAGCCTGCAACGCCGGCGCGCCGTACGTCGTGCCGCCGACGTTTTTCCAACCGGTCCAGCTGCCGTCCGGCTCACGCCAGCGATAGAGCACGGTGCCGTTCTGAGCCCGCGCGGCAACGTAAACCCGGCCGTCACTGTCCACTGTGGACGCTGGCGAGCTGGACAGCGGCGTGGTGTCGAGCACCTTCCACGGTGTTTGCTGACCAGTGGCCGTGACGACCTTTTCGTAGAGATAGTTGGTCGTGCCGCGGACAAAGACGTGCAGTCCGTCCGATGCGTACGAGCCGGCGACCCGCTGCGGCGAGATATCGGTCGGCGCGGCCTGTGCCGGCCCGGCCGTCAATGCCAACGCGCCAGCCAAAACCGCCACACCGACGATTCGTCTTGTGTGCAATGGACATCCCTCCCCGAAATGGCGGAGACCAGGTGGCCTCCACACCGTGAGGACGGGTCCGGTGACCGAAACCGTTGCACGCCGATCGGTCAGTCGAGGCGTACGACTCCGGCGAGGATCGCCAGCAGCAGGTCATCGAGCCGGACGCGGCCGCGGCCAAGCTTGGTCGCCAGCTCGTCGCAGGTCGTGAAGCTGGTGATCGCACCGACCGCGGCGACCGCCGTATCGACATCGAACGGCTGACGAAGTCGACTCTCTTCGGCGAGCCGCGTGACGAACAGCTCCACCTGGTCGAAGCGCCAACCTTCTCGACTGCTGACGACCTGGTGCGCCTCCGGATCGACAGCCGCCAGGCCGATCAATCGGCGAAACAGATCGGGGTCCGTACGCCAGAAACGGCACAGCTCAGCGACCATGGCGCGGAAGGCCGCGACCGGGTTGTCCAACGCTGCCGCCGCACGCACGCCGGTCACCAGGCCGGCGCGCTGTGACAGGTCTTCCGCGACCGCGTCGAGCAGACCGAGCTTGTTGCCGAACTTCCGGTAGATCGTCACTCGGGTGACCTCGGCGTCGGCAGCGACCTGCTCGAGGCTGAGGTTACGGAAGCCGGCCGCGATCAGCTGGCGCCGAGCGGCGACCAGGATGTTGGCTCTCGTCCGCTCGGCCGCGCGCGCTCGTTCCACGGACCTGATGATACAGCTCGTATCTTGTGATACGACTTGTAACATGACATCGAATCCGGTGGCGCTGGTGACAGGTGCGAACAAGGGACTGGGGAAGGAGACCGCGCGACAGCTCGCCGAGCGGGGCGTGGTCGTCGTGCTCGGAAGCCGTGACCGTGAGCGCGGCGAGGAGGCGGCGCGCGAGCTGGCCGGGACGGTGGTCCCGATGCGGCTCGACGTGACCGACGCCGGCAGCGTACGGGAGGTCGCCGGCTGGCTGGAGGCCACCTACGGCCGGCTCGACATCCTGGTCAACAACGCCGGCGCGGTCGTCGACCAGCTGGCCGAGCGGACGACCGCGGCCGAGATGCGACAGACGTACGAGGTCAACGTCTTCGGCGTGGTCACGGTCGTGCACGCCATGTTGCCGCTGCTGAACAGGTCGGCCGAGCCGCGCGTCGTGAACGTCTCCAGCACGACCGCGTCGATGTCGCTGACCAGCGGCGGCACCGACTTCGGCGGCGACGCCGGCCTGCGGATGGCCTATTCGTCGTCGAAGGCGGCGTTGAACATGCTCACGGTCCAGTACGCCAAGGCGCTGCCGCACATCAGGATCAACGCGGCAACGCCCGGCTACACGGCCACCGACATGACCCGGCACCGCGGCACGCGTACGGTCGCGGAAGGGGCGCGCGTCATCGTCGACCTCGCGTTGACCGCCGACACCACCGGCGGTTTCTTCAACGACCGCGGCCGCGTGCCGTGGTGAGGCCTTCTAGAAGGCCTCTTCCGGCACGTCCATGAGGTCGAGGCCGGTCGAATCGACGATCACCTTGCGCGCCGCCAGCTCCGGCAACACGGTCTCGGTGTAGAACTTCGCCGCGGCCAGCTTCCCCGTGTAGAAGGCCTCGTCGGCCGGCTTGAGACCGCCGCGGTCCAGCGCGGCCAGCGCGACCTCGGCCTGCCGTACGAGCAGCCAGCCGACCACCAGGTCGACCAGCGACAGCAGGAAGCGCGAGGTGTTCAGGCCGACCTTGTAGACGTTGCGTACGTCCTCCTGCGCCGACATCAGGTGGCCGACCATCGTGCCGAGCATCCCCTGCACGGCCGCCAGGCCGGCGCCGACCGCGGCGCGCTCCTGCTTGAGCCGGCCGTTGCCGTCGTCGGCGTTGACGGTCGCCTGGATCCGGGTCGCCAGCGCGGTGAGCGCCTGGCCGTTGTCCTTGACGATCTTGCGGAAGAACAGGTCCATGCCCTGGATGGCGGTGGTGCCTTCGTAGAGCGTGTCGATCTTGGAGTCGCGGATGTACTGCTCGATCGGATAGTCCTGCAGGAAGCCGGAGCCGCCGAAGGTCTGCAGCGTCTGCGACCCCAGCAGCTCGTACGACCGCTCCGAGCCGCCGCCCTTGACCAGCGGCAACAGCAGGTCGTTGAGGTGTTCGGCGGCCTTCTCGGCCTCCGCGTCGCCGGCGTGCCGGGCCTGGATGACCTCGTCCTGCACAGAAGCGGTGAACTGCACCAGAGCGCGCAGGCCCTCCGCGTAGGACTTCTGCAGCATCAGCGCACGGCGTACGTCGGGGTGGTGGGTGATCGTCACGCGCGGCGCGGTCTTGTCGGTCTGCTTGGTCAGATCGGCGCCCTGTACGCGCGTCTTCGCGTATTCGAGCGCGTTGAGATAGCCGGTGGAAAGCGTCGCGATGGCCTTGGTGCCGACCAGCATCCGCGCGTACTCGATGATCTTGAACATCTGCCGGATGCCGTCGTGCACCTCGCCGACCAGCCAGCCCACCGCCGGCTCGCCGTCGCCGAAGGTCAGCTCACAGGTGGTCGAGGCCTTCAGGCCCATCTTGTGCTCGACGTTGGTGACGTACGCGCCGTTGCGCTCACCGAGCTCGCCGGTCTCGTGGTCGAAGTGGAACTTGGGCACCATGAACAGGCTCAGGCCCTTGGTGCCGGGGCCACCGGCGCCAGGCGTGTCGACCGGCCGGGCCAGCACGTAATGGATGATGTTCTCGGTCAGGTCGTGCTCGGCCGAGGTGATGAACCGCTTGACGCCCTCGATGTGCCAGGTGCCGTCCGGCTGCGGGATGGCCTTCGTCCGGCCGGCGCCGACGTCCGAGCCGGCGTCCGGCTCGGTGAGCACCATGGTGGCGCCCCACTTGCGGTCGACGAAGATCTGCGCCCACTTCTTCTGCTCGTCGGTGCCGAGCCGCCAGAACGTGCCGGCGAAGGACGGGCCGCCGGCGTACATGAACGCGGCCGGGTTGGCACCGAGCACGAGCTCGGCGATCGACCACCAGAGCGCGCGCGGCGACGCCGTGCCGCCGAGCTCCTCCGGCAGGTCGAGGCCGATGTAACCGGAGTCCATCAGCCGGCCGAAGGTCGCCTTGAAGCTCTCCGGCATGGTGACCTCGTGGGTCTTCGGGTCGAAGACCGGCGGGTTGCGGTCCGCGTCCGCGAACGGCACCGCGAGGTCCTCGCGGACGAACCGGTCGACCTCGGACAGGATGTTGCGGACCGTGTCCGCGTCGAGCTCGGTGAACGGCCCCTTCTCCAGCCGGTCGGCGGTCCCGAACACCTCGAAGAGGTTGAACTCGAGGTCCCGGAGGTTGCTCTTGTAGTGCGCCATCGTGATCGCTTCCCTCGCCAGCAGGGGTCAAGTGCTCTATTACCCGTCAGTAACTCCTGATATTACCCGCTGGTAACGCGGCACAACAGAGGTTGGCTGTGAAACCGCGCTCAACCTCGGCGTACGTCCGCGCGTTGATACGTCAGAAGGCGCGACGCAATGGTCCTTGAGGCGGACGTTCAGACCGGAAAGGCGGGATATATCTGACGGTGACTGTGGCGGTGCGCCGGCCGAAGGCGGAGGCAATGGGAGCTGTGACCGGACAGCCCTACGAGGCTTGCTTCCGCGATCTCTTCGCGCTCGCGTACCGGGTCGGATACCGCATCCTCGGTGACCGGAGCCAGGCCGAGGACGTGGCCGCCGAGGCGTGTGCCCGGGCGTACGCGCGCTGGCGGACCGTGAGCGCGCACGCGGAGCCGTGGGTCGCCAGGGTCGCCGGCAACCTCGCGGTCGACGAGGTGCGCCGGCGGGTCCGCTGGCGGCGCCGCGAGCCAGCCCTGCTGGAGCCGGACACCGGCGGCGACCCGCACCGCGTCGAGCGGCTGGACCTGCAGGAGGCGCTGCAGGCGCTGTCCAAGCGGCAGCGCGAGGTGCTGATCCTGCGATACGTCGCCGACCTGTCCGAGCGCGAGGTGTCCGAGCTGCTCGGCTGCTCCGTCGGCACGGTCAAGTCGACCGCCTCCAGAGCCGCCGCGCTCGTACGCGACAACCTGGCCGGAGGGGAGGTGCGTGACCGTGTCTGACCTGGACTTCAGCGGACTGGACGACCCCGAGCCGCCGGTCGCCACCGACAGCCGGCTGGAGGCCGCGGTGACCCGCGGCCGCCAGTTGCGGCGCCGCCGCGGCGCGCTGACCGCCGGCGCGACCATGGCGGCCGTCGTGCTGGTCGTCGCGCTGGCCGGTGTCGTCGGCCTGGTACGCACACACCTCGGGCCGACCGGCGGCGTGCCGGCGGCCGGCGGGACCACCAACTCCACCGCGATCGCTCCGCCGACCGCGACACCGCTGCCCGATCCCTCGGCGCCGACCGCGACCCGGGACGTCAAGCTCAGCGAGGTGCTCAGCACCGACGGCGTGGGGCCGTACATGATCGGCACGCCGACCAAGCTGCTGCAGGCCGACGGCACGCTGCCCCTGCGGCCGGTGAGCGCGGCCTGTCCCAACGTGTACGCGCCGACCGGCAAGCTCGACCCGGCGACGCTGCGGATCGTTGCGGAGCCACCGGGTTTCGTGGGGCTGGTCGAGGCCAAGGGCCTGGAATACGTGACCCCCAGCGGCGCGTACGTCGGGATGCCGGAGGCTCGGCTGGCCGAGGTCTATGGCGCGCAGCTGCTGCCGGTCGCGAAGGTCGGCGCGAGCTACGCGTACACCGTCGGCACCGTCCATGTCGTCGGCTTCGTGGTCACCGACGGCCAGGTCAGCAACCTGCTGGCCGGCACCAAGCAGAGCGTGGTCGAGAAACTCAAGTCGGGGACCGTCTTCGACTGCTGACCAGCGTTTGTTCGACCGGTGCCGGCGGGCCGGCACCGTCCTTCGACATACCCGGAACGGAGGTGACCGGTGATCGACCTCGACCTTCGCCATCTCGACGACGTCGAGCCGCCGGTCGCAACCGAGCAGCGGCTGGGTCTGTCGATGGTGCGCGGACGAGCGCTGCGGCGTAAGCACCACCTGTTCGCGACGACCGCCGCGACCACCGCCGTGGTGCTGGTCATCGCGCTCGCCGGCGTGGTCGGCCTGATGCGACCGCACCTCGGCACCGCGATCGACCCGGCCGGCGGCACCCCCACCAGTCAGGCAGGTCCACCGGACGCGTCACCGACCCCGCAGCCGTACGAGATCAACGCCGACGGCATCGATCCCTACCTGATCGGCGCCGACGCGGAGCCGCTGGCCAAGGCGGGGAAGCTGTCCACGCCGGCAGCCGTGTCGAAATGCCCGGCGACGTACGTGCCACTGGGGACGTACAAGGGCGCGCCGCTGCGGATCGGTGTGTCCGACGGCCAGATCGCCATCGTGGTGGCCTCCGGCGAGGTCTTCCACACGCCGAACCACGCGATCGTCGGCATGACCGAGGACGAGCTGAAGCGGACCATCGACGCGGCTCAGCTGGTGGCCGTGCCGACACCGCGCGACCAGGCATACACGATCGGCCGGTCCAACGTGATGGCCTTCGTCTTCCTGAACGGCCGGATCACCCTGCTGGTGGCCGGCCCGAGGGGCCTGGTCACGCAGCTGCTGCAGACGGGTGCGCTGACCGCCTGCCGCTGACCTACTCCTCGACGGCGGCGTCCCATTCCCAGGCCGGGATCGGCTGGCTGGTGCCGGTGCTGCCGGCGCCGGCGTATTCGAGCAGGACCAGGGCGATGTCGTCGTCGAGCAGGTTGCGGACCCAGTCCTTCAGCGCGTTTTCCAGCGAGACCAGGCCGTCCTTGACGGTGCCGTGGCCGAGGATCCGCCAGGACCGCTCGGCCAGCGGGAAGAACTCCCCGTCGCGGCGCGCCTCGGCGATGCCGTCGGTGTAGAGCAGCAGCCGGTCGCCTGGCTGCAGCCGCTCGACGCGCGGCCGGGCCACCGGCAGGAAGCCGAGCGGCGGCGCCGGCGCCGGCGGGTCGAGCGGGGTGACGCCACCGTCGCGCAGCAGCAGTGGGGGCGGATGTCCGCAGTTGAGCACGGTCAGCGTGCCGCCGCGCTCCTCGACCACGGCGGCGGTGACGAAGTCCTCGTAGCCGACCGACCTGGCCACCGCGCGGTCCAGGTCGGCGACCACGGCGCGCAGGTCGGCGCGCTCGTGTGCCACGTGCCGGAACGAGCCGAGCACGGTCGAGGCCAGCCGGACCGCCTCCAGGCCCTTGCCGCGTACGTCGCCGATCAGCAGCCGCACGCCGTACGGCGTCTCCAGCGCCTCGTACAGGTCGCCGCCGATCTCCGCGCCGGCGGTGGCCGAGATGTAGCGGTGCGCGACCCGCAGCTGGCCGATCTCCGGGTCGATGTCGCGCAGGATCGCCTGCTGCGCCTCCTTGGCCGCCCGGTTGAGCTCGGCGACCGCCTTGCCTTCGCGGCTGCGCAGCGAGGCGAGCAGGCAGCCGATGCCGGTGGCCGCGGCGACCGCGACCGTACGCGTCGAGGACTCCAGGTCCAGGCCGGCCGCCTGCACGAACGGCCAGGCCAGGCACAGCGCGGTGCTCAGCGCGCCGACCAGGGCCACCTGCCGGGCCGTGCAGTAGGTGGCCGCGAGCAGCGGCGGACCGACCAGCATCGCCAGATAGGGCGTCAGCGGCCCCTGGACCCAGTCGAGCACGACGATGAGCACGGCGGCCGCGGCCGCGCCGACCAGGCAGATGGTCGGGATGGACCCGTTACGCGCATCCGACGACCGTGCCATCTGGTCAGCATGCACTCTCCGAGGTCGAGTCGTTGCAGTCACCCCCCGGATTCGGTCGTGGTGTTTCAGTTTTGTGCAATCCAGGCCGGCGCGGCAGTCTGATCCTGGAGGTCTTCACCAGAAACTCAGTTGAGGAGATCACCATGGTGCAAAGTCCGCCGGCTGGCTATCCGGTCATCACGCCGTACCTCTACTACCGCGACGTCGCCGCGGCCATCGATTTTCTGACCGAGGCCTTCGGCTTCACCGAGCGCACGCGGACGAAAAACCCGGACGGCGACATCTCGCACGCGGAGGTCTCCTTCCGCGACGCCGTGGTCATGCTCGGCTGTCCATCGCCGGACTACCAGGTGCCACGCGAGGCGAGCCACCTCGTGCACGTGTACGTGGAGGACGTGGACAGCCACTTCACCCGCGCCAGGGCGGCCGGCGCGACGGTGATCGCCGAGCCGGAGACCAAGCCCTACGGCGACCGCAACTATCTGGTCGAGGATCTCGAAGGCCATCAGTGGGGCTTCTCCCAACACGTCGCCGACGTGACCGATTAGCTCTGCTCACCATCCGCCGGTCCGGCGCGAAACCGTCGTACGCACCCGCCAAAGTTGGCCCCCACCCAGATCGGGTGGGGGGTGGGTTCGTGTGGAATGTATGCAAGCAAGAAAAGTTGAGCTTGAAAGTGGACCTCAACGACCCGGTGTCAGGATGAGATCCGCGAACGCCTCCCACTGCCTGGCCGGGTCGTCCATGGTGCCGCCGCGGGCGTCCAGCTCGGCGCGCGCGACCTCGCGGCCGAGGTTGTAGTTGATGACGTAGGCGCGATAGCGACGCATGAAGTCGAGCCTTTTCGTTGCCTGCTCTGGTGTCATCAACGCGTAAGCGGTAAGCCAGCGGACCGCCTCAGCCTCGTCCATGGTCCCGCCGAGGTGCCGGCGAGCGACCTCATTGGTGGCGAAGTCGAGGCGTTCGGCGATCCGTCGAGCCCGGTGGTAGTCGGTCACCTGCGCCGGATCGAGCGCGGTCAGCGGGGCAAGGACCTCGCGCAGGTAGTCGAGTCGTTGGGTGCCGGGAAAAGCGACGTCGACGGCCAGCATCGCGGTCCCCTCCAGGATCAGCGCCATCGGGCTGAAGAGGGGATAGATGGTGAACTCAAGCCAGCCGCGTTCGGCCACCAACCGCTGTTCGTGCAGGACACCGGCCACGTGATGGCCGGGATACCCCTCGTGGCCGGCCAGGTCGAGGACCCTGTCGATGTGGATCGGAATGTCGACGTTGACCTGGATCCGGCTGCGTGCGCCGCCGAGATAGGTGTTCTGGCCGCTCCAGGGTTGGCCGGTGACGAGCTCGAGGTCGAAGCTCTCGTCGTCCGGCAGGTCCAGCCGCGCGACCGTACGCTCACGGCATTCGGCGATCGCGACCTTGACGGCCTGCTCGAGTTTGTCCGGGTCCACCACGACGTTCCGCGCGAGAGCGGCGTATCGCTCGGCCGCGGTGCCGGTTCCAGGCAGTACGTCGTCCAGCTCGCTGACCAGGGCCGCGAACTCCTCCTCGGTGTGGCCGGGGTCGACGGCGCCGTAGATGGCCGCCGACTCCTCGTCGAAGCTCGGCGTCGCGCCGCCGATAATGTCGGCACGCGCGGCCATCGCGCGCAGCTGTCCGGCGAGTTGCCGGCCGCGCTGGCTGTCCGGTGGCAACTCGGCCGCCGCGGCACGAGCCGCTGTGCCGATCTGCGCGGGCGTCAGATGCTCAGCGTCCTCTCGCCAATGCGCCGGTCCGTAGTATGCGTCGACATAGTCAGGGTCGTGTCGTCCGAGCGCCAGCACGAGTTTTATGTATCTCTCCGCGATGTCGTCCATGGCCTGGATGCTAGGGTCTGGGCCAGCGCGGACCGACACTTTGGTGTGGTCCTGATCCGGTCGGCCGGTATCGATGCAGACGGGCGCATGAGAGAGTGCTCCGGGTGAGGACCGCTTCGTACGAGCAGCTGATCCGCGAGCCGATCGACGCTCAATACAAAGGCTTTCCGGCGACCGACACGACGCACACGATCGGCACGGTCGCGTCCGCCGGCTGGCAGCTGACCGACTTCATGTTCCCGGTGCTCGTGCTCAAACAGGAGCCGCTCGAGCACAACCTGAAGCTGATGGCCGACTGGTGCGCCGAGCACAACGTCTCGCTGGCGCCGCACGGCAAGACGCCGATGGCGCCGCAGCTGTTCCTCCGCCAGCTGGACGCCGGCGCCTGGGGTGTCACGGCCGCGACGACCAGCCAGGCGCGGATCATGCGGTCCTTCGGCGTACGCCGGATCATCCTGGCCAACGAGCTGGTCAACCCGGCCGCGCTGCGCTGGGTCGGCCAGCAGCTCGACGCCGATCCGGAGTTCGAGATGTTCTGCCTGGTCGATTCCAGCTACACGGTCGACCGGATGACGGCGCTGCTCGCCGGCGTACGCCGGCAGCTGCCGGTGTTCCTGGAGGTCGGCATGCCGGCCGGCCGCGCCGGCGTACGCGACCACGCCGAGGCGCTGAAGGTCGCCGCGAGCATCGCCGCCTCGCCGGCGCTGCGGCTGGCCGGCGTGGAGGCCTTCGAGGGCGTCGCCGGCTCCAACCGCGAGCCACAGACGCTGGCCGAGGTCGACGACGTGCTCAGCCGGATGGTCGAGCTGCTCGGCGAGATCGACAAGGCGGGACACTTCGACGGCGACGAGATTGTCTTCACCGCCGGCGGCAGCTCCTACTTCGACCGCGTCGTGGCGGCGGCGGAGCGCATCGGCACGCTCAGCAAGCCGGTGCGTACGGTCCTGCGCAGCGGCTGTTACCTGACCCACGACCACGGCTCGTACGAGGTCACCTCACCACTGCGAGCCGGCCAGGACGGACCATCGCTGCAACCGGCCCTGGAGGTCTGGGGCGAGGTGCTGTCGACTCCCGAGCCAGGCCGCGCGATCGTGGGCTTCGGCAAGCGCGACGTGCCGTACGACCAGACCCTACCCACCCCGCTGACCTGGACCGACGCGACAGGCACGCAGACCGGGGTGGCCGGTCGCGCGACCGTCGAGAAGCTCAACGACCAGCACGCCTACCTGTCGTACGCGGACCTGGACATCAAACCGGGAGACCTGCTGTCCTTCGGCATCTCCCATCCGTGCACCGCGTTCGACAAGTGGCGGCTGATCCCGGTCGTGGACGCCGGCTATCGGGTCGTCGACGCCGTGCGTACGTTTTTCTGAGCCCAGGGTCCGTTGCCGGTGATCCGGTGCGGCGTGACCCGGACGATCACCGCGTCCGGGTCGGGCCGGCGCGGGCCGAGCAGAAACTCCTCGACGCCGAGATAGCGCCTGGCCTCCGCGTCCATCAGCTCGGCGTAGTCGTCGGCGATGTCCGGCCCGACGATCGTCGCCGTCCCGTAGACGAGCAGATACTGGTTGAGGCCGCGCTCGTCCTTCTGGTCGTCCTCGACCAGCACGCTGACCCTCGGGTTCAGCCGGATGTTGCGCACCTTCGGCATGTGTTTGCCCATTCCCATCACGATCTGGTCGCCGTCCCTGGCGCCCCAGAGCAGGGAGGTCTGCGGACTGCCGTCGGGGTTGACGGTGGTCAGTACGACATTGTGTGCGCCTTCGAAAAGGCGATGAGTGGTCTCTGGAAGCCGCATGTCGGCGAGCCTAGGAATCCGATTGTTACCTGGCGGTTCCTCAAGGCCCGGCTACCGTTTCGGCATGGACGCCAACATCTTCCTGGCCGACTGTCCGGCCCGACTGGCGATCGAGATCATCGCCGACAAGTGGGCCGTCGTGGTGATCGCCGGGTTGTCCCGCGGACCGTGCCGGCACGGCGACCTGGTCGCGCTGATCGGCGGCATCTCGCGCAAGATGCTGACGCAGACGCTGCGAAAACTGCAGAGCTACGGGCTGATCGAGCGACGTGCCTATCGTGAGGCACCGCCGCGGGTCGAGTACGCGCTGACGCCGCTCGGCCAGACCCTGCTGCATCCGGTCGCGGTGCTCACCGACTGGGCCATCGACAACGGAGAGGCCGTGCTCGACGCGCAGGAGTCGCTGGCCAAGGTGCCGGCCGCGATCTGACTGCATGATGGGCCGATGGATCTCGAACCGTACCGTGGCGAGCTGCTGGCCTACTGCTATCGGATGGTCGGCTCGTTTCACGAGGCGGAGGACCTGGTGCAGGAGACCATGGTCCGCGCGTGGAAGGCCCGCGACCGGTATGACCCGACGCGCGCGTCGGTGCGCACGTGGCTCTACCGGATCGCGACCAACGTCTGCCTGACCGCACTTGAGGGCCGTACGCGGCGGCCGCTGCCGTCCGGGCTCGGCGCGCCGAGCGACGATCCGCGGGCGCCGCTCACCCCGGCGCTCGACATCCCCTGGTTGCAGCCGTTTCCGGATGCGCGTACGGACACCGAGGCGAGGACCGACCTGCGGCTGGCGCTGGTCGCGGCGATGCAGGTGCTGCCGGCGCGCCAGCGTGCCGTCCTGGTGCTTCGCGAGGTGCTTGAGTTCAGCGCCGGCGAGGTCGCCGCGCAGCTGGAAACGACCGTCGCGGCCGTCAACAGCGCGCTCCAGCGAGCCCGTGCGGCACTCGCCGGCGCGGGAGAACTCGGCGACCTCAAGGAGCCCGACGATCCCGACGCGCGCGCCGTGATTCACCGGTACGCGCAGGCGTTCGAGGCGGCCGACGTGCCGGCGCTCGTACGGCTGCTGACCGATGACGCCGTGCTGGAGATGCCGCCAGTGCCGCTGTGGTATCGCGGCAGCCGCGACTATGGCCTGTTCATGGACCGCGTGTTCCAGATGCGCGGGACCGGTTGGCTGACCAGGCAACTGACCGCCAACGGCCAGCCGGCGTTCGCCGCGTACGCATCGGAGCCCGGCGGCGGTCACCAGCTCCACACGCTGCAGGTCCTCACGGTCGCCAAGGGCCAGGTGACACACAACGTGGTGTTCGCCGATCCACGCGTGTTCGAGGCTTTCGAGCTGCCCCGGCGAATTTCTTGATCTGGCGCGATGAGTCCGGCGAGTGTCGCCGGTAGGTACGGGTGACCATCCAACGAAGGGACACCCGCCATGAGCGTCATCGTCATCCAGTTCGTCACCCTCGACGGCATCGTCTCCGATCCGGACGGCTCCGCCGGCACCCCGGCCGGCGGCTGGGCCTTCCGGCACGGCCCGGAGACGGTCGCCGGCGACAAGTTTCGCCTCGGCAGCGTCCTCGACGACGGCGTGATGCTGCTCGGACGCACCACCTGGCAGCTGTTCTCCCGGCTCTGGCCGGGCCGCGACGACCCGTTCTCTCAGCGGATGAACGCGGCGTCCAAGCTGGTCGCCTCGCGTACGCTCACCGACACCTCGGCATGGTCCAACTCGCGGGTCATCGACGGCGACCTGATCGACGCCATCAGGAATGAGCAGCGGGATGTGGTCATCACCGGCAGCCTGAGCGTCGTCCACGTGCTGATGGCCGAGGACCTGGTCGACGAATACCGGCTGCTGACCTTCCCCACCATCCTCGGCGGCGGAGACCGGCTCTTTCCGGCCGGCTCGCCGGCGGCGTATCTGGAGTGCCTGTCGGCCGAGCCGGCCGGCGCCGCCGTCCTCACCCGCTTCGGCCGGACTGTCACCCCCGCCGGCTAATGTCGTACATATGTTCGATAGACTGGCGGAGCAGGTGGCGGTCCTCGCGCTGACCGAGGCGTCGCCCGGCCCGTGGTGGCGGACCGCGGCGGCCATCGAAGATGCTGGCAGCGCGCTGGCCATCCGGCACGGTCACGGCCCGATCCCGGAGCAGCACCGCGATTACGTGGCGGTGCTCCAGGATCGCGCCGGGTCGACCAGCCTCCCGGCGATGGCCGAGCGGATCGAGGACGCCGCCGAGCGCGGGGTCCGGCTCGTCACGGTGCTCGACGACGACTATCCGGTCAACCTGCGCGCGATCCACGACAAGCCACCGTTTCTCTGGTATGCCGGCACACTGTCCGCCGCCGACGCGCGCGCCATCGCCGTGGTCGGCACCCGCGGCGCCTCCGACGACGGCCTGCGCCGCGCCCGCCGGCTCACCGCCGGTCTGGTCGAGGCCGGTGTCACGGTCGTGTCCGGTTTGGCCAGCGGCATCGACACAGCCGCACACCTGACCGCGTTGGAGACCGGCGGCCGTACGCTGGCGGTGCTCGGCCACGGCATCCTGCGACCGGTCTATCCCAAGGAAAACCGTGGCCTGGCCGCTCGGATCCGGTCCGGTGGCGCGGTGATGTCGCAGTTCTGGCTGGAAACTCCGCCACAGCGCACGACTTTTCCGTTGCGCAACGCGGTCACCAGCGGCCTGGCGACCGGCACGGTCGTCATCGAGGCATCGGCCACCAGCGGCGCGAAAATGCAGGCCAGACTGGCACTCCAGCACGGCAAGCGACTGTTTTTGTTGTCCTCGTTGGTCGATTCGGAAGACTGGGCGCGCAAGTACGCGCGCCGGCCCGGCGTAACAGTGGTGAAGACGATCGAAGACGTCCTCGGCGGCTATTCGGAGAAGGTGACCTCCGGCGGTGGCCGGCGGAAACCGCGCGTCAGATAGGCGAGCAGGGCGACACCGAGCACCAGCCAGCAGGCACCGATGATGATCGCCTGGCGATCCAGATTGGTCAGCAGCCACACATCCACCGCGGCACCGATCAGCGGCACGACCAGGTTGAGCAGCCAGCCGCGCGCGCCGGTGAGCGTACGGCGCCGGATCGCCAACGCGATCACACAGAGGTTGACGAACGTGAAGGCGGTGAAGGCGCCGAAGTTGATGAACGACGCGGCCGTGGAGATGTCCAGGAAAACGCCGATCAGCCCGACGAAACCGATGATCGCGATGTTGATCAATGGGGTGTGGAACCGGTTGCTCAGAAAGGCGAAAACCCGCTTCGGCAGCACCGAGTCGCGACCCATCGCATAGAGCAGCCGGGACGCGCTGGCCTGCGCGGCGATGCCGGAGGCAAACTGGGTGATCACCAGTCCGGCGAGGAAAACCGCCGCGAACAGCCGGCCGCCGATCACGCCGGCGATCTCGTACGCGGCCGAGTCGGGATGCGCGACGTGGACCGTCGAGGCGACCAGCTGGGTCGCGTACGAGGCGATCACGAATATGGCGCCACCGATGATCGTGACGAGCACGATCGCGCGCGGGACCGTACGCTTCGCGTCCAGCGTTTCCTCGGTGAGCGTGGTGATCGCGTCGAATCCGAGGAAGGAATACGCGGCGACCGCGGCACCGGCGGCCACCCCGGACACCGACGCACCGGCATGCCAGAAAGGCATCGTCGACAGGCCGCCGCTGGTGTGCGTAAACGAGAGGATGACGAAGAAAAGCAGCACGAGCACCTGCATCGCCATCAACAACAGATTGACGTTTGTCGCGAGCTTCAGGCCGAGCACGTTGAGGATCGTTGTCAACACGATGAAAAGGACGATCCACAGCCAGGTCGGCACACCGGGAACGGCCGTCGACAGATACGACGCACCGATCAGCCAGATGACCGTCGGCAGCCAGAAATAGTCGAGCAGCACGGCCCAGCCGACCAGGAAACCGACGCGTGAGTCGATCGCGCGACGCGTGTACGTGTAAGCCGATCCGGCCACCGGAAAGGCGCGCGACATCCGGCCATAGCTGATGGCCGTGAAAAGCATCGCCACCAACGCCAACAAATACGCCGTCGGCACGACTCCGCCGGAATCCTGGTCCAGGACACCGAAAGTGCCGAGCACGATCATCGGCGCCATGTACGCCAGGCCGAACAGCACCAGCGGTCCGAGCGTGAGCGTACGGTTCAGGTCACTGCTCATGCGGCCCCCTCCAGGTCTCCGGGTCGATCCGGCCGCGGTAGGCCGGCAGCTCCAGCGCCGCGTCACCGGGCCGGAACTGGTCCCACATCCGGTTCAGTCCAGCCGTGCCGAAGCGGCGTACGCGCGCCACCTCGTCGAAATCCAGCACGTCGGTCAGCACCTCCGGCGCGCGGCCGGCGGCGACGCGTACGCGGCCCTCCGGGTCGACCACCAGGCTCTGGCCGACACCGGTCGGCGCGGCCGCGTTGGGGCTCAGCACGTAAACCTGGTTGGCGATCGCGTTGGCCCTGGTCAACACCACTTCCTGTGCGCGGTCGCTGGTGGTCGTCTGGGTCGGGTTGATGATCACCTCGGCGCCGAGCCAGGCCAGCTGCCGGGACACCTCCGGAAACCAGGCGTCGTAACAGATCGACAGTCCGACCCTGCCAAGGTCGGGCAGGTCGACGACGACGAAGTCGGTGCCTGGCCGGTATGGCTCGTACGGCCGCCACGGAAAACACTTCCGATAGGCCGCGGCCAGCTTGCCGGTCGGCGAGAACAGGACGGCGGTGTTGTAGACGGCGTCGCCGGCTCGCTCGCACAGCGTGCCGGGCAACAGCCAGATTCTCAGGTCGCCGGCCAGCTCAGCGAGCATCGCCGCGCGCGGACCGCCCAAAGGCTCGGCCGCGTCCGGATTACGCGCGGTGTCACGGAAAAGATGCAACTCCGGGTAAACCAACAACCGGGTTTGCGGAAAGCGTTCCACGACTTCGGCCACGTCGGCCGCGAACGCCGACTCGCCGGCGACCGGCTCCGCTTGGACCAGCGCGAAAGGCAACCAGCGAGCCATGACGATCAGCATGACGAGCCGACCGGCGTCCCGCCAGACGGAGGACAGAATGTGGACACACACCGACATAGATCCGCCGGGGTGAAACGTCTCTAGATGTGTAGGCCTACAGATGGGGTGGCATGGACGCGGCGGCCAAGCAGCGGTTCGCGGAGTTCGTGGCGGCACGGACTCCGGCCCTGATGCGCCTCGCGTACCTGCTCACCGGTGACCAGCACGCCGCCGAGGACCTGCTGCAGACCGCGCTCACCAAGGCCATGGTGCGGTGGCGGACGCTGCAGCGGGACGATCCCGAGGCGTACGTGCGCAGGGTCATGTATCACGAGCAGGTCAGTTGGTGGCGGCGGGCGGCCCGCCGCCGGGAGACCACCGTCCACGAACTGCCCGACACCCCACTCGCCGACCCGAGCGACCAGTCGGACCTGCGGATGCAGACCCGGCAGGCGTTGCTGAGGCTGACCGCCAAACAGCGCGCCGTGCTGGTGCTGCGCTATTTCGAGGATCTTTCCGAGACGCAGGTCGCCGACGCACTCGGCTGCTCGGTCGGCACCGTACGCAGCCAGACGGCCAAAGCGGTCGCCAGGCTCCGCCAGCTCGCGCCAGAACTCGCGCGTATGACCACGTTCGAGGAGGTCACGCCATGACTTCACCGATGGAGGACGCGATCAGGGAGGCGCTGCGCGAACTCTCCCAGGAGGCAGTCCCGTTGGATCTCACCAATAAAGCAGTCCGCGGCGCGACCCGTCGCAAGCTCACCGTCGCGGTCGCCAGCGCCGCCGCGGTCGCGGCGATCGGCCTGAGTGCGCCGCTCGCCTTCGCCGCGACCGCCGGCAAGCCGGTGCCGGCGACCCCGCGGCCCGCACCGAGCTGCGTGGCCTCGGCGACTCCGTCGGCGCCGGCCGGTCCGAGCGGGCCGGCACCGGTGTCACCGTGTCCGCCGGTGCCGTCGGCATCGCCGTCGCCGGACCTGCCGCCCGGCTCGCCGAGCGTGTCACCGCCGCCGAGTCCCGGGCATCCCGGCGGTCCGCGGCCATCGACGTCACCATCGGTGTCGCCGCCAGCCCCGTCACAGTCACCGTCGGCGCCGTCACCGGCCAACCCCCACCCGTCGGCGTCGGCGCCGGCGGACCCTGGACCCGCGCCATCGCGGTCCTGAACAGAGGTGGGGTGGTCCGGCCGGACCACCCCACCTCGTACGCCACAATCGGAATCCGATTGTCACGCTCCTACCGCGGCAGACCTGGCCGGTCGTTCGCGGTGGCCGCCTTCGCCGCGCTCTTGGCGGCGGCCGCGGTCGGCGTCGGGTGCGGGTCACCGACGCAGCTCACGTCCTTCTTCGGCAGGTTGCCGTTGAGCAGCCAGTCGGTGCCATAGCCCATCGTGCAGGTGTTCTTCGACTGGTAGAGATACTGGCCGTGGTTCCACTGGCCGGTGACCGTCACCAGGCGCGAGTTACGCAGTGCCTTGTGCATGTTGAGCGCACCCGGATACGGCGTCGCCGGGTCACCGGTGGCGTTGATGACCAGGATGTCGCCGCGGAAGTTGACCTTGGTCGCCTGCTTGGCGCTGTACGGCCAGAAGGCACACGGCAGGTTGAACCACATGTTGCCGTAGACCAGGAACGGATAGTTCTTGTACTGCCGAGCCGCGTCCGCATACCACTTCTGCAGGTTGTGCGGCCACGCCTTGTCGTTGCAGCCGACCGTCGTGTAGATCGCGTTGCCGTTCTCACCGGCCAGGTCGGTCGGACCGTACTGGTCGGCCAGCGCCTTGTCGTCGTGCTTGTTCACGTAGTCGCTGACCGCCTGCGCAAGGCCCGGCCACGTGCTGTCGGCGTACATCGCGCCGGAGCCGATGTTGTCGAACTCGGCGGAGCCGAGCACGCCACCGACCGGCTTCTTCTTCACCGCGGCGCGTACGGCGTACCAGTTTTTCGACACCGCGCCTTCGGTTTTGCCGAGGTGGAAGACGGCGTCGTTGCTGGCGGTCCAGCGGAGGAACTCGTGGAACGACTTGTCGAACGCCACGTTCTGGCCGAGGTTGTCGTCATACCAGACACCGGTCGGGTCGACCGCGCTGTCCAGGATGAACCGGCGCACGTTGTCGGGGAACAGCGACGCGTAGACCGAGCCGAGGTAGGTGCCGTACGAGTAGCCCAGATAGTTGATCTTGCGCTCACCGAGCGCGGCGCGGATGAAGTCCATGTCGCGAGCCGTGTTCGCGGTGTTGATGAACCTGACGTCCGGCCCGTTCTTCAGGCAGCCCTGCGCGTAGTACGCGGCACGGCCGGTGTTGATCGCGAGGTCGCGGCGCGAGCTCGGGATCGGCTCCGGCAGCGGGCCTTTGTAGAACGTGTCCGGGTCGACGCAGTAGATCGGCGAGGAAAGGCCGACGCCGCGCGGGTCGAAACCGATGACGTCGTACGCCTTCTTCAGCGCGTCAGGCAGCCGGTTTTGCACGCTTTGCGCGTACTGGACACCGGTGCCGCCGGGACCGCCGCGGTTGACCAGCAGCGCACCCTGCCGCTCGGCCGCCGTACCGGTCGCCTTGGCCCTGCTGATGACGACGCTGAGCTTCTTTCCGCCGGGATGCGCGTAATCCAGCGGCACCTGCAGCGTGGCGCACTGCAGCGTCGCCGAATAGCCAGGCGGACACGACCCCCAGTTGACGCTGCTCGCACCGGCCTGCGGAGCCGCCGTGGCAGCGAGCGGGCTGGTCAGGACGCCGGCGCCGATCGCGGCCACCGCTCCTGCCACCATGATTCTCCTCATAGAACCATCCCCTCCTGGCGTACCGCACCGATCTGGTCGGCCATCGCCGGATGAGGATGCTGCCAGACAATCGCGTTTTCCGAGGTTGATCAAAGAAAATTGGTTTTCGGTTGTCCCGGTACGTCCCCGTGTGCGTACCGTTTCGGCGCGGACAGGCAAAGTTGTGACCTGATGCATTGACGGCGTACGCGGATGGGTCGACGGTGGCTGCCATGCGCAACCGCGACCTGTGGGACCACGAGGACCTGCCGCCGGAGCTGGTGCGGCTGCGACAGCTGATCGCCTGCGAGCTGCACGCGCAGTTCACGCTGCGGATGGCCGTCGCGTACGAGGACATCCCGGAGGTCGCGGACGCCGTCGCGCACCGGCTCGAACAGGCCTTCCGGGTCGAGTGGTCGCCGGTCTGGGAACAGGATCGCGGCGAGGACGACGAGTCGCTCGGCCCGGACAGCGCGGTTTTCTATGGATCGCGGCTTTCCTCCGACCGATTCCCGATCTTCGACCACGACTGGCCATCCGCACGGTGAGCTCGTACGGGTGGTTGAGTGGGGATATGCGGGATGCCTGGGGACTGAACGAGCGGCTTTTCGCCGCCTGGTATCCGTGCGTGATGGGCCTGTCCGAGCGGGCCGGCGGTGCCGCGATCCGCCACGAGCTGCTCACCGGCGCCGCCGGCCGCACGCTGGAGATCGGCGCCGGCAACGGCTACAACCTGCCGCACTATTCGGCCGCGGTGACCGAGCTGGTCGTCAGCGAGCCGAGCCCGTACATGGTCGAGCACCTGCGCAAACGGCTGGAGGCCACGCCGCCGCCGGTCGGCTCGTGGGACCTGGTGCAGACCGGTGCGGAGGCGTTGCCCTTCGACGACACCAGCTTCGACACCGTCGTCGCCGCGTATGTGCATTGCACGATCCCTGACCCGGCCGCGGCGTTGCGCGAGATCCACCGGGTCCTGCGAGACGGTGGACGCTATCTTTTCCTTGAGCACGTACGGGATCGGTCGCTGTTCGGCAGTCTCCAGGACCTGGTCGAGGTGCCGCACGCGTACGTCGCCGCCGGTTGCCACCCCAATCGCCGCACCGAGGACCTGCTCGACGCGTCACCGCTGACGGTCGAGCGGCTGGAACACGGCACTCTGCCGATGGGTTTTCCCACCGTACGACCGACCATCCGTGGTGTCGCGGTCAGAACGGCTTCGTGAGATCGACAAGTCCGGCCTTCGTTGGCCGGAATCCGCACCGAGCATAGAAAGTTTCCAGGTGCGGCACATAGTCGGCGTGCAGCCACCGCGCTCCGCGCGCTTTCGCCTCGACGGCAGCCGCGCGTACGAGCCGTACGCCTAATCCGTTGCGGCGCTCGTCAGGATGCACTGTCGTGTCCAGGACGATCGCGTGGATGCCGCCGTCGGTCGCCACGTTCACGAAACCGACCAGCCGGTCGCGGCGTGCGGCGGTCACCCATAGCAGGCTTCTTTCCAGGATGCCGGCGAAAGACCGCGGCCGATGGCCTGGCCACGACGCGGCGAACAGCTCGTTGAGCGCGTCGTCGGTCGTCGCCTCCCGTACGGCGATTGTGATCGTCATGCGAACAGTTTGACTTTGAGTGCACTCTAAGGCCTAGCGTGTTTTCCGTGACCACGACAGAGCAGCTCAACGACCTGATCACCAGGGCCGCCGAGGACGGCCTGCCGGACCTGCGCGACCTGCTGGCCGCGTCGGTCACCGCCGGCGACGCGGGCGACCTGCCGCTGACCGTCGGCCAGACCGCCGAGCTGCTCGGTCTGTCGGCTCACACGCTGCGCTATTACGAGCGGATCGGCCTGGTCGACGTGGAGCGTAGCGGTTCGGGTCAGCGCCGCTATGACCGCGAGGCGCTGGCTCGCGTCGTCTTCATCACGCGACTGCGGCTGTCCGGCATGTCGATCAACGACATCGGCGAATACATCCGCCTGGTGGAGCAGGGGACCGGCACCGAAGAGCAGCGGCTGGAGCTGCTTTACCGGCACCGCGCCAAAGTGCAGCGTCAGTTGGACGAGCTGCGGTTCACCATGGCGGTGATCGACTACAAGATCACCACCTACGGTGGATCCTGCGGCTTTTAGTTTTCCTTTTCCTGAATTGATTGGACGGCTTTGTCATGCCCAAAATCCGCGATCTCGACGTTTCCCGGCTCGGCCTCGGCCTGATGGGGATGAGCTTCGGCTATGGCCCCGGCGACCGCGCCGAATCGTTGGCCACCATCAACGCGGCCATCGACAGCGGTGTGACTTTCCTTGACACGGCTGACATGTATGGCAACGGCCGCAACGAGGAACTGCTCGCAGAAGTCCTGCGTACGCGCCGGTCCGAGGTCACCGTGGCGACGAAGTTCGGCATTGTCACCGATGCCGACAACAATGTCGTCGGCATCAACGGCTCACCCGCGTACGCGGCGACCGCTGTCGACAATTCGTTGCGGCGGCTGGGAATCGACACGATTGACCTCTATTATCTGCACCGCGTCGACCCGACCGTACCGATCGAGGAGACGGTCGGCGCGATGGCCGACATGGTCGCGCAAGGAAAGGTGCGCCACCTCGGCCTGTCCGAGGCATCGGCTGACACTCTGCGGCGTGCCAGTGCCGTCCATCCGATCACCGCAGTGCAGAGTGAGTGGTCGATTTTCAGCCGTGACATCGAAACCACTATCGTGCCGACCGCTCGCGAGCTCGGCATCGGCCTCGTGCCGTACAGTCCGCTCGGCCGTGGCCTGCTCACCGGCGCCACCCGCGACCTCTCCGCCGACGACTTCCGGCGTACGCAGCCGCGCTGGCAGGGTGACAACCTCGAGGCAAACCTGGCACTGGTCGAGCAGATCCGCGCGATCGGCACCGAGGTGGGTGCCACCCCGGCCCAGGTCGCACTCGCCTGGCTGCTCGCGCAGGGCTCCGATGTCGTGCCGATCCCTGGTACGAAACGCCGCACGTACCTGGCCGACAACCTCGGCGCGATCGACGTGTCGCTGTCCGCGGAGCACCTGGAGCAACTGTCCAAGCTGAGCCCGGTCGGCGACCGCTATCCCGACATGAGCTGGGTCTCCGGCGAAAGCGCTGCCGGTTAAGGTCGCGGGGACGACCGGGAGGCGCGATGGCGACGTACGTGTTGGTGCCGGGCGGGTGGCGCGGCGGCTGGTATTTCGAGCCGCTGGCGCGCCAACTGCGCCGGCACGGCCACGAGGCGTACGCGGTGACGCCGACCGGACTCGGCGACCGCGGGCATCTCGGTGCGGCGACGGTCAACCTCGACACCCACGTCCAGGATGTGGTGGCGCTGTTGGAAAGCGAGCGCATCGCCGACGCGGTGCTGTGTGGCCACAGCTATGGCGGCATGATCGTCGCCGGCGTCGCCGACCGAGTGCCACACCTGATCGACGCGGCGGTTTATTGCGACGCGTACGTGCCGGCGGACGGCCAGTCCTGCTGGCAGCTGACCAGCGACGCGTTTCGCCGGATATTCCTGGAAAATGCCAGCCAGGACGGCTTCAGCGTGGCGCCGCCAGCCGGTTCCGACCCGCGCTGCACGGCGCATCCGCTGGCGTCTTTCCTGCAGCGACCGCGGCTGACCAGCGCCGGCGAGCAGCTCCGCCGCCGTGACTTCGTCTATCTCTCGGGCTGGCCGGAGACGCCGTTCACCGCGGTCTACGAGCGACTGCTCCGAGACCCACGGTGGCGCGTACATTCCCTGCCGGTCGGCCACGACGTCATGGCCGCAGCAGCCGACGACCTGCTCGACATCCTGCTGGACGTGCCGACCGGTTAGCCAGTTTTGTCGATCGCGCCACGATCGAGGCCGATATCTGACAGTATTGACGACGTCACAGGCAGCCACGTCGGGGAGTGCGCCATGCTCGGGACGATCGTCGTTGTCGCCGTACTCGCTGTTCTCGTCTTCGGAGCTGTGGGCTGGTGGGTCAATCGACATCCGGCGACCCGCAAAATGCACAACCGCTGGTTCTTCGGTGCGCTCGCGGTCGTGGCCCTGCTGCTCGTCCTCTATCTGCTCGGCTCCAAGTGATCAAACAGTGTCGTGATGTGACGCCAGACGTACGATGCGTCAATGGCGGAGAGTGTCACAAAAAGCCAGATCGCCGCGTTTCGGCTCAACGCTCATCATCTCGCGGGCCGGCTGAGCGAGAAGTCCCTGCTGGACGCGGCTGGCGCGTGCGGCGTACAGAACAGCCCGCCCGGATCGGCATCGCTGGCCCTGCACGCAAGGGTCGAGAATGTCACGTCAGAGCGGATGAACGAGGCCGTCGCCGGCGAGAAGAGCCTGCTGCAGACCTGGTGCGTACGTGGAGCGCCGTTCTATTTCCCCACTGCTGACGGGTCAGTGTTCACCAGCGGCGTACTCCCTGTCACCGAGAAGGCCCAACGTCATTTCATCCTTGGCGTGGAGCAGTCGCTCGATCGGCTCGGCATGAGCGTCGCGGAGGTGGTCGGACTGATCGCTGACAGGATCGGTGACATCCTGTCCGGCCGCCAGCTGGCGATCAACGAACTCGGCGCCGAGACGGCCACGCGCATCGCCAGCGTACTTCCCGGGAAACAAAGGACAATCTGGGAGGCGGAGGGGCCGTACGCGAAAGGCCAGCCGCTCGGGGAAGCCATCGTCCACTTCTGCCTCCGCATTCTCACGCTGCAAGGCATCGTCTGTTTCGCGCCCCGCACTGGAAACAAGGCGCCTTTCGTACTCGTCGAGGAATGGCTCGGCCACTCACTTCCCCAGATCGACCCGACCGCGGCCCGCGCCGAACTGCTCCGCCGCTATCTGCGCTGTTACGGTCCATCCACGCGCAAGGATTTCGCCGCGTGGCTGGGCGTCTTCGCTGGCGACGTGGATCCGTGGTGGAATCCGGTGGAAAACGAGCTGACTCCGGTCGATGTCAACGGCCCGGCTTGGATTCTCACCGAAAGTCTCGATGCGTTGCGGGCGTCGTCGCCGGCGACAGGCGTACGGCTGCTTCCACCGCGCGATCCGTACACGCAACTGCGCGATCGAGAGTCCATCGCCGACAAGAAGTTTCACCGGGAAATCTGGAAGACGCTCGGCGATCCCGGCGTCCTCCTCGTCGACGGCGCCGTCAGCGGCACCTGGCGACCGCGCAAAACCGGACGCAAGCTGACCATCGCCGTGCGTGCGTTCTCGTCACTGCCCGCCAGCCGAAAGAAGGCGCTCCAGAACGAAGCGGAAGCGGTCGCCACGCTGCGCGGCGCGACCACCCTGGACCTCGAGTGGAGCGGATGACGGGAATCGAACCCGCACTGTCAGCTTGGGAAGCTGAAGTTCTACCATTGAACTACATCCGCAGAAGTGCTCCAGACACTTTAGCAACCATGGCCCGCGCAGGCGGGCTCGGATGGCCATCAGTACGCTCACTAGGGTGCTGCTGTCCGATCGCGACCTGCTCAAGGCCATCGACGAGGGCCGGCTCGGCCTGGATCCGTGGGAACCCGAGCTCATCCAGCCTTCCAGTGTGGACGTACGACTGGACCGCTGGTTCCGGGTCTTCAACAACCTGAAGTACACCCACATCGACCCCTCCAAGCAACAGGACGACCTGACCTCGCTGGTGGAGACCGAGCCGGACCAGCCGTTCGTCCTGCACCCCGGCGAGTTCGTCCTCGGCTCGACGCTGGAGGTCGTCAGCCTGGCCGACGACGTGGCGGCGCGGCTGGAAGGCAAGTCGAGCCTCGGCCGGCTGGGGCTGGTGACCCACTCGACGGCCGGCTTCATCGACCCCGGCTTCTCCGGCCACGTGACGTTGGAGCTGTCCAACCTGGCCAACCTGCCAATCACCCTGTGGCCTGGCATGAAGATCGGCCAGATCTGCGTGTTCGCCCTGTCGTCGCCGGCCGAGCACCCGTACGGGAGCACCAAGTACGGCTCGCGCTACCAGGGCCAGCGCGGCCCGACCCCGAGCCGCTCGTTCCAGTCCTGGCGCACTTGGCCCACCCGCTAGGGACGGTTCGTTACACAAAGCTTCAATCGTCACCCAGAGTACCTTCGCGCATACCGTATCGCGGCGAGATTGACAAATCATCTGTGAACTTTGACAGATGATTTGTCAATCTCGCATACTCGCTCCAGCTGTTTCTGACGCCCGACCTGGACGAGGACGATCGGCGCGTCGTCGCCGAGATCGAGAGCTACCGAGCCAAGCTGCGCCTCTACCTGCGGGAACCACGACGGTGGAAGGGGCAGCTGCGACGCAACCTGAAGGCGCGCGCAGTGCGTGGCTCAAACAGCATTGAAGGCTACGACGTGAGCTTGGACGACGCGTTGGCGCTCATGGAAGACGAGGAGCCACTTGACGCAGATCGCCTCACCAGTCTGGAGATCATCGGCTATCGAAACGCGCTGACGTACATCCAGCAACTAGCCGATGACGCGGAATTTGTCCTTGATGAATCATTGCTGCGAAGTCTGCATTTCATGATGCTCGGGCATGATCTTACGAAGAGTCCTGGCCGATACAGGCGCGGGCCGATATACGTGCATGATGATGAGCGAGACCTCACCGTATACGAGGGGCCCGATCGCGACGACGTGCCTCGTTTGATGCGAGAGCTTGTTTCCGGTCTACAGTCCGTTTCCGATAACTGTCCTGTGTTCGTCAGAGCTGCGATGGCTCACCTGAATTTGGTCATGATCCATCCATTTCGCGACGGGAATGGGCGCATGGCGCGCGCACAGCAGACTCTGATTCTGGCGCGAGAGAAGATTCTCGCGCCAGAGTTCAGCAGCATCGAGGAGTGGCTTGGACGGAATACCAGCGAATACTACCGGGTGTTGGCGTCGGTCGGTGGAGGTTCCTGGCATCCAGAACGCGACACAACGACATGGGTAAAGTTCAATTTAGTCGCTCATCATATGCAGGCACAGACCGTATTGCGGCGAGTTGACGACGCCTCTCGGATCTGGAGCTGGTTGGAGCAGGTTGTCGAAACCAGGCGCTTGAATCCGCGGATGCTCAACGTTCTCTATCCGGCAGTGATGGGGTTCAGAGTACGACGAACCTCGTACGAAAAGGACGCGGAAATCGAGACGGGCACGGCGAATCGCGATCTCCGAATGATGGTCGACAAGGGCCTTCTCATCGCGAGAGGTGAGACCAAAGGCCGATACTACGCTGCGACGCAGGACCTGCGTCGAGAGCGACAGGACCTGATGGGGAAGCGGGCAGAATTGATCAATCCCCATGCGGCTGCGGTCAACCTCTATTGAGACTCCATCGACTGAGGCTCGCGCACCGCCCAGCCTGCGTATGGGCGGCTGCCCGGCAGCTATGGGACTGAGGTTGGGTCTTCGCGACACGGACCGAGGTCCGTTCAACCCGCTCACGAGTGGTCGGCCCTCCTGACGAAGGCCAAGAAGCGCCAGAACGACGAACGCCGGCCAGCCTGTGTGGAGGCTGACCGGCGGGCGTGGCGGAGGATACGAGATTCGAACTCGTGAGGGGTTGCCCCCAACACGCTTTCCAAGTCCGCATCCATGCGTTCAGCAGGGGTCGCCACCATCCGTGACCTGCGCAAACTCCTTCGGCCGCACCTCCGAGAACGGCCCTGAACGCTCACGAATGAGACCAAAACTGAGACTACGAAGACTAAAGCAAGGACCCACACCGCACGTCCACACGGCAGGGGTCCGTGGGCCGATGGTCATCAATCGAGTGTCGTCACAGGTGACGAGATGTGACCAATCAGTTGACGGCGAGAGTCATACGTGACGCTGCTCACTCGCCTACGCTCGGTGTTCGATCTGGGCAAGAGTGTGATCGCTTCGTAGGAGGATGTATGACTGCTGAGATTGCGATCATGAACCGGTCGGCGATCGCGCTGGCTGCAGACAGCGCCGTAACTGTCACGCAGGTTGGCGAAGATAAAGACGGTAATCGGATCTATCGGCAGAAAATATACTCTAATGCAAATAAGCTATTCGAGTTAGTTAAGGGCCGACCCATCGGCATAATGATCTATAATAATGCCGAATTGTTGGATGTTCCATGGGAGACGCTTATAAAGCTATTCCGCGAGGAGAACCGAGATTGCGTCGCCGACTCGGTAGATGCTTACTTTGAGCGGTTCATCAGTTTTCTCTCTAAGAACACCGACCGCTTCTTTCCCGTTGAAGCGCAGGTGGAGTACTTCGAAGCATTCATGCGGGCGTTTGTGGACCAATTTCTCAACACATTCTCTGGGCACTTACAGCACATGGCGACTGAGAGAAGCATCCGACTAACGAAAGGGATCAAGCGACAGACAATCGAAAGTTTGCTCGACAGACTCCTTGTCGGGTGGCAAAAAGTGAAGCGAGCTCCCTGGTCTCGGGATTTGCCAGCGGCCGAATTGAATGAGATACGACGAGCCATCCTTGAGTTGATGCCAGATGAAGCCGAAGGATTCCTTCTCCTGGCGAAACACAAGAGACAGCTGCGTGACGCGGCAACCCTTGCCCTTCTTTGTGCGACTGATCCGCCGTCGTGGACCGGTCTGGTGGTGGCCGGATTCGGCCAAGGTGAGCCGTATCCCAGCCTCTGTCACATGAAAATTAGTGGGGTCGTCGGCAATCGCTTGATGATCCTCGGTCAACTCAAACGAAGTGTTGATTCAGAGTCTGGCGCAATGATTATGCCGTTCGCGCAAAGCGCTGAAGCTCAATTATTCCTAACCGGCGTTGACCCCGAGGTTGCGGACGCAATTGGCAGCTTCTGGAGTGAGGTAACAACCAAATTGCCGCATGCAATCTCCAAGATCGTAAGTGACACTGGAGCCTCGTTGACGGACGCTCAGGAGGAGGCTGTGAACGAGGCGTTGGAAACGTTCGGTGGCGCTATCTGGGACAGCTTTGCTGAGTACATGAACCGCTTCCACGAGGATACGAGAATTTCTCCAATATCAGCCGGCGCTCGTTTCATGGCGAAGAGCGATCTTGCTGAGCTGTCCGAAGCACTAGTCAATCTCGCTACGCTCCGTGCTCGCGTCTCGATCGATAGGTCTGAGACGGTCGGCGGCGCTACCGACGTTGCCGTCATATCTCCAGGTGACGGCTTCGTGTGGATCAAACGCAAGCACTACTTTGATCTGTCGTTAAATCCCTTTTGGGCTGTTCGACACGGCGTGGAACATGTACCATGCCCGCAGGACTCTCGGGGAGGTTACTAACGATGGGAACGTTCACGTCATCGCTTCCCTTGCCTGGAGGTAGCAGGCAGGGCGCAACCTCCAACGAAGCAGGCAGAGCGCGCAAAGCCGCAGCTGATGCTGTAAAGCAGGCGTTGGCGAAGGTTGCGAACTCGCAGGCGCGTCGTGAGAAGGCCTCCAGCTCGAAATAGGCGGCATGGGTCTTAATCAGCCACAGCGCTGGTTGGTCTTCCCGTCGGCAGGCGTAGCCCTAGCGGGCCGGGTCGTCAGGGTCAATCGTGGGGTGTCGGTTGACCCTGACGACCCGGCCCGCTTGCCTGTGGTGCCGGCGGGAAGACCAACCAGTGCCACGTACCGCAGGATGCGTCGAGGGCTTCTCGGAGGCGCCAGGGGGTTCGGGGGCCGGCGAGGACCCCCGAGTACGTACGGCGCGGCTGGACGGTCGGCAGCTCGGCCTGGTGCTCGTCGTGCTGAGTGCTTCTGGTGCGGAGCGGGCGTGGCTCCGGTCGTCCGGCACGGCCGCCGTCCGAGGACGGCGCCCCAGCGCCGCCCGCAGCGGCGGTGCGGCGGGCCGGGCGCGCCGGAGGCGCGCCTTGATCCAATAAAGAGCAATTCAGCAGCGGCAGCAGTCGAGGCTTGGCATCTGAGTGCATCGTCCTGTCGGACTGCATCGCTAACATCGGGTAGAGATAACGGTGCACCAGGCTATGAAAGTCAGGCGACAATGATCCAGCGAAGCCAGAGGTGGCGCTGCGCGTTCTGCGGTCAAGCGGGGAAGGCGAGCAGAGAGCACGTACTTGCCCAATGGCTACATGAACACATTGGCCCGCTTCCGGGGCCACGAGCAACGGAAGTCCTAGGAATCGACTTTGACGAGCAAGAGGGCGCTTATGTGGAGAGGCGTCGGCAACGATACGACTCGCAAAGCACGCTGCTCCATCAGGTTACGCGGAAGGTCTGCTCGACGTGCAACAACGGGTGGATGAGCAGCTTGGAAGCAGCATCTCGCCCGGTCATGCTGGCGCTTATGGACTCGACGCGGGCCGCCACCCCGGTTGCGATCACAGCGGATGACGCTGCGACATTAGCGCGCTGGACGACAAAGACGGCCATGACCAGCGAACTGGCAAGCCTACGCGACGAGAAGAACGAGGAGCCGTGGATCTCCGCTGATCTTCGTGAGGCGCTGATGACTGCATCGTCACCACTCGCGAATTCCCGGGTTTGGTTGGCGACCTACGCTCCGGGTGAGGTTTGCAAGCTAATGCAATCTGTAGTCACGTACGATCCGATTCAAGGCGGCGGTCAGCGTCAAGCATTTGCCAGCTGCCTGATGCTTAATGGCGTGGCTTTTCTTACCTACATTTTTCGCCCTGGCGATCGATTCAATCCGCTTCCACCTCTACAGCGCTTCCACGGACTGTTGCTATGGCCGACACTAACACCAGTTGAGTACCCTCCGTTACCTTGCAAGGAAAGTGAGTTGTTTAATGCGATCACCAACTGGTCACCTTGGTTGAGCATATATAATAAGCAGCAGCTTGCACCGCCCACTAATACTTCAACTGGCGAAATGAAGCGGCAGGGTCATTCGACATAACCTTGAATGTCGACCGTTACACCCGAGGTGTCGACAATTAAACGACGAACATGCAATCTTCCAGCATCGGGATATCGGAGAGTCATTCCGCGTGAGGCAATGTGATAGCCGTTGGGAGTCGTTCGCCAACGCATGAGTCCCAGCTCGCCATGACGGTCGGCAACCATCCAATGTTTGTCACTAAATTTAACCAACAATTGGTCGCCGACATCGATTGTGGCTATTCGTGGAGATCGGGTACCTCTCGCAGCAAATCCGTGCATCGGCAATCTGCCTGAAGCGTAGAGTTCGTCGACATAAGGGCCCGCAAGACCAACGACGAGGTAGCCGTTGGCCCGACGGGTGAGGACTGGGTGTCGCGTTGCGGGCCCTTCGTTCATCACACCTTCCCAACGTCCAGCGGGAGTCGGATATCTAGTCAAGCTGATGAAGCGCGCGGCTCCACGGGAATGAATCTAGGCGCGCTGCTCCGACTCCAGGTTCGTGTGGCTCCCATTCACCAGGGCCGAAAAGGACTCGGACGCCTTCGGCGCGGAGTTCCTCGATGGCGTGGCGGAAGGGGCGGCGGTTGGCCAAAGCTGAGTTGACGAATGGGAGTATGACGGTTGGTGTGCCTCGGCCGATGTTTTCTGAGAGTAGGTCGAGTGCGTAGGTGTCGGCGGTGCCGTGGGCGAGTTTGTTGATGGTGTTGTATGAGGCTGGCGCGACGATGATGGCGTCGGGAACTGGCCTCCCGGAACTGCGGCGTTCGGCGGCTGGGCGGTGGCCGGTGCGGACGGGGTTGCCGGTCTGCTTTTCAAGAGCTTCGACGTCGATGAAGCCGGCGCCGGCTGGTGTGGCGATGATGTGCACGTCCCAGCCATCGTCTTGTGCGAGTGTGACGAGGGTGCCGACTCGGTTGGCGGGGCCGGCGCCGCAGACGAAGATCCAGAGCACGCGGGATGGGTTGGTCACTACGCGGCTCCGATTCGGGTAGCCAGCTGGTGTACGTGGGGACGCAGGCTGAGTGGTGCGGATGACTCGATCCGTTGCACCAGGGCATGCACGGACGGACGGCCGCGTAGTTCCTCGGGTGCGATGGCCTCGGCGTGCTGTACGGCCTGGAAGGCGGGCTCGTGCTTGCCCCACTGGTTGAATCCGGCGGCCACGTCGAGGTAGAACGTGGCTCTGCGCTCGACCTGGGCTATCGCGGTGTCGTCTACCTGGCGGGCGGTAGAGATCGCGGTGCCGGCGTCTCCGAGTTCGACGGCGAGGTTCACCCGGTGCAGCAGGACGTTTGTGGGGCCGAAGGCGGTCCATGCGTGGTTGCCGTCGTGGCCGAGCAGCGTTGCCGCGCGGTCTGCTTCGCCGACTAGCTCTAGCGCTGTGTCTCGGTCGTTTGCGCGCGCTGCGGCGACTGCGCCGCGCAAGAGCAATGATCCGTACACGGACAACGACGAGTCGTTGCCGATGTCCAAGTGGTCTTGGAAGCTCTCCCCGAATCGGTTGACAAAGGCGCTGGCTTCACGACGGTTGCCGCCACCCATGAGCGCGTGCGCGAAAATCCGCGCGCTAGCGCCGAGCGTGACGGGGTTCTCGCTTGCTTTTGCGGCGCTCATGCTGCGGTCAGCGGCGACCGCGGCGAGGCCGTCGTTGCCGACTTTCAGGAGTATGCCGGCGATGACGTGGTATGCGTCGGAGATCGCGGCGTGAAGGCGTGACTTCAGCAGTCCATCGGATGCGGTGGCGGCGATCTGGAGGGCAGGGACTAGGCCGGAGAGAGCTGCTGCGGCGTCATTGTAGCGGCTTGCCTGGTAGAGCTGGCGGACTTTTCCGCTGGTACGCAGCAAAGCAGCTGGGTCGAGGTTGTCTCCGGTCGGGGCGGATAGAGGGAAGGGCAGCAGAAGGTCGGTGAGGGATCTTGAGGCGGTGCTTGCGGCCGCGGCGAGGGTCGACGCTCCTGCCAGGCTGAGGAAGTCTCGCCTGCGCATGGGATCGTCCGCTCCCTTGTCGGCCGCATCGAGAACCTGATCCCACGAAGGTAGTCCGCGGTCGAGGTCGGAGCTATCGCCTTGGGACGTGGCGCTGACCGCTGCTGGCGTACGCGGGGCAAGGCCCATCTGTTGCCGCGCGGCATCGGGCATACCGAGGCCATCAGCGACGCGCTCCAGCACGAGGATGCTTTCGACCTTGTGTTGGCCGCGCATGAACTCGCTGACGCGGCCCTGTTTGAAGTCGACGGCGGTGCCGATCTGCGTCTGCGTGATCTGGTGGTACTGGCGCAGCAGCCGGAACAGGTGGCCGAGATCGCGGGCGCGGAGAGCGGCGCAGACCTGCGGTCGGTCCCAGAACGTCGCGGGAAGCTTGATCAGGTCGTGTGCCGGCACGTGCCTACAAACCTCCCCGCTGACCGTCTGAGCTGCGGAAACCGTCTCCGCGATGATTCTAGGCCAGCGATCGATCACTGTCGGCGTTCGGCGTATCTCAGCAACGGATATCTCATCGTGGGGTGCCCGCTGACCTGATTGGTCGACAAGCTCTGTTGCATGGCCGGAACAGGGGAAACGCAGACCTGCCAGTCCTGCGAGGGGCGCGGCTGGCTGGTGGTGGCGAGTCGGCGTAATTGGGACGGCGGCGAGTACGGCCGGCGGCTTCACCGTCGCGCTTGCCTGGACTGCGGCGGGAACGGCACCGCCGCCGTACGAGGCGTCCTCTACGTGTGGGACCGCGCCGGATAGGTCTGCGGCCGCTGAGCTGGCACCGGGACGGTCCGTGCCGAGATTCCTAACGATCCCCATCGTCCTCGGTTCCCCGTCCCGGTGCCTTTCACGTTTTCGCGCTTTTGGCGGCAGAGGGAGCCGTGTTGATGAAACTCTGGGCGGCTCGGAAGCTGCCGAAACTCAACGAGGAAGCCATCGCAGAGTCCTTGGACGTCTGCCCTGTTGACGTCCAGGACGAGCTGATGTAGGAGCTGGCCGCGCGCATTTGCGACGACCACCGCCGCATCTCTGATTACTGCCTGATCTGTGAGCAGGACTGGCCGTGTTCTGCCTTCATTCTCGGAGTCGAAGGGCTGGAAGGCTCGTTCGAGCACGGCGGGTGGCGGCTGAGGCTGCGGAACTGGCGCCGCCGCGTCTTCTGGCCAAGCCGGCCGTGGAGGCAGGGAGCATGAGCGGCAAGCGCCGATGGTTCGGCCGGTCCACCGAGAAACCCACCCTGGTGCCGACCACGGTACCGGCAACCGTGGACATCTCCGGCCGACCGGACGTGTTCGCGATCATCCGCGAAGCCGACCCTTCCGGCGTGTCCGGACTGGGCATCGTCGGCTGGGGTGTGATGTTCCCTGACGCCAAGGCCGTACTGCGATGGACCGGCCAGACGACCGGCGTGCAGCAGGTTTCGGTCTATGACTCGATCTTCGACATCGAAACCGTCCACGGTCACGATGGAGCCACTAAGATCGTCTTCTTTCCCCAGCCGCCGTCCGCACTCGGCGGCGACGCCGGCCCGACCGTGACGGGTGACGCTGCGACCGCAAAAATTTGCGATCACCGCACCTCAACGGCTAACCTCTCGACAAGTCGAGTAGATGTCTCCTCGTAGGTGGGTGGGTAGGGTGCCTCTGGATGTGGCTCCGCCTCGGTATGTCGTGATCGTGAACACGATCCAGCAGCGCGTCGAGGACGGCACCTACCCGCCCGGCTCCATGCTTCCCAGTGAAGCCCAGCTCAGCGACGAGTTCTCCGTCTCCCGCGTGACCGTGGTACGCGCGCTGTCCATCCTGGCTCAGGACGGCTGGGTCGAGGCGCAGCATGGACGCGGACGGATCGTACGCGGTCGCCCCCGACCGAAAGTCGAGGCGCTGCCCGGCTACGTCTCGGACGCGCTTGACGGCAACGAGTCCGGCACCACCGCCGGCATTGCCGTGTTGGAAACCCGCCGCGTGCAGTGCCCTCAACGGATCGCGTCCGCGCTCCAAGTCCCAGCCGGTACGCCGACCGTGGCCCGGCGACGGCTCGTGACGGTCGCCGAAGTCGGAGCCGTTGAGCTGTCCACGGTGTACATCACTGTGGAAAACGCCGGGCGTACCGACCTGGAATCCTCCGCGCCGCTCTCCGGCGGAGTCCTCGATCATTTGCGGCAGCGCAAAGAAATCTCGTTCGGGCAAGCCACTGAGATCGTGTCTGCACGGGCGGCTACGGCCGACGAGGCACGCACTCTGGAGATCGAGCGCCGTTCACCCGTACTGACCGCGCTCGTGATCGCCTACGACCGCTCCAACGCGCCCGTGGTCGCCATCGACAGCGTCTACGCGCCGACGCGCCAGGAACTCGAAAGCACATATCTGCTGCCCTGACTGGCGGAATGTACCGCTTGCGCTTCTCGATCCCTCCATGCACTTGACAAGTCGAGTTGTTCACATGCTAAAGTCAACTCGACAACACAAGTTGTCGTCCAGACGTACGACCTGGAGGAATCATGGCGGTTCAGAACAGGCACCGGTTCAGCGAGGCTCAGGCCGTGGTGTTTGAGCGGGGGCTTCTGCTCTGCGGGGAGGTCGAGGCGGACACCGAGTTTCAGTCGCGGGATGAGCGGGCGGCGGGTCGTCCGGTGCGGCAGCGGGTGGACGAGGTGACTGGCAAGCGGCAGTGGAAGGGCATCTTCATCGACCAGTCCGCCGGCAAGGCCAAGAATCACTCGATCGAGATCACCTTCCTGGCGGACGTGCAGCCGGTCCCGGCCAGCAACGGGGAAACGGTGCTGGGGATGCGGCCGGTGGAGCTGGAGGGCTTGCAGGTCTCGCCCCGGCTGGTCGGTCAGGGTGAGTACAAGGGCATTGGCTGGGCATACTTCGCGACCGGGTTCAAGCAGCCGGCGACCAGTGCGGCCAAGACGGCCGGCAAGGCGTCCGCCGACACGGCTGGAGCGCGGTCGTGACTGGCGGGAGTGTCGACCTAGTCGAGGTGAACCGGGCCGCCATGGTTGATGCGGTGGTCGATGTGGTGACGACCACCTGTGACCTGACCGTGGTGAGCGCGCGGGTGGTGCACGGCTCGGACGTGGCGGATATGGCGCGGTCCAAGGAGGCTTGTGAGCTGCTTGTGCGGGCTACACACAGGCTCGCGATGCTGCTCTATCCCGGTTCTTTCGGCATTCCGACAGACGATGGAAACGCCTTCTGGGAGCGGTTGCGTAACGCCGCCCTGGATAGGGGCTCGTTCCTCTCGGAAAAGCAGCCAGTGGGAGTGCGTACGTCGACGGCGGCGGCGTCATGACCAACGGCCGCAGAAAAAACGACCTCGATCACACCGTCGTGGCGATGGCCGTGGTGGAGATGGTGGCCTGCACGCGGGCGGTGGGCCAGGCGTGGCGGGTCAACGTGCACGGCATGTCCAGTGACGCTCGCGGCCGGCTGCTGCACAACGCCGCCAACATCGAGGCAAAGCAGGCGCACGCGTTGGCAGAGCTGCTGTTTCCGGGACTGCGGGAGTACGAAACCAAAGCCGCGCTCCGGACCGCGCTGCTGACCCGCGTACGGACGCCGGTCGAGCAGGACATCCCGTCCGTCCACCCAGTGATGAGTCACCAGCCCGGTTGATGGCTGGTGCGCGAGGACGGGGCCGGGTCAGTTTGACGGCCGGTCCGGTCCCGGTCCTCGCACACGGTGCAACCACACAACATCGCCTCCGCACGAGGTGAGAAAGCGAGTGTCTGGCATGGGTAAGGGTAAACGGGGACCGGCACGGGGTAGCCGGTGCGGTCGCTGCGGCGCGATGGTGACTGGCCTGGACAAAGGGGCGGCGTGCCAGTCCTGCGCCGATCAGCTGACCTTTGAGGCGTTGGGCCGTACCCGGGGAAAGTTCGTCTCGGTCGGCTGGCCGACTGCCCGCACTCACGGCGGTGCCCTGTGATTGGGCCGCGCGGGGCCAAGCAGACGACCGGCTTGGTGGTCGTTCCCGAAGACCAAGTACGCGGCAAGTGGGCTGTCCCGCTGGCCATCCTGCGGGCTCTGGGCCGACTGGTGCGGTGGGTGGTCATGCATCCGGTGGACGTGGCCGCGCTGCTCGGGTTGGGGTGGTTGTGGGTCCAGCACAGCTGGCAGGCCCCGGTGATCGCGGTCGGCCTCGTCGGCCTGGCGCTCACCGGGTGGGCGGTCTGGAAACCAGCTTTGTTTCACCGGTTCGCGTTGTGGCCGGTGATCTCGCGGTTTCGGCACATGTGGAAATACCAGATCCGCTGGCGGCCCGCGATGACCCTGTGCAAGCTGGACGCGACCTACGACCGGCAGCAATACCTGCCAAAGCTGGTGTGGGTAGCCGCGAATCGGTGGGTCGACAAGGTCACCGTTCGCATGTTGATGGGCCAAAAACCCGGCCACTACACGTACAAGGCTGAAGAACTGGCACGGACGTTCGGTGTCCGTGAGTGCCGGATCTCCTCGGCCCCGCCGATCGCGCCGGACCGTACCGGGCGGTTCGCGTGGCTGCTGCGGCTGCTCGACCGGGTCCGGTACCGGGATCATCCTGACCGCGTCGTGCTGACGTTGATCAAGCGGGACCGGCTGGCCAGAACCGTTATGCCGCTGCACATTCCACGCGTGCCGAACCTGCGGGCACTGCCGGTCGCGGTACGTGAGGACGGCGCGCTTTACACGCTTCGGCTGGCCGGGTCGCACGTGCTGGTCGCCGGCGCCACCGGATCAGGCAAAGGCTCAGTGATCTGGTCAGTCATCCGCTCCCTGGCCGGCGCGGTGCATGACGGGTGGGTTCAGCTGTGGGTCATCGACCCCAAAGGCGGCATGGAACTGGCCTTTGGCCGGTCGCTGTTTCACCGGTTCTGCTACGGCGAGGACGACACGGCCGACCCTGACCGTAAACGCTCGTATGAGATCGCCTACGCCGAGTTTCTGGAAGATCTCGTGGTCGAGATGCAAGGCAGGCAAGCGAAACTACGCGGGGTCGCGCGGGATCACACGCCGAGCAAGGACAGCCCGGCGATTGTCGTGATCATCGATGAGCTGGCCTCGCTGACCGCGTACGTCATCGATCGCGAGGCCAAGAAACGCATCGCGGCCGCATTGGCGCTGCTGGCATCCCAAGGCCGCGCGGTCGGCATCGACCTGCTGGCCGCGTTGCAGGACCCGCGCAAAGAGGTGCTGCCGTTCCGGGACCTGTTCCCGACCCGCATCGCGCTGCGACTGGTCGAAGACGGCCAGGTCGACCTGGTGCTCGGCGACGGCGCCAGGGACCGCGGCGCGTACGCCGACCTCATCGACGCCACCGGACAAGAAGGCGTCGCCTACGTCGTGCTGGACGGCATGCCCGAACCAGTACGGCTGCGGTTCGGGTGGATCACCGATGACGAGATTCACCGCGTCGCGGCCTGGTACGCACCCGGCCGGCGCAACACGTACGCGGAGCTGGCAGCGATGGACGGCGACCACGCGGGACCTGGCGTCATCGACTCCACCACGGTCGAGTTCCCTCGGCCGGAGTTCGGGGACGCTGGCGAATGACAGAGGACTCGGGGAATCCTTCTATGACAACGAAGTCTGACCCTCATGACCGGAACCTGTCCCGCATAGAACGGGCCAGAATGCCGCTAGCCAAAGAAGTGTTGGAATCCGTCGCGCTGCAATTCGGCGTGTGCGTACGACCGATGGCCATGCGGCGCATAGACACCACCACCGGCACCACAGAAATTATCCCGGTGCCGTGTGGCGCCCGGCTGGCCAGCAAATGCGAGCCGTGCGCCAAACGGGCTAAGGCTCTGCGGCTGGCACAGTGCCGCGAGGGTTGGCACCTAGCCGACGAACCGCCGCTGGAGTCCGACGACCCGACCGAATTGCAGCAGCAGCTGGCGACGGCCCGTGCTGACGCGCAGAGCCATCGTGACGAGTTGGCCGGGCAGCTTGGGGCCGATCACCCCGAGGTCGCGGAGCTGGACGTCCAGCTGGCCGAGGTCGACGAGCAACTGCGGCAGGCTGGCGTACGCGGCACCCTGACCGACAAACCGGCACGCCGGACTCGCTCGACCAAACGGCGCCAGGATGCCGCCGAGCTGCCTCGGCTGCCCGTCGACAAACGCACGGTTGGCCGGACCTACACGGCGAACGACGGCACGGTCTGGCGTCCGTCGATGTTCATCACGCTGACCTGTGACTCGTACGGCCGGGTCGGTCCGGATGGTGCGCCGGTTGATCCGTCCAGCTACGACTACCGGCGTGCCGCTCGGGATGCCATCCATTTCCCGAAGCTGGTTGACCGGTTCTGGCAGAACCTTCGCCGCGCGGTCGGCTGGGACGTGCAGTACTTCGCCTCTCTGGAACCACAACGCCGGCTGGCGCCGCACCTGCACGCGGCAATTCGCGGGACCATTCCGCGGACTGCCATCAAGCAAGTTGCAGCTGCCACGTATCACCAGGTGTGGTGGCCGGCCTGCGACGAACCGCGTTACCTGCCGGGGCATCTCCCGGTTTGGGACGGCGAGCTGGCCGCGTACGTCGACCCCGACAACGGCGACCAGCTCACGACCTGGGATCAGGCGCTCGATGACATCGGTGAGGATGACGAGCCGGCGCACGTCGTACGGTTCGGCGCGCAGGTCGACGCCAAAGGAGTCGAGGCCGGCACCGAACGGGCCAACCTGCTCATCGGCTACCTGGGCAAATACCTGACAAAGCAGCTGGACGAGTGCCACGAAGCGATCACCGACCGACAGAAAGCGCACCTCGACCGGTACGCGGACGCGCTCCGCTTCGAGCCGTGCTCGCCGACCTGCGCCAACTGGCTCATGTACGGCGTACAACCGAAAAACAGCCGGCCCGGGCTGGCTCCCGGACACTGCAAAGGCCGCGCACACAAAAGGGCCACGCTCGGGTTCGGTGGCCGGCGCGTACTGCTCTCGCGCAAGTGGTCCGGCAAGACACTCACTGACACCCGCAACGACCGGCGCCGCTGGGTGCTCGGCATGATCCAGAAACTCCAACAGCACGGCGGCGACCAGGCGCACGTCGAGGTTTCGGCAACCGAGAACCCCGACCGGTACGCCTGGGAACGACTGTCCACATCGGACACCGATGCCATCGGCCGTAGGCAGCTGCTCATGCACGCCATCGCCGACCGGCAACGATGGCGCCGCGAGCTCGACCAGGCGCAGGCACTCGCGGCCGGACAGCCGGAGGTGGCGGCATGACCACCGACAAGCTTTCGGCAGTAGATGGCGGCTCGACGCCTGGACTGCTGCTGACCGTGGAAGAAGCGGCGAAGCGGCTGCGGATTGGCCGGACGCTGATGTACGCGCTCATCCGGTCGGGAGAGGTGGAGTCCATCCCGGTTGGTCGGCTGCGCCGGATTCCGGCTGAGTGCCTGGACGAGTACGTCAAGCGCGCTCGCGCGGCCAACCGCTCGAAGAATTCTGCGGCATAGGGGGAGCCCATGAAGCGGAACGCAAACGGTGAATCGACCGTATATGAAGGAAAAGACGGCCGGTGGCACGGACGAGTGACTGTCGGTGTGAGGGATGACGGAAGCGCCGACCGGCGTCATGTCAGTCGGAAGACGGAAAAGGCGGTCCGTGCTGCCGTCCGCAAGTTGGAGAGCGATCGCGATTCCGGCAAGGTCAAGAAGGCCGGCAGGACTCCGACCGTGGAGAAATGGCTGCTGCACTGGCTGGAGAACATCGCTGCGCTGTCGGTCAAGTCGTCCAGCTACGAGGCGTATCGCGTCGCTGTGCATGTCCACCTGGTCCCCGGCATCGGTAAGCACCGGTTGGACAAGTTGGAGCCGGATCACCTGGAGCGCTTCTACGCGAAGATGATCAGGTCAGGTAGCAAACCGGGTACGGCTCATCAGGCTCACCGCACTATCCGGACAGCGCTCGGCCAAGCTGTCCGGCGCGGCTACATCACGAGCAACCCTGCGGCAATCGCCACGCCGCCCCGGCTGACTGAAGAAGAGGTGGACCCGTACTCGGTCGCTGAGGTGCAGCGCATTCTCGCTGCGGCGGCCAACCATCGGAACAGTGCACGGTGGGCTGTCGCTCTGGCGCTGGGGCTCCGGCAGGGCGAGGTGCTGGGGCTGAAGTGGACGGATGTAGATCTCGGCAACGGCACGATGGTCATCCGGCGGTCTCGCGTACGACCGAAGTACGAGCACGGTTGCGGCGGTGACTGCGGCCGGAAGCCTGGCTACTGCAAGCAGAAGCGACAGATCCGACCGGACACTGACGACACGAAGTCACGGGCTGGTCGACGTACGGTCGGTCTGCCTGGCGAGCTGGTGACGCTGCTCCAGAAGCATCGGGACGAGCAGGACCAGGAGCGCGAGAACTCTCGGCAGTTGTGGACTGACGGCGGCTGGGTCTTCGCGACGCGGACCGGCGGGCCGCTCAACCCGAACACCGACTATCGCGAGTGGAAGCACCTCATCCACGAGGCCGGCGTACGGGATGCGCGGCTGCATGACGCTCGCCACACGGCGGCTACAGCGTTGCTGATCCTCGGCGTGCCGGAGCGGGCTGTCATGGATCTGATGGGCTGGTCCAGTACGTCCATGGCCAAGCGCTACCAGCATGTCACCGGACAGATCCGCCAGGACATCGCGGCGCAGCTCAACGGTCTGATCTGGCAGACGAAGAAGGCGAAGAAGAAGGCCGGCAAGAAGAAGGCCAAGAAGCGCAAGGCCGACGACAAATGAGACCAAAACTGAGACCAGAACGACGAACGCCGGTCAGCCCGTACGAAGGCTGGCCGGCGTTTGGCCTGGTGAGGCGTGGCGGAGGATACGAGATTCGAACTCGTGAGGGGTTGCCCCCAACACGCTTTCCAAGCGTGCGCCCTAGGCCTCTAGGCGAATCCTCCGTCGGACATCCTACCGACCGTGGTGAGCGGCGGCCGAGGCGGGCAGTGTCGGAGGCGCGAGGTAAGCTGATGACCAGCCCCTCGTGCGGCGTGCATCCTGTGAACTCCCCCAGGGCCGGAAGGCAGCAAGGGTAAGCGGGCTCTGGCGGGTGCGCGGGGGGCCCTTACGTTCAGCCGACCCGACAGGCAAGAGGGAGGCGGCGTTCAGTGGCGAACCTCGCGCTCTACCGGAAGTATCGTCCGCGCACCTTCGCCGAGGTGGTCGGACAGGAGCACGTCACCGGACCGCTCATCCAGGCGCTGACCAACAACCGGCTCAACCACGCATACCTGTTCAGCGGCCCCCGCGGCTGCGGCAAGACCTCCTCCGCGCGCATCCTGGCTCGCTCGCTCAACTGCGCGAAGGGGCCGACGCCGACCCCGTGCGGCGAGTGCGAGTCGTGTGTGGCGCTGGCGCCAAACGGGCCCGGCAGCCTCGATGTGATCGAGATCGACGCGGCCAGCCACAACGGTGTCGAAGACGCCCGTGACCTGCGCGAGCGCGCGTTCTTCGCGCCGGTGTCCAGCCGCTTCAAGGTGTACGTGATCGACGAGGCGCACATGGTCACCACGGCGGCGTTCAACGCGCTGCTGAAGCTGGTGGAGGAGCCGCCGGAGTTCGTGAAGTTCGTCTTCGCGACCACCGAGCCGGACAAGGTGCTGCCGACGATCCGCTCGCGTACGCACCACTATCCGTTCCGCCTCATCCCGCCGCAGCAGCTGCGCGACCTGCTGGAGGAGATCTGCAACAACGAAGGCGTCAAGATCGAGCCGACGGTGTTGCCGCTGGTCGTACGGGCAGGCGGCGGCTCGGCGCGTGACTCGTTGTCGGTGCTCGACCAGCTGCTGGCCGGTGCCGGCGAGGACGGTGTCACGTACGCGCGCGCCATCTCGCTGCTCGGAGTCACCGACGCCGCGCTGCTCGACGACGTGTGCGACGCGCTGGCCGCGGCCGACGGCGCCGGTGTGTTCAACGCGATCAACAAGGTCGTCGAGGCCGGTCACGACCCTCGCCGGTTTGCCTCTGACCTGCTCGAACGCCTCCGTGACCTGGTCGTGCTGGAGCGCGTGCCGGACGCCGGCGCCAGTGGTCTCATCGACGTGCCGGCCGACCAGTTGGAGCGGATGACCGGCCAGGCCAAGCGGCTCGGACCGGCCTCGCTGTCCCGGATGGCCGACATCGTGCACGACGGTCTGGTGCAGATGCGGGGTACGACCTCGCCGCGGCTGGTGCTTGAGCTGCTGTGCGCGCGCATGCTGCTGCCAGCCGCCGAGGAGAGCCACAGCGCGCTGATGCAGCGCCTCGAGCGGATGGAGCGGCGGTTCGAGATCGGCGGCATGCCGGCTCCGTCTTCGGTGGCCCCGTCTTCGGTGGCTCCGGCGCCGGCACCAGCGCCTCAACCGGTCGCGCAGCCAGCACCGGCTCCAGCTCCAACACCAGCTCCAACACCGGCGCCGCAGCCAGCAACAGCTCCGCAAGCGCCCCCGCCCCCGGCTCAGCCGGCCGCTCCGACGCCGGCACCGAGTGGCGGCGGCATGGACACCACGGCCGTACGGCAGATCTGGCCGCAGGTGATGGAGCGAGTGAAAGGCGTACGCCGCGCGCACTGGTCGGCGCTGATGGACTCGACGCCGACCGCGATCGAAGGCAACACGCTCGTCGTCACAGTCAAAAACCAGGGCAACGCCGCCTGGCTGAGCAAGGACGAGGCGGTCCAGGCGGTCGCCGGCATCCTCAACGACCTGCTCGGCGTGCGCTGGACGCTGAAATACGTCACGGGTCGCCCGCCGGGCGGTGGCGGCGCGGGTCCGGCACGCGGTTCGCAGCCACCGCCACCTCCTCCACCGCCGGCACCGACGCCAGCACCGGTGGAAGCCGCTAAGGACGAGTGGCCGGACGTACGCGCGGTCCCTGGCGCCGACGCGCCGCCCCCGCCGCCGGCACCGGAAAAACCGAAGATCGTCGACATGGAGCCGCCACCGGATCCGTACGACGAGCCCTATCCCGACGAGTACGACTCGGTCGACGTGCCTGGCGAGCGCGTCGACGTGATGAGCAGCGCGATCCAGGCGATCCAGGCGCTCGGCGCGACCGAAATCAAAGAAGGCTAGGCTGACGCAAAAGTCAGCAGCGAGGAGAATGCCGTGAGGCCCGGTGGCCAGCCCAACATGCAGCAGATGCTCAAGCAGGCGCAGAAGATGCAGCGCCAGCTGGAGGAGGCGCAGGCCGAGCTCGCGGCCGCCGAGGTGACCGGCTCGGCCGGCGGCGGCATGGTGACCGCCACGGTGACCGGCTCCGGTGAGCTGACCGCGCTGGCCATCGACCCCAAGGTCGTCGACCCCGACGACGTCGAGACCCTCGCCGACCTGGTGATCGCCGCCGTACGCTCCGCGTCCGACGAGGCGAAGAAGCTGGCCGAGCAGAAGATGGGACCGGTCACCGGTGGCCTCGGTGGGCTCGCCGGCGGCCTGGGTCTCTAGCCGACCGTGTACGAGGGTACTCTCGCCGACCTGATCGACGAGCTCGGCCGGTTGCCTGGCATCGGGCCGAAAAGCGCGCAGCGCATCGCCTTTCACATCCTGTCCGCCGACCCGGCCGACGTGACCCGGCTGGCGCAGGTGCTCACCAAGGTCAAGGAGCTCGTGCGCTTCTGCACGATCTGCTTCAACGTCGCCGAGCAGGAGCAGTGCAAGATCTGCCGCGACGCGCGTCGCTCCGACGAGGTGCTGTGTGTCGTCGAGGAGCCAAAAGACGTGATCGCGATCGAGCGTACGCGCGAGTTCCGCGGCAAATACCACGTGCTCGGCGGCGCGATCAACCCGCTGGAAGGCGTCGGCCCTGACGACCTGCGGATCCGCGAGCTGATGCAGCGGCTCGGGTCGGGACTGATCCGCGAGATCATCCTCGCCACCGACCCCAACACCGAAGGCGAAGCGACCGCGACCTACCTCGCGCTGATGATCAAACCGATGGGCCTGACGGTCACCAGGTTGGCCAGCGGGTTGCCGGTCGGTGGCGATCTGGAATACGCCGACGAGGTGACGCTCGGCCGCGCGTTCGAAGGCCGCCGCGCGCTCGACGTGTAGGAATTCCGTACGCCAGAACGTAAATGTCACCGCCATCACAAACATGGGACGTTTGTTAACGCGTTGCGGGGGTAGTGGCGAGACTTAGGTGTGCGCGCTTCCGCAGACCCCTCCTTAGCCAGCCCGGCCAAGCCGGGACGTCCCACTCTCACTCTCGCCTGGCCGATGTGGCTGCTCGGCGTCAGCGTCTACGCCGTGGCGGTTTTCCAACGCGGCAGCCTCGGCGTCGCCGGTCTGGCGGCCGCGTCGCATTTCCACGCCGGACCCGCGGCGTTGTCGATGTTCACGATCGTGCAGCTGCTCGTCTACGCGATGATGCAGGTGCCGGTCGGGCTGCTCGCCGACCGCGTCGGGCCGCGCCGAATGCTCGCCACCGGGCTGGTGCTGATGGCGATCGGCCAGCTCGGCGTGGCGCTCACCGACAGCCTGCCGACCGCCGTCGCGGCGCGCGTACTCGTCGGCGCCGGCGACGCGATGAGCTTCGTGTCGATCCTGCGGCTGATCGCGGCCTGGTTTCCGCCGCATCGCTGCGCCTTGCTGACGCAGCTCACGTCTTTGGCAGGCCTGGTGGGAAATCTGGCGTCTGTGTTGCCGATGGCCGCGCTGCTCCAGGCATCCGGTTGGACCACGACTTTTGTTGTGAACGCTGGCGTCGCGCTCGTGCTGTTGGTGCCGGTCGGCTTCCTGTTGCGCGATCGTCCGGGCGGTGGTCGCACCGCGAAGCCGATCCACACCGCGTCCGTACGCCGCCAACTCGCCGAGGCCTGGGCTCAGCCGGGGACCCGGCTGGGGACCTGGACGCACACCTGCACGATGTTCTCGTCATGCGTTTTCGGTCTGCTGTGGGGATTTCCGTATCTGGTCAAAGGCGTCGGCCTGCCCACCGCCACCGCCGGCATCCTGCTGACCGAACTGGTCGTCACCGGCGCGGTTTTCGCGCAGGTCTTCGGAATCGTCGCGTCGCGCTGGCCGGCGATCCGGCATCGGCTCGCACTGACCGTCGTCGTCGCGATCATGGTGTCGTGGACCGTCGTACTGGCGTGGCCGCACCCGCCGGTCTGGCTGCTGGCCGCGCACATCCTGGTCATCAGCGCCGGCGGCCCGGCGTCGATGCTCGGCTTCGAGCACGCGCGCGAAGCGAATCCGCCACAGCGAGCGGGCACGGCGTCCGGCCTGGTGAACATCGGTGGCTTCACCGCGTCGGTGATCGGCATGCTGCTGATCGGTGTCACGCTGCAGGTCTTCGCCGGCCTCGGCGCTGCCGCGTACGCCCTGGCGTTTTCCTTGCAGTTCGTGCTGTTCGCGGTCGGGTTGGCGCAGATGGTCCGCTACGGCCGGATGGTCGCGCGGCGAGAGCGCATCCCACTCAGAACCCGCCGCGGCTGAGTACACGCCGGCGAGAATCCCGCTCGCTCTTGAAGTGCAGACGCCGCTGCCCTGGCTTGCCTCGGCCATGTGGCCGGGCTGCGGCCACGCCATGCCCGGAGGCGGACATGGCGGAAGTGTGCAATGTCGTATATGCGCCAGTGAGCGGCATTGCCGCCAGGTATCGGGTGCTTCAGAGTGAGCAGCGGCAATCGGTGCCGACTCCGGAGGTCAGGTTGAGCGATCCGAGAAAACGTTTTCACGGTAGACCGGTCACACGTCGTACGGTCTTGAGAGCCGGCGTGGCGCTTGGAGCGGCAGCGGGCGCCGGCATCCCGGCGGCGGCTGGTGCGCAGCAGAACGGTACGCCGCTGTGCGACAACGTCGACGACTCGGCGTGGCGGCAGAGCCTGGGCTCCAGCGACCTGTGCATCCCATATCACCGCGAGCACGACAACAGCTGGGGATACATCTGGGGTGACTCGTTTCGCGACCTGCAGCAGTTTGGCGACTACATCGGCTCGCCGGTGATGCTGTGCCAGGACACCTTCGACGCCTCCGGCGGATCACCGATCTCGTTCACCTGGGCCATGCCGAGCGGCGGCCGCTGCGAGCAGCTTTTCAACTACACGCACAATGCCGACAACGGACACGGCTTCGAGGTGAGCCGGATCCCCAATGACTGCATCGAATTCGGCGGTCGTACGTATCTGCAATACACCTCGGTCGCGGTGTGGCAGCCGCCGGCCGGCTATGACGGATCGCTGATGAGCGGTGTCGCCTATTCCGACGACTACGGCGTGACCTGGCAGGACTATCCCTACCACTGGGCCGGCGACACGCAGGGCACCAACCAGTCGATGTATGGCATGTGGTCGTTCGCCGGCATCGACCCGGACGGCTGGCTCTACATCTTTTCCAAGCGGTGGAACGGATCGCACAACAACACCGCGGACGGCGGCGCGATCCAGCTGTTCCGCATCCAGCCGGACGAGTTCCGCGCCGGCAACTTCGGAGCGCAGCAAAACTGGGCGTACGTCGGCGGATCCTGGCAGTGGACCACGTCCGCGCCGCCGTCGCCGATCCTGCAGGGCAACAACATCGGCGAGTTTTCGGTGAAGCGCATCGGAAACACCTATTGCATGTCGTATTTCGACGTCAACGAGTATGCGATCTGCACGCGTACGGCGCCGCGGCCGGACCGCGAGTGGACGGCACCGAAAATCCAGATCGTCGGCGACAACACCGTCCCCGGCCACTGGGGCAAACCGCAGCGGCGTTTCCTTTACGGCGGCTACATCCACCCCGGCAGCGCGAGCGCCAGCTCGCTCACCATCATCGTGTCGCAGTGGGGCGACCGGGTCGGCCCCGGCGTGGACATCCACGACCCGCCCTACTGGGCCGTGCAGTATGACGGCATCGTGCCGTAGCTATGACTTTCGTTGCTGTGGCAGGTCTCCGTCCGGAAACGCGACCGGCTTGGGGTCGACCGGCTCCAGCGACGCACCGGTCGTACGCGGCGGTTTCTGGTCAGCGGGCGGCGCCGGCTCCGGCGCCGCCCTTTCCAGAAAACGCAGCAGTTCCACCGGAAACGGCAACACCAGAGTGGAGTTTTTCTCGGCGGCAACCTCGACGACCGTCTCCAGCAACCGCAGCTGCAGCGCGGCCGGCGTCTCGGACATCACCTTCGCGGCGTCGGAAAGCTTGGCGGAGGCCTGATATTCGCCGTCCGCGGTGATGATCCGCGCCCGCCGTTCGCGTTCGGCCTCGGCCTGCCGCGACATCGACCGCTTCATCGACTCCGGCAGCGCCACGTCCTTGATCTCGACCCGATCGATGTTGACACCCCAGGCCAGCGCCGGGTTGTCGATCATCAGCTGCAGGCCCTCGTTGAGTTTTTCCCGGTTGGACAGCAGATCGTCCAGCTCGCTCTTGCCGATGATCGACCGCAGCGAGGTCTGCGCGACCTGCAGCACCGCGAACCTGTAGTCCTGCACGTTGATCGCGGCACGCACCGGATCGACGACGTTGAAATAGACGACCGCGTCCACGCGTACGGTCACGTTGTCGCGCGTGATGCCTTCCTGCGCCGGCACCGGCATGGTGATGATCTGCATGTTGACCTTCTGCATGCGATCGACCACCGGCACGATCAACGCGAGCCCCGGACCGCGGATGTGTTGTCGCACCTTGCCAAACCGGTAGATCAGGCCGCGTTCGTACTGCTTGACGATCCGCGCGCCGGACGCGGCGCCGAGCACGACCACCGCGCCGATCCCGATCAGTGCCTCGATGATCATCTTCGCCTCCTAGCGAAGCGACTCAGCCTGATCGTACGCCGGAAATCACCTCCACCACGACCTGCGACGAGCGCCCGGCTCCGGCCCACGCACCAGCGGATGACCAGCCGCCTCCCAGGCTTTCGTGCCACCGTCCAGCGACAACGCACTCCGGCCGGCCAGGTCCAGCAGCCGCGCGGCACGCCAGGAGCGGTTACCCATCGAGCAGACGGTGATCAGCTGGCCGGCCGGCAACTCCCTGGCGCGTACGGCCAACTCGTCGATCGGCACGTAGAGCGCGCCAGGAATGTGGCCGTGCGCGTATTCGTCCGGCGTACGCACGTCCAGGAACGTGTCGCCGGCCTGCCACACCGCGTGTGCCACCGACACGTCGACTCGCTCGGCCACCGGTCCAGGTTATCGTTTGACGGTGATCATCCACCTGCTCCCGCTGTCCGCCTTCCGCGACCAGGACGGTCCGATCACCGCGGAATCCCTGCGGACACAGGGATTCGTGCACTGTTCCCCGGACGAGCCGACGATGCTCAAGGTCGCCAACGCCTTCTATGCCGGCGCGACCGAGCAGATGGTGGCCCTGGTGCTGGATCCGGAGCGCATCACCGCGGACGTGCGCTGGGAAGCGCCGGACCATCCCGACGCCGCGGCCGCGGAGTTTCCGCACGTGTACGGGCCGATCGACCGCGAGGCGATCGTGGAGATCCGTTACGCACGAAGGGATGTCACCAACGCGTACGTCTCGCTCGACCTGCGCCCGCCGAGCGCCGAGGCGCTGGATCTGTTGCCTCACCCCGAGGGCGGCTGGTTCGGCGAGACCTGGCGGACCGCGCACACGTACGTGCCGGACGGCTATCCGGGTGAGCGGTCGACCGCGACCGGCATCTACTACCTGCTGCGCCCTGGCGAGTTTTCCGCGTGGCACAAGGTGCGTTCCGACGAGCTCTGGCTCTGGCACGGCGGCCTGCCGCTGAGGCTCACGCTCAACGCCGACAAACCGGTGGCCGGTGACGTGCGCATCCTCGGTGGCGACCTCGCCGCCGGCCAGCGGCCGCAGCTGCTCGTGCCGGCCGGACACTGGCAAACCGCCGAGCCGATCGGATCCGGCGGTGAGGTCCTGGTCAGCTGTGTGGTCTCGCCGGGTTTCGACTTCGCCGACTTCTCCGTGCCAAACGATGACAGTCCGTGAGAGGTCACCAGCGGTAAACTGACCTCTGTGTCAGTCGTCATCGAGCCATCGACCAACCGGGACCTGATCCTCGGTTGGGGTGCGGTGATCGGTGGCTTCAGCCGCACCAGCCAGCAGTTGATGGCGCAGCTCACCGACGAGCTCGGCTATCCGGCCGGCTGGTTCGAGATCCTGATGCGGCTGCTGTGGACCGGCGACGAGCGCGGCATCCCGATGACGACGCTCGCTCGCGAGGTGTCACTGACCAGCGGCGGCTTCACCAAGATCGCCGACCGGATGGTGGACGCCGGCCTGATGACGCGGACGACCTGTGCCAGCGACCGCCGCAAGACGTACGCGCAGCTGACGCCGACCGGCCGCGAGGTCGCCGAGCGCGCCGAGCGGGTGCACGCCGAGGGTCTGAAGCAGTACGTCGTCGACGTGCTCGGCACGGAGGATACGGCGACTTTGGTCCGTATTATGGGGATCCTGCGCGACACGCACGGCTGCTAACTGGTCCGTCCTGTTCCGGACGGACACCCTTGACCATGTCATAGGTCACAAGTAGGTTCCTGAGAAATCGATTTCACGGGAGCCGCCATGACCTCCACCGAGTCCAGCTCGTCGGTCAGCCGCCGAGCCTTCCTCAGCCTGAGCGCTCTCGGCGTCGGCGTGATGTCGCTGCCGGAGCAGGCAGCCGCAGCGCTCGGCATCAGCCCGCAGAACCTGGTCGAAGTGCCGGCCGACAAGCAGCTGACCGAGGCGTTCGTCGCGTCGCTGACACAGCGCGGTGCGCCGACGACGGTCTCCGACCCGGCGGCGCTGGCCAAGATCGGGATGCCGGTGAGCGGCGTCTGCACCGGACAGGTCTACCTCGCCGGCGACGGCCGGCTGTGGCTTTGGGACGTGGACAGCCAGCCGGGCTTCCGGCCTGGTGGCGCGGACGGCAGCGGACCGCATTACGCGCATCCGCTGTCGGCATGGAGCCCGTTCCGCAACGGTTTCGCCGTACGCGTCGACCAGAAAATCCGCGCGCTGGACGCGACCGGTTTTCGCAATGTCTCCTTCGTCGGCCAATATCCCATTGGCCGCACCGAATATCGCGACGACGACAGTCCGCTGACGGTCAGCCTTGAGGCGCTGTCGCCGTTTGTCCCGACGAACGCCAAAGATTCCACCATTCCGGCGACGTATGTGACATACACGCTGAAAAACACCAGCCACCGCGCCGTCACCGCCAGCCTGCTCGGCTGGATCGACTCGCCGGTCGCACTCGCCGCGCGTACGGCTCAGGGCGTCGTGCTGACCAGCGCGAGCTTCGCCACCGGCAAGGCGCGCGGCGTCGAGTTTTCCGGCCGTGGCGCCGAAGACGGCGGCACCCGCGAGGACATCGTCTTCGAGGACTGGGAACGCGACACGTACGCGCCATGGACCGTCGAGGGCACCGCCTTTGGCGACGGCCCGGTCACCGAAGAGGAATGTCCGCCGTACTTCCGCCGCTATGGCTCGCTGCACATAACCGGCACGAAGTTCGTGACCTCGCATCTTTTCCGCGGTGCCAACGGAGACATCGACCTCGCGGACCGCCCGCACGGCAAGCTGACCAGTCCGACCTTCACGGTTTCCCGGCGATACGTGCACATCGCCGTCGGCGGTGGCCACTGGCCCGGCGAAACCTGTGTCAACGTCGTGATCGACGGCAAGACGGTCGCCAGCTTCGCCGGCACCGACCAGGAGCCGCTGACCGTACGCAGTGCGGACCTGAAGAAACTGCAGGGAAAGACCGGCTACATCGAGATCGTGGACAACCGGTCCGGCGGCTGGGCCCACATCAACTGCGACCAGATCCTGTTCAGCGACAAGCCGCACGTGCCGTACGAGCAGCTGCCGGACGCCGGCACCTTCGCGCTGGCCGCGCTGGACCCGTCGGCCAAGGTCGTCCCGTCGATCGCCGACGCGACCACGATCGACGCGATCTTCGCCGGCAAACCCGGACCGTCCGAAGTGGACGGTGGGGAGGCGACCATCACCTCGTCGGTCGGTGTGGACGTGCGGCTGCGGCCCGGCCAGTCCAAGACGGTGACCTTCGCGCTTTCGTGGTTTTTCCCACGCCCGAGCACCAACTACCAGGGCCTGGACTCCTTCCCGCAACTTCGTAAGCAATACAAGAACACGTTCAGCTCCGCCCGGAGTGTGATCACGCACGCCAGCGCCAACGCGGCACGGCTGTCGGCGCAGACCCGCGACTGGGTGAAGACCTGGTATGACGACTCGACGCTGCCGCACTGGTTCCTGGAGCGTACGTTGGCGCCGGCCTCGACGCTGGCGACGCTGACCTGTCAGCAGTTCGACACCGGCCGTTTCTACGCGGACGAGGGAATCTACTGCTGCGGCGGCACCTGCCAGCACGTCTGGACGTACGCGCACAGCGTCGGACGGCTCTTTCCGGAGCTGGAAAGATCGGCGCGAGAGCTCGGAGACCTCAGCCACGGCTACAACGAGCAGACCGGCCAGATGGGCTTCCGGCAGGAACAGTGGCTGGACTTCGCCGCCGACGGCCAGCCGGGCACCATCCTGCGGATCTATCGCGAGCACCAGATGTCCGAGGACAGCGCGTTCCTGCGCCGCGTGTGGCCGAAAACCAAGAAGTCGATCCAGTTCATGATCGGCCAGGACGGCGACCAGCCGGACGGTGTTTTCGAAGGCCGGCAACCCAACACCGACGACCAGGACTGGTTTGGCAAGATCCCGTGGATCACCGGCCTCTACGTGGCGATGCTGCGGGCCGGCGCGGCGATGGCCACCGAGATGGCCGACCCCGCTTTCGCCGCCACCTGCAAGGCAATCGCCGACCAGGGGACCAAACATCTGGACAGCGACATGTGGAGCGACGAGTACGGCTATTTCTACTCGCCGCGCGATCCGGCGCATCCGGGCAACCTCAACACCAACCGGGCCTGCTACATCGACCAGCTGCACGGACAGACGTACGCGCTGCAACTCGGCCTGCCGCGGGTCTTCGAGAAGGACAAGACCGACACCGCGCTGAAGAACATCTTCAAGTACAACTTCCTGCCCGACCCGGCGACCTGGGTGAAAACCCATGGACTGTACGGAACCCCGCGGGTCTACAGCACGCCCGGCGAGGCCGGCACGCTGATGGGGACGTGGCCATTCGGCAACACCGAGGTCGGCGGCCTGGTCGGCTATCTCGACGAGGTGTGGACCGGCCAGGAATACCAGTTCGCGGCCAACCTGATCGGCGAAGGCCACGTGACCGAGGGTTTGACGGTCACGCGTGCGATCTATGACCGCTATGCGGCGGCGAAACGCAACCCGTACAACGAAGTCGAGTGTTCCGACCACTACGCGCGCGCGATGAGCAGCCACGCGGTTTATCTCGCCGCCTGCGGCTACAGCTATCACGGGCCGGCCGGAAAGCTCGGTTTCGCACCGAAAATCTCGCCCGAGCGATTCTCCGCGGCATTCACCGTGGCCGCCGGATGGGGTCTCTATCGGCAAAACCGCAGCCGGCATGAACAAACCGCGCGGCTCGAATTGCGTTATGGCCGGCTGACGTTGCGGTCGTTCGCGACCGAGCTGCCGGCCAACTGCCGGTCGGTGGCGGTCACGATGTTCCGGCACGGCCGGCACCTGCGTACGGTGGTCGGCGAGCTGGCCGCCGAAGGTGGACAGACGGTCGTCCGTTTCCGTGAGCCCGTACAAATGGTCGCCGGGGACGAACTGACCATCATTTACCTGTTCAAGTAAGGGTCCTCTCGCGGACCGCCCCGATGATCGGCGATACTTCGCGCAACAGGCGGATCGATCGTCGGGGCGGAAAAGCGTATGAACGAGGGCACGGGACGGCGTCAGCAACACCGGCAGGAGATGCTGGCGGAGATCGTCGCGACGACCCGCGACATCGTCGTGGCCGACGGTCCCGGCGCGGTCACCATCGCCGCGGTGGCCGGCCGGATCGGCGTGACGCCGCCCGCGCTCTATCGCTATGCCGACGGTCGCGAGGGCCTGCTCGGCCTGGCCCGCGAGGCGGTCGCCGAGGAGCTGACCAACGAGCTGCTGAAGGCGCAGGAGTCGGCCGGTGACTCGCCGGCCGAGCAGGTCGTCGCGGTGTGCCGGCAGCTGCGTGACTGGGCCCTGCGGCACCGCGCCGAGTTTGGTCTGCTGTTCGGCATGTTGACGGCGCTGCCGAGCGACCAGCACTCGGCGGCCATGCGGCTGGCGCGGATCTTCGAGGAGGGCGTGCTGCGCCAGTTTGCCGCGCGGCCGTTCCCGGTGCCGGCCGACGAGGATCTGCCGGAGCGCCTGCGGACCGGCCTGTCGGCCTATCGCGAGCGGCTGCTCGTACGCGCGTCCGAGGCCGGCATCCCGCTGACCTCGCTGTCCGTGGCCGCGACCGCCGCGCTGCTGGACTACTGGACGCGTGTCTACGGGCTGATCTCGATGGAGGTCTACGGACAGCTCGCGCACGCCGTCCACGACGGCGCGCCGCTGCTGGACGCCGTGCTGGCGCAGCTGACCGGCTCCGACTAGGACGCCGCGAGGCCTCTTGCTTTCAACGCAACCTGGATTACCGTTAACGTAACTAGTGCGACGGGTTGCGGAGGTGGCGGATGAAGATCGGCGACTACCTGCTGTCCGAGTTGGCCGGACGGGGCGTACGGCATCTGTTCGGCGTGCCGGGCGACTACAGCCTGCCCTTCCTCGACCAGGTGCTGGCGCACCCGGACGTCGAGTGGGTCGGCAACTGCAACGAGCTCAACGCCGGCTATGCCGCCGACGGTTACGCACGGATCGCCGGCCTCGCGGCCATCTCGCTCACCTACGGGGTCGGCGAGCTGTCCGCGATCAACGCGGTGGCCGGCGCGTACGCCGAGCGCGTGCCGGTCGTGGTGCTCGGCAGCCTGCCGGCGCGCCGCGCGCTGGACGCCGGCCGTGTCGTCCATCACGGTCTCGGCGACGCCGACTGGCGGCGGGTCATCCGCGCGTATGGCGAGGTCACCGCGGCGCAGACGGTGCTCACGCCGGACAACGCGGTCGTGGAGCTGACGCGCGCGTTGGACATCGCGGTGACCGAGCGGCGTCCGGTCTACGTCGGCCTGCCGGCGGACGTACCGACCGTCGAGCTGCCGACCGCGGCGCCGGCGCTTGCCGAGATCCATGGCCTGACCTCGGCGCCTGGTGAGCTGGCCGCCTTCGCGAGCGCCGCCGAGCGGCTGGTGAAGGCCGCCAAGCGGCCGGTCGTCCTGGTCGGCCACGAGCTGGCACGGCTCGGCCTGGCGGCCGAGATCGAGCGGCTCGCTACTGGCCTGCCGGTGGCGATGACCGCGATCGGAAAGGGACAGATCGACGAGCAGGCGGTCGACTGGATCGGCACCTATCTCGGTCCGGCCAGTCCGGACGGCGTACGCGAGACGGTCGAGCAGTCCGACTGCGTGCTGGCGCTCGGCACGATCTTCTCCGACACCGAGACGGCCGGTTTCTCGGCCGCTCTGCCGGAGTCGGCGATGATCGTCGTGCGGCCGGAAAACGCGACCGTCGCTGGAAAACCGTTTGGGCCGGTGGCCGCGGCGGATGCGCTGCACGCGCTCGCCGAGCTGCTCGGCACGCGCGATTCGGCCGTACGGCCAACGAAAACGCGGGTCTACGAGGACGGTCCGCTGACCCAGAATCCACTGTGGACAGAGGTCACCGCGTCGATCCGGCCCGGCGACATCGTGGTGCTGGACCAGGGAACCGCGTCGTTCGGCATGCTCGACTATCGGATGCCGAGCGGCGTCAGCTACCTCGCGGGCACGCTGTGGGGGTCGATCGGCTATTCGCTGCCGGCTGCGCTCGGTGCCGCGGTCGCGGCGCCCGACCGGCGCGTGGTGCTGCTGATCGGCGACGGATCGCTGCAGCTCACAGCGCAGGAGCTGAGCACCATCGCGCGCGTCGGCGCCAATGTGACGATCGTGTTGGTCAACAACAACGGCTACACGATCGAGCGCGCGATCAACGGCCCGCACGCCGTCTACAACGACATCAACCATTGGGACCACGCGGCACTCGTACGCGCGTTGTGCGGACCTGACGTGCCGATGACTCCGGTGCGTACGATCGGCGAGCTGCGGTCGGCGCTGGACGGCGATGGCTTCCGCGTCATCGAGGCGCACACGCAGCCGCTCGACCTGCCGACCCGGCTGGACGTTTTCGTGTCGGCGGTGAAGGCGGCGCAGGGTTAGGGCCTGTCTCCATGTTCCGGGGGATGAGAGTCGAGATCCAAACGTCGTCTGCCGGTGCGGCGGAGCCACCCGGCTATCGCCCCGCGGAATATGAAGACAGGCCCTCGGGCATGCTTCGTGGTTATGACGTCCGACCGGCCGCGTACGCGTAGCCCCATCTCGAAGGCGCTCGCCGTCTGCCTCGCGGTGGCCGACAGCACCGAGCCGCTGCGGCTGTCTGATCTGGCGCAACGCACCGGCATGCTGCCGCCGACCGCGCTGCGTACAGTCGCCGAGTTGGTCGACGCCGGCTGGGTCGCACGGGACAGCTCGGACCGCTATTTGCTCGGCCCGGCGCTGCTCAAGCTCGCGCGATCGCCGCTGCACGCGACCTCGCTGGCCGCGATGTCGCGCGTCGCACTGCGCTGGCTGGCCGACCGCCTCGGCCTGATGGCCAACCTGCAGGTGCTGGAAAACTTCGACGTGCGGATCGTCGCCGAGGTGCGGTCGGTGCGCTATGAGCGGCTGGTCGACCGCGAAGGCGAGCGGTGGCCCGGACACCGTACGGTCGCCGGCGTCGTTTTGTTGTCGCAGCTGGTCGAACCGGAGCGGCGACGCTATCTCACCACGTTGGCCGCGGCCGAGTCTGCGGAGGCCTCGGCCGAGCTCGCCGAGGTGTTGAGCGTCGTACGCGCCGACCGTGTCTATTCCAACGACACCTTCGATCCGCTGTTGGCCGCGATCGCCTGTCCGATCGTGACGCCGGACGAGGCCTGCCATGGTGCGTTGAGCATTGTCGGCGTACGCGCCGAAATGGCGGATCCGGATCTGCGCGACCGGTCGGTCGACCTGCTGCGCGCGGCCTGCTCGGCTTTGGCGACCGCGATCGCCGAGCCAGGCACCTCAGTCGCCGCGCTGCTCAGCTAGTGTCCCGAGTCCCGACGACGCAATCGGGTGCTGGCCTAGCGATCAGTGAGCGGCAGGTAGACCGTGTTGCCGGCGGCGGCGAACTCGGCGGATTTCTCGGTCATGCCGGCGGTGAGAGCCTCGTCGGTGGTCAGGCCGTGCTCCTCGGCATAGCGCCGCACGTCCTGGGTGATCTTCATGGCGCAGAACTTCGGACCACACATCGAGCAGAAATGCGCGGTCTTCGCCGGCTCGGCCGGCAGGGTCTCGTCGTGGAACTCGCGCGCGGTGTCCGGGTCGAGCGCCAGGTTGAACTGGTCGATCCAGCGGAATTCGAAGCGTGCCCGGGAAAGTGCGTCGTCGCGCTCCTGCGCACGCGGATGGCCTTTCGCGAGATCGGCCGCGTGAGCCGCGATCTTGTATGTGATCACGCCGGTTTTCACGTCGTCGCGGTTTGGCAGGCCAAGATGTTCCTTCGGTGTCACGTAACACAACATCGCGGTGCCGGCCCGCGCGATCATCGCCGCACCGATCGCTGAGGTGATGTGGTCATATGCCGGCGCGATGTCGGTGGCCAGCGGACCGAGCGTGTAGAACGGCGCCTCGCCGCACCATTCCTCTTCCAGCCGTACGTTTTCGGCGATCTTGTGCATCGGCACATGGCCGGGCCCCTCGATCATCACCTGCACGTCACGAGCGCGCGCGATCGCGGTCAGCTCACCGAGCGTGCGCAGCTCGGCAAACTGGGCCTCGTCGTTGGCATCCGCGATCGACCCCGGCCGCAGTCCGTCGCCGAGCGAGAAAGTCACGTCGTATGCACGGAGAATGTCGCACAGCTCCGCGAAATGCGTGTAGAGGAAGCTCTCGCGGTGATGCGCCAGGCACCACGCCGCCATGATGGAGCCGCCACGCGACACGATGCCGGTCACGCGGCGCGCGGTCAACGGGACATAGCGAAGCAGCACGCCGGCGTGGACCGTCATGTAGTCGACGCCCTGCTCGCACTGCTCGACGACGGTGTCGCGATAGACGTCCCAGCTCAGCTTGGTCGGATCACCGCCGACTTTTTCCAGCGCCTGATAAATCGGCACCGTGCCGATCGGCACCGGCGAATTGCGCAGGATCCATTCGCGCGTCTCGTGAATGCGTTTTCCGGTCGACAGGTCCATCACCGTGTCGGCGCCCCACCGGATGGCCCACACCATCTTGTCGACCTCCTCGGCGACCGACGAGGTCACCGCCGAGTTGCCGAGATTGGCGTTGATCTTCACCAGAAACTTCTTACCGATCACCATCGGCTCGGTCTCCGGATGCCGCCGGTTGGCCGGAATCACCGCACGGCCGGCGGCGACCTCGGCGCGTACGAACTCCGGATCGGCGCCTTCGCGCAACGCGCAGAACCGCATTTCCTCAGTGATGACACCGGCTTTGGCGAAGCCGAGCTGGGTGTTGGCCAACCGGCCGGCGATCCAGTCCGAACGCCGGCTCGACAGTCCATTGTGGACGTTGATGGTCGCGGATTCGTCCGTGTATGGTCCGGACGTGTCGTAGAGATCGACATGCTCGCCGTTGGTCAGGTCGACTCTGCGCACCGGCACGCGCAGCCCGTCAGGGTCGAGATATTCCTTGTGTGAGCCCACAATCGGGCCAACGGTCACGTCCATCGACAGATCCTTCCTACGCCGGCATTACCCGGTCAGGTTCCGGCGGTCGGTGGCACCGGACCGGCGTCCAGCCACCCTCTCAGCCCGCTTCGGCGCGAGCTCCCGCGTGTTGTTCAGTCGTTTGTCGCCAACACGCTAACCGGCCGGCCCCGACATGATCAAGGCCGCCCGGCGAGGTTTTTTCTCAGGCCGCGTGCGCGAGCTCGCGCGCGTATGGCAGTTCCCGCAGCTGCGGCCGCACGGACTCGTAGACCTTTTCATAGCGAGAAATCGTCGTCTCGATGCCGTGCTGCGCGACCAACTCGCGGCCGGCGGCCCCCATCCGGCCGGCCAGCTCCGGATCGTCGAGCAACTTGCGCAGGCAGGCGGCCAGCTCGGAAACGTCGCCTGGCGTGAACAGCGAGCCAGTGCGGCCCGGCCGTACGAGGTGAGGCAGCGCCATCGCGTCAGCCGCGACCACCGGCTTGCCGGCGGCCATCGCCTCCATCGTCACCAGGCTCTGCAGCTCCGCGGTGCTCGGCATGCAGAAGACATCGCATCGGGCGTACGCGGCGGTCAGCTCGGAATCGCTGACGAAACCATGGAAAACCACCCGGTCGGCGATGTGCAGCCGGCCGGCGAGTGCCTGCCACGAGTCGCGGCAGGCGCCGTCGCCGACGACCTCGAGGCGTACGCCCGGCAGCTCCACCAGCGCGTGCAGGATGTCCGGCACACGCTTCTCCTCATCCAGCCGGCCAACGAAAAGCACCGTCGGCGGATGGTCTTTGGGCGCCTCGCCTTGATAACGCGCCGCGTCGATGCCGCAGGAGATCGGCGTGACCGGCAGCGCCAGGCCGTGGTCGGTCAACAACTCGGCCGCGCGCGGCGTCGGCGTGGTGACGACATCTGCCTTGTCCAGAAAGCGAACCAGGTCGCGCCAGGCCAGCCTGCTCAGCGCAGACCGCGTCCAGCCCGGCATCCGCGTGTAGCCAAACGCGTTGTCTGGCACGAAATGATTGGTCGCCACCAGTGGAATGTCCTTGCGGCGGGCGATTTTCGCCAGGATGCGGCCCATCGCGAAATGCGCCTGGATGTGCACGACATCCGGCCTGAGCTCGTCGACGAGCTCGCCGATCGGTCCGGACACCTGCCACGGCAGGCAGGTCGTCAGGGTCGGATGAAACGGCGTGAGGTGAGCGGGGAAGCGGTGCACGGTCACGCCGGGCAGCCGCGGCATCGGCTGGCCGGTCTGGACCGTCTCCGGACAGACGACGTGCACGTCGTGACCGCGCGCGGCAAGACCGACCGCCAGCCGCGCACCGAAGTTGGCGGCACCGTTGATGTCCGGCGGAAAGGTGTCGGCGCCGATCAGAATGCGGCGCTGCTCACCGGTTGTCACGTCAGCCTCCTGTGCGGATGAAGTTGTTTTTTCGGTACGTGCGAGCAAAACGACACCGATGACGGCGATCAGCGCGCCGACGCCTTCGAGTGCGAGGACGCCCGGCGTCGGAGCCGGCGCCTCGCCGAGCAGGGCGGCGCCGAGGCCGATCGACACCAGCGGGTCGAAAACCGTCACCGTGGCGATGACCAGCTCGGCCGGACCGCTGGAATATGCCTGCTGCACCAGATATGACCCGACGACGACCGCCAGCAGCATGCCACCGGCCGTCCCGACCAGCGGCAGAATTCGTTGCGAACCAAAGAACTCCTGCATCCCGCCACGAGCCAGTGTCGACACCAGGCCGAGCGCCATACCGCCGCCGATCGCCGATGCCAGGCTGCGGACGACACCTGTCGTACGCGCGACGACCACGACGGCAGCCGCGACGGCGAGCCCGACGACGAGCAGCGCGATGCCTTCGGCATATCGGACCGGCTCTCCACCGGTCGGCTGTTGTGCCGCGACCACAACGAAAAGTCCGACGCCAGCGGCGACCGCCACGACGCCGGCGACCGTGGTCCGCCGTGCCTTCGTGCGGTCGGCGCGAGCGTTCATCGCGGTGGTCAACGCCGGCGCCATCGCACCAATTGGCTGTACGACCGCCAAAGGCGCGAGCGCCAGTGCGACCAGGTGCAGGCCGGTGCCGGTGCCGAGCATCGCGCCACCGGTCAGCCACCGACGATTTCGCAGCAATGCCGGCACTTTCATGCCGGTCGCACGTACGCCTTGATGCTGCAGCCGCGCGGCGACGGCGAGAAAAAGTGCGCCAGCAGCGGCCAACGCGATCGCGAGCCAGGTCATCGGGCCACGTCCACAGTGGACACCTTGCGGACTTTCCGGCCGGCGATCACGATCCCGGCCGCGATCATCGCCAGCAGGCCGAAGTCGACGACGAGCACGATCCGCTCGACGAAGCCACTGAGCAGGACCGCGCCGAACTTCTCCGGGAAGATCGCCGGCAGGTGGATGGCGACCAGTACGAGCACGCCGAACGACGCGGCAGCGCAGGTCCAGCGGATCCAGTTGCCGAGCCGGCGCAGCGGCTCGTGTGAGCACAGGGCGGTCGCGATGCCGAGGCCGGCCATCGGCAGTGCCACGAACGCGATGACGGCCAGATAGCGGTGAATGTTGCCGACCACGCTCATCTGGCCGAGCACGATGCGGTCGGTCGGAAAGGTCGGCAGCAGCGCCAGTCCGGCGCACCACACGCCCATCAGCGCGTACGACAGCCGGTGCGCTCGCAGCGGCGAATATCGCATGCCGACCAGCAACGCCGCCGAGCCGAGCGCGGTCATCACGACGGCGAAGCCGAACAGACCGCCGACACCCGGAACGTACACGTAGTCGCTGACGGTGTCGCGGATCGGATTGAGCGACGGCGGCGCGACGGCGTGCAGATATCCGACTGACACGAACGCCAGCAGGAAGGCGACCAGACCGGCGGCGACCGGCCACACCGGACTGGCGGTGCGCCTGTCCACCACCCACGGACGACTGACTTCGCTGCTGACGGCCATGAAAAGATCCTGGCCGGACAGGCACCCCGGTGTCGTGATCCGTTGGTCGGGACCTGACCCTATACATCGTGTGTAGGGGTCTATGCCTCAGGTATTAAGGCGCAACCCCTAGGGGGCGCCTCAGGGATTAGAGCCGGTGTAGATCCGTTCGACTTCCCAGTCCTTTTTGGCCTGCACATGTACGTCCCAGAATGCCTCGGCGATGCGCTCCGGCGCGAACTCCGCCGAGCTGCCGATCACACCTTTGATGGTCACCGTGGCGGCGTGGATGCCTTCGTCCGCGACCTCGACGGCGAGAGCTCGCAGCAGCGAGCGCTGCGCGGCCTTGCCAGCGGACAGGGCAGCGCCGTCGACCCACGGGTTGAGCGCGACGCCACTGCCGGTCAGCAGGATCGTGCCGGACCGGCGCTTGCGCATCCCGGGCAGCACCTGCTGGACGGTGTCGAGGAAACCGCCGGCGTTGGAGGCGAGGCTGGCCAGCAGCCGTACGGAGTCCAATGTAGACGGACGTCCCGGCTCCACCGCGGCGACGTTGTAGACCAGCACCTGCGGCACGCCGAGCTGCTCGGTCAGCTTGTCCAGCGCCGACCGGATCGAGCCGGAATAAGACGCGTCGCCGACCGCGGTCGTCGCCTCGACGCCGGCCTCGGCGAGCTGGCCGGCGAGCCGCTCCAGCGTCGGCTGCTGGCGCGCCACCAGGCCGACCCGCAGGCCACCCGCGGCGAACCGCTTGGCCAGCGCGTATCCCATGCCGCCACCGGCGCCGACGATGACGATCGACTGGTCTGCCATGCCTGCAGCTTAGGGACCATTTGGCAGGATGGCGTTGTGGAGGGTGGCATCGACATCGCGTACGTCCGCGAGCACAGTGGCACGCTGAGCCGGCTGATCGAGCACCAGCGGATCCGGATGACGCCGGTGCCTGGCGGCGACATCTGCGTGGCGCAGCGGCTGACGCTCGACGACGGCTCGGACCTTTTCGCGAAAACGCTGGACAAAGCGCCGGCCGGCCTGTTCGAGGCGGAGGCCGCCGGCCTGCGGTGGCTCGCGGCGGCTGATGCCGTGCCGGTGCCGGAGGTGATCGGCTATGCCGACGACCTGCTCGTACTGGAGTGGATCGCTCCCGGCGCGCCGACCGCCGACGGCATGGCCGAGTTTGGCCGGCGGCTGGCTCGGCTGCACGCGGCCGGTGCCGACGGCTTCGGCGCGCCGTGGCCCGGGTTCGTCGGCTCGCTGCCGGTGAGCAACGAGCCGGCGCCGGACTGGCCGGCGTTCTATGCCGAGCGGCGTGTACGACCGACGCTGCGGCTGGCCGTCGACCACGGCCGGATCTCGCCGTCTGATGCCGCCGCCGTGGACCAACTGCTCGACAGACTGGACACCGTCGCCGGACCGGCCGAGCCGCCGGCGCGCGTCCACGGCGACCTCTGGTCCGGCAATGTCCACTGTGGACACGACGGCGTGGCGTACCTGATCGACCCGGCGGCGCACGGCGGCCACCGCGAGACCGACCTGGCCATGCTGGCGCTTTTTGGCTTGCCACACCTGGAAACGGTGCTCAGCGCGTACGCACAGGAGCGGCCGCTCGCCGACGGATGGCGTGAGCGCGTGGCGCTGCACCAGGTTCATCCGCTGGTCGTGCACGCGGCGCTTTTCGGGGGTGGGTACGGTGCACGGGCCGGAGAAAACGCGCGCCGGTACTTGTGACGCCACGAAATGACGGAGGCTGACCAGATGGCCGAGACGGCCCGGAAGAACCTGGCGGACATCCTGGACCCGGGCTGGGCCAAGGCGCTGGATCCGGTGGCCGACCGGATCACCGCGATGGGGGACTTCCTGCGCGCCGAGATCGCCGCCGGTCGTCAGTATCTGCCGGCCGGCCAGCACGTGCTGCGCGCTTTCACGCAGCCGTTCGACGACGTACGCGTGCTGATCGTCGGCCAGGACCCCTATCCGACGCCGGGTCACGCGATCGGCCTGAGCTTCTCGGTGGCGCCGGACGTGCGGCCGATTCCGCGGTCGCTGCAGAACATCTATCGCGAGTATGTCGAGGATCTCGGCTTTCCGATGCCGTCCAACGGTGACCTGTCGCCGTGGGCCGATCACGGCATCCTGCTGCTCAACCGGTCGTTGACCGTCTCGCCCGGCCAACCGGGGTCGCATCGCGGCAAGGGGTGGGAAGAGGTCACCGAGCAGGCGATCCGTGCGCTGGCGGCGCGTGGCAAGCCGATGGTGGCGATCCTGTGGGGCCGCGACGCGCGCAACCTGCGGCCGCTGATGCCTGGCGTGCCGTGCATCGAGTCGGCGCATCCGTCGCCGATGTCGGCCGACCGCGGCTTCTTCGGCTCACGGCCGTTCTCGCGCGCGAATGAGCTGCTGGTTGGCCAGGGTGGCGAGCCCGTCGACTGGCGCCTGCCGTAGGGTCCGCGCCTGCGAGTCCGATTGTCATCCTGTTGCCCAATTTACCAGCGGGTAACAGTCAACAAGGTGGCAATCGGACGCGGTTTGGCGTGTCCGATTGGGACCGTGGCGGACATCTGCGCAGGTCAGCGGCCGGGGCGGGTGACCTTGGTGAAGGCTGGCCGCAGGGGTGCGAGCGTACGGTGGCGGAGCGCGCCGAGCCACAGGCCGGTGCCGTAGGCCAGGTCGTCCAGCCGCCGCGCCGCCACGTAACGGACCGGGTCGAGGGGCGGACGGTCGCGATACCAGGAGACCAGGCCCTCGCCGAGCGCGACGGCGACCGCGACGCGGCGAGCGCGGCGCGAGACCAGCGAGGCGGCCAGGGTGATCGGCCAGGCGTGCCGCGTCAGCAGCGAGGCCACCTGCCAGCCGCTGGCCAGCGTGCCGTGGAAGACCAGCTGCCGAGACGTACGGTCCACGTCCTCCAGCGCCGGCACGTCGACCCGCAACCGCCGCGCCAGCCGCCGCGCCGCGACGGCGGTGATGCCGAGGCCGGCGAGCGTCCCCGGCCAGCCGGTCAAGGCCAGGCCCCACGCGGAGGCCGACCACCGGTCCATCACGAGCGGCGCGACGGCGTCACCGTGTCGCAAGGCGAGCGGCGCCGCGCCGGTACCGTAGAACGCGCGCGTACGCATCCATTCCAACAACCGCGTCCGATGCTCGTGCTCGACCTGCGACCGCGGCTCGTAACGTACGGTCCAGCCTGCCTCCACCAGCCGCCACACCAGGTCGACGTCCTCGGCCACTCGCATGCCTTCGTCGAAACCGTCGCCGACCGCCGACCGGCGGACGAGCAGCGCCGCGCTCGGCACGTATGACACGCGGCTGCGCGGCTGGACGGACGCTTCGGCCGGTCCACGGTCCAGCGAGCTGGCAAACTTTTCGTAGCGACCGATCCACGACGACGGCTCACCGAGCGACACGATCCGCGGCGCCACGACGGCGACCAACGGGTCGGCGAAATGGTCGAGCAGCGGCTGCAGCCAACCGGCGACCGGCGCACAGTCGGAGTCGAGGAACGCCACCAATCGCGTTTCCGCGACTCGCAAACCGGCGTTGCGGGCGGCCGACGGACCATATGGCATCGGATGCCGCAGCAGCCGCGCGCCATACGTGCGTGCGATGCGCGCGATCGCCAACTGGTCGCGCGAACCGTCGTCCACAACGACCAAAGACGGCGTGGGGGAGACCGTCTCGACGACTTGGCGAAGCAGTCGCTCGAGGCCGGCTGGCCGGTCTTTCACCGGTACGACAACGGTGATCAGCTCTGGCGCGGCTGGGGTTGGTCGCGGATGCGCGACTCCGGACGCCAGCAGCCGCCTCGCCAACGCCGCCGAGGTCTGGTCGCCTACCACCACCGACCCGTCGACCAGCAGGTCAGCGGCTTTCGGCGACAGCGTCAGGATGCGAAACGGCGCACCACCCATCAGCACGCGGCCGCGCTGTTGCACACCGGTGTCCAGCCCTACGGCGAAGCCCACCGGCAGGCTGGTGGCCTCCGGCAGGCTCATCCGACGAAGCCGCCATCGACGTTGAGCACGCTGCCGGTGACCGCGGAGGCGGCCGGCGAGCACAGCCAGGCCACCGCGGCGGCGATCTCGGCAGGTTCGAGGATGCGGTCGGTGAGTTGGTGCTGTGCGAACTCGTCCACGGAACCAAGGTGATACAACGCGGCCGTCGCCGCCAGCATGTCGGTGCGCGTCGATCCCGGCGCGACCGCGCTGGCGAGCACTCCGCTGCCGCGCAGGTCGGCCGCCAAGCCACGGATCAGACCGACGACCGCGTGTTTCGCCGAGCAGTAGGTGGCCAGGTGCCACAGTCCGCGTTCGCTCGCCGCCGACGCGACCGCCACAAACCTGCCAGTGCGCGGCGTTGGCCGCTCCAGCATCGCCGGCACCGCCGCACGAGCGAGATTGTGCACGCCGCGTACGCCGACATCGAAAAGCGCGTCGTATGAGTCGTCCGGCAGCTCCCACAACGGCACACCGCCGGCGATCACCGCCGCCGCCGCGACCGCCGCGTCGACGCCACCGTATTTCCGGACAGCGCTCGCGACAAGGTCCTTCATCGCGCCGGCATCGCGTACGTCGGCGACCACCGGCAGGACGGCGTCACCGTATGGCTCGGCGACCGCCTCGAGATCGTCCCGAGAGGCCAGCCGATAAGGCAGGGCCGCGTTGTCCGCGCAGATGTCGGACGCCACGACGAGCCAGCCGGCGCCGGCCAGCTGATCGACGACAGCTGCTCCGATCCCGCGCGCGGCGCCGGTGACGACCGCGACGCGCGCGCTCACACCAACCGTCCGCGCTCGTCCGGAGTCCACCGGCGTACGGCCTCCACCAGCCCGGTCGCCATCTCGTCCAGCAGCAGCTCGCCTTCGGCCGCGCTCGCTCCGGTCGGATCGCCGAGCACACCGTTGGGGCTCAGCGCGCGTACGCCGTGAGTGCGCAGCGCGGGCATCAGCTCGGCCAGCGGCTGGGTGTTGCCCGGCTCGGCGCCGGCGCGTACGACGGCCGGGTCGACGTGCAGCATCAGCGAGGTCTCGGTGCGGCCGGCATGCGCGTCACCGGTCCGGGTGACACACGGCCACCAGGCCGCGTCGCGGCCTTCGTATCGCAGCAGCTGCACCGCACCGACCAGCGCACCGATGTTGCCGCCATGGGCGTTGACGAGCAGCAACCGGTCGGCCCAGCGGCAGGCGGAGCGTCCGTATTCGACCAGCATCGCGCGCAGCGTCGCGGTGCCGATCGAGATCGTGCCGGGGAAATCCTCGTGCTCACCGCTCGCGCCATAGCCGACCGGCGGCGCCAACAGGCCGCGGATTTCCTCGGCGGCGGCGTCGGCGACCGCGGCGGCGACTCGCGTGTCGGTGTCCAGTGGCAGGTGCGGGCCGTGTTGCTCCAGCGACCCGACCGGTACGAGCAACAGGTCAGGCCGGTCGATCTCCGTCCACCGCAACGACCGCAGCCTCAACGTCACCCCTTCGGTCACCCGCTCGCCGCATCGAGAACCTTGACGCTATGTAGCGCGACCACCCCGACGCAACCCACCATCCGAACGGGACGTCGCGAGCAGCCAGTCGGCGATGTCCGCGACGACCGTGCCGTCGACGTGCTGCGGACGCTCGTAGTCGGCCACCGAGGATTGGCCTTCGCCAAAGAAAAACATGTGGTCGGCGGCGTCGTACGCGCGCAGAGTCACGTCCGTGCGGCCGCCGAGACCGGCACGCCAACCGGCCAGGTCGTGCTCGGCGGTCACCTGGAAGTCGCGGCCACCCTGCAGGATCAGCATCGGCTTGCCGACAGCGGCGGCGGTGGCCACCGGGTCGTACGCGCGCATGTCGAGCCAGTAAGACGCGGAGAAACCGAAGAGCAGCTGGTCGAGCGGCGTGTCCGCGGACAGGTCCGGCGCGTCGACCACGGCGGCCTGCCGCTCGATCGTCGCCACCGCCGCGTCCATTGCCGGACCGGGACTGGCGGCCGCGAGGTGGCGCGCCACGCGCACGGCGTTCCAGGTCATCGGCTTGGTGTCGCCGGCCATCACCACCAGGCCGGCGACCGACGGCTCGGCCGCCGCCACGCGCGGCGCGATCTTGCCACCCATGCTGTGGCCGAGCACGAAAATCCGGCTCGGATCGACGATCGGCTCGGCCCGCAGGAGGCGGATCGCGGCGACCGCCGCGGGCACGTACTCGTCGGTCGCGGTGAACCCCGGCCGGCTGGCGGCCGCGCCGTCGACGTAGGTGATCTTGTCGAAACGTACGACCGCGACGCCGCGGCTCGCCAACCCCCAGGCGATGTCCTTCAGCGGCCGGTTGGGGCCGGTGGTCTCATCGCGGTCGAAGGGGCCGCCGCCGCTGAGCAGCACGACGGCCGGCGCGCGGTCTGCGTCAGTCGGCAGCGTCAACGTGCCCGGCAACCCGTCGACGGTGATGTCTCGCTCGACGAACCGACGCTCATCCGCGTACGACGGTGGCGTCCACGGCATCGCGGCCGACGCGATCCGAAGGCCATGGATGTGGTCATCGCCATCGATCGACATGACCACCGAGAGGCCGCCGCGCTCGCAGGTCACCGGGACGGTCAGCCGCGTCAGGCCGTTCGCCGCCGGCGCGCTCGTCGGCCGGCCGATCGCGGAGACCGCGCCGAGCCGATCCAGCTCGGTGGTCCACGCCGTACGCAACACCTCGGCGGAGACGAGCGCGCGCAGCGGCGGCTCGAACATCTCGACTACGTCCTCGTATCGGCCATCGCGCACCAGCGCGAGGACTTCGACAGCTCTATGGTCAGAATTCATCGCCAACCTTTCTCTTATTTTGCGAACGGTAACACATGATGAGATCGTTGGGCGGTGAACACGATGGGGCTGATTGGTCATCCGGTCCGGCTGCGGATCGTGCACGCCATGCGCGCAGGCCAGGTGATGACGACCGCGCAACTGTGCGAGCGGCTGCCGGACGTGTCGAAGGCGATGGTCTATCGGCACATTGATCTGCTGGTCAGTGGGGGCGTGCTGGAGGTGGCCGACGAGCAGCGGGTACGTGGTGCGGTCGAGCGGCACTTCCGGCTGCGGCAGGAGAAAGCGGTCATCGAGCAGGAGAAGCTGACCGCCGACGACTATCGGCAGGGGTTCGCCGTGGTGATGGCGGTGCTGGCCGCCGAGTTCGACGCGTATCTGCAGCGCCAAGGCGCCGATCCGGTCGCCGACCTGGTGGGCATCCGGCAGCACTCGGTGTGGCTGAGCCGCGAGGAACTGCTCGGCCTGATCGACGATCTGCGCGCCGCCATCGTGCCGCGGCTTGCCAACGAACCGACCACCAACCGGAGGCAGTTTCTGCTCAGTCCGATCTTTTTTCCGGTCGATAGCCGAGATGACTGAGCAGCGACCGGAGATAGTCGCGCATGCCATCGGCCGGCAGCGGGTCCGGTGTGATCACCAGCCGATAGAAGACCGCACCGCCGACAAGGTCCTGGAAGACCTGCGGATCGGTGTCCGGCGGCAGCTGGCCGGCGTCGCGCTCGCGCTCGATGATCTTCGCGAAGACCGCGCGGCGCGGCTCGACGTACGCGTCCCAGTAAGTGCGGAAGAGCGTCGGGTTGTCCGGCAGCGAGCCGACCAGGCGCGCCAGCAGCTGCCTGGCGTGGATCTGCGACAACGCGTTGGACCAGAAGTCGAGCATCTCCTCGATCGACAGCGCGCCGATGTCGCCCAGCCGCGGCTCGGTGGTGAGCCGAGCCGCCTCGACCGCCTTGATCAGCAGCTCGTCCTTGTTGGCAAACCGCCGGTAGACGGTCAGCCGCGCGACGCCGGCGCGCTTGGCCACCTGCTCGATGCTCGTGCCGTCCGGGCCGCGCTCGATCAGCAGCTCCAGCGCCGCGCGCAGGATCGCGACGTCGTTTTCCGGATCGCGCGGCCGGCCACCGGCGTTGCGTGCGGTCATCGCAACCGCAGGCGGCTGGTCAGCCAGTCGCGCAGGTCGGTCACCGAGGTGCCGCGCCAGGCCACGTGACCGTCCGGGCGTACCAGGATCGCGTCGGTGAGACCTGCCCTCGCCGGCTGTGCCGCGACGACGTCGCCGAGCGCTTCCTCGGCCACCTGGCGGAGGTGGTCGGCGCCGTTGAGCATGACCCAGTGACCGCCGGCCACGATCCGCTGCAGTGTCGTGCCGCCGGCACAGGCGATGTCTGGCACGCGGTCGCCGGCCGCCGGCTTGCGGCCGGCGCGATCCGCGAGGGGACCACCGCGATAGGTGATGGTCAGTCCGGACGTACGCAGGAACAACGCCTTGCGGAAGGCACGCAGCTGGACCAGCGGCACGATCACCATGCGCAGCAGCGCGGTCAGCGGCGTGCCACCGACGAGCAGTTTCGTCGCCGCCGTCGTGCCACCGAGGACGGCCTGCGCGACCGGCCGGCGCTCCGCCTCGTACGTGTCCAGGAGTGACTGCGCGGCGCGGCCGGACTCGACCAGCGCCAGCTTCCAGGCCAGGTTTTCCGCGTCGCCGATGCCGGTGTTCATGCCCTGGCCGCCGGTGGGGCTGTGCAGGTGCGCGGCGTCGCCAGCCAGGAAGACGCGGCCAAACCGGTAGTGGTCGACCAGCCGCTCCTGGACCCGGAAGATCGAGGCCCACTGGATCGACCGGAGGCTCTCCGGCGGCAGGTCCATGCGATCCTTCGCGAACTCCGTGACGACCTCGCGGGCCGTCGCGTACGCGTCGTCGGACGGACCGTCGAGCCGCGTGAAGAACCGCCAGAAACCGCCTGGCAGTGGGAAAACGCCGACCTCACGACCGTCGCCGGCCCAGGCCGTCGACCCCGAACGCGGCAGCGGCCAGTCGGCGCGTACGTCCGTCAGGAGGACGTCCTGGAGCAGCGGGTTGCCCGGGAAGTTGACACCGGTGAGCTTGCGTACGGCCGAATGGCCACCGTCGCAACCGACCAGCCAGTCGGACCGCAGCTCGACCTTCTCGCCGTTGACCTCCACGGTCGCGGTGACTGCACCGGCGTCCTGCTCGTAGCCGACCAGCCGCGTCCCCCACTCGACCTTCGCGTTGAGCTCGGCCAACCGGTCGCGCAGCTGACCTTCGACCTCGGCCTGCGAGATCACCAGCGTCGCGCGCTGTCCCGGCGCCACCTCCTCGCCGACCGGCACGCGGATCGTCGTACCACCGGCATGCAGCGTGATGTCCTGCACCGGCAACGCGCGCTCGGGCAGGTCGCCGAGCGCCTTGACACGTGTGAGCACCTCCGCGCCGCGCGGCTGCAACCCGAGCGCCCGCGACGTGGTCGCCGGCCCCGCCGCCGCATCGATGACCCGCACCCGGATGCCGCGCTGCGCGAGCGCACACGCCATGGTCAACCCGGTCGGCCCACCACCAACCACCAGAACCTGCGAGTCCATGAGTCCCCTCGGTTAGTAAACAGTGCTGTTCTGTTTATAAACCGGGATCCCGCGCTGGACAAGGTGAGCCGAGCCACTTACCTGCTACAGCCCGAAACTGTCGTACCCAGATGCCAATGTTTGCCCCCACCCACTTCGGGCGGGGGGTGGGTTGAGAGGCTTTTCTTACATAAGGAATGGTCGCGATGCACGCATGGTGGCCATGCGTGCGGCCGGCCGGGTCGCGGCGGATGCAGGCGAGGGGGTACGGACGCGGGCGTCGCGACGCTGAGCGGTCAGCGGATGGTGTTGCCGGCGTCGACCTTGAGCTCGGTGCCGGTGACATAGCGCGCGGCGTCGGAAGCCAGATACGCGACGGCGGCGGACACGTCCGAGATCTCGACCACCTCGACGTCGAGCGCGTTGACGAAGATCGGACCGGTGTGCGGATGCTTGTCGATCAGCGACTGCAGCGTCGCGAAGCCGGCGGACATGCCGGTCTCGACGCCGGCCGGATGGATGGTGTTGACCCGGATGTGGTGCTCGGCCCATTCGTTGGCCAGCGATCGCGCGAGGCCGACGATGCCGGATTTCGCCGCGACGTACGGCGCGAGGAACGGTTGGCCTTTCAGCCCGGCGGTCGAGCTGATGATGATCACCGAGCCGCCACCACCGGCGATGAGATGCGGCGCGGCGGCGACGCAGGTGTTCCACACGCCGGTCAGGTTGATGTCGATGACGTCGCGCCAGATCTCCGGCGTGACCTGGTCCCATTCCCACGCGCCGCCGATGCCGGCGTTGGCGACCACGATGTCCAGCCGGCCGAGCAGCCCGGCCGCGTCAGCCAAAGCCGCGCCGTCGCGTACGTCCGCGACGACCGGCACGCAGCGACGGCCGAGAGCCTCCACGGCGCGTACGGTCTGGTCCAGATCTTCCTTGCCAGCCAACGGATATCCCATGCTGGCGACCGGCGCGCAGATGTCGACCGCGATGATGTCGACGCCTTCGGACGCCAGTGTCACCGCGTGACCGCGGCCCTGACCGCGGGCCGCACCGGTGATGAGCGCGACCTTCGCCATCAGACCGGACTCTCGTCGCACCAGGTGTCCGGTGGCCGGCGACCGATGCTCACCGGTACGACCCGGTGCGAGTGGTCGCCACTCGGCCGCGGCTTGGCGTCCACAGTGGACAGTGCCAGCTCGCCGTAACCCCGCACGCACTCCGGATCGGGCCCGTCCAAGGGAAGTCCGGTGAAAAACTTCGCCGCCATGCAGCCACCGCGGCACGCGTCGAAATGTTGGCATTTCGTGCACGCACCGCCGGTCTGCGGCCGCCGCAGGTCGGCGAACAGCTCGGATTCCTTCCACACCACCGGAAAACCGCCAGGAGAGCGTACGTTGCCGGCCAGAAATGCGTCGTGAATGGCAAACGGGCAGGCATAGACGTCGCCGACCGGGTCGATCAGGCACACAACCCGCCCGGCGCCGCACAAATTCAAGCCCGGCAACGCTTCGCCGAAGGCCGAGAGGTGAAAGAAGGAGTCGCCGGTGAGTACGCCTTCACCGTTTGCCACCAGCCAGTCGTAAATCTCGCGCTGCTGACCGGCGGTCGGATGCAGCTGGTCCCAGACGTCCGCGCCACGGCCGGACGGCCGCAACCTGGTGATCCGCAGCTGCGCGCCGTATGTGTCGGCCAGCGCCTTGAAAGCATCCAGCTGCGGCACGTTTTCTCGCGTCATCACAACGGAAATCTTGAAGTTGGCCATGCCGGCGTGGGCAAGATTGCGCATCGCCGTCAGCGCCATCTCGTACGATCCGCGGCCGCGCACGGCGTCGTTGACCTCGGCGGTCGCGCCGTCCATCGAGATCTGTACGTCGAGATAGTCGTTGCCGGCCAGCCGTTTGGCCACCGCTGGCGAGATCTTCACGCCGTTGGTGGAAAACTTCACGCCGACGTGGTGATCGACGGCATAGTCGACCAGGTCGAAGAAATCCGGCCGTACGGTCGGCTCGCCGCCGCCGATGTTGACATAGAAGACCTGCATCCGCTCCAGGTCGTCGACGATCGCCCGGCACTCGGCCGTGGTCAGCTCGCGCGGATCGCGCCGGCCGGACGCGGAAAGGCAGTGCACGCAGGAAAGGTTGCAGGCGTAGGTGAGCTCCCAGGTCAGGCAGATCGGTGCGGCCAGGCCGTGTTGGAAGTGCTCCGCCAGCGCGGTCATCGGACCTCCGGTTCGCGGGGCCGGATCATGTCCGTACGCGCCAGCGCGGCCAGCGCCTTCGCGTACGTCGGCAGCTTCGCGTCGCCGACGCCGGCAGCCGCGCACGCCGACCGCGCGGACGGATGGTCGGCGAGCGTACGCACGACGGTCACCACGGTCTGGTTTTTCAGGAACGACAGCTTGCGGTTGCCGAAGTGATAGAGCATCGCGCCGAAAGGCTCCGGCCGCATCGACACCTGCCGGTGCAGCGTCCAGGCCCGGTCCAGGTCGAACACCGGACTAGTAGACGCCGCACATGCCGTCGATGGAGATCTCCTCGACCAGCACCTCTTCGACTTCCTCGGGCTGCTCGGCGACCTCAGCCTGTTCCGCCTCAAGCACCTCGCTGGCCATAGCGTCCTCCTGAGAAGTCGGCGATCACCTGACGCTAAACACCACACCGGCCGGCACACAAGCCCTGCTCTCCAACCGGACAGGGCACGGCTAGATCAGGCCGAGCTTGCTGGCTGCGTAAACGGCCTCCGCGCGCCGCGACACATCGAGCTTGCGCATCACGTTGGACACGTGAAACTTCACCGTTGTCTCGGAGATGAAGAGTTTCTTCCCGATGTCCACATTGGACATTCCGTGCGCCAGCAGCCGGAGCACCTCCAGCTCGCGCTCGGTGAGGCTCCGGCCGCGGTCCTCGCCACCGCCGGAGTGCAGCGACTTCACCACCACGGCGGCGGCATGCGCGTCGAAGGCGCTCTCGCCACGGTGCACGGCACGCACCGAGCTGACCAGCTCTGTCGGATCGACGTCCTTGACGACGTAGCCCTTGGCGCCGGCCTGGATCGACGCGACGACCAGCCGCTCGTCGATGAACGTGGTCAGCACGAGTACGCCGATGTCCGGATGCGCGGCGACGATGTGCCGGCACAGCGACAAGCCCTCGGAGTCGCTGCCGGTGGACAGCTTCAGGTCGAGCAGCACGATGTCCGGCTCGGTCTTGTTGATCAGCGCGAGCGCTTCCGGTGCGCTGGCCGCCTCGGCGACGATCGTCAGCCCCGGCTCGCGCTCGAGCATCGACCGCAGTCCCTGCCGGACGATCGCGTGGTCGTCCACCAGAGCGATCCGGATCTGGTCACTCATCGGTCCTCCCTGGTACGTCGACCTGCACGCGTACGCCCCCCATCCGGGCCCGGCTGAAGCGCAGCACGCCACCGAGCTCGGCCACCCGGTTGGCGATGTTGGCCAGGCCGCGGTGATAGCCGTCGCCGGCACCATCGGTCTGCTGCCGCACCACTCGCCGGAGCACCTCCGGACTGCCCTTGCCATCGTCGGAGACAGTCAGCCGTACGCCGTCGGGCCGGTAGACGAGCCGCACGATCGCGCGGCTGGCGTCGGCGTGTACGACGGTGTTGAACACACATTCGCTGGCGATCCGGAAAAGCGAGCCCTCGACCGCCGTCGGCAGCGCGGCCGGCCGGCCTTCCACCCTGACTTTCACGTCGACGCCCGCACCGCTGTGCAGCTGCTCCAGCCGCATCAGCATGCCCGGCAGGTCGCGGTCGGCGTCTTCCTCACCGGCTGACAGGGCGCCGATCGCCGACCGCAGCTGCTCGACAGCCGTCTGGCTGAGCTGCTTGGCGCGGTCCAGCTGAGCGCGTACGGGTGAGTCGGCCGGCACCTCGGAGCGGCACCACTCGACCGCCATCCCGGCCGAGAGCACGTGCTGTGCCACGCGGTCATGCAGCTCCCGTGCAAGCCAGCGGCGCTCCTCGTCGATCGCGCGCTGCTGCTTGGCGGCGAGCAGGTTGTCCTGAGCCTCGCGCAGCTCGCGGTTGCCACGGGCCAGCTCGGCGGTCTGTCGGGCGGCCTCGCGATAGAGCCGCTCCGTACGCCGCCGCAGCGCCTCGCTGTGCGACAGCAGGTCGGCGGCCCGCAGCGATACGACCGTCTGGTTGGCCAGCACCGACAGCACGGCCAGGTCCGTACGGTCGACCAGCTCGCGTCCACCGTTGATCCAGGCGGCCAGAGCACCCTGCACGTGGTCGTCGAGGACCATCGGGACGAGTACGGCGATCTGGTCGCCGCCTTCGACCACCGGGCGCAGCTGGTCGCCGTGGCGCAGCAGCTGCCAGAGCCGGTCGCTCTCCCGCTCCGGCAGCCGGTCGCGGTCCTCGAACAGCCGACCGGCCGGGTCTCGGCCGAGAAACCGCGGCTGCGCCTCGGGCAGCGCACGGTCGGCCAGCGCCAGCACGACCCAGGTCGCCGACAGGTGCTCGGCGGTCGCGGTCACCACGGCACGGCACAGGTCACCAGTGCCGCGACCAGTCGCCACCAACGCGCTGGAGATGGTCTCCAGCGAAGCCATCGATCGGTTCAGGTGCTCGGCCGCATAGCGGTATTCGGCGTAGAAGCTCGGCTTCGACGACCTGATCCCGGTCAGGTCGGCGATGTCCACCGACGGTGGCCCGTCCTTCGGCGGCGGGGATAACGGCACCGGCTTCAGTCCTGTCCTCACGGTCGAGCTTCACAGTGCGGCGGCGAAGATCGCCGTCACGTCACCCAACGACGCGTCGCGCGGGTTCGTGGACAGGCATACGTCGTCCAGGGTGCCGCGAGCAAGCCCCGGCAGGTCGGCTTCGCTGACACCAAGGTCGCCGAGACCGCGCGGGATGTCCAGCCGGTCGGCCATCGCGCGTACGTCGTCGGCCACCGCGTACGCGATCTCGTCGGTGTCCATGCCGAGCGTGTCGATGCCGAGCGCCTCGGCCACCGGCCGATAGCGGTCGGAGGTGGCGTTGAACCGGATGACGTGCGGCAACAGGATCGCGTTGACCACGCCGTGCGGCAGGTCGAGCGCGCCGCCGACCTGGTGCGACATCGCGTGCGTGGCGCCGAGGATCGCGTTGGTGAAGGCCAGGCCGGCACTCAGCGACGCCTGCGCCATCGCCGCACGGGACTCCTCGTCGGTCTGCGAGTTGACCATCCGCTCGAGGTTGTCGCCGGTCAGCCGTACGGCCTGCAGCGCGTGCGGGTCGGTGAGCCGGCTGGCGGCGCGGGAAACGTACGCCTCGATGCCGTGGGTCAGCGCGTCCAGGCCGGTCGCCGCGGCGAGCCACGGCGGCATGGTGGTGAGCAGCGCCGGGTCGGTGATGGAGATGTCCGGCACGAGCGCACGGCCGACCAGCACCGCCTTGCGGTTGAGAGCGGTGTCGGTGATGACGCAGAACTGTGAGACGTCCGACCCGGTGCCGGCGGTCGTCGGGATGGTCAGCAGCGGCGGGATCGGCCTGGTCACCCGGTCGAGGCCGACGTAGTCCAGGATCCGGCCGCCATTGGTCGACAGCACGGCGATCGCCTTCGCCGCGTCGATCACCGAGCCGCCGCCGAGACCGATGATCACGTCGCAGCCGGAGGCCTGGTACGCCTCGAAACCGGCGGCGATCTCATGGTCCTTGGGATTGGGAGTGAGGCCGGACCAGCGGCTGAACGGCAGGTCCACGTCACGCAGATAGCCGGCGAGCAGGTCCGGCCAGCCGGCCTCGACGACGCCGTCGTCGGTCACCACGAAGGCGCGTCTGGCGCCGAGCCGCCGCGCCGCATAGCCGGCCTCGGCCAGCGCGCCTTCGCCGAACACCAGCTCAGGCACCAAGAACTTGCACACCTGCTGGTGCTGCGTGGCCACCGATGAGGTCCGTGGTGGGGCCGTCGTACGGTCAGGCAGCCAGATGGTCACGGTGGTCCCCCAAGGATCGCCGATCACCGTTGGCGTCGATGCTATCCGTATCCGTGACCACGAGCTGTCTGAACGGTCAGTCTGAATCGATCGCGGTGGGGAATGCCTCCGCGTACGAGCGGAAACCAGGTGCGGAGGTGGCAGCGAGCAGCGCGTGCACGACAGCGCGCGTGACGCAGTCGCCGGCCGCGGCCATCAGCTGCCACAGCTCCACCGGGTCCGGCGCCGGCCGTGCGGTCGTCGACAGCGTGAAGAGCGTGTCGCCGTCGGCCATCGTGTGCACCGGGTTGATCGCTCTGGCCAGGCCGTCATGGCCGATGCCGGCGACCTTCGCGCACTGCGCCTTGGTGAGGGTGAGATCGGTGGCGATGACGCCGATCGTGGTGGCGAGCTGAGCGCGCCAGCCGGTTGGCTCCGGCAGCTCTGTCGGCGTCCTGAGCCCAAACTCGCCATCGAAGCCGAAGCGCGCGCCGTACAGCTCGCCACTCCGCGGGTCGACCGCCGAGCCGGCGGCGTTGACCACGACCAGCGCGCCGACTGTCGCACCGGATTCGAGCACCGCGCTGGCCGTGCCAACCGCACCTTTGAGGCCGCCAACCACCGCTCCGGTGCCGGCGCCGACACACCCCTGCTCGACCGTGTCTCGTGCGTTTTCGTATGCTCTGCGGCCAAAATCCGGCCCCGGCCGGTTGCGTACGTCGCCGCCGCGGCCGAGGTCGAAGATCACCGCCGCCGGCACGATCGGCACCACCGCCTCGGCGACCTGGAAGCCAGTGCCTTCGGCCTCGAGTGCGTCCATCACGCCGGCCACCGACGCCAGCCCGAAGGCGCTGCCGCCGGTCAGGACGATCGCGTGTACGCGCTCCACGACGTTGCGCGGGTCGAGCGTGTCGGTGTCCCTGGTGCCTGGCGCGCCACCGCGTACGTCCACACCGGCCACCGCGCCGACTCTGGGCGCGACGACCACGGTCGTGCCGGTCAGCCAGCCGGCGCCGACGGCGGTGTGGTGGCCGACCCGCAGGCCGGCGACGTCGGTGAGCGAGTTGGTCGGACCCGGCTGCATGACCGGAGCTTAGACACTGTCTGGTTGGTCACCAAAACCGCATCTGCGGGGCTCGCAAACCGGACTTGCCGCAGGTGAGGGGCCTGATCCTGGCCTTCTGTCGCCCGGCGGGCATCGGCCTTAAGCTCGCCAGATGACCGTCTCTGGCAGGCCCCGCCAGGCGGACGCCGGCACCGGTCTGGTCGACCGGTATGGCCGAGTCGCCACCGATCTGCGCGTGTCGCTGACCGACCGTTGCAACCTGCGCTGTGCCTACTGCATGCCGGCCGAAGGCCTGGACTGGCTGCCGAAACCGGAGCTGCTGACCGACGACGAGATCGTCCGGCTGGCCGGCATCGGCGTGACGATGCTCGGCATCCGGGAGATCCGGTTCACCGGCGGTGAGCCGCTGTTGCGCCGCGGTCTGGCCGGCATCATCGGCGCGGTCACCGCGCTGGAGCCGCGGCCAAAGACGATGCTGACAACCAATGCCATCGGCCTGGAGCGGATGGCACGCCAGCTCGCCGAGTCGGGGCTGGACCGGATCAACATCTCGCTGGACACGCTGCGGCCGGAGCGCTTCTCGCAGATCACCCGGCGGCACCGGCTCGACGACGTGCTGGCCGGCGTACACGCGGCCAATGCGGCCGGCCTGCGTCCGGTCAAGATCAACACGGTGTTGCTGCGGGACGTCAACGACGACGAGGCTCCCGAGCTGCTGGACTTCGCCGTCGAGCACGGCCTGGAGCTGCGCTTCATCGAGCAGATGCCGCTGGACGCGCAGCACGCCTGGCGGCGCGAGAACATGGTCTCCAGCGAGGAGATCCTGGCGGCGCTGAGCAAGCGCTTCACGCTGACGCCGGATCCGGCCGAGCGCGGCGGAGCGCCGGCGGAGACCTGGCTGGTCGACGGCGGGCCGGCCAAGGTCGGTGTGATCGCCTCGGTGACCAGGCCGTTCTGCGGTGCCTGTGACCGCACCCGGCTGACCGCCGACGGACAGATCCGCAACTGCCTCTTCGCGCGTACGGAGAACGACCTGCGGACCCCGCTACGATCGGGGGCCAGCGACGCCGAGATCGCCGAGCTGTGGCGCACCGCGATGTGGGGGAAGCTGCCGGGTCACGGCATCAACGACCCGACGTTCCTGCAGCCGGAGCGGCCGATGTCGGCGATCGGTGGCTGATCCGTGACTCAGCGTATCCAACGGGAGTGGTCGTGAACGTCACCGTCCGGTATTTCGCCGCCGCGCACGCGGCCGCCGGCACCGACTCCGAGCTGGTCGAGACGCCACCACAGGCCACGCTGGCGCAGCTGCTCCAGCAGCTCGCCGACCAGCACGGCGAGAAGCTGGCTGACGTGCTGGAACGCTGCTCGTTCCTGGTCGACGGGGTGGCCTCCGCGGACCGTGGCACGCTCGTACGCGCCGGCGGCACGGTCGACGTCCTTCCGCCGTTCGCCGGAGGCTGACCGGCCGTCGGCCAGGTAGCGCGCGTCCTGCACCATGGGTGACGATTCCTAGGAATGCATACATAAGCGCGCTCTTGCGGAGGTTCAACGATGAGCCAGCCAGGTGGCGGACCACCGCCCTATGGCGACCCACCCACCAGCTCACCCGGTGGCAACCCGTACGCACTGCCACCCAATGCCGGCTCACCCGGCTATCCGTACGGAAGCGGCGGCCTGTTTCCACCGCCCGAGCCGAAGAAAAAACTGTCCGGCGGTGCCATCACCGGCATCGTCATCGGCGCTGTCGTCCTGCTGCTGTTGATCGCCGGCGGTGTCGTCGGCGTCATCTACTGGATCAACTCCGGCAAGGGCTCACCGACCGCCGGCGGACCCGGCTCGGCGACGCCGGCGGCGTCCGGATCGGCCAAACCCAGCGGCTCGGCCTCGCCGTCCGGACAGCGTGACGGGGTCGCCGACATCCAGGTCGGCCAGTGCCTGCGGCAGGTCAAGGGCCTCGGCGGCCGTGACACCGCGCTGCCGGCGGCGTGCACCGAGCCCAACACGCTGCGCGTGGTCGCGCGGTTCGACGCGACGACCGACAAGGGCAAGTGCCGCACCAGCGGCCAGAAGTACGACTACACGTTCACCCACACCGACGACAAACCGGCGCAAAGCTACGTGCTCTGCTTGAAAAACCAGCCCTAATCGAGCTCGACGGTCGGCTCGTGGCGGACCGGAAAGTTCACCGAGTTGGCGATGAAGCAGATCCGGTGCGCTTCGGCGTGCAGCTCGGCGGCCTTCGCCAACATGCCCTCCTCGGTCACCGTGACCCGTGGCCGGAGGAGGACGTCGGTGAAGGCGCCACCACCGCGGCCGTCCATCCGCATGGTGCCGCTGGCACTGTCCTCGTACGCGGTGACCACGATGCCGGCCTGAGAGCAGAGCGCCAGATAGCTCAGCATGTGGCACTGCGCGAGCGCGGCCACCAGCAGCTGCTCCGGGTTCCACCGGTCGCGCTCACCGCGAAACGCTGGGTCGGCGGTGCCTTCGATGAGCCGTGGTCCGTCGGCGGAAACCTCGTGCTCACGGCCGTATCGCCGGTAGGACTCGGTGCCGTCGCCGCGGTTGCCGGTCCAGAGCACCTCGACGGCGTAGCTGTGTTCTTTCGGCATGCCGGGACACCTCCGATCTGGCGAAGGCGTCGTTGCCGCGCGGGTCACCTCCGATCCTCGCGTGCGCCAGCCGAATCCTCAACGCGAGCTAGCTTCGTCTAGTCATCTCTCGCAAATTTCCTAGACATTGCTATACGACCCTCGACGCGTACGCGACACGCCGATAGCCGCCTCTAGGCATTTCTACGGTTTCCGCTAGAGGGGCCGATACCGTCGCAGAGATGGACCCCATCCGGAATCCGTACGCACCCGGAGCCGGCCAGCGGCCGCCGGAGCTGGCCGGCCGTGACCGTGAGCTGGACCAGTTCGCGGTCGTGCTGGAACGGGTCGAGCACAGCCGTCCCGAGCGCAGCCTGGTGCTCACCGGCCTGCGCGGGGTCGGCAAGACCGTGTTGCTCAACGCGTTGCGGTCGGCGGCGCTGGACCGGCGCTGGGGGACCGGCAAGCTGGAGGCCCGGCCGGAGACCTCGCTGCGCCGGCCACTGTCGGCGGCCTTGCACGCGGCCGCGCGCGAGCTGGCGCCGCGGCATCGCGCACCGGAGCGGGTCGATGAGTTTTTGGCGGTTTTGAAGGCTTTCGCGCTGCGGTCGAATCCGGCCGACGCGAAGCTGCGCGACCGCTGGCAACCGGGCATCGACGTGCCGGCCGCGACCGGACGCGCCGACTCGGGCGACATGGAGATCGACCTGCTGGAGCTGTTCACCGATGCCGGCGCGCTGGCCGCCGATGTCGGCGCCGGGATCGCCCTGTTCATCGACGAGATGCAGGACGTGTCGGCCGTCGACGTGTCCGCGCTGTGCGCGGCCTGCCACGAGCTGTCGCAAAACGGCGCGCCACTGGTCGTCGTCGGCGCCGGCCTGCCGCACCTGCCGAGCGTGCTGTCGGCCTCCAAGTCCTACTCCGAGCGGCTGTTCCGATACGTACGCATCGACCGGCTGGACCGTACGGCCGCCGACCACGCGCTGATCGCACCGGCCAAGCGGGAGGACGCGAGCTGGACCGACGAGGCGCTGGACCAGATGTACGAGGTCTCCGGCGGCTATCCATATTTCGTGCAGGCGTACGGAAAAGCCGCCTGGGACCACGCGCCGGACTCGCCCATCCAGGCCGAGGACGTGGCGGTCGCCGCACCGGACGCGGAGGCCGAGCTCGCGGTCGGCTTCTTCGGCTCGCGTTATGAACGCGCGACGCCGGCCGAGCGCGAATATCTCCGCACGATGGCGACCGTCGGCGAGAACGCGCCGGAAGCGATCCCCACCGCGGACATCGCCGCGTCGCTCGGCCGCAAGCCGTCGAGCCTGTCGCCGGCCCGCGACGGCCTGATCAAGAAAGGCCTGATCTATTCGGCCGAGCGCGGCAGCATCGCCTTCACCGTGCCGCATTTCGGCCGCTGGCTGCGCAGCCAACGCACCGACTGACCGGCGCGAAACTGTCGGTCTCCGCTGGAAGGCTGGTTTCGGGGGGCCCGTTTTCAGCACCCCCGATGTCAATTCTCCCGGACGCCACCGACATTTTCCGGCCGGCCGAAAAGCTGCGCGCGCTCGGTCAGGAATTCCTGCTCGGCGGCGTTGTCGGTCAGCGCCAGCGCCGCCTCGTACGCCTCGACCGCCTCGGCGTCGCGGCCGAGCCGGTGCAGCAGGTCGGCCTTCGTCGCCGGCAGATAGCGATATCCGGCGAGCCGGCCGTCCTGCTCGAGTTTTTCCACCTCGACTAGGGCTTCCGCAGGCCCGGCCAGCATCGACACGGCGACCGCGCGGTTGAGCGCGACCACCGGCGACGGCCAGATCGCGAGCAGCAGATCGTAAAGCGTGACGATCTCCGACCAGTCCGTCTCGGCATAGCTCGGCGCCTGAGCATGCGACGCGGCGATCGCCGCCTGCAGTGTGAAACGGCCAGGCGCGGCGGCTTTCAGTGCGTCCACGAGCAGCTCATCGGCTTCGGCGATCAACGCCTTGTCCCACCGCGTACGGTCCTGGTCGGCCAGCCGCAGCAACCGGCCGCTGGTGTCCGTACGCGTCGCGCGGCGGGCCTGATGCACCAGCAACAGAGCCAAAAGCCCGGACGTCTCACGGTGATCAGGCAGCAGCAGGTGGAGCATCCGGGCCAGGTCCAGCGCGCGCTCGGCGAGGTCGTCGCGTACCAGGTCGGCGCCGGAGTGCGCGGTGTGGCCGGTCGAATAGAGGAGGTGGATGACGGTCAGCGCGGCGTCGAGCCGCGCCGGCAGGTCACTGGCCGACGGCACCGCGTACGGGATGCCGGCCTTGGCGATCTTCTTCTTCGCCCTGGTCAGCCGCGCGGCCATCGTCGCCTCGGCGACCAGGAACGCCCGCGCGATGTCCGGCGTCGGCACACCACAAACCAGCCGCAGCGTGAGCGCGACCTGCGCCTCGGCACTCAACGCCGGATGGCAGCAGGTGAAGACCAGCCGCAGCCGGTCGTCCGGAAACGCGTCCGGCTCCGGTGTGTCGCGGTCGACCAGCAGCGGCAGCTTGGCCTCGAACGTCTTCTGCCGGCGCAGCATGTTGAGCGCGAGCCGCCTCGCGACCGTCGTCAGCCAGGCTCCGGGCCGGGTCGGTACGCCGTCGCGCTGCCACGCGGTCAGCGCCTGGACGTACGCGTCCTGGACGGCCTCCTCGGCGGTGTCCAGGTCACGGGTCACCCGCACCGTCGCGGCGAGCACGGCGGCCCACTCGCGGCGGTGCGCGTCGGCGACCGCCTGCTCGACGATCAGGGGGTGACCTGGAAGTCGAACAGCGGCCGCACCTCGACCCCGCCGTCCATGATCGGGATCAGCTTGGCCAGCTCGATCGCGTGGTCGAGGTCGCGTGCCTCCACGATCGAGACGCCGGCCAGCGCCTCCTTGGTCTCGATGAACGGGCCGTCGGTCACCACGTCACCGCGGATCGACGTGCCGGTCCAGGTCGGCTCCAGGGCGAGGCCGCCGAGCTCCTTGCCGCCGAGCTCGGCGACCCGGCCCGGCACCTTCTCGTGCTCGGCCAGCACTTCCGGCGGGATGTCGGCCGCTCCGTTGGGAAGCTCCCGTTCGAAAATCAGGATCGCGTACTTCGGCATCAGGTCACCTTCTCCATGTCGGCATTCTTCCCGGTCATCTGGACGACACGCGAGGTGCGCCGGAATCGACACCCGGCTTCCCAGGACTCACCCTATCGAGTAGAATCGAACACATGTTCGAGACAGAGCTCGATGTCGACGCCAGCGTTGACTCCAGGATCGCGGTCAGCGTCGAGCGGATGCTGGCCGGCGCGCCGCCGGACACCGTGATCGACCCGACCCAGCTCAGCAACGACCAGCTCACCGAGCTGATCTGGGCGTGCGAATGGGTGCTGGCCAGGATCGAGGCGCGGCAGCTGGCGGTCACCGCCGAGCTGTTGCGCCGCAAGATCGCGGCCGGCGCGAGCCCCGACGAGGCACAGCAGCGCACCGCCGCACAGCTGCAGGACACGCTGCACATCTCCCGCCGTACGGCCAGATCGCTGGTCGCGACCGCGCAGGAGGTGTGCGACCAGCCGGCCGGGCGGCACACGCTGCACCAGGTGGCTAGCTGACGTCCACCGTCATCGACGGCCAGCCGGTCGCGCCGCTCGGGAACGGGTCCGCGAACTGGCTGGTCTGCGGCTCGCCGGTGCCGTCGGTCGCGCGCGCGAACAGCGTGAAGCGACCACGCGCCGGCGGGGTCCAGTCGAAGACCCATTGCCGCCACGTCTGGTTGCCCGGCACCGGCACCAGCCTGGCCGGCTGCCAGTCGTCCTTGCCCACCCGCACCTCGACCGCCGAGATGCCGCGGTTCTGGGCCCACGCGACACCGGCGACCTTGACCGGCTTGCCGGCGTCCAGCGCGGCTCCGTCGCCGGGCACGTCGATCCGGCACATCGTCTTGATCGGCGCCGGCGCGGCCCACTCCCGCTGGATCCAGTACGGCTGCGGGCCGGCGTTCACCGTGGTCAGCTCCAGGTCCACGATCCACTTGGTGCCGGACACATAGCCGTAGAGACCCGGCACGATCATCCGCACCGGAAAACCGTGCGCGGCCGGCAGCGGTACGCCGTTCATGCCGACCGCGAGCATCGCGTTCGGCGTGTTCATGATCGCCTCGGTCGGCGTGCCGCAGGTCCAGCCGTCCACCGAGCGGGTGAAGACCTGGTCGGCGCCTGGCCGTACGCCGGCCTCCCTGAGCAGGTCGGCGAGCGGCGCGCCGAGCCACCTCGCGTTGCCGACCAGGCCGCCACCGACCTCGTTGGAGACGCAGGCGAGGGTGATGTCGCGCTCGATCAGCGGCCTGGCCAGCAGCTGCGGAAAGCTGATCGTCAGCTCGCGGTCGACCATGCCGTGGATCCGCAGCTGCCAGGTGGCCGGGTTGACCTGCGGCGTGACCAGGGTGGTGTCGATCTTGTAGAAGTTGACGTTCGGCGTGGTGAACCGCGTCAGGCCGTAGATGTCCGGGTCGATGCCGGCCGGCAGCGGTGGGGCGGCGCTGGCCGGTTTCGGCAGCCTGGTGGTGGCGATCGCCTGGGTGACGTTCGTACGCGTGCCGAGCAGCTGTCCGGCACCACCGCCGACCGCCGCGACACCGAGGGTGGCGCACGCGGCGATGATGAACCGGCGGCGGTCCTCGCGAAACCGCTCCTGCTCGCGCATCCGCAGCACCTGCGAGACCTTCTCGCGGGCCCGCTCGACGTCGAAGGTCTCCGTGACCGCCAGGAGCCGGGGGACCAGCAGCCGCAGCGCGACCACTCCGACCACCGCGCCGAGCAGCGACGGCAGCATGTCCAGCTGCGCCGCGTTGGGTGCGGTCATCGCCGCGAGCGCGCCGACCACGCCGAACAGGCCGACACCGGCACAGGCGGCAGTCAGCCAACGGATCGCCAGCAGGCCGAGCAATCCAGCGAACAACCCGAGCAGGATGGTCGTGCCGGCGATGAGCGCGACCTTGTCGTAGATGTAGAAGGTCCGGATGGCCCATTCCTTCAGCCACTCCGGCACGATCCGTACGACCCCCTGACCGACCGCGGTGACCGGCGCCGTCTCCGGGCCGGTGAGCACCGCGACCAGCTGCGCGACGCCGAGCGCCGCCGCCGCGGTCAGCAACCCGGCACCGGCGGCGAGCGGACGCCGCCAGTCGGTCCACGGATTGTGCGGCGCCGCCGCGGTGTCGGCTGGCGGCTGGTCCGTACGAGTGGACACTGGACATGACCGTTCTGCGAGGTGGACGCTGCGACACCATCGTGCATGATCAACGCTCGTCCCGGCCGGCGCCGGCGGACGTATGTAATCAACTCGTTCGATTTGGCGTACGGGAAGATGGCACGGTGACCTGGACGATCCAACCTCGTGCCTGGGACGACCCGGCCGGCGCGGAGCTGCGGCGTCTGCAGCGCGTGGAGCTGGACGCGCGCTATGGCTTCGACGACCACGAGCCCGGACCGATGCCCTCGGAGGCGGACATCGCGGTGTTCCTGGTGGCCGTCGACGACTCCGGCGAAGCCATCGCATGCGGCGCGTTGCGGCCGCTGGACGAGACATCTGTCGAGGTCAAGCGCATGTATGTCGAGCCGGCGGCCCGTGGCAGCGGTGTCGCGACCGCCATCCTGCGCGCGCTGGAAGGCGCGGCGCTCGAGCGCGGCTGGCACACCGTACGGATCGAGACCGGCACCGCACAGCCAGACGCACAACGGTTCTACCAGCGCGAAGGCTACGAGAAGATCCCGCTGTTCGGCAGCTACGTGGGGTCGACGCTGTCGATCTGCTACGAGCGCAGCCTCACGCCGAGTTGACCCATTCCTCGGTGCCGTCGGCGAACACCTGTCGCTTCCACACCGGGATCTGGGCCTTGACCTCGTCGACCAGCCGCGCGCAGGCGGCGAAGGCCTCGGCGCGGTGTGCGCAGGCGACCGCGGCGACCAGCGCGGCGTCGCCGATCTTCAGCATGCCGATGCGGTGGCTCACCGCGACAGCCAGCACGTCCGGCTCGGCGGCGATGGCAGCGGCCACGTCGGCGAGCCGTTGCGCGGCCGACGGATGCGAGGTGTATTCCAGCTCGGCCACCGACCGGCCGCCGTCGTGATCGCGTACGACCCCGACAAACGAGACGACCGCGCCGGCGCGCGGACCGCCGACGGCGGACTCGTGCGCCGCCACGTCCAGCGGCTGGTCGGACACCTCCGCGATGATCACCGGCATCAGTGGTCGCCTCCGTGGATCTGGTCGACGGCGTGGGACAGGATCGGGCCGAGCACCGCCAGGCCGTCCTTGGCCGCGCCTTTCGAGCCGGCCAGGTTGACCACCAGCGTACGACCGGCGATCCCGGCCAGGCCACGGGACAGGATCGAGTGCGGCACCCGGTCGGCCGAGCGGTGCCGCAGCGCCTCGGCGATCCCCGGCACCTCGCGGTCGATGAGCGGCCGGGTCACCTCCGGCGTGTGGTCCGTCGGTGTACAACCGGTGCCGCCGGACGTCAACACCACGTCGACGCCGTCGGCGATCGCCGCGCGCAACGCGTCACCGACCGGCTCGCCGTCAGGCACGACCACCGGCTCGCCGACCTCGGCACCGAGCGACCGCAAACCCTCGACGAGCAGCGGACCTGACGTGTCGGCGTAGACGCCGGCCGCGGCACGGTTGGACGCGACGATCACGCGTGCGGTGAAGCTCATCGGTGCCACTCGCCGGTCTTGCCGCCGGTCTTGGTCTCCACCCGTACGGCGTCGATCACAGCGCGCGGGTCGACGGCCTTGATCATGTCGATCAATGTCAGGCCGGCGACCGTGACCGCGGTCAGCGCCTCCATCTCGACTCCGGTGCGGTCAGCCGTCCGTACGGTCGCGGTGATCGCGATGTCCGACTCGGCCGGCTCCACTTCCACCGTCACACCGTGGATGGCGATCGGATGGCAGAGCGGGATCAGGTCCGGAGTCCGCTTGGCGGCCATGATGCCGGCGATCCGCGCCGTCCCCAGCGCGTCACCCTTCGGCAGGCCCTCGGCGCGCACCAGAGCGACCACCTCGGCGGTGGTCCGTACGACCCCGGTCGCGGTCGCGGTGCGTGCGGTCACGTCCTTGCCGGAAACGTCGACCATCCGGGCCGCACCGGTGGCGTCGACGTGGCTCAACTCGCTCATCACCGAAAGCGTACGGCCCACCGCTGCCAGCCAGCAGGCGGTGGGCCGTACGCGCTCGGACCTTTGTCTAGTTGGAGCTATTGCGCCGCACCAGGAAGACCACCAGCACGACGATCCCGGCCACCACGATCAGGCAGCAGATGATGCCACCGCCGATCAGCCCGATGCCGCCGCCGCTGCTGCGCGACCGCGGCCGGTATTTCGCCAGGATGCCGCCGACCTCGACGGCCTCCTTCACCCCGGGCGTGGCCTGCGCCCAGGCCGCCACCGGCAACATCACCGCGAGGATCGCTCCGGTCACCGCCGCGGAGAGGCGGCCGATCCACTGTTTCATTCGACTCATGCCAGCGATAATCACACAGCCCGGCCACAGCTACATTCCGACGTCCGGCTCAAGCTGGGTAAACCTCGACCTCGGTCGCCTTCAGTGACACCCACACCACGCTGCCGGGCACGAGATCCAGCTCGGCGATCGCGGCTGCGGTCACGTCGGAGGTCGCGGCCAGCGGACCGGCCAGGTCGACGCGTACGCCGTCGGCGGTCGGCTCGAGACCGGTCACCGTGGCCTTCCACACATTGCGCGGACTGCCCTGCGGCCGTTCGCGATAGAGCGCGACGGCCGATGGCCGGAAGCACGCGAAAACCTCGCCCGTCTTCATAGTCGGCGGTTGTACGACCAGCTCCGCGCCATCGACGACGACCCGGTCGGCGGCCAGCCGGCCGCGCACCAGGTTGAGGCCGACCAGCCGCGCGACATAGTCCGTACGCGGCCGCCGGGTCACCTCGGCCGGCGATCCAGACTGCACCACCCGGCCGTCCTCGATCACCACGAGCCGGTCGGCGAGCACGATCGCGTCGAGCGGATCGTGCGTCACGACGATCGCCGGGCGGTCGAAGGACGCGAGGTGCCGGCGCAGCTCGCCGCGCACCTGCACCCGCGTACGCGCGTCGAGAGCGGCAAGCGGCTCGTCGAGCAGCAGCAGGCCTGGCTCGGTCGCCAGTGCGCGAGCCAGCGCAACACGCTGTGCCTGGCCGCCGGACAGATCGCGCGGCTTCGCATGCGCGTGCTCGCCGACGCCGACCCGGTCGAGCCAGCCGGCCGCGATCCGCCGCGCGTCCGCCTTCGGCACGCCCTGGCTGCGCGGCCCGAACGCCACGTTGTCCACCGCGCTCAGATGCGGAAAAAGCAGGTAGTCCTGGAAAACCACGCCGATCCGCCGGCGATGCGGCGGCAGCCGTACGCCGGCGTCGTCGAGCACGTCGCCGTCCAGCTCGATCCGGCCGGAGTCCAGCCGGAGCAGGCCGGCGATCGTGCGTAACGCGGTGGACTTGCCGGCGCCGTTGGGTCCGAGCAACGCCACCACCTCACCAGCCGCCGCGGTCAACTCGATGTCCAGCTGGAACGTGCCGCGGCGTACGGCGATCCGCGCCGACAGGCTCACAGCCGGCTCACCCACTGCTCGCGCAACAATCCGAGCACCAGCAAGGAAACTCCGAGGAGCACGACGGACAGCAACAAGGCGGCGTCCGGATTGGTCTCCAGCTCCAGATAGACCTGCAGCGGCATTGTCCTTGTCGTACCGGGAAAATTGCCGGCGAAGGTGATCGTCGCGCCAAACTCACCGAGCGCGCGAGCCCACGACAACACCGTGCCGGCGGCGATTCCTGGCGCCACCAAAGGCAAAGTCACCCGTAAGAACACGCGCCACGGACTCGCGCCGAGCGTGGCGGCGGCATCCTCGAAGCGGCGATCCGCCGCACGCAACGCGCCTTCGACCGACAAAACCAGGAATGGCAACGCGACGAACGACTGCGCGACGACGACCGCGGCGGAGCTGAACGGCAACGAGAATCCGGTCAGCTGGAAGAGCGGCCGGCCGAGCAGGCCCGTACGGCCGAGGACAGTGAACAGCGCGACGCCACCGACCACCGGCGGCAGCACCAGCGGCACGGTGACCAGGGCGCGTACGACGCTGCGCCCTGGCCAGCCGGGACGAGCGAGCAGCCAGGCCAGCGGCACGCCGACGACCAGGCAGATGACCGTCGACGCGGTGGCCGTCACGACGGACAACTGCAGCGCCTGCAACACCTCGGAGTTGGCCAGCAGCCGCGGCGCCTGCGTCCACGGCGCCCTGACCAGCAGGCCGACCAGCGGGAAGACCAGGAACGCGACCGCGATCGCGGCTGGCAGGAGCATCAGCCGTGGCGCGGCCGCGCCACCGTGGTCATTTCCTCGCGGGGCCAAAACCGGCGGCCTCCAGCACCTTCCGGCCGTCCGCGGACAACACGTACGCCACGAAGGCCTTGGCGGTCGCCGCGTCCTTGGACGCCTTGAGGCCGCAGATCGGATAGGTGGTCACCTTGCTCGACGACTCGGGGAAGTCGATGCCCTGCACCTTGCCCCCAGCGGCGAGCACGTCGGTCTTGTAGACCAGCGCCGCGTCCGCCTCGCCGAGCGCGACCTTCTGCAGCACCGCCTTCACGTCCGTGCCACGGTCGACCGGCTTCGGGGCGATCTTCGCGGCGTCGAAGACCTGTTTGGCGAGCGCGCCGCAGGGGACCTCCTCGGCACACAACACCGTCTTTTTCTTCGGGTCGGCAAAGTCTTTCAGGCCGGTGACGTGCGCCGGATTTCCTTTGGGCACCACGATTTGCAGGCTGTTGGTGAGAAACGGCGTCGCCGCGCCGGCGTTGTTGCCGGCCTTCACGACGGTGTTCATCGTCGAGGTGCTGGCCGCCGCGAACACGTCAGCCGGCGCACCCTGATTGATCTGCGTCGCCAGCGTCGAGGACGCGCCGAAGTTGAAGGTCACCTTGGTGCCCGCGTTGGCTTTCTCGAAGTTGGCGCCGATCTTACGGAACGACTCGGTCAACGAGGCGGCGGCGAACACGGTGATCCTGTGGCTGGCCGCGCCGCTGGACGAGGACGAGCTGGCCGGCGTACCACCACCGCAGCCAGCGAGCGCCGCGGCCAGTGCGACCGCGGCCAGCATGCGAACCTTCATGTCACCAACTCTCTGGACGTGTCGGGGACCTCGACGACCACCTGGGTCGCCTTGATTGATGCCACGGCGAGGACGCCAGGTTCCAGGCCGAGGTCCTCGACCGCCTCCCTGGACATCAGCGACACCACCCGGAACGGCCCACACTGCAGGTCGACCTGCGCCATCACACCGTCCACGATCACCCTGGTGACCAGGCCGGTGAGCGTGTTACGCGCGCTGCGCGGAGTCTGCGAGACCTCCGGGCTGTGCGCGTGCTTCTGCGCGAAGGCGGCCAGGTCGCGGCCTTCGACGACCAACCGGCCGTTTTCGGCGCGTTTGGTGGGAAAACGGCCGGCTTCGGCCCATCGGCGTACGGTGTCGTCGCTGACGCCGAGCAGGCTGGCGACTTCGGAAATCCGGAACTGCGGCACAGCGACACCATACGACCCGCAAGTGCGGCAGGATAACCGGCCGATCGATCAGGCGACGGTGGCGCCAGGCGGCAGCTCGCCGGGAAGCTCGAGGAGGGTGACCGTGCCGTCCGGCGCCAGTCCACCCATCAGCAGGCACTGGCTCTCGAAGCCGGCGATGCGCTTCGGCGGCAGGTTGACCGCGCCGACCACCGTACGGCCGAGCAGCTCTTCCTTCGGATAGTTCGTCACCTGCGCGCTCGTACGCAGCACGCCGACGTGCGGACCGAAGTCGACGGTCAGCCGCCAGGCCGGCTTGCGCGCCTTCGGAAAGTCCTCGACGTCAAGGACCCGGCCGACCCGCAGGTCGACGGAGAAGAAGGTGTCGATCGAGACCGGCGGCTTCGCCGGCAGCCGTTCCGGGTCGTACGGCAGCGTGTCCGGATCGATCTGATGTTGTGCCATGCCACCATCCTTAACGGTCGGCGCTGGTCGCTCGCCACTAGATATTGATGCCGACGAAACCCCGGCGACACGAAGCCGGCCGAGCATTGGTCACATGACCACACAGTTGAGCATCGCGCCGATGGCCGGGACCGAACCCGGATTCATGATCGGCCTGGAGCGGTTCGCGGACGGTCATGCCGTGCTGCACGCCGTGCCGGTCTCCGACAGGACCAACACCGCCGTCTGCGGTGCACGCGTACGGGTCCGCCGGCGCGGCGCGCTGGGGCTGCGGCCTCGGCTCGGCTGCCGTACGTGCGCACGCCACGCCGCCACCGTCCGACAGGCGTCCTAGACAGCCGGGAGCCCCGGCGGATCGCGTCCGCCGGGGCTCCCTCTTTTCTCAGTCAGGACAGGCGCCGTTGCCTGCCTGAGTCCTTACCCGCGGCCGAAGCGCCGCCGGGTGGCGGTGAGCAGGCCACCGCCGAGCAGAGCGAACATCGCGCCGAGACCGGCCAGCAGGCCGACCGGCGTACCGGTCACCGGCAGCGACGCGCCAGCCTGACCGCCGGTGCCACCCACGATCGGCACGACCGGCACGGTCGGCTTCGTCGGAGGCGTGGTCGGTGGGGTGGTGGGAGGCGTCGTCGGCGGAGTGGTCGGCGGAGTGGTCGAGGCGCAGCTCGCCTCAGCCTCGCCGAGCACGGCCACCGCGTTGCCGCAGGCGGTGATCGGAGCGTTGATCGGCACGCTGATGATGGTGTTGCCACCGCCACCGGGGGTCCCCGGAGCGGCCGGCACCTTCACGTCGCACTTGGCGACCGCGCGACCGAGCACCGCCACAGCGCTGCCGCAGACGGTGATCGGGGCGTTGATCGGGGCGTTCACCACGTTGCCGCCACCGACCGAACCACCGCCGTTGGTGCCGCCAGGCGTACCGGGAGCCGGCTTGGTCGAGGTCACCTTGCAGCCGGCGGCCGCGCGGCCGAGCACGGCCACCGAGTTGCCGCAGACGTTGACCGGCGCGTTCACCGGAGCGTTGACCTGGTTGCCGCCGAGCACCGAGCCGGTGCCGTCGGTACGCGGAGCGGTCGAGCCGGCCGGCGCGCCCTGGCTGACCTTGCAGCCGGCGCCGGCCGTACCGAGTGCGGCGACCGAGTTGCCGCACACGTTGACCGGCGCGTTCACCGGAGCGTTGACCTGGTTGCCTCCGCCGACCGACATGCGTCCGTCGGTGGTGGCCGCCTTCGTACCAGCGCCGCTCGCGCTGCCGACCTCACAGCCGGCGAACGCCTTGCCGAGGGCCGCGATGGCGTTGCCGCAGGCGGTGACCGGCGCGTTGATCGGCGCCTGCACCTGGTTGCCACCGAGCACCGAGCCCTTGCCGCTGGTGGTCGAGCTGGCCGACGGACCGGACTGCAGGTGCGGGCCGGAGCCGGAGCCGGAGCCGCCGCTGCCGCCGACCTCGCAGCCGGCGAACGCCTTGCCCAGCACGGCCACCGAGTTGCCGCACACGGTGATCGGAGCGTTCACCGGAGCCTGTACGGCGTTGCCGCCGCCGACCGAGTGAGCTCCGTTGGTCTTGCTGGACGCGGTCGACGCGCTGCCGGAGCCGTGGCCGGTGTCACAGCCGGAGGCGGCCAGGCCGAGCACCGCCACCGAGTTGCCGCAGACCGTGATCGGTGCGTTGACCGGCGCCTGGATGACATTGCCACCGGCCACCGAGCCGTGTCCGTCGGTCTTCGACGACGCGGTGGAACCACCGGAACCGCCTGGCACGTCGCAGCCGGAGGCGGCGAGGCCGAGGACCGCGACCGAGTTGCCGCAGATGGTGACTGGGGCGTTCACCGGCGCCTGCACGACGTTGCCGCCGAGCACCGAGCCGGTGCCGTCGGTCTTCGCGTTGGCGTTGGCTCCACCGTTGCCGCCACCGGCGCGCGTGGTGGTCGGGTGCGGCAGCGGCATCGGCTTCTGGTGACCGCCGCCGGCGAAGGCGTCGCCACCGATCGCGTTGCCGGTGATGGTGATCGGCGCGTTGACCGGCGCCTGCACGACGTTGCCGCCACCGATCGAGTGGCTGCCGTCGGTCGTGGCGTCGGCGCTGGCGCCGCCGGCACCGCCGGTGGCACCGCCGCTGTGGCTGAAGGCCTTGCCGAGCACGGCGACCGAGTTACCGGAGACGGTGACCGGGGCGTTCACCGGCGCCTGCACGACGTTGCCGCCGAGCAGGGAGCCCACGCCGCTGGTCTTACCGCCGGCCTTGGAGGCGTTGCGGTGCGGCTGCGGCTTGGCCTTGGGCAGCACGTTGTGGACGACCTGAGTCGCCTGCTGCGCGGTCGGCAGGTTGATCGCGTGGGTTATCGGGAGCGACGGCGCGGCCTTCGCGGCGGACTCGTCGGCGTGTGCCGCGGCGGCACCCATGACGACGAAGCCACCGGTCAGGATCAGGCCCTGCAGGGAGCGACGTAACCAGATGTTCACAGACCTCTCCTCTGAGATCGGGTGGTGCGGATGACAACTACTCGGCGTCGGACGTGCGCCAGGTATGGCGGTGAGATCCGCAGCGCTGCGGATCCGCCACGTCCGGGACGCGGCGATCTAGTCGGGGGAGACCGACGGTTTCGCTGAACCGTACGGACGATGTGGGGCGAGCCCGTCGGCGTCGACCCTGACAGGGATCAGATCGGCCGGCGTGAACCCGCCGGCGACAGTCGCCACGGTGGTCGGGGCCGACAGCCCCGACGCGCCCGCGCCAGTGGCGCACGGCAGTGCGTCCGGTTTTCCGGCCGGCCAGTAGGGGGCCGGCGGAAGGTGACCGGTCGCGCCGTAGGCGGCTGCCGGCGTCATGCCGTGATGCAACCGCTGTGCCTGCTGCCGCGGCTGCGCCCAGTCCGGGAACCGGTTGCCGGGGGTGAGGGCAGGAGGCGGCGTGACCGCGGACGCCGGCGGAGGCACGGCGACCACGGGAGGGCCCGGAAGCAGTCCGATGGGATGCCGGACGATCGGCAGCGGCAGCGGATCGTCGCCGCCGAGGCGGCCGCCGATCCGGGGCAGCAGGTCGACGACCGGCGCGAGCGGGGACTTCGGGCCGAGGACAGCATCGACCAGGTCGCGTACCGGCGCGGTCTCCGGTTTGTCGACCGCCGTACGGATCTGGTCGGCGAGCGTACGCGCCGGAGTGGCCGGCTGGTTGCCGGTGCCGGTCGCGGGTCGGGACTGGTGCGCCGGCCGGTCTCCGGCCAGCGCCGCGTGATGCGCCTGTGCGGCCGTCTGGATAGCCGCCACGGCCTGACTCACCGTGACCGGTCGGTCAGGCGTCAGGCCGGTGGGATTGGTGCGCGCATCGTCGACTGTGTGCGCCTGCGCCGCGGACGCTGAGGCGAACAGCCACGCGCAGACCGCGAAGAGACCGAGCAACGCCAGCCGGAGAACAAGACGGGTGGATCGCCGCATAGCGGACGCGCTCACATCGTCACCGATACGAGTGGCTCCGTTGCCGTCGATCACATTCGCCCCGATCACTGACCTGTAGTGCTCTTGGTCTCACTCCCAGTGAGCGCTGGAGGGAAGCTACCAAGTGCGTCGCGGACGCGCCAAACACGACATGAACTCTCGGGAGTGTCGCGGCGACGAATCCAGCCCACAGACTGCCAGAGATGTCCGGCTTATGCCACTTCAAAACACCGCAAACCGAGGCATTACACCGAATCGGAAATTATGCGTGAAGGTGATAAACCCATGCCGGCGGAATGTTGGCCAGCACCAGCTCGCGGTCGGTTTGGTGGCTTTCCATACGATCCGCGACGACCGCCTCGACCCGGATCATCCGGACATATTCCCGCTCTCGGCTGGTCAGCAGCTTGACCCGCCGCAACGCCGCGTACGTGAAGAACGAGAGCCGTGCCTTCGGGTCGAGTGCACCGAGCAGAATGTCCAGAATGCCGGACACGGTCTCCGCGTCGAAGTTGGTGAAGGGGAGGCCGCAGACAACCGCGTGATAGCCGGTCGGCAGCTCGATCTCCTGCACCAGGCCGGGGAGGATGCGGACCCGGTCGGCTACTCGGCGTAGCCGCGGGTCCGTACGCAGCAGGTCGGTCATCCAGGCCACGAACTTCGGGTTGGCCTCCACCAGGTCGAGCGTGTCGCCGGGCCGCATCCTGGCCGCGATCCGCCGGGTCACCGCGCCGGTGCCCGGTCCGACCTCAAGCAGCCGCCGTGGGCCGTCCGACGGAGCGCTGTGCAGATGCCGGCACAGCTCGCGGGCCAGTGCCTGGCCGCTCGGCGCGATCGCTCCGGTGGTGTGGAAGTTGCGTACGAACTCGGCGGCGAAGAGCGCCATCGCGTTGCCGCCGGACTGTCGATCGCGCCGTGTCGCTGTCATTTCTCCAACGTACCGACCCGCACACGAAAGACCGGACCCGAGCGACGCTGCTCGGGTCCGGCCTCTTTGCGTTATTCAGTTATGAGCGGGTGGTCAGCCCAGTGGCAGCTGGCCCACCGAGGGCAGCCCGCCGAGGCTGACCGGTCCGTCCTGCAGCGCCGAAGTGGCACCCGAGGCGGCGCCGGAGGCGGATCCGCCGGTCGCGTCACCCGAAGTGGCCTCCTGCAGCGTCGGCAGCTCCGGCACGTCCGGGATCAGCGGCGCGCCGCCGATGCCGGGCAAGCCCTCGGCCACCGGAGCACTGTGGCCCGGCGTCGGGTCCTGGTGCAGGAAGGTGATGCCGTCGCCGATGAACCAGTCGTGCGCGTTGTCGTCGATCTTGAAGCCCGGGAACCCGGTGTGGTTCGTGGTCGGGTCCGCGTTGACGAAGCTGGTGTCGAGGTTCTGCACACCGTTGCCGGTGAGGATCATCAGCCCATTGGCGTTGATCGGCAGCTCCCAGTTGCCGGCGAGCTTGGTGTCGTTGGAGCCGTTGCCGACGTTGACCTGGTCGGTGTTGCTGTTCTGCGAGCCGTGTCCGGTCAGCGCCGCGATCCCGGCCGCCTCGATCGGCGTACGGACGTTGTGGCCCAGCAGGGTGCTGTCCAGCCCGTAGCCCTTGTCACCGGCGTGCGCCTGCGTGACGTTGCCGTTCTGGCTGCCGTCGTCGTTGAAGACAGCCCAGCCCTGGCCGTTGATCGGCGCGTTCAGGTTGTCGGTCAGACCGAAGCTCGCGCCATTCACGGTCGGCGCGTCGACCTGGGTGACGTTGGAGTTCTGCGAACCGTTGCCACCCTCGATCGCCTGGCCGGAGCCGTTCAGCGGCACGTCCCAGTTGCCGAACGCCCGCACCACCGAGCCGAAGCCGGTCGCCGCGCCGTCCGGGGTCAGCAGGCCGCCGTCGGCGGTGTAGACCTGCGAGGTGCTGCCGTTCTGCGAGCCGTTGCCCTGCAGGCCACCCTGGCCCTGGCCGATCACCGGCGTACGCGCGTTGTCCGCGATCCGCACGACCGAGCCCGGGTTGTCCGAGGCGTCCAGCTGGCTGACGTTGGCGTTCTGCGAACCGTTGCCGGTCACGCCGCCCTGGCCCTGGCCGATCACCGGCAGGTTGACGTTGCGGAACAGCGAGATCGCCGATCCCCAGCCGTACGCCTGCATGCCGTGCAGCTGTCCGGGGCCACCGGCGTTCTGCTGCTTGACCGTGCCGTTCTGCGAGCCGTTGCCGACCACGCCGGCCTGACCAGCGCCGTTGGCGGCCAGGTTGGCGTTGTCGGCGCCGTTGATGAACGAGCCGGGCTGGTCCATCACGTCGGACTGCGTCACGTACTGGTTCTGCGCGCCGTTGGCGATGTCACCGGCCTGGCCGGCACCCGCGGCGAGCAGGTTGACGTTGCGGAACAGCTGGATGGCCGAGCCCCAGCCCCACACGTCGCCGCCGCCGGTGGTCGCACCGCCGGCCATCCGCGCCGCGCCGTTCTTGGTGGTCGCGCCGTGGCCACCCTCGTTGTGCTGCTTGACGCCACCGTTCTGGACGCCGTTGCCGACCACGCCGGCCTGGCCAGCGCCGACCCCGAGGAGGTTGGCGTTGTCCGCGCCGGTGATGAACGCACCTGGCTGGTGCTGCTCGTCGGACTGCGTGACGGTCATGTTCTGCGAACCGTTGCCGATCCCGCCGGCCTGGCCGGCGCCGTTGGCGCGCAGGTCCAGGTTGCGGAAGACCTGGCCGAAGCCGCCCCACCCGGCCGCGCCTGCCGGCCCGGTCGACCCCTCAACGGTGGAGTGGTTGGTCTGCTTCACGTCGCCGTTCTGCGACCCGTTGCCGATGATGCCGGCCTGGCCGGCGCCAACGCCGTGGATGATGGCGTTGTCGGCGACGCTGACGGTCTCGCCGGCGCCGGCGCTGTTGGTGTCGCGCTGCGTACGGTCACCGTTCTGCACACCGTTGCCGATGTCGCCGGCCTGACCCGCGCCGGAGACCTCGAAGACCAGGTTCTTCGCACCGTGGATGCTGGAACCGGCTCCGTCGCCGCCCATCGGGCCGGACCCGCTGCCGCCACCGATCGGGCCGGAGCCGCTGCCGTCGTAGGCCATCGCGTGCGTGGTGCCCTGAGTGGTGTTGCTCTGCTTGATGTCGCCGTTCTGCGCGCCGTTGGCGACGACACCGGCCTGGCCGGCGCCCGCACCTTCGACGATCGCGTTGTCGACGACCGAGACGTACGAGCCGGTGCCGCTGGTCGCGGTGTCGGACTGCCACACGTCGCCGTTCTGCGACCCGTTGCCGACCACGCCGGCCTGGCCGGCACCGTCGACCGGGATCCGCCAGTTGCGCGCACCGGTGACCACCGAGCCGTACGAGCCGGCGCCGGCGGAGTGCACGTTGTTCTGCGTGACGTTGCCGTTCTGCGCCACGTTGCCGATGTCGCCGGCCTGGCCGGACCCGGTCACCGGAGTGTTGGCGTTGTCCACGATCGTGACGACCGAGTTGGACGAGTTGGCCGCGTCGTTCTGCGTGACGTCACCGTTCTGCGTGACGTTGTGCGAGTCGAACGACATGCCGCTGCCGTTGATCGGCATGCTCACGTTGCCGCCGCCGGTCAGGATCGACCCGGTGCTGGTGTCGGCGAGGCTCTGTGACACGGCGCCGTTCTGGGTGACGTTGCCGTTGTCGACGTCCAGGCCCTGGCCGTTGAGCGGCACGTTCCAGTTGTCGATCAGCCGGAAGGTGGAGCCCTGCGTGTCGGTGGCCGCGACCTGGGTCACGTCACCGTTCTGCGCGTGGTTGCCGGTGTGGACGGCCGCGCCGTTGGCCGAGATCGGCGAGTTGACGACGCTGAACAGGCCGGAGCCGCCGCCTTCGCCCTGGGTGACGTTGCCGTTCTGCACGTCGTTGCCGGAGTCGATGGTGGCGCCGTTGAGCGCGATCGGCACGTTCCACGCGCCGAGCAGCCGGGTGCCGCCAGCGGTGGTCGGGGTCTGCTCAACAGTTCCCTGCTGGACGCCGCGACCGGAGTCGATGGCCAGCGCGGTGCCGTGGAACGGCGTGTTCCAGTTGCCCAGGATGCCGGAAGAGGGGTCCGCGCCGACGTGCGAGTCGGGGGAGAACCCGGCATCCAGGATCTCGATCTCGTGACCGGTCTGCGTCGGTACGACGACGTACCCGCTGACCAGGCCGAGCATGCCCGGCAGGCCATTGTCCATCGCATCGGCGGCGTTGGTCGCACCGGTGCCGGCGGCCAGGCCAACCGGCAGGCCACCCGTCCCCGGCTCGACCAGCGTGCCTTCGCGAGCCGGCATCGGCTTGGCCTTCGGCGTCTGCACGTAGCGGACCGCGTCGGCGAACTCCGGCGCCTTGTTGCCGATGGTGGTGATGCCACCGGTCAGCTGCTGCGGCGTCGGCGCGTGACCCAGCGCGTCCAGGCCGGCCAGGCCCGGCATCCCGCTCAGGCCAGGCAGGCCAGGCATCCCCGGGATGACCTTCGGCAGGGCGGGCAGACCCGGCAGCGAGCCCAGCGGCAGCGAGGTGGCGACCGGCGAGGCCATGGTGTGCATCGGCTTGTCGTTAGGCAGGATCCCGGTGCCGACCGGCAGCTCGGGAAGTCCACCGCTCGGCAGCGCCGGCAGGCCCTGCGTCGGCAGGCCGGTCGGCAGTGCCAGCCCGGCCATGCTCAGGCCCTGCAGGCCGGTGAGCACCGCGCTCGGGTCGGGGAGACCGCCAAGGCCGGTCGGCAGCGCCGGCAGACCGCCGGTCGGCAGTCCGTCCTTGGGCAGCGCGGCCGGCCGGTTGTCGACGAGTACGCCCTGCACCGGACGGAGCAGACCGGTGTCGGTCGGCACCACCGCGGTGCTGAGCGGCAGGTCCTCCGGACGCAGCACGCCAACCGGTCCGCGGACCGGCAGGTCCTTGGTCGGCAGCCGGTCGCTCAGGCCGGCCAGCGGGCTGGCCTGCCGCGGCGCCGGAGCGCTGATCGGCACTGGCTGGCCGGCACGGTCGATGGCGTCCTGAGCCGACTGCGGCATGTACTGCGCGTACGACGGCGCGGTGTTGCTCGGCGCGGCCTTGGTCACCGGCGCCGACTTGTGCGCGTGCTTGGCTGATGTGTGAGTGCTCGGCAGTGCTGGCGTGGCCGGCGCCTGCGGAGCGACTACGTGAACAGTGTTGCTGACCAGATCGCTGGTCTGCGCGAGCGAGCCGGTCACGTCTCCGAGCGCAGGCGCTGCCTGCTGCACGGAGGGACCGCTCGCGGTGCCGTCACTGCCGCCGACCTCGGCGGCATGTGCGGCTCCGGCGCCTACCACGACAAATCCGGCCGTCAGGATCGCCGCTTCCAGCGACCGACGTACCCACTTGTTCATGGAGTGCTGAACCCCTTCTCTCACTGTGTCTTGGACCGGAATCACTTCCGGATGCGACCCCAAGACCGGCCGCACCCACGCCAGTGCGGCGGCGACGATCGGAAGTCGCGGAGTGCGGAGAGAGGGGGTTCTAGTCGGGTGAGACCGACGGGTCGAGCGCGGCGTTGCGCACTCGCCAGGAGCCGGCCGGACGCGGCTGCGCCAAGCCGGCCGGAGCGGCCACCTCGGGCCGCTGGGCCGGCATCGCCACGACTGCCGTGCCCGCACCGGAGTGCGCGGCACCGACCGGAGCGGTGCTCGGTGCCAGGTCCGGCAGGCCGGAGCTGGCCGGCTGCGGAGCGGGCAGGGAGATCGGCGCGGTCGTACGCGGCTGCTGTGGCGCGATGGCGACCGGCAGCGCGACCCGCGGGGCGGGCTGCGCGTGATGCGTCACCACGGTGATGTGGTGCTTGGCGTGTCCGGTGTGCACCGGAATGGCCGCCTTCGCCGGCGCCAGGTCGAGAGCCGGCAGCGACGAGGTCACCAGGCCGACGGTCTCGCCGACCGGCTTGACCACCTTGCCGACGGTGGCCGTCACCGAGGTGAGCGGACGGTCGACCGCCGTGTCGTCGGCGTCCTTGAGATCGACCAGCTGGTCCAGCGCGCGCACCGGCGCGCTCGCGGTCGTACGGCTGGCGGCGTGATCGGTCAGGTCGGCGATGCTGTCGGCGTGCGCGGCACTGCTGAGCAGCGTCAACGCGAGCCAGCCGCCGATCGCGAGGCCGAGGACGATCGCCAGCCGGGTGATGGCACGCGGACACCCACCAACGAGGCCGGACCGGCCTTCGTCGAGTGCGACCACGTTGTCCACCTGACTCCCTGTACTGACGACGCGTCGCAACGTATCTCGGCGATCCACCGAATACAACTCAGATCACCGCGTGTCCGGCGTGGCGGGAGGAAGCAGACATATCGCAGCGCATGTCCGGATTGCCGGGATCACCCGGCGTGACCTGCGACGACACCGGGCGTACGGTCGCGCCGTCAGTTGGCGCGACCGAATTTGCCGGTTTTCTTCCCATCGGCGTGTCGCGAAGCCGGGTCCGATCAGCCGCCGGTGGACATGTCCACGAACCGGCTGAAGTGGCCCTGGAAGGCGACCGTGATCGTGTCGGTCGGTCCGTTACGGTGTTTGGCCACGATGAAGTCGGCCTCGCCGGCGCGCGGCGACTCCTTCTCGTAGTAGTCGTCGCGGTGCAGCAGGATCACCATGTCGGCGTCCTGCTCGATCGATCCGGACTCACGTAGATCGGACAGCTGCGGACGCTTGTCCGTACGCTGCTCGGGACCACGGTTGAGCTGCGAGACCGCCACCACCGGCACCTCCAGCTCCTTGGCCATCAGCTTGAGGCCACGGGACAGCTCGGAGACCTCCTGCTGCCGGCTCTCCACCCGCTTCGGCGAGCTCATCAGCTGCAGGTAGTCGACCAGGATGAAGCGCAGGTCGTGCCGCTGCTTGAGCCGCCGCGCCTTGGCCCGGATCTCCATCAGCGTCATGTTGGGCGAGTCGTCGATGTAGAGCGGCGCCTCGGAGATGTCACCCATCTGCCGGGCCAGCTTGGTCCAGTCGTCCTCGGACAGCTGACCGGACCGCAACGCGTGCAACGGCACCCTGGCCTCGGCCGAGAGCAGCCGCATCACGATCTCGATCTTGGACATCTCCAGCGAGAAGATGACCGAGGTCAGGTGGTTACGCACCGAGCAGGACCGCACCCAGTCCAGGCCCGCCGTCGACTTGCCCAGGCCCGGCCGGCCGGCGACGATGATCAACTGGCCGGCGTGGAAGCCGTTGGTGAGCCGGTCCAGGTCGACGAAGCCGGTCGGCACGCCGCTCATCACGTCACCGTGCGCGCCGATGGCCTCGATCTCGTCCATCGCCGGCTGCAGCAGCTCCTCGAGGATCGTGTAGTCCTCGGACGTACGCCGCTCGGTCACCTCGTAGACCGCCTGCTGCGCCAGATCCACCACGTCGTCGACGTCGCGACCGGAGCCGACCGTGCCGGAATAGCCGAGCTGCGCGATCCGCGTGCCGGCCTCGATCAGCCGGCGCAGCACCGCGCGCTCGGCCACGATCCGTGCGTAATAGCCGGCGTTGGCGGCGGTCGGCACGCTGGCGATCAGGGTGTGCAGATAGCCGACGCCGCCGACCCGCGGCAGCTCGCCGGACTCGGTCAGCGCGGCCGAGACGGTGATCGGGTCGGCCGGCTCGCCGCGGCCGTACAGGTCGAGGATCGCCTCGAAGATGATCGCGTGCGCCGGCCGGTAGAAGTCGCTGTCCCGGAGGATCTCGACCACGTCGGCGATCGCGTCCTTGCTCAGCAGCATGCCGCCGAGCACGCTCTGCTCCGCGGCGATGTCCTGCGGCGGCGTGCGGTCGAACTCCGGCACGCCGGCCAGCTGCGGCGATCCTCCCATCGGCCGATCGTCATCGGACCGTCCGGCCGGAACCGCCTGCACCGACACTTGAGCCGCTCCCTTACCCCGCTGATCCGACCACGTTGTCCACTCCTCCGGCACACAGCACCGGCGGCCGGTGATGCTCTCACACGATATCGTACATGTGTACGAACAGCATCACCTGTCGCGCGCGCACGGAGCACCACCGAAGGCAGAGCTGCCGACGTTACGGGCTGCGCCAGCCGGCGGCGAACCACCCTGTGGACGTGTCGGTGCACAGCTTGTGGATAACCAGCTACCACCCTGTGGACAGTGTGTGCGCCGGATTGTGGAAAACCTGTGAACTACTCGTCACAGACGTCGGTCTTGCTGCGGGAACGACATCCACCAGCTGGGGATAGAAGAAAGATTTCTCCGCTAGCCGAGCAGCGCGCGTAGCTCGGCCGAGCTCGCGTTGCCGCCGGTGCAGACCACCGCGACCCGCTTGCCGGCGAACTTGTCGCGTACGCCCAGCAAGCCGGCCAGCGCGGCCGCTCCGGCACCTTCGGCGAGCAGGTGCGTCGCGGACAGCATCAGCCGCTGCGCGGCGCGGATGTCCGCGTCGGACACCAGCAGGAAGTCGGCCAGCCGGCCGGCGATCAGCCGCTGCGGCAGCTCGAAACCGCGACCGGTGGCCAGGCCGTCCACGTCGGTACGGTTTGGCCGGCTGACGCACTCACCAGCCAGCCACGACGCGTACGCCGCCGGTGCGGCGGCCGACTGGACGGCAATGATCTGACAGGCGGGGGCCAGCTCGGCCGCCGCCAGCACCGCGCCGGCGGCCCCGGTGCCGCTGCCGACCGGCACGAAGATCGCGTCCAGCTCGGGCTCGGCGCGCAGGATCTCCGCGTACGCGGTGGCCACGCCGGCGATCAGCGCCGGCTCGTTGGCCGGGCTCACCAGCCGCAGGCCGTCGCGCTCGGCCAGCTCACCGGCGAGCCGCTGGGCCTCCTCCATCCGGCCGTCGGCGAGGACGACACGCGCGCCAAGTGCCTCGACCGCCGCCAGCTTGTCGGGGTTGGGGTTCGCCGGCATCACGACTGTGCAGGCGTTGCCGGCCAGCCGTGCGGCGTAGGCGATGGACAGCGCGTGGTTGCCGGTCGAGTACGTACACACGCCGCCGGACAGCTCCGCCATCAGGTTGATGCCGCCGCGCACCTTGAACGCGCCGACCGGCTGCGTGTTCTCCTGCTTGACCAGCACGTCCGCGCCGACCGCCGCGTCCAGCAGCGGATAGGACCACATCGGCGTCTGTGGCAGGTGACCGGCGATCCGGTCGGCGGCGGCGACTACGTCTGCGAAAGTCGGCATGCCTCGAGCGTCGCGGCCGCACCACCTATGCGTCCAATGCCAGATGGCCGATAAACCTATCGATACGATCGATACATGTTGGATGTGACGCGGCTGCGCGTGTTGGCGGCGGTCGCGCGGCACGGATCGGTGACCGCTGCGGCTCAGGCGCTGCACTATGGCCAGCCGTCCGTCAGCCATCACCTCGCGCGGCTCGAGGCCGAGACCGGCGCCGTGCTCACGCAGCGCGTCGGTCGTGGCATCCGGCTCACCGAGGCCGGCCGCCGGCTGGCCGAGCGCGCCGAGGAGATCCTCGGCCGGCTCGACGCGGCGGAGGCCGAGCTGGCGGAGCTGTCCGGCCTGCACTCCGGCCGGGTCCGGATGGCCGCTTTCCCGTCCGCCGCCGGCACGTTCGTGCCGCAGGCGATGGCGTCCTTTCGCCAACGCCATCCCGGCATCGAGCTGACGCTGGTCGCCGCCGAGCCGCCAGAAGCGCTGCAGCTGCTGCGCGGCGGCGAGGTCGAGATCGCCGTCGCGTTCGACCACCGGCCGATCGACGAGCCTGACCTGCGGCTCACGCCGGTCCTGACCGAGAAGATCTTCCTGGTCACGCCGGTCGACGACACCGGCTCCGAGCTGACCGCATACGCGGACGCTGAGTGGATCGCCGGCTGCGAGCGCTGCCGGCAGCACCTGGTGCGGGAGTGCACGCGGACGGGGTTCGCGCCGCGGATCGCCTACACCACCGACGACTATGTGGCCGTGCAGAACCTGGTCGCCGCTGGCCTCGGTGTCGCCACGCTGCCGGAGCTGGCGCTGCGTGCCGTGCGGCATCCAGGCGTACGAGTGTGCGAGCTGCCGGGTCAACGGCGGCAGGTGTTCGCCGCCGTCTACGGCCAGCCGCCGGACCCACCGGCGACGACGGCGGCTCTGCAGGCGCTGGCGGCCGTAGGCTGAGCGCATGTGGTGGCCGTACGTCCTGATCGGCGTTTGTGCTGTGGTGTTCTTCCTCATCGCGCTCGCTGTGGCGCGGGCCTCCGGCCGGATCCCGGCGCGGCCCGCGGCCGGGCCGATTCACCAGGTGCCGATCGGCCCGGACACGCTCGTGGAGATCAGGGCCAGCCTGGCTCGCGGCCAGAAGATCCTGGCGATCAAGCAGCTGCGCGAGGCGACCGGACTCGGCCTCGCCGACGCCAAGAGGCTCGCGGACGCGATGGAGGCCGGCCATCAGCCGCCGTCGCGTGGTGGTCAGGCGTCGGAGCGGAAACCAGACCTGGCGCGGCGCGTACGCGAGCTCCGCGCCGCCGGCCGGGACATGGAGGCCGTCCAGCTGGTCGCCGACGAAACCGGCATGGGCCTGGCCGACGCCGAGCGCTTCGTACGTTCACTCGACTAGACCGCGGCCTTCACCCTAGACAAGCGAAGGCCCGGACGCGGGATGGCGTCCGGGCCTGTCGGCGATTGCGAGCTGCTACTCGGCGACGACCTCGAGGGTGAGGGTGGTCTCGACGTCCGGGTGGATGCGCACGTGTACGTCGTGCTTGCCGGTGGCCTTGATGGCCCGGGCCAGCTCGACCTTGCGGCGGTCCAGGTCGGGGCCGCCGGCGCGGCGCACCGCGTTGACCACGTCGACCGAGGTGATCGAGCCGAACAGCCGGCCACCCTTGCCGGCGCGCGCCGCGAGCTTGACGTCCAGGCCGTCGAGCTGCGCCTTGATCTCCTGCGCGTGGCCGAGGTCGCGCACCTCGCGGATCTTGCGGGCCCGCTTGATGGTCGCGACCTGCTTCTCGCCGCCCTTGGTCCAGGCGATCGCGAGGCCGCGCGGCATCAGGTAGTTGCGGCCGTAGCCGTCCTTGACCTCGACGATGTCGCCAGGCGCACCGAGGCCGGTCACGTCGGTGGTGAGGATGAGCTTCACGTCAACCTCCCCTTACCGCGCGGTGCTGGAGTATGGCAGCAGGGCCATCTCCCGCGCGTTCTTGATCGCCTTGGCCACCTGCCGCTGCTGCTGGCTGGTCACCCCGGTGACCCGGCGTGCACGGATCTTGCCGCGGTCGGAGATGAACTTCCGCAGCAGCGCGGTGTCCTTGTAGTCGATGTAGGTGATCTTGTCCTTGTCGAGCGGGTTCGCCTTTTTCTTCGGCTTCCGCACCGGTGGCTTCGCCATGTGTTCCTCTTTCACCATGCGCCGCGCCGCCGGTGTGTCCGCCGGGCGGCGCGGGAAAATCAGCTGTCGATTAGAAAGGCGGCTCTTCGGAGTAGCCGCCACCGCCGCCGCCACCGGCCGGCGCGGCCGCCGGGGTGGCCGAGGCCCACGGGTCGTCGCTCGGGGCCGGCCGCGACTGACCGCCGCCACCGCCGGAGCCATAGCCGCCGCCGGACGAACCCGAGCGGCTGGTCTTGCTCACCTTGGTCGTCGCGTAACGCAGGGACGGGCCGATCTCGTCGACCTCGCACTCCACCACGGTCCGCTTCTCACCCTGAGCCGTCTCGTACGACCGCTGCTTGAGCCGGCCCTGCACGATCACCCGGGTGCCGCGGGACAGCGACTCCGCCACGTTCTCGGCCGCCTGCCGCCAGATCGAGCAGCGCAGGAACAGCGCGTCGCCGTCCTTCCACTCGTTGGTCTGCCGGTCGAACATCCGCGGGGTGGACGCGACGGTGAAGTTGGCCACGGCGGCCCCACTCGGGGTGAACCGCAGCTCCGGGTCCTCGGTCAGGTTGCCGACGACGGTGATAACAGTTTCGCCTGCCATGTCAGGTCCTCCTCGTGCGCGCGCTCGTCTTCGCGTCTATGCGATCTACCATCCCGCCTGTGTACGACAGTTTCGTCGAAGGCCGGGTGGTGAGTCGCGGCGGATGCGCGCGAGCGGCTAGCGGAGCTCCGGCCGGAGCACCTTGGTGCGCAGCACGGACTCGGTCAGGTTGAGCTGCCGGTCGAGCTCGGCCACCGCGTCCGGGTCGGACTGCACGTCGATGACCGCGTAGATGCCCTCGGCCTTCTTGTTGATCTCGTACGCGAGCCGACGGCGGCCCCACACGTCGACCTTCTCCACCGTGCCGCCGGCGTTGCGCACGACGGACAGGAACTGGTCGAGGGACGGGGCCACGGTGCGCTCGTCCAACTCGGGATCGAGGATGACCATGACTTCGTAATGACGCGCCAGCGTACCCACCTCCTATGGTCTCGGCGGCCACGGTCTCTCCGTGGCAGGAGGGTATGTGCGTCGATCCTCACCACACAGGTGAGCAACCAACAGAGGTTAACAGGCGGGTCCGCCGGCAGGTCAGCCGGCCTGGCCGGTCAGTGAGTGGCGACGCGCGCGAGCTTGCGGCCGCGCAGCACGGTCCGCACGGCGGCCGAACCGACGCCGGCGATCACCACGGAGGCGACCAGCACCAGCAGGGTCAGCGGACCCGGCGCGTCGCTGTTCGGCCGGCCGACCGCGGTCGGGTCGGACTGCGTGTTGCCAGGAGCCGTGCCGGCCTGCGACGGCGTGCCGGTGCCGTCGTTGACGCCGGCCGGCAGGCCCGGGTCGGCGTTCTGGTTGTGCTGGCTGTTGGGCGTGTTGGTCAGGCCCGGAGGCAGCAGCGCCGGTGGCTGGCCGTGGTTGGGGACGGCGCCGTTGGGCAGGCTTGGCGCCTGTACGCCGCCGCCGGAGGAGGATCCGCCGCCTGGCGTGCTGCTGCCGCCACCCGGCTTGCTCGGCTCCGGCGTGGGGCTGTCGCTCGGCTTGGCCTTCGGCGTGACCGTCACCGTGGACTTGGTGGTGACGTTGACCAAGCCGCTGGCCGCGTTCATCGTGTACGACTGCTGCTCGGACGACTGGCCGAAGCTGAAGGTTACGGTCTTGCCCGGCGAGATCGTCTTCTTCTGATCGCCGATGCTCACCGTGACCGGGCCATTGAGCAGGCCGCCGGCGTTGTTCTTGACGGTCAGGTCGCCGCCGGACGGGACGGTGAACGTCGGCTGGCTGAACGACAGGTCGCAGGCCACCACGATCAGGCAGCTGCCGTTGACCGTGGCGTCGGCATCGGCCGCCTGCGCGGGTGCGGCGCCGAGCAGCAGAGCGCCGGCACCGAGCAAACCGGCGGTCGCCGTTGCGACGGCGCGCCGCGTCACGAACCGGGACAGCTTGGACGACTTCTTCGTCATCGACACGCTGTTCTCTCCCATTCCGACAGACCTGCGAAAACCAACGACTGAACGTACCGGATGGTAACGGGTCCGGGAAACCGATCATGCACCGCGCACCGGCAAAAATGCTTGCCGGGCAGGAGATTTTTCGGAGTTTTCCCGACTTGTACGGTTCATCACCGGCGGCCAATCGCGTCCTTTCGGACATGGTACGCCGTCGGCCGGCCGGAGGCGGCCAGCGGCCGAGTGTCGGACCGAGCCTCTAGGCTGCCGGCATGGAACTTCCGCCTATCGGCGCGCACGTCGGCCCGGAGGACCCGCTCGGCGAAGCGGCGGCCCGGAAGGCCGACGCGGTCCAGTTCTTCCTGTCCGATCCGCAGGGCTGGAAAAAGCCCGAACCGCGCGCGGACTTCGACGCGCTGCGCGGCACGGACCTGAAGGTCTTCATCCACGCGCCATACATGATCAATCTGGCCAGCACCAACAACCGGCTGCGGATCCCGTCCAGGAGCCTGGTCGCCGACCACGCGAAGGCGGCCGCCGAGATCGGCGCCGCCGGCCTGATCGTGCACGGCGGCCACGTCACCAAGAAGGACGACCCGGCGGTCGGCGTGCAGAACTGGAAGAAGGCCTTCGAGAAGGCCGCCGAGCAGGGCGGCTATCCGCTGCCGATCCTGATCGAGAACACCGCCGGCGGCGACAACGCGATGGCCCGCCGGTTCGACCGGCTGGCGATGCTGTGGGACGCCATCGGCGAGTACGAGCCGGGTTTCTGCCTGGACACCTGCCACGCGTTCGCCGGCGGTGAGGACCTGGACGGCGTGGTCGACCGGGTGAAGGCGATCACCGGCCGGATCGACCTGGTGCACGCCAACGGCTCGAAGGACCCGTTCGACTCCGGCCGTGACCGGCACGAGAACTTCGCCGCCGGGACGATCGAGGCGCAGGCGATCGCCGCGGTCGTACGCGCCGCCGGCGCGCCGGTGATCTGCGAGACCCCTGGTGGGGTGGAGGGTCAGGCAGCCGACATCGCCTACCTGCGCGACCACCTGATCTCCGGATGAGGCTCGGCCGGCTGGGCCAGGAGTTGCTGCTGGTCAGCCTCGGCGCGCTGGTCGTCTCCGGGCTGATGAACTGGCCGGCGCTCGCCGACCCCGCGCACACCATCCCTGCCGACCTCGGTGACCCACTGCTGCAGAGCTGGCAGGTGTCGTGGGACGCGCACGCGCTGCTCACCGATCCACTGCACTTCTGGGACTCCAACACGTTCTATCCGGAGCGGTTGACCCTGGCCTATTCGGACGCGTTGGTCGGCTACACGCCGGTCGGACTGCTCGGCAGCGGCGCGGCGGCCACGCTGGTGCACTACAACATCCTGTTCTGGCTGACCTTCGCGCTTGGCTCGGTCGGCGCATACGCGCTGGCCCGCCAACTCGGCTCGCGGGTGCCCGGCGCGCTGGTCGCCGGCCTCGCCTTCGCGTACGCGCCGTGGAAGCTCGGCCAGGCCGGCCACCTGCACGTGCTGTCCAGCGGCGGCATCCCGCTCGCGCTGGCGATGCTGGCGCGGGGCTACGGCTACACGCTCCGCGGCGGCTACCAGCCGGACCGGGTCAGGCCCGGCTGGATCGTGGCCGGCTGGCTGGTCGCCGCCTGGCAGGTGATGCTCGGTTTCAGCATCGGCCTGCCGTTCGCGTACGTGCTGCTGGTCGCCTGCCTGGTCGCGGTCGTGTGGTGGCTGGTCAAGCGGCCGCCGCTGCCGAAGTCGTTGATCTTCTGCACCCTCGGTGGCGGCTTGGTCTTCGCCGCCGTCGGCGCCATGATGGCGCGGCCCTATCTGCAGGTCGCCACGCAGTATCCGCAGGCCAAGCGGTCGGTCGCCGACCTTCAGCTGTTCTCGCCACCGCCGTGGGGTTTCGTCACCGCGCCCGAGACCTCGACGTTCTGGGGTCCGGCCACCAAGTCACTCGGCAGCACGCTGACCGCGCCGGCGGAGATGGCTCTGTTTCCCGGCCTCGTGTTGATCGTCCTGGCGTTGCTCGGCGCCGGCTACAGCGTCTGGTCGGGCCGCCAACGCGCGTGGCTCGGGGTTGGCGTCCTGGTCAGCGTGGTGCTGTGCATGGGGACGACGGTCTTCGGCGGCCGGTTCACCTATCTGCCGTTGCTGGCGCTGCCGGGTTGGGACGGCCTGCGTACGCCCGGCCGGCTGATCCTGTGGACGACCCTGCTGCTCGGCCTGCTGGCGGCCGGCTTCCTCACGCACGTGCAGGACCGGTTGGAGGCGCGCGCGCCACGGCCCGGCTCCGACCTGAGCTGGCGTGCGCTGGCTCTGCTGTTGCCGGCGCTGCTGGTGCTCGGCGAAGGCGCCAACACGCTGGCTCACCCGTCGCCGGAGCCGCCCCCGGCCGCCCTGGCCAACGCGGCCAGTCCGGTGCTGGTGCTGCCGAGCGACTCCTGGTGGGACAGCCGCACGATGTGGTGGACCACCAACGGATTCCCCCAGGTGGCCAACGGCTCGTCCGGCTTCACGCCGCCCTCGACCGACGCGATCCGGAAGGTGGCGCAGAGCTTCCCGGACAGGGCCAGCGTCGCCCACCTGCGCCAGGCCGGCATCCGTACGGTGATCCTGATGCCCGACAGCACCTACGGCACGCCGTGGGAACACGCCGCCGAGAAACCCGTGAACGGCCTCGGCGTCACCCGCGAGGTCGACGGCCGGGCGGTCATCTATCAGATCGGTCGCGGCTGAAGGCTCTCGTCGTAGGCGTCCGGGTCGTCGTTGAGGACGCCGCCGTCCGGGTCGGGATGTCGTGATGTGCGTACGGCATCCCGCCACGGCTCGTAGATCTCCAACACCACCAGGCCACACAGCAACAGCACACTGGCCCAGCGCGCCACCGAAGCCAGGACGAACAGCGACTCCGGCATGGCCGTCTTGCCGTTCGAGGCGCGGATCAGCGTCTGGTAGAAGGCCAGGAAATAGCCGAACTCACTGAGCTGCCAGATCAGGAACGCACCCCACTTGGGCCGGGCCAGCACCAGCAGCGGGATCAGCCACAGCACGTACTGCTGCGACCAGACCTTGCCGGTCAGCAGGAAGCCGGCCACCACCAGAAACGCCAGCTGGGTGAGCCGCGGCGGCACCGGGGCGGTGAATATCAGTGCGGCGACGCCGATGCACCAGAGCGCGAAGAGCGCACCGGTGACCAGGTTGAGCGTGCTCACGTCGTTGGCGAGCCCGCTCAGCGGCCCGCTGCCCGGCCCGGTCAGGTTGGCCCCGACATACCAGAAGGTGCCCCAGTCGACCGCGCGCTGCGAGGAGAACCGATAGAACTGGCTCCACGCCGGCACGCCGGCGAGCACCACGACCGGCAGGTTGACCACGACCCAGGCCGTCACCGCGGCTCCGGCCGTGCTCAGGAACGGCATGATCTGCCGGCGTCTGAGGCAGAGCAGGAACAGCGGCCCGAGGATGAACAGCGGATAGAACTTGGCCGCCGCGGCCAGTCCGAGCAGCACACCGGCCCAGGCCGGATGTCGTTTCGCCCAGGCATAGAGCGCCAGCGTGCACAGCGCGATCGCCAGCATGTCCCAGTTGACGAAGGCGGTGAACACCATGGCCGGTGCGGCCGCCAGCATCGCCGCGTCGAACGGCCGGTGCTGCCGCATCCGTACGACGGCCCACACCGCGAGCACCGCGAGCACCGTCAGCAGCAGCACGTTGACCTGGTAGAAGAGCGAAAACTCCGGCACGCCGGGGACCAGCGCGGCAACCAGCCAGACCGGCAGCGCGGCGATCAGCATCATCGCGCCGGTGAGCACCGGATATTCGACATACTGCAGCGGGTCGGACGGGTCGTCGGTGCGCTTCTCGACGTACGGGATGCGGCGCTTGTCCAGGCCTTCGGCGCCGTACAAGGCGAGCACGTCGGTGTAGCAGGCCCGCGTGTACTGGTTGTTGTTGACCCAGCGGCCGTCGGCGCACGGCTCCTTCTGCAGCCACGACAGCGCGAGCACGCCGAGGGTGATGGCGAGTACGACGCGCATCGGCGTCCAGAAGCGTGCCGGGTTGCCGGCCGAGGATCCGGCGTGCCGGCCGAGCGGCCCGCCGATCAGCTGCGACAACCCTCTGACGAAGCCGTCCGTACGCGACGGAGCGTCCGTCGCCGGCTCCGGCTCGAGCTCGTCGGCGGGCACGGTCTGCGTGTCGTCACTCACGTCTTAGTTCTCCCACAGCTGGTGCCACGGACATGAAACGGCCCCTCTCGCCAGTCGCGAGAGGGGCCTTTCTCATTGCCCAGGGCCACCCGTGAAGATGCCCCCGCCTCTTGTCGGGGTGGGATGCGGATTGCCGCCGGTCCCTCCGGTGGTGCCGCCGGTGCCGCCGTCCACGTTGCCGTCCACACCACCGTCGACCCCGCCGGATGGCGATGGCGACACGCTGCCGCTCGGGTTGGGACTCGGCGCCAGGTGGCCGTTGCCGGCGGTGTCGTCACCGAGGAACTTCGGGTCGGGGAACGACTTGGACTCGTCACCCTTGAGTGCGCCGTTCATCGTGGCCTGCCAGATCAGGTACGGCAGGCCGGAACCATAGATGATCGAGCCGCTGGAGTTCTTGATCGGGCCATCGTTCTTGCTGTGGCCGATCCACACCGCGGTGGCCAGCTGCGGCGTGTAGCCACACATCCACGCGTGCGCGTTCTGGTCGGTGTTCTGGTATTGCGCGGTTCCGGTCTTACCAGCCGCCTTACGGTCGTCCAGACCACCGTGGCGCGCGGTGTCGACGACCGTCTGCATCGCGTACGTGGCATCCGCCGCCACGTCCGGGCTGAACGCCAGGTTGGTCTTCGGCGAGGCCTGGTAGACCGCGCCGCCGTCCGGCCGCTTCACGTTCTGCACGAAGTACGGCTCGGCGTGGGTGCCGTTGGCCGCGAAGGTCGCGAAGCCGTCGGCCTGGTCGAGCACCGAGATGCTGTACTGACCCAGCGCCGTGGACCGGATGTTGGGCTGGTTGAACTGGTCGATCGGGGTGTAGCGCTGGATCTGGCGGATGCCGGACTGGCCGGCGCGCTCGATGACCTTCTTCGCTCCGACCTTCGCGACCAGCGCGTAGAAGGTGGTGTTCAACGACAGCGTGGTCGCCTTGATCAGCGTGCAGTTGCCGCACGACTCGCCGTCGGAGTTCTTCACCGGCTTGGTCTCGTTGGGGAACATCTGGTTGTCCGAGCCGTTCCACACCGACTTGATGCTGATCCCCTGGCTGATCGCCTCGGCCAGCGCGTACGCCTTGAACGACGAGCCGGGTGGGTGTTCGGCCGCGGCCAGGTCGAAGCCGGTCCGGCCACCTTCGCCGCCGTAGTAGGCCTTGATCTTTCCGGTGCCGGGCTCCACCGAGGCCAGCGCGGTGGCCAGCTCCTTCGGTTGGTCGGACAGCACGTCCCGCTGCGCACGGACCGCCGCGTCCTGCGCCTTCTTGTTGATGGTCGTGACGATCTGGTAGCCGCCGGTCTCCAGCTGCTCGTTGCTGATGCCGTGTGTCTGGAGCTCCGCCTCGACACGCTTGACGATGATGCCGGACCAGCCGCTCAGGCCGGTCGAAGCGCCGTAGGACTCCTTGCGCGGCAGCGTCTTCGGATATTGCGTGGCGTCGCGCTCGGCCTTGGTGATCTTGCCCAGGTCGACGAGACCGTTCATGACGTAGTCCCAGCGCTTCTTCGCCGCCTGCGGATGCAGGCCGGGGTCGTACGCGCCGTTCGGTGACTTCACCAGGCCGGCCAGCACCGCACCCTGTGCGTAGGTCAACTGGCTGGCGTGCACGCCGAAGAACGACTGCGCGGCCGCCTCGATGCCGTACGACCCCCGGCCGAAGGCAATCGTGTTCAGGTAGAACTCCATGATCTGGTCTTTGGAGTATTTCTGGTCGGCCTTGGTGGCCAGCACGATTTCCTTGAGCTTGCGGGTGACCGTCTGCTCGCTGCTCAGATACGCGTTCTTGACGTACTGCTGCGTGATGGTCGAGCCACCCTGCACGTCGCCGCCGGTGATCGTCGACCAGACCGCGCGCAGGATGCCGGTCGGCGAGATGCCGCTGTTCTCGTAGAAGCTGTGGTCCTCGGCCGACACCATGGCGAACTGCATCTGCTTGGAGATCTTGGTGATCGGCACGTCCGTACGGTTTTCGCTGCCGATGCGCGCGAGGACGGTCTTGCCGTCGTCGTAGTAGATGGTCGAGATCTGCGCGCGGGGCACGTCCGCCGGCAGCGGCACCTGGACGGCCGCGTATCCGGCGCCGACGCCACCGAACAGCAGCAGAAGGACGACAAAGCCGGAAATCAGCGCGATCTTGCGCTTTCGGCCTTTCTTCCCCTTTTTCTTGCCACCGGCACCACTGCCGCCACGGCCGTTGCCGCCGGGACGGCCCGGCCCGTTCGGGGCACCGGGGCCAGCGGGGCCACCCGGGCTGCCATGCCGAGCGCGGTCACCGCGACCCGGCGGCGTCGCACGGCCCTGCAGGCCGGTGGAGTCGCCGCTGACCGGCCGGGCCGAGCCGACTCTGGCCGAGCCGCTCACCGGCCGCGCCGAACCGCTGGCCGAACCGACGCTGGCCGAGCCGCTCACGGGTCGGGCCGAACCGCTCACCGGGCGGGCCGAACCACGGGTCGGCGTGCCGCCGGAGGTGCCGAGGTTGCCGCTCCGGCTGCTGCTGCCGCGGACCGGCCGGTCGGCCGGTGGCGGCGGGACGCTGGCAGATCCGCCGTAGGTCGAGGACCGACGGCTCCGGGTCGGGTCGGGTGAGGACCCGTACGGGCCGCCGACGCTGGCGGATCCGCGGCTGGGCTTCGGGGAGTCCATTGCCCCACGATGCGACAGGAGGGCTCCAATCTCCAAACCGCCGGCTCGTCACCGGTCGGATCCGGCCCGCTGATGGCCGGGGGAGCTAGCCGTCTCTCCCTGCGCGGCGCACCTTTGCGCGGGTGGACTTCTCGTCCGACTGCCCGAGGCCATCCCGGCCGAGGGTGAACTTCACCACGAGATGATTCCAGAAACAGCCGCGGCAGACCTCTACAACGTACACATCGAAGCAATCATAGGTCGTCGCCAGTGTCGCCAACTCCGCGGAGGGACGTGCCTGACCTGCGGAAGTGCGCAGCTCGTCGCCGTAGATGTAGTTGACGTGCCAGAGGTTCTCGCGCCGGCAGACCGGACAGTGCGTCTCGGTCATTTCGCCGTGATATTTCGCGGCGCGCACCAAATACGGCGAAGCGTCACAGACCTCGCTGGTGCCGACACGGCCGGAGTAGACCTCGCGCAGCAGGGCACGCCGCTGCAGCGCGTAGTCGACAACCAGTCGCCGAGTCCTCACGCGAGCGAGACTACGCCGCGGATGCCGGCTTCGTCCGGTGATCAAATTCTCAGTGCCGGTAACGGTCGTACGGCCGGTGTGGCGGCGTTCCGGCAGGCAGAACTGGGTGCTGACGGTGCGAAGATGACCGATGTATCGTTTCGGCACATCGAAAGATCCCCGCACCACCACGACCGGCCTCGGAGAGGGACGCAGATGGGATCCGTACGCGTGGCGATTGTCGGTGTCGGCAACTGTGCCTCGTCGCTGGTGCAGGGGGTGCGTTTCTATCGCGAGGCGCGGCCGGACACCCGGGTGCCGGGACTCATGCACGTCGTCTTCGGCGACTATCACGTGCGGGACGTGGAGTTCGTCGCCGCTTTCGACGTGGACGCCAAGAAGGTCGGCCACGACCTGGCCGATGCGATCGTCTCCAGCGAGAACAACACGATCACGATCGCCGACGTGCCGCCGACCGGTGTGACCGTACAGCGCGGACACACCTTCGACGGACTGGGAAAGTACTACCAACAAACCATTACCGAGTCCGACGACGAACCGGTGGACATTGTCGCCGCATTGCGCAAAAGCGGCGCGGACGTGCTGGTTTCGTATCTGCCGGTCGGATCGGAGCAGGCCGACCGGTTCTACGCACAATGCGCACTGGACGCCGGTGTCGCGTTTGTCAACGCGCTGCCGGTTTTCATCGCCTCCGACCCGGAATGGGCGGCCAGGTTCACCGCGGCCGGTGTGCCGATCGTCGGCGACGACATCAAGTCACAGGTCGGCGCGACCATCACCCATCGCGTGCTGGCCAAGCTTTTCGAGGACCGCGGCGTGATCCTGGACCGTACGATGCAGCTCAACGTCGGCGGCAACATGGACTTCCTGAACATGTTGGAGCGGGAACGGCTGGAGTCCAAGAAAATCTCCAAGACCCAGTCGGTCACCTCGCAGCTGTCGCACGACCTCGGCGCCGGCAACGTCCACATTGGACCGTCGGACTACGTGCAGTGGCTGGACGACCGGAAATGGGCCTACGTGCGGCTGGAGGGCCGCGCTTTCGGTGACGTGCCACTGAATCTGGAATACAAGCTCGAGGTGTGGGACTCGCCGAACTCGGCCGGCATCATCATCGACGCCATCCGGGCCGCGAAAATCGCCAAGGACCGCGGCATCGGCGGGCCGATCCTGTCGGCCTCGAGCTATTTCATGAAATCGCCACCGGAGCAGTATTCCGACTCCGAAGCACGTGACGCGGTGGAGAAGTTCATCCGCGGCGAGATCGACCGCTAGCCGGGCATGCCGGTGCTGACCGCACCGGCGAAACGCTCGGCCAGTGCGCAGGAGTCCTTTTCCGACGACTCCGGGAAAATCGCGGTCACCACCGCGGTGCCGTACGAGGTCGGCCACTGGACCTGGCAGCCGTTGTCATAGCCGTCCAACCCCCGCCGTTCGGTCGCGTCGGACACGCCGGCGACGGATACGCTGGTGAAACCGTCCGTCGCCGGCGCGTGGTCCTGATATTCCACCGCCAGACCGGCCTTGTCCTCGGACTCCCCGTCCGGATAGGCGGTCCAACCGCACAGCCGCCAGCCGGACCCGCTGTCGGATTTCAGGTATGTCATGTCGAAATCGTCCACCGTGGAGGTGTCGGGCACGTCGCACGGTGACTTCAGGTCGGCCAGCGACGTCGACGGACTGTCGGTTGGCTCCGGTTCGTCGGTGGTCGGGGTCGACGTTGGCTCTCCGGTCGTGCGAGACGATCCAGCGGACGCGTATCGGTAGGTCACCGCCGCGGTGCCGACCACCAGGACGACGGCGAGTACGGCCAGGACGGCCACGGCGCCAATGCCGACGGCCCACCAGGTGGCGGCCCTGACCGGCGCGCCGGAGCTCGGGAGCGTCGACACGGGTGTCGCGCTCGGTGTCACCGCCAGCCGGTCGGCCACGGCGGCAGCGGCCGGACGCCGGGCCGGATCCTCGTCGAGACAGTCGGAGATCAGCTGCCGCAGCGCCGGGTCGGTGACCCCGTCCAGGCCGGCTCCGGGACCCCGGCCGGTCACGGCGAAGAAGAGCACCGCACCCAGCGCGTACATGTCGTCGGCAGCGGTCGCGCTCTGCCCTTTGCGGAGCTGCGGACTCAGGAAGCTCGTGTGGCCGGTGATGGCCGCCGCATACCTGAGCGACGCCGGGCTCGATGCCTTCTGGACAGCCGCGTCGGCCAGCACCGGCCCGCCGGCGGCGACGCGTACGGTCGACGGCGTCAGTCCTCCGTGGACAACACCAGTCCGATGCAGGTCCGCCAACGCGCCGGCCAGTGGCACGGCCCAGGCGCGTACGACCGCGGCCGGCCGCGGACCCTCGGTCGCGATCACCCTGGCGAGCGACGGTCCCGGCGGGTCGGCATCGGGTTGCGGCTGTGGCACTGGCGGAAACACGGGCGGCGGTGCCGGCTTGCCGTGCCGGATCGCGTACGCGGCCCGTCGAAGGCGGGTTTCCGCGTCCGCCGGCAGCGCGACTGCGCCTTCTCTGCGATACCAACGGGTCAGCGCGAGGTCGATCTGCAGCCGGTGCAGCCGGGCCAACCTCCGGTAGGCGTCCCAGCCGGCGCGGATGAGCGTGCGGAGCCGGATCTGCTTGCGCCTGGACGGACTGCCGAGGCTGGCCAGCTCGTCCGGGAAAACCGCACGGTCCTCGTCCTCGGCCGCCGCTTCGGCAGCCAGCTCAGCGGCCACCGTACGCGTCTCGCGGCGGTTGCCGACGATCGCCAGCGTCGCCACCAACACCAGTGCCGGGCCCTTGAAGACCAGCAGTGTCAGCGGAATGGCGACGAACAGGTACAGAGCCGGAATGTCCGGCGTCCACAGCAGGTCGAAGGCGACGGCGGTGTTCCAGATCAGGTGAGCCGTGACCGCCGCGACCAGGCCACCCAGCGTGCAGCAGATCCTGGCCGACACACTTCGCTGCTGGCTCGCCAGTCCGATGCCGGCACCGGTCAGGGCGGTGTAGCTGGCGTGACCGAGGGCCAACCCGGCGCTGAGCCGGTACCAGTACTGGTAGAGCATCGTGTCCAGGCCACCGTGCATGTATCCGAGCGCCTCGGCGGACTGAAATCCCAGGCCGACGACCGTGCCGATGACCAACCCGGCGACCATGCCGTGCAGCCGTCGCGGAAACACGGTCATGAGGATCAGGACACCGCAGCCCTTGCAGAATTCCTCCACGATCGCGGGGCTGAGGGTTCGGCCGATGATCGCGGGAAGGTCCACGACGTCGAGAACGTCCGCGAAAACGGTCTCGACCAAGAGCGCGATGCTGGTGGCGACAACGGCGCCCCACACCAACGCCAACAACACCAGCCACCAGGCCGGAGGCCGGTTGGTGCGGATCCGGCGGCAGGCCCATAGCCCGGCGGCGACGGTCGGCAGTGACAGCGCATAGCCCGCCGGCGATCCGGCCACGTCCAACAGCCACACGACTCCCAGCAACAGCACGGTGATCCCGCCACCGACCGCGGCCGCGATGGCGAGGCTGCGATAACGCGTACGCGCGTCTTTGACGACGAACTGCGAGATCCCGGCCGTGGCCAGGACGCCGATCGTCACGAGCCCGACAAGGAACAGGATCGCCACGAAGACCCGCGCGATGCCACCGCCTTTGCCGCCGGCCAGGACACCGACGCCGGCCACCACCAACGAGGTCGCCATCAGGAAAGCAACACCGGCGACCGCTGCGGCCAACCCTCGTCGGGAGTAGGCGACCGAACCACTCACGGCCACCGGCTCAGGTCTGGTGGTCATTTCTGGTTGTCACAGCGCCGCTGGATGTCGTCAACCGCGGCAACGAAATCCGGCCACCACGGCTCGCGTGTCGCCGCGTCGTCCTGCGCGATCGCCCCCCGCGTCACGGCGGCGAAGAAACGTGCCATCAACCGGTCGAACGCGGACCGGCTCACCAGGACACCATCCCACGGCATGTACAACTCGACGCCGGTGAACGGCACCTCATCGGGGTCGCGCTCGTCGGTGTCGTACGCGAACCCCGCGTCATCGAAGTCAGCGCCGGCCTGTCGGCGTACGCCCTCGAGGAAATAGCGCAACTTCGACCAGTGCTGAAGGGAAAGGAAATCTGTCACGACGGTGGCCGCCGGCGGCCCGGTCACCGCGCAGAAAAGGCGTGCCGGCCGCGTACGGACCGGCTCGCAGGCGATCGCGTCGAGGACGCTGTCCGGAAGGGAGGTCGTCATGTCAGAAGTCCACGAAGATCGTCTTGATCAGAAACTCCCTGATGTAGCCACTGCCGTCGAGTCCACCGGCGGCGCCGGTGAAGGGACCGCCGGCGGCCTCTTTCGGCATGTTCTTGCTTCTGATGGACTCGTCGGCGATGTGGTTGAACCTGTCCTGCCAGGCATCGGTGTCGGCAGCCAACCCATCGATGACCGTCTTCTGGCTTGCCAGGCCGTCTTTCAGTTGGGGTTGTCCGCTCGCGTCCACGACGAATGATCCGTCGCTGTTCCTCTTGAACAGTTTGTATTCGTACCGCACCACACCGGGCACGGACGGATGTGCCACGGTGTTCACGATCTGCCCTCGTCCGTTGAGCACGGCCTGGAACGTCGCCATGTCATGGCACCCTTTGATCTTGCCTTTCTGAATTCCGTCGTTGGTCAACAGATGACTCATGGTGTCAGCCGTGACGCCTTCGTACCTGGTGAAGAATTCGGGCCCGTAGTGCTTCAGCACGTCCCCGCCGAACTTCGCCGCCAACGATCTCAGTCTGTCCGCGCCAAGTTGTCGCAGGAGGTTCGTGACCTCGGCGCCGCTCATGTGGTCGAGCAGCGCATTCGCGGCGTCGGCACCGAGCTGTTGTACGACGACGTTGGCGCCGGCCGGCGCGAAAGCTCCGTGCTGCGGCGGGTCGAAGTTCGGCAGCTGAAGCCCGCTCAGCGCGCGAATGAGTGGTATCGCGACGGCGACTGCCAGCGCGCCACCGCCGGCGATGACGGCCACCGCCGCGATGCCGACGGCAGGCAGTGCGCCGTAGCAGGTGGTGACGTGGTCGGCGACGCCGCCGCAGTCGTCCGACAACCCGGCAAGGAAAGTCGCCGACACGAAACTCCTCTCAGCCCGGTGGTTTCCGGCTCGACTGCCTCACCAGCAGCACGATTCCGACGACGATCGCGGCTACGACGATGAGGCAGCACACCAGTCCGCCGACGATCGCCAGCCAACCGATCCAGTCGTCGTTGGCGCCTTCCGCGCTGACCAAAGTCACGTCTCCATCGGCTCGGTCGAACTCCGGACGTTAGCCGGAGCCGATGAAATTTCGATGTATTCGACGAAGGTCAGCGGCGACCCAGCTGCCGCAGCCCTTCGATGGCAAGAGTGCGGGCCCGGCGCTCGTGCCACCTGCCGGCCCCGGTGAGCGCCAGTACGCGCTCGAACTGCTGCCTCGCCGCCGTGCGGCGATCCGCTGCCAGGTGGACCGAGCCGAGCCGGACACGGGTCTCGAACTCGAGCTCGACACTGGTCTGGTCGGTGACGGCGGACAACGCGCGCTCGTGCAGCGCGGTCGCGGCATCGAGGTTGCCGAGCAGCTCCTCCGCGGACCCGAGCCGGGTGAGCAGAAAGGCCCGCAGCTGGAAGTCGCCGGTCTCCTCCGCGCGTACGACCGCGTCGCGCAGCATCGCCGCCGCTTCGGCGCATTGGCCGAGCTCGACCAGCAGGTCGCCGAGATGGCAGGCGAGCGAGCCGGACAGCCAATGGTCGGCGACCTTGTCCACCAGCGGCGCGGCCGACCTGAAGTAGTCCATCGCGGCCGGCAGGTCGCGGCTGCGATGGTGGACGACGCCGAGCTGGTACGTCGCGCTGGCGGCCAGCCAGTCGTCGTCCAGCCGGGTCGCCAACCGGACGACCTCGGCCAGGTGGACGGTCGCTGAGGCGAACTGTCCGAGGTACATCTCGGCCTCGCCGAGGCCGCGCCGCGCCCGCGCCTGGTCACGCAGGTCGTCGGTGCGGCGGCTGGTCTCCAACGCCTCCCGCAGGATCACCTGCGCGCGGTCGAAATGTCCCTGCATGCTCAGCACGTCACCGAGCGCGATCCGCAGCGAGGACGCCGCCGGACCGTCGGCAAGCGGCAACGCGGCTCCTACGACCTGGTAGAACTCCTGATAGCGGCCGCGCCGGGTCAGATAGCTGGCCAGCTCTTCGGCGAGCTGGCAGGCCTGGTCGGCGAGCCCGGCGCCGGCGGCGCCGGCAACAACGTCGACGATTTCGCCGGACGCGGCGTCAAGCCAGGCCACCGCCTCGTCCCGGTCGCTGAACACCGGTTCCGCCGGAAAGCTCGCGCGGCCACGGTCGCTGGCTTGCCGCGCGGCCGAGACGTACAGCCGGAGCACTCCGGCCAGCGCTTTCGAGGCCGGCGTCGGCTCCTCGGCGGCAAGTTGCCGCGCGTACGCCGCGACCAGGTCGTGCATCCTATAGCGGCCGGCGGCCGGTTGCTGGAGCAGGCTCGTCTCCACCAGGCTCTCGAGCAGTTGTTCGGCGCGAGCGGGCGAGCAGTCGAGCATGGCGGCCAGTGCCAGAGGATCGGCCTCGGTCGTCGGTGACACGCCGAGCACCCGGAACGCCTCGCGAGTGGCAGCCGGCAACTGGTCGTACGACAGCCGGAAACTGGTTTGGACACTGCGATCCTCGGTGGTCAGCTCGACCAGCCGGCGGTCGTCGTCGGCCAGCCGGTCGGCCAACTGCCGCGGCGTCCACGGACGGGTCTGCAGCCGCGCGCCGGCGATACGCAGGGCCAGCGGGAGCCGGCCACACAGCCGAGCCACCTCTCGGACGGCCCCGCGCTCACCGCCGGCACGTTCGGCGCCGGCGATGCCGGCGAGGAGCCGAGTGGCGTCGTCCAGGGTCAGCGGACGAAGGGTGACCCGGTCATCGACGTCCAGTCCACCGAGCAGCCGGCGGCTGGTCACCAGCGCACGGCTCTCCGGACCGGCCGGCAGCAACGGACGCACTTGCGTGGCGCTGGCCGCGTCATCGAGCACCACGAGCAGCCGCCGATCCGCCGTGGCCGACCGCCAGGCCGCGATCAGGTCATCGAGGTCCTCGGTCTCCTCCCACTGCCCATCAAGGCCCCGCAACAGCTGCCGCAATGCGCGCTGTGGCTCGAGGCCCCTCGCATGGCCACGCAGGTTGATGAACAAGCAGCCGTCCGGATAACGGTCGACCATCCGCCACGCGGCGCGTACGACCAGCGCGGTCTTGCCGACGCCGGCCATGCCCGACACCGCGACGACCCGCGCGCGGGCAGCGGTCAGCCGGGCCAGCTCGCGGTCGCGGCCGACCAGTTCGCGTACGTCGGCAGGCAGCTGGCGCGGCGCCGCGGCGGCCGGCCGCCGGCCGGGTCCGAAACCGGCGGCCAGGTCGTCGTCGCGGCACACCGCTTCGTACAGCCGGAGCAGCTCCTTGCCCGGACCGGCACCCATCTCCCGCGACAGCCGGTCACGGGTCCGCTCGTACGCTGACAACGCGTCGGCTTTCCAGCCACCAGCGTAGAAAGCGCGGATCAGCAGTGCCGCCAGCCGCTCGCTGCAGGGCTGCGCCGCGGTCAGTTCGGAGAGCTCGCCGGCCACCTGGTCATGTCGGCCCAGCCGCAGCATGCACTCGTACTTTTCCTGCCACAGAGCCATTCTGCGTTCGGTCAGCCGCTGCCGCTGGCCATCGGCGTACGGGCCGGGCAGTCCAGCCAGCGGCTCGCCTCGATAGAGCTCCAAGGCGCGCGACGCGGCGGTCGCGGCGGAGGCCAGCTCGCCGGCCTGTCGCAGCCGGACCGCCTCGCCGGCCATTTCCTCCAGCCGCGCGGTGTCCACCCGCAGCTCACCGGCAAACCGATAGCCGGCGCCGTCGGTGACGATGTGCCGGTCCACGCCGCTCGACCCCAGCACCTTTCGCAGCCGGTAGACGTATCCGGCGACATCCGGATCGCCACCCGGCGGCAGCTCCGGTCCCCACACTCCGTCGATCAGCTCACGCTTGCCGACCGTCACGCCAGGGCGGAGTGCGAGCGCGAGCAGCACGGCCTGTTGGCGGGCGCCAGCCAGCGCGACCCGGTCGTCACCGGCCCACACCTGGACCGGACCGAGCACGTCACACCGCAACATGGCTGGATTTTGGCATCACCACGCCAGTTTCAGACCAGGCGGCGATAGCCGTCGGCCGTACGCTCGACGGTCACGTGAAACGGCGTGGTCCACTCGTCGCGGCGGTGCGGCCACCAGCGTTCGATGACCACCGAGGTGACCGGTCCGATCTCCTCGGCCGGCAGTGCCAGCGGGTCGACGTAGGCGACGTCGGTGATCTCCTCCGGCACACGGGTCACCGGATCGACCGACGGATCGGTGGCCTCGGCGACGAAGAAGGCGCCGAGGCTGTTGCGTCGCCGGTGCGGGCGTACGAGCAGATAGCTGCACACCAGGACACCGGCGCTGACCGGCACGCCGGCTTCTTCGTCGACCTCGCGGGCCGCTGTCCGCTCGAGCGGCTCGCCGGGTTCCTGGCCGCCACCGGGACATTCCCATCGCTCGCCGCTGGCGCGGCACTGCCGGACCAGCAGCAGCCGGTCGCCGGCCGGCGTACGGCCACGGCGTACGACCAGGCCGCTGGCCACCATCAGGGTCCGCCACTGCGATTCGTCCACGGTGGCGCATGCTGCCATACCGGAGAGCCGCGTGTCCGATCACTCTCGCGGCGAAATCGGATGGATGCGTCGCTCGCCTACGCTGAGGCACATGCCGACCTCCGTCGCCGATCTCACCGCCGTGCTGCGGCGAGGGGATTTCCGGCGGTTGATGACCACCAGGTTCGCCACCCAGGTCGCCGACGGTGTCTTCCAGGCCAGCCTGGCCGGCTCGGTGCTGTTCAATCCCGACCGGCAGGCCGATCCACTGAAGGTGGCGCTCGGTTTCGCCGTGCTGCTGCTGCCGTACTCGCTGGTCGGCCCTTTCGCCGGTGTGCTGATCGACCGGTTTCGCCGGCGCGACATCCTGATCGTCTCGAGCCTGGTCCGTACGGTCCTGATGCCGGTGGTCGCGGTGACGGTGTGGTTCGGTGACCAGGGGATGCCGTTTTTCCTCACCGCGCTGGTCATTCTGAGCGTCAACCGGTTCATGCTGGCGGCGCTGTCGGCCGGCCTGCCGCACGTCAGCGAGCCGGACCGGCTGGTCACCGCCAACGCCGTGTCGACCACCGGCGGCACGCTTTTCTACGCGCTCGGCGGTGGTCTGGGGATCCTGCTGAACCACTTCGTCGGCAAGGGCGACCACGGCTATGCCGTCGTAGCCGCGCTGGCGCTGATCGGTTGCCTGGTGTCGGCGCTCATCGCGCGCGGTTTCGCCCCGGACCACCTCGGTCCGGACGCGCACGAGCGAGCGCGCCGCGACACGTTGTGGGGTGTGGCGAAGGGGATGGTCGCCGGACTCCGGCACGTCAGCCGCCGGCGCAGCACCGGCTATCTGCTGATGGCGATCACCGGCCATCGCGTGCTGTTTGGCGTACTGACGATCCTGACGTTGTTGTTGTGTCGCAACTATTTCCGCAGTGGTCTCGGCGGTGTGGCCATCGTCGGTGTCGCTATCGCGGCCGGCGCGTTCATCGCCGCCGTGATCACGCCGTGGGCCACCCGGCGGATGGCGCCGCGTACGTGGGTGACGCTGCTGCTGTTGGCGGCGGCGCTGGCCGAGCTGGCCGGTGGCCTGCCGTTCCATCCGGCCGGCACGGTCGCCGGCGGTCTGCTGGTCGGCCTGGCCGGTCAGGGGATCAAGATCGTCACCGACACGTCCGTGCAGGTGGAGTGCGAGGACGACTTTCGTGGCCGCGTGTTCAGCGTCTACGACACGCTGTTCAACGCCTCGATGGTCGCCGGCCTGCTGATCGGCGCGGTGGTGCTGCCGGTCACCGGCAAGTCGTATCCGGTGCTGGTCACGGTGGCGCTCGGCTATGCGGCGATCGGCGGCGGCTACAGCCTGCTGGCGGCGCACTGGCAGCGGCCGGTCACCCGGCCCGAGACCGGTTAGGCGCCATCGGACCAACCGGAGTCGCGTCGGAAATACCTGCTACAGCGCGAAACTGTCGTACCCACCTGCCACATTTGGCCCCCACCCGGTTTCGGGTGGGGGGTGGGTTCGTGCGGAAACTTACATAAGTAGAAAAGTCGATCTAGGACTCGAGCGCGGCACGGCGCTTGCGGCGACGGCGTACGACCACGAAGATCAACAGCGCCACGCCGGCGACCGCGGCGACCGGGATCAGCCGCTGGACGACCGGGCCACCGGCGGTGCCGAGCAGGTCGATCGGCTCCGCGGCCGGCTCGTCGTCGTAGTAATGCGAGTGGGTCGACGGAGCGCCGGCGGCACCGGTCGCCGGACCGGCGGAGGAGCCGGTGGCGGTCTCGGCCGCGGCGGCGTCCGGCTTGGCGGCCGGTCCGGAGTCCTCGGCGAGCCGGCTGGACAGCGACTCGACGAACTGGCCGAGCAGCTTGTCGCTCACATCCTTGATCAGCCCGCGGCCAAACTGCGCCGGCCGGCCGGTGACGTTGAGGTCGGTGACCGACTTGGCGACGGTGTTCGACCCGTCGGCGGACAGCGTGACGCTGATGGTCGCGGCGGCGGTGCCATTGCCTTTGCTGTCCTTGCCAGACGCCTTGATGACGGCTTTGTGCGCGGCCTCGTCGATCTCGACGAACTCGCCGGTGCCCTTGTACAGCAGCGAAATCGGGCCCAGCTTCACCTTGACGTTGCCGGCGAAGGACTTGCCGTCGACCTCGGTCAGCGTCGCGCCAGGCATGCACGGCGCGACCCGGGCCGGGTCGGTGAGGGCTTTCCACACCACGTCTATCGGCGCCGGTACGGCGAACTCGTGTTCCAGTTCCATGTCAGAACCTCCGCTCTTTGCTCCACCCTAGACATGACCGTGGGCCCGCGCGCAGTGCGACGGGCCCACGAGTCGTCCGGACCTAACGCGCCGCCGCGGCGGCGACGGCCCTGCCGGTCAGCACCCGGGCGAGGTGCTGCCGGTATTCGGCGTCGGCGTTGCTGTCCGACCCCGGTGAGGTGCCGTCGGCGGCATGCTCGGCGGCCGACCGGATCGCCTCGGCGGTGGCCGGCTGGCCGACCAGCGCCTGCTCGACGGCAGTGGCACGCACCGGCGTGGACGCCATGTTGGTCAGGCCGACGCGCGCTTCGGCGATGGTGTCGCCGTCGACGCGTACGGCCGCACCGACCGCCACGATCGACCAGGCCTGCGCGACCCGGTTGAACTTCTCATAGTGCGCACCCCAGCCGGTGAGCTTCGGTACGCGCACCTCGACCAGGATCTCGCCGTCGTCCAACGCGGTGGTGAAGAAGTCGACGAAGAAGTCCGCCGCCGACACCGTACGCCGGCCGTTCGGTCCGGCGATCACCATCTGGGCGTCCAATGCCAGCGCGGGCGCCAAAAGGTCGCCGGCGGGGTCGGCATGTGCCAGCGCACCACCGAAAGTGCCGCGGTGGCGCACCTGCGCGTCGGCCACCGTCGCCGTCGCGGCGCCGATCAGCCGAGCGTGCTCGGCGATCAGCGAACTGCGATCCACCTCGTAGTGCGTCGTCATCGCGCCGATCACCAGCGCGTCGCCGTCCTCGCGGATGCCACGCATTTCCTCGACTTTTCCGAGGTCGACGATCGTCGTCGGTGCGGCGAGCCGCATCCGCAGCACCGGCAGCAGGCTCTGCCCGCCGCCGAGCACCTTGGCGTCCTCGCCGGCCGCCGCCAGCGCCTGCACCGCCTCGTCCACAGTGGACGGTGCGACGTATTCGAATGCCGCCGGAATCACTGCGCGCCTCCACTCGCGTCGATCGAACCCAGGCCGCCACCGGCCTCCGAGCCAACACCACCGGCGCCTGACTGTCCACTGTGGACAGCCGACCAGACCCGCATCGGCGTCAGCGGCATCTCGATGTCGGACACGCCGAAATGGCGTACGGCGTCGAGCACCGAGTTGACCACCGCCGGCGTCGAGGCGATGGTGCCGGCCTCGCCGACTCCCTTGACTCCCAACGGATTCGTGGTCGCCGGAGTCTCGGTGCGGTCGGTGTCAAACGACGGTAGGTCGGCCGCTGACGGCACGAGATAGTCGGCCAGCGTGCCGGTCGTCAACGTGCCGTTCTCGTCGTATGCGGCGCCCTCGTACAACGCCTGCGCGATGCCCTGCGCCAGGCCGCCGTGCACCTGGCCCTCGACGATCAGCGGGTTGATGACGTTGCCGATGTCGTCGACGCAGACATACTTGCGGATCGTCACCCGGCCGGTCTCGGTGTCCACCTCGGTCGCGCAGAAATGCGTGCCGTGTGGGAAGGAGAAGTTTTCCGGGTCGAAGGTGGCGTCCGAGTCCAGCGACGGCTCCATGCCTTCGGGGAAGTTGTGCGACGTGAAGGTCGCGAACGCGACGTCCTGGATGGTGACGCCCGCATCGGTGCCACGTACGGAAAAACGCGGCGCCTTGAACTCGATGTCGTCCTCTGACGCCTCGAGCAGATGCGCGGCGACACGTTTCGCTTTGGCGACAACCTTTTCGCAGGCCTTCACCAGCGCGATGCCACCCACCGGCAGCGACCGCGAGCCGTACGTGTCCAGGCCCTTAGGCGACGACTGCGTGTCACCGTGCAAAACCTCGACATCCTCGAAGGCCACACCGAGCTGGTCGGCGGCGATCTGGCTCCACGCCGTCTCGTGGCCCTGGCCGTGCGGCGACGAACCGGTCACCACCTCGACCTTGCCGGTCGCGAGCATCCGTACGCTCGCGTGTTCCCAGCCGCCGGCACCGGCGCCGAGCGCGCCGAGCAACCGGGACGGCGCCAGGCCGCACATCTCGGTGAACGTGGAGATGCCGATGCCGAGCTGGACGGGATCGTTTTCCTCGCGACGGCGCCGCTGCTCGGCACGCAGGCCGTCGTAGTCGAACAGTTCCTTGGCCTTCGCGGTGGCCGCCTCGTAGTTACCCGAGTCGTAGGTCAGGCCGCCGGCGTTGGTGAAGGGAAACTCCTCGTGCTTGATCCAGTTCTGCTCGCGCAGCTCCAGCGGCTCACGCCCCAGCTCGACCGCGAGCTCGTCGATGATCCGCTCGACCGCGAAGGTCGCCTCCGGCCGGCCGGCGCCGCGGTAGGCGTCCGTCGGCGTCTTGTTGGTCATCACGTCCGTACAGGTGAACATGTACGCCGGGAACTTGTAGATGGCCGGGAAGATGAAGCAGCCGAACACCGGCACCGCCGGCGTGAACAGGCCGAAGTAGGCGCCCATGTCGGCGATCAGCTCGGCCTTCAGCGCCTTGAAGGTGCCGTCGCGGCCGGCCACGATCGTGATGTCCTGGATCTGGTCGCGGCCGTGGTGCCCGGACACCAGTGACTCCGAACGGGTCTCGGTCCACTTCACCGGCTTGTTCAGCCGGCGCGCCACCAGGACGGTGAGGATCTCCTCCGGCGTGAGCTGCAGCTTGCCGCCGAAACCGCCACCCACGTCCGGCGCGATCACCCGCAGCTTGCTCTCGGACAGGCCGAGGGTCACCGCCATCATCGTGCGTACGACGTGCGGCACCTGGGTCGACGACCAGACGGTCAGCTGTTCACCGGTCGGGTCGACGGCCACCGACCGCGGCTCCATGAACGCGGGGATCAGCCGCTGCTGGCGGAAGCGCCGCTTGACGATGATCTGGTCGGGGTCGTTCTCGGCGGCGGCGATGGCCTCGTCGGCGTTCGCGCCACTGCCGGCCGCGGCCGCGTCGAACGGGAAGAAGGCCCACTTGTTGCTCGCCATGTCGGCGTGCACCTTGGGTGAGCCCTCGGCGAGCGCGGCCTCCATGTCGAGAACAGGCTCTCGCGGGTCGTAGTCGACCTCGACCGCGTCGGCCGCGTCGCGAGCGGCCACGGCCGAACGCGCGACCACGATCGCCACGATCTCACCGGCGAACCGTACGGTGTCGGTCGCGATCGACACGTGCCGCGGGGGCGTGTCGTCGGCGTTGATCGGCCAGGCGCACGGCAGTGCCGACTGCTCCTCGTCCAGGTCCGCACCGGTGTAGACGGCGACCACGCCTGGCATCTGCTTGGCCGCGCTCGTGTCGATGCCGGTGATGCCGGCGCTCGCGTACGGGCTGCGGACCATCGCGATGTGCTGCATGCCGGGCAGCACGATGTTGTCGGTCCAGCGCGTACGGCCGGTGATCAGCCGCGCGTCCTCCTTGCGCGTACGCGCCTTGCCGACCTCTCCCACGACGGCGGTCATGACTGCGCTCCCGCCTCGGCCGGAGCGTCGGCCGGCTGCTCGGCCGAGCCGCGCATCTTGCCGGCGGCGTCCTGCACCGCGCGCACGATGTTCTGGTAGCCGGTGCACCGGCAGAGGTTGCCCTCCAGGCCGTGCCGTACGGCTTCCTCGGACGGGTCGGGGTTCTCCTTCAGCAGGTCGACCGACTGCATGATCATGCCCGGCGTGCAATAGCCGCACTGCAGGGCGTGGTTGTCGTGGAAGGCCTGCTGCACCGGATGCAGCTGGCCGTCCTTGGCGAGTCCTTCGATCGTGGTGACGTCGGCGCCGTCGGCCTGGACGGCGAGCACCGAGCAGGACTTGACGCTCTGACCGTTGAAGTGGACGGTGCAGGCGCCGCAGTTGCTGGTGTCGCAACCGATCACGGTCCCGGTCTTGCCGAGTTGTTCCCGCAGATAGTGCACGAGCAGCGTGCGGGGTTCGACGTCGTCGGTGTAACTGGTGCCGTCCACTGTGACGGTAATGCGCATTCCGGCCTCCAGTGCTGGCTTCGTTCCCCGCCTGCCGGACGGGTTGTCGGACACGGCCAGCCGGCCACCCGCGGACGGGTGATCCGGCTCACCTGCGAAGCCTGCTCCTGACGTACCGGTCAGACAAGTGCTGAAGATCGGCAAGCAACCGAGACTTCCGCACTTGCGCCGCGATCCCCGTCGATGTTGCCGCGCCTGCGGTGAAGAACCGGTCAGTTGGAGAGGTAGCGCGAACGTTGCAGTCAGCTGTGGATGGGGCCGCTCACGTCGGCCAGCCGGCGGCCCTGGCCACCCCACTGCAGCGCGATCATCTCGGCGGCGATGGACACCGCGGTCTCCTCCGGCGTACGCGCACCGAGGTCCAGGCCGATGGGGGAGGCGAGCCGCTCAAGCTCCTCCTCGGTCAGACCCGCCTCACGCAGCCGCTTGAGCCGATCGTCATGCGTACGCCGTGACCCCATCGCGCCGACGTAGGCGAGGTCGAGCCGGAGCGCGATCTCCAGCACGGGCACGTCGAACTTCGGGTCGTGTGTCAGCACGGCCACGACCGTGCGGTTGTCGACCCGGCCGGCCTCCGACTCCTTCCTCAGATATCGGTGCGGCCAGTCGACAATCACCTCGTCGGCGTCCGGGAAGCGCGTCTGCGTCGCGAAAATCGGACGCGCGTCGCACACCGTCACGCGATAGCCGAGAAAAGACCCGAGCCGCGCCATCGCCGACGCGAAGTCGATCGCGCCGAAGACCAGCATTCGAGGCGGTGGCTCAAAAGAGTTCACGAACACCGACATGCCTTCGCCGCGCCGCTGTCCGTCCGGACCGTACTGCAGCGAGCCGGTGCGGCCGGAGTTGAGCATGCCGCGTACGTCGTCGGTGATCGCCGCGTCGGCGCGCTCCGACCCGACGCTGCCGGCGACACGGTCCGGCCAGACCACCAGCCGGCGGCCGAGCCACTCCGGGTTGTCGTGTTTCACCACGGTCGCGACCGCCACCGGCTCCTCGGTGCGCACGGATTCGACGACCCGCTCCAGCTCCGGAAAGCCGTCGCGGTCGATCTTTTCCACGTACACGTCGAGAATCCCGCCGCAGGTCAGTCCGACCGCGAACGCGTCGTCGTCGGACACGCCATAGCGCTGCAACACCGGCCGGCCATCGTCGAGGACCTCGTTGGCCAGCTCGTAGACCGCGCCTTCCACGCAACCGCCGGAAACGCTGCCGCTGGCCGCCCCGTCGGTGCCGACCAACATCGCGGCACCGGCCGGCCGCGGCGCCGAGCGGAACGTGGACACCACCGTGCCGAGGCCGACCGACTCGCCGGCCGACCAGCGCCGATAGAGCTCGTCCAGGACGTCACGCATGGGAAACCTCCGTCCGCGCGGACAGCTGCGGATCGCGCACATGGGACCACAGCCGCCGCAGCGTCGCCAGACTGTGTCCAGCCAACAAGACGTCAACAAAGGGAAGCGCTGCGGCAATTCCCGACTGTACGGGTGCGTAGCCGGCGCGACCGGCGTGCGGGTTGACCCACAACACCGCCTTGGCCAACCGGCGCAGCCGCGCCATCTGCTCGCCGAGCAGGTCGGCCTCGCCGCGTTCCCAGCCGTCGGAGAAGACCACGACGATCGCCTGCCGCGCGATGCCGCGCTGACCCCAGCGATCCAGAAACGCGCGCAAGGTCTCGCCGAGCCGCGTGCCGCCGTGGAAGTCCGGCACCGCGCGACCGGCCGCGGCCAGCGCCTCCTCCGGATCGCGCAGCCGCAGCTGCCGGCTCACTCGGGTCAGACGCGTGCCGACGGTGAAGACCTCGGTGCTCGGGCCACGGCGTACGACCGCGTGCGCGAACCGCAGCAACGCGTCCGCGTACGGACTCATCGATCCGGAAACATCGATGAGCAGGACGACACGGCGCGGACGGTCGGCCGGACGTACGTGCCGGAGCCGCGCCGGCTCGCCACCGGTCGCCAGCATCGCGCGTACGGTCCGATGGCCGTCCAGCCGGCCGCGCCGCGCCGGCCTGGCCCGCAACGCCGTACGCCGCGGCGGGTCGAGCTTGAGCAGCGTCATCAGCTGGCGCAGGTGGTCGCGCTCGGCCACCGTCAGGTCGGCGATGTCGCGATGGTGCAACACCTCGATGTCGCTTGCGAAAACCCGCAGCTCCTCGTCGTCGGAGCTCTCCACACCTGGCTGACCGTCCGGCGGCGACACCAGCGCGGCCATCTTGCTGCGCTGCGGCTGCGGCATCACCGGCCGCTCCGAGCCACTCACGCTGATCCGCTGGCCGAACCAGGCGGTGAAAGCCGCGTCGTATCTGGCCAGGTCGTCCGGCTCGCTGCAGAGCGTCAGCCGGCCGGCCCAATAGAGCTCGACCGGCGACGACACGTCGAGTTGCTCGACGGCCGCCGCGTACGCCTGGACGCGCTGCGGGTCGCAGGCCAAGCCGGCGTGCCGGAGCGTACGAGCGAAGCCGACCAGCCCGCTGAGCGGGTCGGCCATCATGACGCCAACAACGCGGCCAACCCGGCGTTTTGCGCGCGGTCGGCGTCCTCGCGATATTTGAGCACGGCGCCGAGTGTCACCGCGGCGGTCTCCGCGTCCAGCTCGGTCTTGCCCAGCGCCAGCAACGCCTCGGCCCAGTCGAGCGACTCGGCCACGCCCGGCGGCTTGAGCAGCTCCATCTCGCGCAGCCGGCGCACGGCCATCGCGACCTGCTCGGCCAGCCGGCCACCGATGCCGGGAAGGCGGCTGCGCAGGATCGCCACCTCGCGGCCCAGGTCGGGATGCTCCAGCCAGTGGTAGAGGCAGCGTCGCTTGAGCGCGTCATGCACCTCACGCGTGCGGTTGGAGGTGAGGACGGCCAGCGGCGGCGCCTCCGCGCGGATCTCGCCGAGCTCGGGCACGCTCACCGCGTGCTCGGACAGCACCTCCAGGAGAAAGGCCTCGAACTCGTCGTCTGCGCGGTCCACCTCGTCGACCAGCAGCACACACGGCGACTCCTGCAGGGCCCGCAGCAGCGGCCGCGCCAGCAGGAAGCGCTCCGTATATAGAGAGGCCTCGGCGGCGTCCGCGTCGAGCTTGCCGTCGGACGCGGCTTCCAGCGCGCGCAGGTGGAGCAGCTGGCGCGGGAAATCCCAGTCGTACAACGCCTGGCTCGCGTCGATGCCTTCGTGGCACTGCAGCCGGATCAGCGGCACGTCCAGGACCTGCGCGAGCGCCTGCGCCAGCGACGTCTTGCCGGTGCCTGGCTCACCCTCGCAGAACAGCGGACGGTGCATCCGCAGCGCGAGAAAGCCGGCGGTCGCGATGCCGTCGTCGGCCAGATAGCCGGTCTTCTCCAGCGCCGCGGCCAGCTCGGCCGGCGTGGTCGGCCGGCTCGGCAGCTGGTCCCAAGAGGCAGTCATGCCTTCGAGCCTACGGCGCGGACCACGGACCCACCGCTGTCCGAGCGGCCGGGACTTCGCCTGGCCGCCGCAAGGTGGCAATCGGACAGACGGCGCCTACAGGCCCTGGTCGGCGGCCCAGCGGCGCAGCTCGGCCTCGGCGTCCTCGCGGGACAGCGGTCCGCGCTCCAGCCGCAGGTCCTTCAGGTGCTTCCAGGCCTTGCCGACGACCGGCCCCGGCGGGACGCCGAGCAGCTCCATGATCGCGTTGCCGTCGAGGTCCGGCCGTACGCGGTCGAGGTCTTCCTGCGCCTTCAGCACGGCGATGCGCTCCTCGAGCGAGTCATAGTCACGCGCCAGCCGCTCGGCCTTGCGACGGTTGCGCGTGGTGCAGTCGGAGCGGACCAGCTTGTGCAGCCGAGGCAGCAGGTCTGCGGCGTCGGTGACATAGCGGCGTACGGCCGAGTCCGTCCACTCGCCGCGGCCGAAGCCGTGGAAACGAAGGTGCAGGAACACCAGCTGCGCGACCTGTTCGGTGATCTCCTTGGAAAACCGCAGCGCGCGCAGCCGCTTGCGGACCATCTTGGCGCCGACCACCTCGTGGTGGTGGAAGGAGACCTTGCCGCCTTCCTCGGTGCGCCGGGTGGCCGGCTTGCCGATGTCGTGCAGCAGCGCCGCGAGCCGCAGCACCAGGTCGGGGCCGTCGTTCTCCAGGTCGATGGCCTGCTTCAACACGGTCAGGCTGTGCTCGTAGACGTCCTTGTGCTGCGCGTGCTCGTCGATCTCCATCCGCATGCCGGGCAGCTCCGGCAGCACCCGGTCGGCCAGGCCGGTGTCGACCATCAGCCGCAGGCCGGCCACCGGGTCGGCACCCATCAGCAGCTTGACCAGCTCCTCGCGGACCCGCTCGGCGGTGATCCGGTCGATCTCCGGCGCCAGCCGCTCGATCGACTCGACCACCTCCGGCGCGGCGGTGAACCGCAGCTGCGCCACGAAACGTGCCGCGCGCAGCATCCGGAGCGGGTCGTCCATGAACGAGTCGTCCGCGGCGCCGGGCGTACGCAACCGCTTGGCCGCGAGGTCGGCGAGGCCGTCGTACGGGTCGGTGAACTCGTGCCGCGGCACGCTCACCGCCATCGCGTTCACCGCGAAGTCACGGCGCGCCAAGTCGCCGTCGAGCGTCGTCCCGTAGGTCACCTTCGGGTTGCGCGAGCGGCGGTCGTACGCCTCGCTGCGGAAGGTGGTGATCTCCAGCTGGAGGCCGCGCTTGGCCAGCCCGACCGTGCCGAAGTCGATGCCGGTTGTCCAGACCGCCTCGGCCCAGCCGTCGATCAGCTTCAGCACCTGCTCGGGATGCGCGTCGGTGCAGAAGTCGAGGTCATGTCCCAGCCGGCCGAGCAACGCGTCGCGCACCGAGCCACCCACCAGGTGCAACTGGTGGCCGGCGGCGGCGAACCGTTCGCCTATCTCGTCGGCGACCGGCGACACGCGGAGCAGCTCGGCGACCGCGAGTTCCTGTGCGCGAGTGAGGCGGCGATCGTGAGCGGTGGAGTCGGGGAGAGACACGACCGGCCAGTTTACCGAGTGGAGGTCCGCGGCTTGACGGCCGGCGTCCTGCCGGTGTCGCGATATCGTGCAGGGATGACCACCCGCGAACGTACGACCGGCCCCGCAGCGCCTGCCGCGCTGCCGGAGGCGCCGGCGGCGTCCGCGCCTCTCCAGCCCGATGCCGGGACCACTCCTGTCGACACCGCCGGCCAGAGTCCGGCCGGCGGTGTCGACAGGAGTGGTCGGCGCAGGTCCCGCCGGGGACGCCGGCGGCGCGGTTCGCGCGGCGGCCGCCAGCGGCAGCAGACGACCGACCAGGTGGCTGGCCAGGTCACGCAGCCGGCCGCCGCCGAGCCATCCGCGCGTACGGAGGCGTCGGACCAGCCGGAAGGACCGTCCGCGAAACCGCGACGCCGGCGGCGTGGCGGCAAACGGCACCGTAAGAACAAGGCCGACCAGTCCACCGCCGACCCGCCGGCGGTCGCGGAGCAGCCGGCAACACAGCCAGCAGAGACACCGGCGCGCAGCCGGCGCAGCCGCCGCGGACGCGGTGGCCAGCAGCAGGTCAACGCCAAGAAGCCAGTGGGCCGCCGGCGCCGGCTGGTACGCGTCGACGAGACCTCGGCCGGCGGCCTGATCCTGGACGGTGACAGTGTCGAGGCGCGCGCCGCGCTGATCGGTAAGCTGGACCGGCGCGGGCGCCTGGTGTGGTCCCTTCCCAAGGGACACGTCGAGGCCGGCGAGACGTACGAGCAGACAGCGGCGCGAGAAGTCCACGAGGAGACCGGCATCATCGGCTTCGTGCAACACGCTCTTGGCACCGTGGACTACTGGTTCGTCGCCGACGGCCGGCGGATCCACAAGACGGTGCACCACTTCCTGCTGCGTGCGACCGGTGGCGAGCTGTCCGACGCCGACCGCGAGGTGACCGAGGTGGCCTGGGTGCCGCTGGCCGAGCTGGACGACCGGCTGGCCTATCCGGACGAGCGCCGGCTGGCCGCCAAGGCGCACAAGCTGCTGAGCTCCGGCTGATCGCCGCGTATGCGACACAGCGCTCCTGACGACGCCGACGAGTTCCCCCCGGGTCGCGCGCCGGACGACACCGGACGGTGGCGCCGCCGCCGTACGCCGGACGGGCCGGCCAGCCATCGGGCGGTCGGCACCGCCAAGGTCGGCAAGGCGGTCGGCGCGGTCTACCAGTCGTCCTGGGTCCAGGCCGGCGAGTACGCGACGGCCGGTGACGTGCACGCCGTGCCGGTGGTCTCGATCGTGGAGATCCCGCAGGGTGTCTCCGGCGGCCTCGACCAGACCGGCCTGCTCGACCTCGGTGGCCCGATCCCGGCCGTCGAGGAGCCGGTCGAGGCCAAACCGTCCGAAGAGGCCGGCGTCGCCAAGAACTCGGCGGTCATGGCGCTGGGCACCATCGCCTCCCGGATCGCCGGCCTGCTCCGCCAGACCATCCTCACCGCGGCCATTGGCTCCGGCCTGGTCAGCAACGCGTACACGCAGGCCAACAACCTGCCCAACCAGGTCTACGAGCTGTTGATCGGTGGCGTGCTGGCCAGCGTCGTCGTGCCGATGCTGGTGAAGGCGCAGAAGACCGACAGCGACCGCGGCGAGGCCTTCATCCAGCGGTTGCTCACCATCACCGTGTCGATCGGCACGCTGGTGACCGTGCTGGCCGTGTTGGCCGCACCGCTGTTGACGAAAGTCGTCAACGACGAGCCGAAGACCGCGCCGCTGACCACGGCCTTCGCGTATCTGATCCTGGTCGAGATCGTCTTCTACGCGATCGCCGCGGTGCTCGGCGCGATCCTGAACAGCCGGGGAAAGTTCGCCGCGACCGCGTGGGTCCCTGTGCTCAACAGTCTCATCGTCATCGCCACCGCTGCCGTGTTCTTCGTGATGAACGGCAGCAAGACGCTGACGCTTGAAAACATCACAACGCCGCAGATCGTGGTGCTCGGGGTCGGCACGACGCTTGGCATCGCCGTGCAGGCGATCGCGTTGTGGTTTCCGTTGCGCAAGCTCGGCTTCAAGTGGAAGTGGCGGTGGGACTGGCGCGGCACCGGTCTCGGCGAGGCCCGGTCGCTGGCCAGCTGGCTGCTGGTCTACGTGGCCTGCAGCCAGATCGGCCTGACCGTCGTCCAGCGCGTCGCAAGCCACACCAGTGGTGTCGTGGACGGTGGTCCGACGGTCTACAACAACGCGTTCATGCTCTTCCAGCTGCCACACGGCATCGTCGCGGTCAGCGTGATCACCGCGCTGCTGCCGCGGATGAGCCGCGCGGCCGTGGAAGGCCGGCTGCGGTCGATCGCCGACGACCTGGCACTCGGCACCCGGCTGTCGTCCACGCTGCTGCTGCCGGCCACCGGCATCATGTTCTTCCTCGGCTCGTCGCTCGGTCCGCTGCTGTTCCGCTATGGCCAGACCAGCGACGACCAGGCGCTGCTCACCGGCCAGGTGTTCGCCTTCGCCGGCCTGGGTCTGCTGCCGTACGCGATCAGTCAGATGCAGACCTTCGTCTTCTACGCGATGCGCGACGCCAAGACGGCCGCCTTCGTCAACATCGCCGCTGTCGCGATCCGAGTGGCCGGCGCGCTGGCCGTCCAGTTCTTCGTGGACGCGCACTTCGCGCTGCAGGCGCTGATGATCGTCAACGCCGTCTCGTACTTCGTCGGCATGATCATCGGCGGCATGGTGCTGCGCGGCAAGCTCGGCCGGCTGCACCTCGGCGCGACGCTGTCCACGATCGTGCGGGTGGCGATCGCGAGCCTGCCGGCGATGCTGATCGCGATGCTCATCCAGACCTGGATCAGCCACTTCTTCCCGGTCGGCCGGCTCGGCAACGGCCTGTCGCTGTTCCTCGGCCTGACCATCGGCGGCGGCATCTACGTCGGCCTCGCGCTGCTGTTCCGCGTACGCGAGGTGCAGGACGTGTTCGGCCAGATCCGCAGGCGGCTCATCCGGCGCTGATCGCCGATTCGTGCCACTTCTCGCCCGAGCCGTCGAGAGACCCCGCTGGCCAGCCATAACGTCACAGCCATGGCTGCCAACCTCGGAGGCCCGCGCCATCCCGGACCGCCTCGCCGGCCGGTTCCGCCGCCGTACGGTCACATCCCGCACCAGCGGCGACCGGCGCCGCCGTACTATCCGCGGCCTTACTATCCACATCCACCGCGACCGCCACAGCCACGCCGCGGAATCGGCCGTACGTTGCTGTGGACAACTCTGTGGATAACCGGCCTCGCCGCGGCACTCGTCGGCGGCTACTTCGGCACGCTGCTCCTACTCAGCTGATCCCGGTCAGCGGCGCCGGCTGACGCCGAAGAGCGACCGCATGATCTCTCGGCCGGCCGTCGACGCCGCGGCACGCATCATGCTCTTCACCGCCGGCGACCCGAGGATGTCGGTCACCATCCCCATCGCGTCGGCGCCCTTCCCTTGTGGTGGCGTCGGCGCCGGAGTGGGAGCCGGCGACGGACCCTGCTCGGCCTGCTGGGTGGCCGCACCCTGCGCGTTCTTGGCCATCAGCTTCTCGTACGCCGACTCCCGGTCGATCGCCTGGCCGTACTTGGCCTGCAGCGGCGACCCGGAAACCGTCGCGTCCAGCACGGACGCCTCGGCCGGACCCATGAACGACCGCGGCGCCGGCAACCGCGTCCAAGCGACCGGCGTCGGCGCGCCGCGCTCGGACAGCACGGTCACGACCGCCTCACCGATGCCGAGGCCGGTCAGCACCTCCTCGAGGTCGTACGACGACTTCGGGAAGGTCGACACGGTGGCCTTCAACGCCTTCGCGTCCTCCGGCGTGTACGCGCGCAGAGCGTGCTGCACGCGGTTGCCGAGCTGCGCCAGCACGTCGGACGGCACGTCTTTCGGCGTCTGCGTGACGAAGAAGATGCCGACGCCCTTCGACCGGATCAGCCGTACGGTCTGGGTGATCGAGGTCAGGAAGTCCTTCGACGCGTCCTTGAACAGCAGGTGCGCCTCGTCGAAGAAGAAGACCAGCTTCGGCTTGTCGGCGTCGCCGACCTCCGGCAGGTCGGCGAACAGGTCGGCCAGGAACCACATCAGGAAGGTGGAGAACAGCGCCGGTTTGTCCTGGATCGCGGCCAGCTCCAGCACGCTCACCACGCCGCGACCGTCCGGCGCCGTACGCAGGAAGTCGTGCGTGTCGAACTCCGGCTCGCCGAAGAACTCCTCGGCGCCGGAGTCGGCGAAGCTGATCAGCTCGCGCAGGATCACGCCGGCGGTCGCCTTGCTCAGGCCGCCGAGCGCGGCCAGCTGCTCGGCGCCTTCGGCCGAGGTGAGGAACTGGATGACCGCGCGAAGGTCCTTGAGGTCCAGCAGCGGCAGGCCGTTCTGGTCCGCGAAGTGGAAGACCAGGCCCAGCGAGGACTCCTGCACGTCGTTGAGGCCGAGCACCTTGGCCAGCAGCGTCGGACCGAACGAGGTGACGGTCGCGCGCACCGGTACGCCTTTGCCGTGACCGCCGAGCGCCAGGAACTCGGCCGGACAGCCGGTCGCGACCCACTGCTGACCGACCTCACCGGCACGCGCCTTGCTCTTCTCGGACTCGGCGCCGGGGGCCACGATGCCGGACAGGTCACCCTTCACGTCGGCCAGGAACACCGGCACGCCGTTGGCGGACAGCTGCTCGGCCATCATCTGCAGGGTCTTGGTCTTGCCAGTGCCGGTCGCCCCGGCCACCAGGCCGTGCCGGTTGACCATCGACAGCGGGATGCGCACCTTCGCGTCCGGAACGACGGCACCGCCGTCACCGACCAGCGCACCGAGCTCGATCGCGGCGCCGGCGAACGCGTACCCCTGCTTCACCTTCTCCGCAACGTCGTTCTCCGCCATCAGCGCGTCCCCCTAAGCCCGAAGCATGAAAGTCGGACGGAGCCTATCCAGCCGCGCGTCATTCGGCAGCACCGCGCGCATATTCGTGATTCGGCGGTCAAATGTGAGGCACGCCACGGTGGAATCGTGTTCGCAAATCAGACACAGAGAGCCGACATATTAGGACAAAAGAAATCGGCGCGACACGGCGGGGTTGTAACAGTTCTCACTCCGCCTGCGAATACGATCACGATGACCCAAGATGCTTGGGGCACAGGTGAGCAACCCGCTCACCCGCCTGGAGCGACGGCACGCCGAGTCCTGTCCCCGCCCTCCAGGTGCAGGTACGAGCATTGGATGAGTCGGACAGGAGCGGGGGAACCACGTGTTTCCCGGATTTCCGGCCGGCTAAACGTTCCGGTCGAGAAATCCTTGGGGTGAAGCCACTCCCGAGTGGCCGGGGCCGCCTTCCCTCCCGAACCCGACAGCTCACCTCGCAGGCGTGCCGGAAGGACCGCTTTTGCATACGGTGCGCACACACCGCCGTAGTCTCCCGCGTCCGCTGAAGAACAAGTGGCTCACCGCAACGCTCGGTGTGGCCGGTGCCGGCATCATCGCGGCCGGCGTTCTCGCGGCCCCCACCGTCTTCGCGGCCGAGTCGCTCAAGGTGACGCTGGCCCGCTACAACAGCCCGCAGTCGATCCCGCCGGGCGGCACCGCCTACCTGCGCGGCACCGTCAAGACCCCGCAGGGCCAGCCGGCCGGCAACGTGCCGGTGACCATCTCCCGGTTGGACGGCAAGGGCCACTACGCCTCGTTCGGCAGCTCGCGGACCGACAGCAACGGCGTGGTCACCTTCACGCTGCGGCCCGGCAGCTCGAACTACTACGCGATCTCGGCGAGCGGCGCCACCATCGGTGGCGGCTGCACGCAGCAGCCCGCCGGCCAGTCCGCCCAGCAGCCGGCCCAGCAGGGTGGCGCGCAGAAGACCGGCGACAGCAAGCTGCCGGAGCGCAAGCCGGCCGCCGACTCCTCCAGCCAGCCGGCCGACGCCACCGCTGACCCGAGCTCCGACCCGAGTTCCTCGCCGAGCGACACCACGCCGAGCTCGGAGGCGCCGACCAAGTGCGCCGACGGCACCGCATACGCCGGCGGCATGTCCAGCGGCGTGCCGATCTACGTGCAGAACAAGGGCCAGCAGGTCGTGCAGATGGCCTACCAGTACCGAGGCAAGCCATACCGCTACGGCGCCGCCGGCCCGAACTCGTTCGACTGCTCCGGTTACACACTGTTCATCTACGGCAAGTTCGGCAAGCGGCTGCCGCACAGCGCGACCTCACAGTCGCACTACGGCACCGCGGTGAGCCGCAGCCAGATGAAGCCGGGTGACCTGATGCTGTTCGGCAAGCCGGGCTCGTACTACCACGCGGCGATCTACGCCGGCGGCAACGAGATGTGGGACGCCTCTACCTACGGCAAGCCGACCGCGAAGCACAAGATCTGGAGCAACAACTACGTGGTGCGACGCATCGTCACGTAGTGACCGCGGATGGTTGCCAGAAAATTGCTGGCAACCATCCGACACCCTGCGGCGTCTCAACATGGGGCACGATCCATTTTTTGGATCGTGCCCCTGTTACGTACGGTCGGGGACGTCCGAAGAACAGACGTGCAGGGAATGAAACCGTGTCAAGACGAGCGAGTGCTGGCGGCGAGGTGCGATCATGGGTCCCGGAACAGTTGACCCGGCTCGCACGCGAGGGCGCGCCGGAGCAGTCGACGGAGTCTGTGGATGGGTCCCCAGCGTCGCGGGCCGCTGCCGATAGGGGAGGGCCAGTGGAGGGGGAAGGCCCGCGGGGGGCGACGGTGGCCGTGCTGGCCGCAGGTCAGGTGCTGGCCGGCCGCTATCGGCTGGACGAGCATCTGGTCGATTCGACAACCGGTCGCGCTCTTTGGAGAGCGACCGATCTGCTGCTTGCGCGCGGCGTGGCCGTCGAGGTGCAGAGCACCGTCGGCGCCGACTCGCAGCAGCTGCTGGACACCGCGATGGCGATCTCACGCGTACGGCATCCGGCGATCGTGGCCATCTACGACGCCGTTGAGGAAACCGATCGCGCATACGTCGTGCGCGAATGGGCCGCCGGCGGACCACTGCGCAAGCTGCTGGCCAACGGTCCGCTCGAGGCGCACCAGGCCATCACGATCGCGCGCAGCGCCGCAGAGGGGCTCGCCGCACTGCACTCGGCCGGCGCGGCACACGGCAACCTGACCCCGACGACGGTCATCGTGAACAGCAACTTCGAGTGCACGATGACCGACCTGACGCTCGCCGAGTCGGCCGAGCCGGCGGCGGACGTACGCGCGGTCGGCGCGCTGCTCTACGCGGCGCTCACCGCCCGCTGGCCATCGGCCAACGGCAACACTCCGGAAGGCATGGTCCCGGCGACCCGGCTGGACGGCCGGCTGTGCACGCCACGGCAGATCCGCGCCGGCGTGCCGCACAAGCTCGACGCGCTGGCGATGGAGCTGCTGGACAACGAGCGGCCGGCGCCGGCCGCGCACGACCTGGCCAGCCAGCTCAACCAGCTGGAATATGCCAGCGAGCTGCGCCAGCGCGAGGGACTGACCGGCCAGCTGCCGCTGGCCGAGCCGCTCAACAAGCTGCGCGAGTCGCGGATCCGGCGGATCCCGCTGTGGGCCAAGCTCGGCATCCCGATCTGCGTGATGCTGGTGTTCCTGGCGATCCTCGCCGTGCTGGTGCTGCGTACGCCGACCGGCGACGGCAGCACGCCACCGGCCAACGCCACCAACCCCTCCAGCGCCGCGCCGGCTCTGCATGTCATCCAGCCCAAGGACGTCGAGATCGACGACCCGCAGGGTGACAACACCGAGAACAAAGGCGCGTCCAAGGCGATCGACGGCGACCGCACCACCAAGTGGAAGACGGCCACCTACAAGGGCCAGTCCAACTTCGGTGGACTCAAGAAGGGCATGGGAGTCCGGGTCTCCTACGGCACCGCGCAGACGATCAAGCAGGTGGACGCCTATCTCGACCCGGCCGGCGCGACGGCGGTGCTCTACGTCGGCAACGACATCGACGAGCTGCACGACCGGCCGGTGGTGCAGCCGACCTCGACCAACGGCGGACACCTCACCTTCCAGCTGAACGGCAAGTACAAGTACGTGCTGCTGTGGATCACCAACCTGCCGCCATACGAGACCGGATACGGGGTGGGCGTGCAGGAGATCGAGGCGAGGGGTTAAGGCGTGTCTCCAAAATCCAGGTGCGCGAGAGTCGAGATCCAAACGTCGGCCTGCCTGCGCCGGACGATGGCCCAAATAGCAGCGCTATGGTGGGTTATCGTCCGGTGCTGGCAGCCGGCGTTTGGGCTCGGCTATCGCGCACCTGGATTTGGAGACACGCCTTAGGCCGGGGTGACCACCGCGGGGTCGGAGCCGACCGACGCGGAGCTGCTCCGAGCACACGCGGACGGTGACCGCCACGCGTTCTCCACGCTGCTGGCGCGCCACCGCGACCGGATGTGGGCGGTGGCGTTGCGGACGACCACCAACCGCGAGGACGCGGCGGACGCGCTGCAGGACGCCTGCCTGTCGGCGTTCCGGTCGGCCGCCAACTTCCGCGGCGACTCGGCGGTCAGCACCTGGCTGCACCGGATCGTCGTCAACGCGAGCCTGGACCGGCTGCGCCGACGGGCCGCGCGGCCAGCCCTGCCGCTGGAGGAGGTGAGGGTCGACCCGGCCGATCCGACCGACCAGGCCGACACGCTGGCGACACAGCTGACCGTACGGGAGGCACTGGCTGCGCTGCCCGACGACCAGCGGGCCGCGCTGGTGTTGGTGGACATCGAGGGCCTGCCGGTCGACCAGGCCGCCGAGGTGCTGGAGATCCCGGCCGGCACGGTGAAGAGCAGATGTGCGCGCGGCCGTGCGCGGATGGCCGTACTGCTCGGCCAGCTGCGGCCGGGCCGAACACAGCCGGCACGTGCGCCGGCTCACCGGAACGGTTCGGCGGACGGACGCGTCACATCCAAGACGGAGGGGAAGACCGAGGTTGCCGGAGGGGGTGCGCCATGACCGACATGCCTGTCGACGTCGAGCTTCTCGCTGAATACGCCGAGGGCCTGCTGGAGGGCACCCCGGAGGCCGAGCTGGTGGCCGGCCGGCTGGCCGCCGACCCAGCGTGGCGGCAGGCGTACGAGCAGCTGCCGGCCGCCACCGCGGCGGTGTCCGCGCAGCTGGCGATGCTCGAGCCGGAGCCGCTGCCGGACGACGTGCTGAGCCGGATCGAGTCGGCTCTGGCCGAGCCGGAGCCGCCGGTCAGCTCGTTGTCGGCGGCCCGCGAGCGCAGGCGCGGCCGGCTCCGGCTGGTGCTGGCGGCCGCGGCCGCGGTGGCGATCCTGTTCGTCGGCGGAGGCGTCGTCTTCCAGCAGTTGCGTCCTGAGCCGCTGACGAGCGCCGACGGGGCCACCGGTGAGGGCCGCGCCGCGCCAAACGCGGCCGCCGCGCCGGGGCACGTCCGGATCACGTCGTCGGGGCGCGACTGGACGGTGACGACGCTGCCGATGCTCCGCCAGCCGGGCGGCGCCAAGGAGGCACAGGCCGACACCGCCGGCAAACCGGCGCAGCTGCGCCGCTTCGACGACAAGGGGATCCTGGAGGCGTGCCTGCAGGCGCTCCGCGCGCTCGGCGGCGAGCCGACGTACGTCGACCTGGCTCGATTCGGCGGCAGTCCGGCCGTGCTCGCGGTGCTGTCCACCAGCGCCGGCGACCGGGTCGTCGCGGTCTCGCCTGGCTGCGGCGACGGGCCTACCGCCGTCACGTTGTACGGTCCGGTCGCCGCTTCCTGACCGCTCACCGACGAGCGCAGTCGCGTACGTCACGAGTGAGCCGGAATGCCGGCCCTTACCATGGCGTTCTTAGAACAGATCCGAAGAGATCCGGTGGCAGCAGCCGAGGAGTGTGACGTGAGCGAACGTCGATCAGTCATCATCGTGGGTTCCGGTCCGGCCGGTTACACCGCGGCGATCTACACCGCGCGCGCGAACCTCTCGCCGCTGGTGATCGAGGGCGCCGAGTCCGGTGGCGCGCTGATGACCACCACCGAGGTGGAGAACTTCCCCGGTTATCCGGACGGCGTGATGGGCCCGGAGATGATGGAGCAGCTGCGCGCGCAGGCGGAGCGCTTCGGTGCCGAGTTCGTCACCGACGACGCGTCCGCGGTGGACCTGAGCGGTGACATCAAGAAGGTGACCGTCGGCGACACCACGTACGAGGCGCCGGCCGTCATCCTGGCCACCGGCTCGGCCTGGCGGCCGCTCGGTGTGCCCGGCGAGCAGGAGTATCTGGGCCGCGGCGTGTCGTCGTGCGCGACCTGTGACGGTTTCTTCTTCAAAAACCACAACATCGCCGTCATCGGCGGCGGTGACTCGGCGATGGAGGAGGCCACCTTCCTCACCAGGTTTGCCGAGAAGGTGACCATCGTGCACCGCCGCGACGAGTTCCGCGCCAGCAAGATCATGGCCGACCGCGCGCTGGCCAACGACAAGATCGAGGTCAGGTGGAACTCGAAGGTCGAGGAGGTGCTCGGCACCGACGGCAAGGTCTCCGGACTGGTGCTGACCGACACCAGGACCGGCGAGAAGTCGACGCTCGACGTGACCGGCGTCTTCATCGCCATCGGCCATGACCCGCGCAGCCAGCTGTTCCGCGACCAGGTGGACACCGACGACAACGGCTACGTGCTCGTCGACCACCCGAGCACGCGGACCAACCTGCGCGGTGTGTTCGCGGCCGGTGACCTGGTCGACCACGTCTACCAGCAGGCCATCACCGCCGCCGGCTCGGGTTGCGTGGCGGCGCTGGATGCCGAACGGTTCCTGGAGAACCTCAGCGACGACGAGGAGCCGCTCGGCGCCACCTGGGGGCCGACCCGCGAGGCTGCGCAACCCGTATCCGCGCAGTCCTGATCCCAAAGAAACAAAAGGAGAAGTCATGGGTGCGAACACCCCCACCGTCACGGACGCGACCTGGAACACCGCGGTCCTCAAGAGCGACAAGCCGGTGCTGGTCGACTTCTGGGCCGAGTGGTGCGGGCCGTGCCGCAAGGTCGCGCCGATCCTGGACGAGATCGCCAACGAGCTCGGTGACAAGGTCACCATCGCCAAGCTCAACGTGGACGAGAACCCCAACACGGCTCGCGACTACAACGTGCTGTCCATCCCGTTCCTGATGATCTTCAAGGACGGCCAGCCGGTGCAGCAGGCGGTCGGCCTGCGGCCGAAGTCGGAGATCCTCAAGCTGATCAACTCCGCGCTGTAGTTCGTACGAGAAGCCGCGCATCCACCGTGGATGCGCGGCTTTCTCATGTTTCGGTAAGGCCAAGGCCAGACGTCCAAGCTGCGAAAACGCTCCTCAAGGTGGCGGTCTCGGCGTACATTCCCTTCGGTCGTACGAACGAATCCGACAAGGAGTGACCGTGCCAGCACCGCACCCCGTCAGCCGTCGTCGCCTGCTCGCCGGGCTGGGTGGCTCCGCGGCGGCCATCCTGACCGCCGCCGGAATGTCGCCGGAGGCCGCCGCGGCCGCGCCCCGGCCGGCGGCCGACGACCTGCGCAAGCAGACCGCACGGCTCACCCTGCTGGGCACGACCGACCTGCACGCGCACGTCTTCAACTGGGACTACTACAACAACGCCGAGTACGACGATGCCAAGCACAACGACGTAGGCATCGCCAAGGTCGCCACTCTCGTCGCGGCGATGCGCAAACAGCGCGGCCGGCGAAATGTCCTGCTGCTCGACTCCGGCGACACCATCCAAGGCACGCCGCTGGGCACCTACTACGCCAAGGTCAAGCCGATCAGCCGCAACCGCGTCCATCCGATGGCGACCGCGATGAACGCGATGGAGTTCGACGCGTCGGCGCTTGGCAACCACGAGTTCAACTACGGCATCGACTTCCTCCGTACGTTCCAGCAGCAGCTGCGCTTTCCGCTGCTCGGCGCCAACGCGCTGGACTGGAACACCCGGCGGCCGGTCTTCCAGCCGTACACGATCAAGACGATGTGGCCCAGCGGCGCGCTTTTCCCGGTACGCGTGGCGATTCTCGGCCTCACCAACCCCGGCGTGGCGATCTGGGACAAGGCAAACGTCGAGAACAGGATGCACTTCGACGGCGTGGTCGAGCAGGCCAAGATCTGGGTGCCGCGGCTGCGCCGGATCGCCGACGTGGTGGTCGTGCTGACCCACTCGGGCGCCGACACGTCCTCCTCGTACGGTGACGCGCTGCCGTATCCGGAGAACGCCTCCACACTGATGGCCGAGCAGGTGCCCGGCATCGACGCCGTACTCGTCGGCCACGCACACGTGGAGATCCAGGACCGGTTCGTCACGAACAAGGCGACCGGCAAGCAGGTGCTGCTGACCGAGCCGCTGTGCTGGGGTGAGCGGCTCAGTGTGATCGAGCTGGAGCTGACCCACTCGCCGCTGCACGGCTGGCAGCTGGCCAGCGCCGACTCGCACACGCTGAACAGCAACACGGTGCCGGAGGACGCGCACATCGCCAAGCTGCTGACCGCCGACCACCAGGCGGTCGTCACGTACGTGAACTCTCCGGTCGCCACCTGCACGGCGGCGATGTCCGCGGCGACCGCGCGCTATCAGGACTCGTCCTGTGTCGATTTCATCAACTACGTGCAGGCAGACGCGGTGAAGACCGCCATCTCGCCGAGCCTGCCGGTGCTGTCGATCGCCGCGCCGTTCAACCGCGCCGCCGCCATCCCGGCCGGCACGGTCAGCGTCCGTGACGTCGCCGGCCTCTACATCTACGACAACACGCTGCTGGCCGTGCAGCTCACCGGCGCGCAGGTGAAGGACTACCTGGAGAAGTCCTGCGAGTATTTCCAGCAGGTCAGCGGGGTTGGCCCGTACCCGGCCGACCAGGTCACCAACGCCAAGACGCCGGCCGCGCCGAACGGCACGCCGGACTACAACTACGACATCGTCTCGGGCCTGGACGCGCGGCTGACGTACGACATCGACATCGCGCAGCCGGCCGGAAAGCGGATCGTCAACCTCGCGTACGACGGCAAGCCGGTGGCCGCCGACCAGGGATTCGTGGTGGCGGTGAACAACTACCGACAGTCCGGCGGCGGCGGCTTCCCGCACATCAGTACCGCGACCGTGCTCTACAACCAGCAGAAAGACATCCGGCAGCTGCTGATCGACTGGGCCACCAAGGAGAAGACCATCGACCCGGCCACGTTCGCGACGGTCGACTGGAAGCTCGTCGCCAACGGCCAGCCCGTACAAATAACTGGCTAGCATTATCGCAAGTTGCGATTCGCACCCTCGCACAACTAGTGGCGGAAGGTGCGAGGATCATGACATGGCGTGACAGTTCATGTTTTCGTTGACGAGTCCGAACGTGGCGACCGATATCTGCTGACGGCGGCGATCGTCGGGTGGTCAGTGGCGCTGTCGCGTCGAGGCCGCGATCATCGAGGTGGTCCAGGTCGACCTTGACGGGAAAGCGTAAAGCCCCGCCGACGACCGTCCGGACGCCTCACGGGGCTTTCTTCCTCGGCCTACGGGGCCTTGGCAACTAAGGCAATATCACCCCACTCAACCGATTAACAACCGCGACCCCCAGTCACCGCGAACTCACTGGTTGAGCATCCAGCGGTGGCCGAAGGGGTCGATGATCACCGCGACCCGGCCGTACGGGTTGTCGCTCGGCTGCCGTTCGACGGTGGCGCCGGCGGCCTCGGCTCGCCGGCTGAGGTCGTCCACGTCGGTGACGGTGAGATGCAGCGAGAACGGCCGGGTCGGCTGGTCCTGCGGACCGACCAGGCCCATCTCAGGATATTCGTCGGCCAGGAAGAGCTGCGCGCCACCGATCAGCAGCTGCGCGTGGCCGATCCGGCCGTCCGGCATCTCGTAGAGGTCACCCTGCCGTTCGGCGCCGAACACCTCGCCGTACCAGTCCATCGCGGCACGCGCGTCGCGTACGGCGATGTACGGAGTGAGGACACTCGTCTGGGTAATCACCTGTTCTCCTCCCAGGATCACCGCCTCCAGCCGCCTGCGCAGCTGAGCGGTGAAGGCTTCACGGGGTGTGACCGGCGGCGGATCGCCGCGGAGGACATCCAGCGGATCGGTCATCGGAGGCCCTCCTCTCCCTCGTACGCGGCACGAAACGCTCGCTTCGCGCGCATGAGCAGTGCCTCGGTCGCATGCAGCGTGCGGTCGAGACAGGCGGCCACCTCGGCGACCGGCAGGCCGTCCAGATAGCGCAGCGTCAGTGCGGCACGATGCGCGTACGACAGCCGGCCCAACACCTGGTGAGCCAGCGTCACGTCCAGCTGTACGTCCCAGGGGTCGCAGCTCGGGTCACGGTCGGCGAGCGGCTCGGTGCGTCGGCGATCCCGGTCACGCCAGTGGTCGACGAGCTTGTGTCGCGCCACGCCAATCAGCCAGCGCACCGACAGCTCCGGCGCCTCCGGCTTGCGGCAGGCGGCGACCGCGGCGAGGAACGACTCGGCGGTGAGGTCCTCCGCCGTGGCGGGGTCGCCGCAGCGTGCCAGCAGATAGCCATAGACCTGCGGGAGCGCCTCGTCGTAGAGCTCCAGCAGGCCCAACGCCGGATCGGGCCGTACGGTCACATCCCTATCGTCGGTCCGGCGACCGGTTTTCCGACGCCCGACTGCCGAGGTGTTACGGCGGCGTGTCGGCCCTGCCGGCAACCGATTATGAGACAACGCTTAACGTGGTCTCTTGAACGATGTTGTTCCCGAGCTGGCAAGGGGGCCTGCCGATGGAGCCGGTACGCCGAGGTGACAGCGGTCCGGCGGCCGCCGAGGTACGCGCCACGCTCGCGAGCCTCGGCCTGGTCGGCTCCGGACCGCACGGCGACAGCTCCAGCCCCGACTCGGTGATCTTCGACGCCGCCTGTGAGCTGGCGATCCGCGAGTTCCAGCAGCAGCGCGGCCTGACCATCGACGGCGTGGTCGGCACCGAGACCTGGAGCGCCCTGGTGGCGGCTCGCTGGCGGCTCGGCGACCGGCCGCTGACCCGATCGGTGACCGATCCGCTGGTCGGCGACGACGTGGAGGCGCTGCAGGAGCGGCTGCTGGAGATGGGCTACGACGTCGGCCGGCCGGACGGCGTTTTCGGTGCCGGCACCGAGCGTGCCCTGCAACAGTTCCAGCGTGAGGTCGGCCTGCTGCCGGACGGCAGCTTCGGCCCCAGCACCATGCGCGCGCTTCGCCAGCTCGGCCGCAAGGTGGTCGGGGGCCGGCCGCAGCTGCTGCGCGAGACCGCGTTGCTCCGCCAGGCCGGTCCGGCGCTGGTCGGCAAGCACGTCGTCATCGACCCCGGTCACGGCGGGCCGGACCGTGGCGTGGTGGTGCCGGACGGCATGCTGGAGTGGTCGGAGGCCGAGCTGGCCTGGGATCTGGCCAACCGGCTGGAAGGACGGCTGTCGGCACTCGGTGTGCGTACGGACCTGTCCCGTGGCCGCGACACCTGGTTTTCCGACGCCGATCGCGCGCGCTTCGCCAACGAGGCCGGCGCCGACGTACTCGTCTCACTGCACATCGACGGCCACCGCAACCCCGAGGCGAGCGGCGTCGCGACCTACTACTTCGGCACACAGTCCGGTGCGTCCTCCACCGTCGGCGAGCGGCTGGCCGGCCTGGTGCACCGCGAGATCGTGGCCAGGACCGGCCTGGTCGACGGCCGTACGCATCGCAAGACCTGGGAGATCCTCCGGCGTACGCGGATGCCGACGGTACGCGTCGAGTGCGGTTATCTGACCTCGCCGGTCGACCGCGCGCGGCTGATCGAGCCGGCCTTCCGCGACACGATCGCCGAGGCCATCCTGATCGCCGTGCAGCGCGTCTTCCTGCCGGTCGAGGTGGACTTCAAGACCGGCACCATGGACATGCGCGAGCTGCGCAGCCGCCTGGCCTGACAAGGACCGACGGTCAGCTCCAGAAAGCGCGCAGCGCGGTGACCAGCTCATGCGGCCGCTCGTGCGGGAAGAACAGCCGGCCGCCGGGCACCTCGACGACCTCCCGCGCCCCGGCGATCGTGTCGCGCAGCCAATAGGCCCACTTGAGCTCGAAGAACCGGTCGTCCGTCCCCCACACGATCAGCGTCGGTACGGTCAGCTCGCGCAGCTTCGGCTCCAGCGCCATCAGGTCCTTCGCGCTCAGCGACGTGAGCAGCCGCTCAAACTCCCGACCACGCTCCACCGTGCCGAGCACCGGCTCCAGGAACGCGCGTACGGTCACGTCGTCCGGCAGGCCGGCATCCTCGTACGCGCCGCCGAAAGACTGCCGGCGCGCGATCGCCGGCCGGGCCAGCAGCTCCGGTCCGTTCGGCGCCAGCAGACCCTTCTGGGCGGCCTCCACGACCTGCTCGAACCCGTCGGGCGGCAGGTTGTCGTGCGTGTCGCAGTTGGTCAACGTGAAGGTCGCCAGCCGCTCCGGATGAGCGACCGCGAACGTCTGGCACACCGCGCCACCGGTGTCGTTGCCGACCAGGTCGATGCCGGTCAGATCCATTGCGGCGCAGAAATCCTCCACGAATCGCGCCAAACCGCCGAGCGTGAAGTCCTGGTCGGCCGGCATCGGCGTCTGGCCGTGCAACGGCCAGTCCGGCGCCACACAGCGGTGCTCACGCGACAACTCGGCGATCACGCCACTCCACAGGTAGGCGTTGGTGCCGAGGCCGTGTACGAACAGCACCGTACGGCCGCCACTCGGTCCCACGTCCACATAACTGACCGGTCCACCGGCGAGGTCGACGGTGCGCCGGTGGCTGTCGAACTCCTGCAGGTCCATCCGTACGTCCTCCGGATACAGTGAAGATTCCAGACCGACTGTCGGTTTCACCGTTACAGACCGACAGTCGGTATGTCAATGGTGAGGAGCGTATGGACAGGCGCGTCGAGCGCGGACAGGCGACCCGCGACCAGCTCGTGGAGATCGCGACCAGGCTGTTCGCCGAGCATGGATACGACGGCACGTCGATCGACGCCGTGCTGCAGGAGTCCGGAGTCAGCCGAGGCGCGCTCTATCACCACTTTTCCGGCAAGGACGCTCTTTTCGAGGCGGTCTATCTGAAGACCATGCGGGACGCCGGCCGCCGTACGATGCAGGCCACACGTGCGGAGAGCGAGCCGTTGGCGTCACTGCGCGCCGGCTGCCTGGCCTGGATCGAGCAGGTCGCCGACCCGGTCGTACGCCGGATCGTGCTGGTCGACGCGCCGTCGGTGATCGGCTGGCAGCGGTGGCGCGAGTACGACGACAAGATGACGCTCGGCGTCATGAAGGCCTGGACGGCCCAGGCCGCGGCAGACGGCCTGCTGCCGGCCGGTCAGTCCGACCTTTTCGCGCACGTGCTGCTGGCGTCCATCAACGAGATCGCTCTGGTCACCGCGCGCGCCGAAGACGAGAGGGACGCGATCGAGGTGGCCACTGCCGCCTTGGACGAGTTTCTCCAGCGCCTTTTCAGTCGTCGCTGAGGATCGCGCGCAGCATGGCCGGCTCGATGTTGCCGCCGCTGACGATCGCGACCGCCGGACCGTCCGGCAGCTCCGAGCGATGGTGCAGGAAAGCGGCCGGAGCCAGCGCGCCGCTTGGCTCGGCGACCAGATGCGCCTCGAGCGCCAGCCTGCGTACGGTCGACATGATCTCGTCCTCACTGATCCGGACGATCCCGTCGAGATATCGGGACAGATGCGCGAAAGTGCGCTCGACGATGTTCGTCCGCACACCGTCGGCCGAGGTGCGATAACGCTGCTCGTCGGTCCACTGCACGATGTGTCCGGCGGCGAGACTGTCCGCCGCGTCGGCGGCCAGCGCCGGCTCGACGCCGATCACCCGCACGTCCGGTCGCAACGCCTTCACCGCGACCGCGACTCCGGACGCGAGGCCACCGCCGCCGACCGGCACGAGCACGCTTCTCACCGACGGCAGGTCCGCCACCATTTCCACGCCGATGGTGCCTTGCCCGGCAATGATGTCGTTATGGTCGTACGGCGGCACCAGCGCCATGCCGCGCTCGGCGACCAACTCGTCGGTCGCTGTCAGCCGCTGCGCCGGCGGCACCAGGATCAGCTCCGCGCCAAGAGCGCGCATCGCGTCGATTTTGACCCGTGGCGCCACATCCGGCACAACGATCGTCGCCGGAATGCCACGCGTGTTCGCCGCGTACGCGAGTGCCTGACCGTGATTGCCGCTGGAATGCGTGACGACACCTTTCGCGGCCTGTTCATCGGACAACGCACCGACCGCGTTGGTCGCGCCGCGGACCTTGAACGCACCGATCGGCTGCAGGTTTTCCGGCTTGAGCCACAAACCTTCGGCCCACCGGCACGGGACGACCGGCGTACGCACCGCGACACCTTCGATCCTTTTGGCCGCCGCGCGTACGTCGTCGATCGTCACCAGTTCCATGTGCCCGATCCTGCCTGATCAGCCACCGTCTTCGGCAGTGAGTTTCATTGCACCGATCAGGACAGCACGACCTTGTGCGTGCGACCGTTGCTGCCGCCGGTGGCGATCCGCAGCTCGGCGAATGGCCGTGCGCGCACCAATGTCACCGACTGGTCGCCCGACTCGATCCGCCGCACCGGACAGGGCAGATGCAAGGTCACCGATTCCTGCGTACGACTCGGGTCGGCCACCGCCAGCGTGAGTTTCGCGCCATTGCGGCGAAGCAGGACCGACGCCGGGCCGCTGGACACGAGCCGGTCGACCGAGCCGGCGGTCCAGAAATTCGCCATCGACAACCCCGGCCGGCGGATCGCCTGCACCACCGGGCTGTTGGCCGCGATGCTCATCGGCAGCACGGCCGACCATCGCATTGTCTCGGCGATGGAAGCGCCAGGCAGCACCGCGTACGAATAGGCCGCGTCCACCGGATCGATGCCGTGGTCAAACCACAACGTCAGATAGTTCCGCGTCAGCGGATCCTTGCTGCCGCTGGTGTCCGCACCCTGGTCGATGTCAAACCACGCGCCCGTACGCGACTCGCGCAACACGTTGATCGCCGCGCCAGAGCCAAACGCATATCCACCGATGCCGTGCAGATGAGCCCAGTGAGCATGCGGAAAACGGCCGCGGTCGACAGCTCTGCCATCGAGCAGCAGCTGGTTCGAGCCGGAGTGCAGGTTGCGGTTGTCCACAATGGACTCGACCGAGGTCGGTGTCGCTCCGGTGCGCGTGATGCCGGCGCCGAGTGCGATCACCGCGTCGTCGAGGCAAAACCAGGACTTCTTGGCGACCAGCGCCTTGTCGTACGACCGCAGATCCATGCCGACAGCACCGAGATCGCCGTCGGTGGTGCCACCGACCCAGGTGTTAGAGCCGACCGGCTGCACCCAGCCGCCTTCGTCGGCACGCGTACGCGGCGTGGTTTGCACGGTGATGCCTGGCAACCGGTACGCGTCGACGGTCGGCCAGAATCCGTCGGAAAACTGGCCGAGATCGCGGTCGTAGAAATACGTGACGCCGTCGCCGAGATACCAGCCGTGTAGGTTTTCCGCGTTTCCGGCCTCATATCGTGCCGTACGCGCACTCGAGAGTCCGAGGCTGAAAGACCACGACGGCCGGCGATGCACGATCCGGTCCTGATACGCGAACTGCCGGTGATAGCTCGGCTCCGGCGCCGCCGCGACCGCCTGGTCGGCGAGGATCTGTTTCGCCAGGCCAATCTGTGGCACGGTCGCCCAGCGCAGATACGGATCGGCCGTGTCGCGGAGGATCCATCCTTTCGCCAGCGCACGGAAAGTCGAGGAGTACGCGGCCGGCGCTCCGGCGGCCAGCATCAACATGCTGGCGACGACCGCGTGCCCGTCCTTGTGGTCGGACTCGTAATCGCGGGAAATGGCACGGCCGCGTACGCAGTCCATCATCCGGCCGTTGGTGATGAACGGCGCGAAGCTCGCGGTCACCGCGTCCAGCACCACGTTTTGGTGCGGATCGGTGATCTCCCATGGCGAGCCGGCCAGCAATGCGGACAGATAGGCCATGTCTCCGAGCAGCACGTTGCCGTATGTGCCGACGTACGGAATGTTGCCGTGCTGCACGAAAGATCCGTCGCGATAGATGCCGTCGCCGGATTCGACGTACTGGAAAATGCTGTTCTTGCCGCCGTCGCGTGTGTCCGACAGGCCGTCGCGAGCCTGCGCGAGCCGGTCACCGTCGCGGCCGAGAATGCCGCTCAATGCGATGATCAGGCATTTGTCCATCCGGTTGGCGCCGGTTTCGACGACCGTCGGCGCGTTGGTCCGCCGGTCCGGGTTGGGGACGAATTTGGTGATCACGTTGAGATAGTTGGCCAACGCGGCCGCCGGCACCTGGTCGAAGAGGATCAGGCAGGTCTGCGCCAACGCGCGCGGTCCGCCGATCTCCCAGTTCCACCAGTTGCCGACCTCGCGCGCCGACTCGTTGTAGCGGTGCTGATAGACGAAGGCCAGTCCGTCCACGACCGCCGACGCGACATCGGCGTTGGCGTGGAGCTCCGCGCCGGTCGTCGACCAGCCGATGGCCAGCTGCCGGAGCCGGTTGAGGCTGAGGTTGGCGTTGACCGCGTCGGTCGCGGTGAGCGGCAGGTCCGGCCAGAGGCTGGTACGCGCGGGTGCCCGGTCGAGCGCCTGCCAGAAGCCGCCCAGCTCGACGTCCATCGCGTCGAGCGCCTGCCGATAGTCGGCGTCGGACGCCTCGAACGGACCGCCGACGATCAGCTCGACGGCCCGCTTGCGCAACGTGTCGTACACATCCGCTCCAGCCGCTGGACTTGCCGCGGTCAGGCCCGCCGCCGTCATCCCCGCTGCCAATCCGAACACCTGCCGTCGTGAAAGCTGCATCCTGGCCTCCAGCGTAGAGAGCGCTTTCTTCGATGCGATATTCCGCTCTATTGGACAGGGTTTCAATCAAGTTCGAAAGTCGACGCTGACCTGGTCTGGCCACGTGACCGTTGCCAAAAGCTGCGTTCAGTTGCTAGAAACCTCTCAGTTTCGTGCAACGCGACTGCCGAGACCAAGCAGAAGGGCCACTCATGCCGTACGTCCGTACGCTCGCCACGCTGGTCGTCACCGCACTCGCCGCCTTCACACTGCCGAGCCTGCCGGCCGCAGCGGCGCCACTGATCCCCGCTGACCAGGCGGTGATCCGGTCCGGCCAGCTGGCGGTCACCGTCGACAGGGCGTTTCCACGCGTACTCGGCTACACGACCGTCGACGGCGCGCAGCTCGGCGGCTCGACCGGGACGGCCGCCACGGTCCGCATCAACGGGACCGAGCAGCGGCCGACCGTCGCGGTTTCGCTCACCGCGACCGCGGCTCGCTATCGGCTCACGCTTCCCAACGTGACGATCCGCACCGAGCTGTCGGTCGCCGGACAGACGCTGACCTTCCGGGTCACCGGCGTCGACGACCCCGGCCGCACCGTCGAGACCTTCGACATCCCGGATCTCTCACTGGTGTCCGTACGCAGCGACCAGCCTGGCGCCACCCTCGCCGCGGCCGGTTTCTCGGTCGACGCCAACAAGTCCAGCGACACCGTGACGCCGGTTGGTGACCTGCCGGTCACCTCGAAACCGGCCGGCAAGTCATACGCGTTCGTCTCGACCGACAGACTCGCCGCCGGTGTGGAGACCAGCACGCTCACCGAGCCGTTCCGGCTGGCCGTCTCGACGGTGGCCGAAGGGACGCTGAAGCGTACGAGCATCGCCAGCCAGCCGTGGGTTTATCGCGAGCACGACACGAAAAGGATCACCGAGCTGCCATGGGCCAAGGTCGCCGTCACCGGCGATCGCAACGGCGACCACGCGGTCGACTGGCAGGACGGCGCGATCGCGTTCCGGTCGATCATGGTGAACGTCCCTGGCAGCAACGAGGTCAAGGACCGCGTGGTCCCGTACATCTCCTACAACTTCGCCTCATTGGCCGGCACACCGTTCCTGAAAGCATTGGACGAGGTCAAGAAGATCTCGCTGCTGACCGACGGACTCGGCCAGAACGTGCTGCTGAAGGGTTACCAGTCCGAGGGCCACGACTCGGCGCATCCGGACTATGGCGACCATTTCAACGATCGCGCCGGCGGTCTTGCCGATTTGAGGAAGCTGATCGCTGAAGGAAAGAAGTATGGCGCCACCTTCGGTGTTCACGTCAACCGGCAGGAGGCCTATCCGGAGGCGAAGAACTTCAGCTGGAAACTGGCGAATCCGACGGCGACATGCTGGGGATGGCTGGACCAGAGCTATTGCGACGACAAGCACGGCGACGAGATCTCCGGAAACCTGGCCGCACGGCTGAAGAAACTCAGGCAGGCGATCCCGGACCCGAATCTTTCCTATCTGTACGTGGACGTCACACCGGGCGCCGGCTGGGACGCGTACGACCTCGCGCACCTGCTGTGGTCCGACGGCTGGGACGCGGTCACCGAGTTTCCGGGCGACTGGGAACGCGAGTCGATCTGGTCGCACTGGGCCAACGACCCGACCTACGGCGGCGACAACAACCGCGGCGTCAACAGCCGGATCATCCGTTTCCTGCGCAACGACCAGAAAGACGTGTGGTCGCCGGACCCGCTGATGCCAAATCCGCGACTGGCCGACTTCACCGGCTGGCAGGGCCGGGTCAACCTCAACGACGCGGTGTCCAACATCTACACCTACGATCTGCCGGCCAAGTGGATCCAGCATTTCCAGGTCACCAAATGGACCGATGACGCGATCGACTTCACCGGTGGCGTACGGATAACCAAAGGTCGCGACATGTGGTCGGAAGGTCACCTCGTCTCGACCGGCGGCGCGTATCTGCTGCCGTGGGATTCCTCGAAGCTCTATCACTGGAATGCCTCCGGTGGCACCACAACGTGGACGCTGCCGAAGTCGTGGAGCCGGCTCGGATCGGCGACCGTCGCGACACTGACGCAGACGGGCAAACAGCAGGTCCACCAGGTGCCCGTGCGCGATGGACAGGTCACCCTGGCCGCGGCCGCCAGGACGCCTTATCTGGTCACGAAAGGCCGGCCGGCAGACGTACGGATGGACTGGGGCCACGGCACTCCGGTCGGCGACCCCGGCTTCGACTCCGGCGGTTTCGCGTACTGGAAGGCGACCGGGGCGCGTCCGTCCATTGTGGACGACGTACGCGGCCAGGCCCACCTGGAGATGGGATCCGGTGCGAGTGCGGTCAGTCAGCGGTTGCGCGGCCTCAAGCCCGGTCAGCAGTATTCGGCCTCCGTCTGGGTCCAGGTGACCGGAGCCAAGCGCGTCGCGACGCTTTCCGTCGATGGCGCGAAAGTCTGGACCGACTCCTCCCCGCAGGAGGACACCTCGGGAGTCGACGACAAGACCGGTACGCGATATCAGCGGATGAAGGTGCTGTTCACAGCCAAGACTCCGGCGCCGCTCCTGACACTCTCGGCCGCGACTGGCACGTCCAAGGTGGAGTTCGATGACGTACGAGTCGTGCCAAACGCCGGCGCCGGCTCGAAAGATCATTACTACGCCGAGGATTTCGAGCACGTCGACCAGGGATGGGGGCCGTTCGTCTACACGGTCGATGGCGGCTCGTTGCGTACACATCTCTCGGAGCGGCACGCCGGCTACACGCGCGACACGATTTCCGGCAACTGGTCGCTGAAAACCTGGGCCGACGGCGTCGGCATGGTCTATCGGACCCTGCCACAGACGCTGCGTTTCCAGGCAGGGCACGCATATCGCGTACGGTTCGACTACCAGAGCGACACGGACGACGCGTACGACGTGCGGATCTTCAACAACCAGACCATTGCCGAGGATCCGCTCGTACGCACGACGGATCGGCCGCTGGACTCTCCGCCGCCGGCGACCGATCCGAAGCCGGCCGGCTGGACCGATGTGTTGCCGCCACAGGGATCGGCACCACACCAAACATACGACCAGACTTTCGCCGCCTGTGGCGACGATTCGCTCGGCATCGTGCACAACCGTGACGACAACGCGTCGATGACGCTGGACAACCTGGTCGTCGACGACCTCGGTCCGGCGCCGGCTGGCTGCCTGAAAGCTCCGCTCGGATCACTGAAACTCAGCGGCTTCGCACCGCGGCGCGGACAGACGAACGTGGTGACCGCCAGCTTCACCAACAACACCGCCGCCGCACTGTCCAATGTGGACATTCGGCTGACCGGCCCGAGCGGATGGCCGCTGCAGCCGCAGAGTCCGACGCACTTCGCCTCGGTGGCCGCCGGCGCGACGGTGACCGCGACATACCAGCTGCAGACTCCCGCGGACGCGAAAAGCGGCAGCTATCAGCTGGCAACCAACGCGTCCTACGAGATCAACGGCCACCAGGCCGGCACGACTGCCAACGCGAGCGCGGTCCTGGCGTACACATCACTGGCGGACGCTTACAACAACGTGGCCATCAGTGACGAATCGGCGACCACGGCCGGAAACTTCGACGGCTATGGCAACAGCTTCTCTCAGCAGGCGCTGACCGCGGCCGGTGCCGCGCCGGGTGCGACCGTGACGGTCGACGGCGTGACGTTCAGCTGGCCGGACGTGCCGTCGGCGCGGCCGGACAACGTCGCCGCGGCCGGTCAGACGATCGCGCTGTCCGGCAAGGGCGTGGCGGTCGGCTTCCTCGGCTCCGAGGCCGGAAACGTACGGCCCGAGGTCACCATCCACTACGCCGACGGCAGCCGATCGACCGGACTACTCGGCTTCCCCAACTGGTGCTGCGCCGACGACAACGCGTACGGCTCGCGGATCGCGATCGACACCGACCACAACAACACACCGGCCGGTCCCGGGCATTTCGGCATTCACTACAAGATCTACTACAACACCATTCCGGCCGATCCGACCAAGACGATCGCCGCGGTGACCCTGCCGAGCTCGTCGGCGTTGCACGTTTTCGCCATGGCGATCAAGCCGGCCGCGGCGCTGTCCGGTGACGTGTACGCCTCCGACCTGGCCTGGTCGGCGATGACCAACGGCTGGGGACCGGCCGAGCGCGACCACAGCCTGGGGGAGGACGCGGCCGGCGACGGCGGTCCGCTGAAGGTGGCCGGCGTACGGTTTGCCAAAGGCCTCGGCACGGCGTCGCCTGGCGCCATCACGTACGCGGTGGACGGCACCTGCAGCCGCTTCACCGCGAAAGTCGGCCAGGACGACGAGAAGGGCGCGCCCGGCTCAGTGCGGTTTTCCGTGATCGCGGACGGAAAGACGATCTACACCAGCTCGGTGCAGAAGCCTGGCATGGCCGCGGCAGCGATCGACGTGCCGCTGACCGGCGTACGGTCAGTGCAGCTCGTCACTGGCGACGGGGGCGACGGCCCCGGCAACGACCACGCCGACTGGGGTGACGCCCTCTTCTCCTGCGCCTAGGAAGACGCAATCGGATTCCGATTCCCGCGTCCGCGGCGGGTTAGGAGGAGGAGCGGGGCATCTGGCCGGCGACATCGCGCGAGGCGCCGAGCGCGACCTGCGGGTTGATCGAGCCCAGCAGCTTTTCCAGCGCGTACTCCACGTCGGACTTCCACGACACGGCCGTCCGCAGCTCGAGCCGCAGCCGCGGCCACCGCGGATGTGGACGTACGGTCTTGAAGCCGACCGAGAGCAGGAAGTCGGCCGGCACGACACAGCTCGGACCGTCCCACTTCAAGTCGGCGAAGGCCTCGATCGCCTTCAGTCCGCGCTTGGTCAGGTCCTTGGCCACACCCTGGATCAGCATCCGGCCGAGGCCGCCGCTGGCAAACTCCGGCAGCACGGTCGCGGTCATCAGCAGGGCCGCGTCCGGGCTCACCGGGCTGGTCGGAAAGGCGACCGACCGCGGCACGTACGCCGGCGGCGCGTACATCACATAGCCGGCCGGCACGCCGTCAACGTAGACGAGCTTGCCGCACGACCCCCAGTCAAGCAGCGTCGCGGAGACCCACGACTCCTTCTCGAACGCGGTGTCGCCGCTCTCGATCGCGCGATCGCGGCTGACCGGATCCAGCTCCCAGAACACGCATTTGCGGCACTGTCCGGGAAGATCCTCCAGCGTGTCGAGCGTCAGGTTGACCAGGCGTCGGGACATCGTTGGCCCGTCCTCCCCCCAACGGATGTAACCACTGTCACCAAGATCGTACGGCCAGCACGGCGAGCAGGGAATACGGGCTAGTCGCGGACGGTAAACTTCGTGGTCAGCCGACAGTTATGGAGGACCGGTTTTGAGCACCGGCGACGGCACCACACTCGACGACTACACCGATCGCTATTCGGCCGCGCTGCGCGGCATGACGCCGTCGGAGATCCGAGCTCTGTTCTCGGTCGCCAACCGGCCGGAGGTCGTCTCGCTGGCCGGCGGCATGCCGTACGTGGAGGCCCTGCCGCTGCAGTCGATCGCCGGTCTGGTCAGCGAGGTTGTCGCTTCGCAGGGTGCGGTCGCGCTGCAGTACGGCGTCGGCCAGGGGCTGCTGGAGCTGCGCGAGCTGATCTGCGAGGTGATGGACCTCGAGGACATCGCCGCCTCCGCCGAGGACATCGTGGTGACCACCGGTTCGCAGCAGGCCCTGGACATGGTGTCGCGGGTCTTTCTCGACCCCGGTGACGTGGTGCTCGCCGAGGGTCCGTCGTACGTCGGCGCGCTCGGCACCTTCCAGGCGGCGCAGGCCGAGGTCGTGCATGTGGAGATGGACGACGACGGCCTGGTGCCGGCGCGGTTACGCGCGACCCTCGAGCAACTGCGCAAAGCCGGCCGGCGCGCCAAGTTTCTTTACACCGTGCCAAATTTTCACAATCCGGCCGGCGTGACGCTGACCGAGGCGCGGCGCGACGAGGTGATCGCACTGGCCGAGGAATACGACCTGCTGGTGGTGGAGGACAACCCTTACGGCCTGCTCGGCTTCGAGGCGAGTCCGGGCCGGGCACTGCGGTCGCGCTCAGAATCGCGCGTCATCTATCTCGGCTCGTTTTCCAAGACCTTCGCCGCCGGCCTGCGGGTCGGCTGGGTCCTCGCGCCGCACGCCGTACGCGACAAGCTGACCATGGTGAGCGAGGCGCAGGTGCTCTCGCCGTCCAACCTGACCCAGAAGGTCGTCGCCGAATACCTGCTCAAGTATCCGTGGCGCGACCAGGTGAAGGTGTTTCGCGAGGTCTATCGCGAGCGCCGCGACGCGATGCTGCACGCGCTCGACCTGCACATGCCGGCCGGCGTCCGGTGGACCCGTCCGGCCGGCGGTTTCTACGTCTGGCTGACTCTGCCGGAAGGCTGGGACGCCAAGGCGATGGTGCCGCGCGCGCTCACCCACAAGGTGGCCTATGTGCCAGGCATCGGCTTTTACGCGGACGGCGACGGAGTCCGCCAGATGCGGCTGTCGTACTGTTATCCGCCACCGGAACGGATCATCGAGGGTGTCCGCCGGCTGGCCGGAGTGATCGGAGAGGAGGCCGAGCTGCGCGAGACGTTTGGTCCCGTGCTCGGTCAGGCGCCGGCGCGTACGGACGGCCGGACCCACTCGCGGGGCACCGAGGCCCCCGATCCTGGCACGGTCTAGGGGGAGCGCGATGCATGCCATGGTGTTGGCCGGCGGCCTTTCGTACGAGCGAGACGTGTCGCTGCGGTCCGGCCGCCGGGTCGCCGACGCGCTGCGCCGCGCGGGCGTCGAGACGACGATCGCCGACGCGGACGCCAACCTGCTCGCCGCGCTGCACGACACGCAGCCGGACGCCGTCTACATCGCTCTGCACGGCGCGCCAGGGGAGGACGGTGCTCTGCGCGCGGTCCTCGACGCTGCCGACGTGCCGTACGTGGGTGCCGGCGCGGCCGAGTCGCGACTGGCGTGGGACAAGCCGGTCGCCAAGACACTGCTGCGGCGCGCCGGCATCGACACACCTGACTGGATGGCGCTGCCGCACGAGACCTTCCGCGAGCTCGGCGCCGCCGCCGTTCTCGAGCGCGTAGTGAAGAGCGTCGGCATGCCGCTGATGGTGAAGCCGGTCAACGGCGGCTCGGGCCTCGGCGCGACGCCGGTCTTCGACGCGGCCGACCTGCCGTCGGCGATGATGTCGTGCTTCGCGTACGGCGGCACCGCGCTGCTGGAGCGCTTCGTCGCCGGCATCGACGTGGCGGTCACCGTGATCGACCTCGGCGACGGGCCGCGAGCGCTGCCGGCGGTGGAGATCGAGCCCGCGGACGGCGTCTACGACTACGTCGCGCGCTACACCGCCGGCGTCACCCGCTGGCACACCCCGCCGCGGCTCGCTCCAGAGGTGGCTCAGCAGGTCGCCGAAGTCGCACTGCAGGCGCACACCGCGCTCGGTATTCGGGACCTGTCCAGAGTCGACACGTTGGTCGATCCGGACGGCCGCGCCCACGTCCTCGAGGTGAGCGTGTCGCCGGGGATGACCGAGACCTCGCTGACCCCGATGGCGATCGCCGCCGCTGACCTCGACCTCGGCGAGGTCTGCCGCACGCTCATCGAGCGCGCCGCCACTCGCTAGCGACCCACTCGCGAAACGTACGAGCCGGCCGGCCGAGGACGCGCGGCACGTCTTCGGACAGCGCCTCGTTGCCGCCGGCGCGTACGAGCTGATAGCCGCGTACGGCAACCTCGACCACGTCCGCCGGCACACCAGCGGCGAGCATCGGTTCGCGCGGATCGAGCACGTCGACGATCGGGATCTGCCGGCCAAGCTCCTCGGAAAGCACGGCCACCATGTCCGGCACGCTGATCGCCTCCGGTCCTGTCAACGTCAACGCCATGCCGTCGTACGCCTCAGTGCGAAGTGCCCGCACGGCCACCTCCGCGATGTCGCGCGGATCGATGACTGCCTGCCGGCCGTCGCCTGTCATGTTTGGCACCGGCTGGCCGGCGTGGATCGCCGGCAGCCACTGCAGCGCGTTGCTCGCGAACCAGGTCGGTCGCAACGCGACCCAAGGTGCGCCTCGATCGCGCAGCGCGCGCTCGCCGGGCGCATGCCAGTCCGACGGCGAGCCGACAGAGCCGCCAACGGCCGACAGCTTCACGACCTTGCGGGCGCCGGCTGCTTCGATCATCGCCCGGTCGTGCTCGGCGACCGCACCACCAGGCGCTGTCGCCAGGAAGATGGCGTCCACACCGTCGACCGCTTTGCGCAGTGACTCGGCATCGGTGAAGTCGGCGCGTACGACGTCGTCTCCGGCGAGGCGGCGACTCATCGCGCGTACGGGCTGGCCGGCAGCCCTGAGCTGTCGCAGGACTTCGCTTCCAATGGTGCCGCTGGCACCTGTCACCAGGATCATGCGGCGATCGTCGCAACGACCGGGTCGCGCCTGATAGGAACTTCCGGCATAGCCTGGTCCGGTGAGCCTGGACGAGTGGTTCGACCGGATCGATCTGACGTCGTACGCCGGCGGGCCGTTGATCCATCCACCCGATCCGGCGACCGAGATCGTGTGGCGGCTGGCGGTCGATCGGCCGACGGCCGCCTTCGTCCGTGGGCCGCGCACGCACGCGTCGTACTTCGCCGGCAAGGAAATCCCGGCCTGCCTTCGGCTCCGGTTCCGGCGTGGTGCCGCCGCGGCGCTCTTCGGCGTACGCGCCGATCGCCTCACCAATCGCACCCTGCCGATCAGCGTGGCGACCGACGATCCGGACGTCTTCCTCGAGCACCTCGAGCGGCGCCTGCCGAGCGCGCCGGATGTGGGTCTGGTGGAGCTCGCCACCGATCGGCTCTCCGCCGGCCAGTCGGTGGCCGCCACGGCGGCGGCCGTCGGAGTGAGCGAGCGACACCTCCGCGATCTCTTCGCGGAGACGATCGGCGTCTCGCCGAAGCGATACGCCGGACTCAGCCGGCTCCGTGCCGTGCTCGCCGCTGATGGCTCATGGTCCACGCGCGCGAGCGAGGCCGGCTATTACGACCAGTCGCACATGGCTGCGCACTTTCGTGAGCTGATGCGCGTGACTCCTGGCGCGTACGCGGCCGGAAAGCTGCCGACAACCGCGTGCTGACAGGCCGATTCTGACGAGGTCAGGCCCGTTTCGCGCCGGTCGCGTCAGCCAAAACGCTCTCAGAATCGCGCAGGAACACGATTCTCCTGGGGTTTTGGCCGGCCGAGATTACGAGGCTTCGGACTCCGCGGCGCCTGAAGCGGCATCCGGATAGGGTCGGCGCGGCTCTCGTACACCGCCATCGGCGTCGCTGACCCACACCGTGACGCGTCCCCAGCGGCTCAGCCGGCTGCCGGCCGCAGGGACCTGGTCGACCACGCGACCGTTCAACACGGGAGTGGGGCTGTCGGGATTGGGGCCCTCGAGCAGGACGCCGACGTCGTGTCCGGCCAGCCACGCCTCGAGTGCTTGCTGACCACGAAAATCCGGCACTACCACTGGAAGCTCATCCATCTGGCATCACCCTCTTCAAATGCTATCCGGCAATCCCCGGAAAAGCATCGAGCGCGCGCCTAGCAGCAGGCGCGCGCTCGGAGGAGGAGTGGATCAGTCGGAGCCGCGTCCGTCGATCCCCATCACCCCGGCGATCCGCTCGAGGTCGTCCACCGACGCGAACTCGATGGTGATCTTGCCTTTGCGGCGGCCGAGGTCGATCTTCACGCGGGTGTCGAACTGGTCGGAGAGCCGGTCGGCGAGCTCGTTCAGCGCGGGGGACTGCGGCTGCTTCCGCCGCTGCACCGGCGTGCGCTTCTGGGTCGGTCCTTCGGCCTGCGCGAGTGCGACCAGCTCCTCCGTCGCGCGTACCGACAGGCCTTCGGCGACGATCCGGTGCGCCAGTTCGTCCTGCTTCTCGTGGTCGTCGAGGGCGAGGAGCGCGCGGGCGTGACCGGCCGAGAGCACACGGGCAGCGACGCGGCGCTGGACGGTCGCCGGCAGGCTCAGCAACCGAATGGTGTTGGAGATCTGCGGACGGCTGCGGCCGAGGCGCTGGCCGAGCTCCTCGTGCGTCACGCCAAACTCGGCGAGCAGCTGCTGGTACGCCGCCGCCTCTTCCAGCGGGTTGAGATCGCTGCGGTGAATGTTTTCCAGCAGGGCGTCGCGAAGCATCAGGTCGTCGCCAAGCTCGCGTACGATCGCCGGGATCTTCTCCAGGCCTGCGGCGGTCGACGCGCGCCACCGCCGCTCACCCATGATCAGCTCATAGCGGTCCGGCGCGGTCTCACGTACGACCACCGGCTGCAGCACGCCGACCTCGAGGATGGACGCCTTCAGCTCCTCGAGCGCCTCCTCGTCGAAGGCAGTCCGTGGCTGCTTCGGGTTGGGGTGGATCGAGCTGACCGCGACCTCGCGCAGCGTGGCGCCTGGCACCGGCTCGAGGTCCTCGATGGCGGGGCTGGCCGCTTCCTCGACGATCCGCGCCGCCGGCGTCGACGGCTGCTGATCCTCCGGTGCGCTGGTGGGAATCAGCGCACCGAGACCGCGGCCGAGGCCACCTCGTTTCGACTTCACCGGATCCCCCGCTCGGCGAGCTCCTTCGCGGCGGCCAGATAACTAGTGGCGCCGCGCGAGCCCGGGTCGTACGTCAACACCGACTGGCCGTAACCCGGTGCCTCGGAAACCTTGACGCTGCGGGGGATGACCGAGGTGAGGACGGTGTCCTTGAAATACTCGCGCACCTCGTTGGCGACCTGATCGGCCAGCTTGGTCCGCGCGTCGTACATGGTGAGCAGGATCGTCGACACGCGGATCTTCGGGTTGAGATGCGCCTTGATCAGGTCGATGTTGTTGAGCAGTTGGCCGAGCCCTTCCAACGCGTAGTACTCGCACTGGATCGGGATCAGCACCTCCTCGGCGGCGACCATCGCGTTGACGGTCAGCAGGCCGAGCGACGGGGGACAGTCGACCAATACGTAGTCGACCTCCTCCGGATACGCCTCGATCGCCTTCTGTAGCCGCGACTCGCGAGCCACCAGTGAAACCAACTCGATCTCGGCGCCGGCGAGGTCTATGGTCGCCGGCACGCACTTGAGGTTGGGCATCCCCTCGACGGTCTGCGCGACCTCTTTGAGGGTCGACTCGTTGATCAGCGCGTCATACACGCTCGGCGTGCCGGCACGGTGGTCCACGTCGAGACCGGTGGAGGCGTTTCCCTGCGGATCCAGGTCGATGACGAGGACCTCGAGGCCGCTCATCGCCAGTGCCATTCCGAGGTTGACCGCGGTGGTCGTCTTGCCGACGCCACCCTTCTGGTTGGCGACGCAGATCGTACGGCGGCGCGGCGGTCGAGGGAGAGACGTTGGGTGCAGCACGTCCACCGCACGCTTGGCCTCCTTGGCGATCGGCAGGTCGTCCTCGCGTGTTTCACGTGAAACATCGTCGCCAGACGTCGATGTTTCACGTGAAACAGTGGCCTCCAGGGCCTGCCTGATCCGCCGCTGACTCTCGTCGTCACTGCCGCTCGGCGCATGTCTGCCGTCAGAGGGTCCGCTCGTCGTCATGGCTCCCACCGAGGTCTCCGAATCGTTGAGTCGCTCATCGAGCCCCGCCGAACTGAGCCAACCGACGGGTGACGGGTCGAAATCACGCGCCGGACCCGCACTCCTATTCAACCAGCCGACCGGACCCGGCTCAGCGGCCGGAGGTGCCTTGGTCTTCCGCTTCTTGCTCACAGTCCCCCCTCAACGGCGCCCCTTGTTGGTCATCCGGTTTCCCCTGCCGGATGGAGCGCCTTGGTTCTTGCGTACCACCACTACGGTCGCAGGCTCGTCCACCACGCCCGCACCGCACCGCACAGTTCGCGTTTCACCGCCGCCGCGTTTTTGGATCGCCGCGCGATGCGTCTCCAACTCGACCTCCGCCGAGGAGCCCTTCATCGCCAGCAACTCGCCTCCTGGCCGCACCAGTGGGAGGCACCACCGCGCCAGCTTGTCGAGCGGTGCAACCGCTCGAGCCGTCACCACGTCCGCGCTGAGCTTTCCGGCCTGTTCTTCGGCGCGACCGCGTACGACCCGGACGTTGTCCAGGCCGAGACCGTCCACCGCCTCGATGAGAAAAGTGACTCGCCGCTCCAGCGGCTCCAGGAGAGTCACCCTCAGATCGGCTCGCGCCACCGCGAGCACCAGGCCCGGCAGCCCAGCTCCCGAGCCAACGTCGATCACAGTCGAGTCAGCCGCCAGCAACTCGGCGACGACCGCGCAGTTCAGTACGTGCCGTGGCCAGATGCGCTCCGCTTCGCGCGGACCGATCAGCCCTCGCTCGATGCCGGGACCGACCAGCCAGCCGACCAGCTCTTGCGCAAGCGGCAGCCGGCCACCGAAGACGGTGTGCGCGGCTGCCGCGAATTCGTCCGGGGGTGCGTGCCCCATCAGCGCTCTGAGGTCACTTTTGGAGACGCACCACCACGCGCCGCTGCGGCTCTTCGCCTTCGGACTCGCTGAACACGCCGTCCTGGTCCGCGATCGCGTCGTGCACGACCTTGCGCTCGAACGGGTTCATCGCGTCCAGCCGTACGTCTTCCGAGGACTGCCGCGCGCGCTCGACCGCCTTCGTCGCGATCTCGACGAGCTGCGCACGCCGCCGCTCGCGATAGCCGCCGACATCCAGCATCAGCCGGCTGCGTACGCCGGTCTGCTGCACGACCGCGAGCCGGGTCAGCTCCTGCAGCGCGTCCAGTGTCGCTCCACCGGGACCGATCAACGACTGTAGGCCACGGCCGACCACCGCCACCACCGCGCGGTCGCCTTCCACGTCCATGTCGAGGTCGCCGTCGTAGTCCACGATGTCCAGCAGCTGCTCGATGTAGTCGGCAGCGATGTCACCCTCGCGGACCAGCAGTTCCGAACGGCTCAGCCCGCTCTTGCTCTCGGCCTGGCCGGCGCCGTCCTCCGCTTCCGCGGTCTCCACCGTCGACGCTTCTTCGGTCACTACGCGCTCCACTTCTCCCGCTCACTTCCGGCGGACTGATGGCCGCAAAGGCCTCGCCGCCGCTCAAGTCTCTGGTGGACCAGGGTAAGCCCGCGCCACGGAGCCGCCCCGGCGGTCCCGTGGCCGGCCTGCTATTTGGTCCTGCTGGCGTCCGGCTTGGCCGGGCTGTCGGTCGGCCGGCCATCGCGGCGCCCGGACGAGCCCTGCTGCTTTCCGCCGGAGCCGCGCCCGTTCTGCCGGTTGCCGGCGGCCGGCTGGTTGATCGACGCGCGGCGCGCGGACGGCTGGCCCTTGCCCTTGGGTCCGCTGCCTTTCTTGGCCGGCGTCGCCGGCTTCGCGTCGTCGCCCTTGTCCAGCGACACGTCCGCCTTGCGTACGGCCGCGGCCGGCTGCGCCGGTCGGCCACCCTTCTTCGGGTTGACCGGCTTCGCGCCGGGCTTCGGCGCCAGCTGCTGGCCGACCGACGGCTTGTCGTCCTCAGCCTTCTTGGCGCCGTCCTTCGCGGCCGCGCCGGCCGGCGGGTGCTTGTGCAGCACGTAGAACTGCTGGCCCATGGAGAACAGGTTCTGGGTGACCCAGTAGACGACCACACCGATCGGGAACAGCGAGCCGGAGACCAGCAGCGACAGCGGGATGCCATAGAGCATCAGCTTCTGGATCATCGCCTGCTGCGGATCGGCGGTCGCGGCCGTACGCGCGATCATCTGCCGCTGCGTGATGTACGTCGTCGCGACCATGATCGCGATCAGGCAGCCAGCGACCACCTTCACCACGACACCGTTGGCGTTGAGCGCCGTCAGCACGTCTGCGTTGGAGTTGAACTGCGCCGCGATCGGTGCGCCGAAAAGGGTCGCGTGGGACGCGCCCTGGAACTGGTCCAACGTCCAGCCGTACTGACTCGGCCAGATCTTCCAGTTGACCGAGTCGATCGGGTTGATGCCACGCAACACGTGGAAAAGTCCGAGGAACACCGGGATCTGCAGCAGCAGCGGCAGGCAACCCATCAGCGGGTTGGCCTTCTCCCGCCGATAGAGCTCCATCATCTCGCGCTGCAGCGTCTCGCGGTCGTTCTTGTATTTCTTCTGCAGCTCCTTCACCTGCGGCTGCAGTGCCTGCATGGCCCGCTGCGACTTGATCTGCTTCATGAAGACCGGGAACAGGATCACCCGCACGGTGATCACCAGGAACACGATTGCCAGCACCCAGGCGAGTCCGCTCTGCGGGCCCAACACGACCGCCCACAGGCTGTGCCATTTGAGCAGGATCCACGAGATCGCGATGTAGATCCAGTTCAGATTGATCACCGGGTTGCTCCAGAGAATCTCGTTATGCGACGCGAGTGCCGCTCGGGGACCGGGTCATATCCACCCGGATGGAACGGATGGCAGCGCAGCAGCCGCCAGGCGGCCAGGGCCAGCCCGCGCCACGCGCCGTGGACACGCAACGCCTCGACGGCGTACGCGCTGCAGGTCGGATAGAACCGGCACCGCGGCGGCAACCCGGGACTTATCCATCGACGGTACGCCTGCACGGGAAGGATCAGCAGCCGCGCCGGCCAACTGCCGGGACGGGCACCGTGGTCGTGCGACGGCGTGCTCATGTGACCGTACGTTTCAACAAACTGCGCAAGGCCGAGTCCAGGTCGGCGCCGAGCACCGCGGACGACGTGTCCTTCGCCGCCGGCAACGCCCGTACGACCAGGTCGGAACCGGCAGGCAACAGCTCGAGCCGGTCGCGCACGAGGTGCCGCAGCTGGCGCTGCACGCGGTGGCGTACCACCGACGACCCGACGGCCTTGGAAACCACGAAACCGGCCCGGCGTACGCCGGAACCGGTTCCTACCGTCAGGTGTGCGACCAGGGTGCGCCGACCGGTCCGCCGGCCAGCCCGGACGACCCGGGTGAACTCGTCGCGGCTGCGCAGCCGCGCGGCCGCCGGCAACACGGCGACCGTCAGGCCGACAGCTTCTTGCGACCCTTGAGCCGGCGCGCCGCGAGGATCGCGCGGCCCGCGCGGGTGCTCATCCGCAGCCGGAAGCCGTGGGTGCGGGCACGGCGGCGGTTGTGCGGCTGGAAGGTGCGCTTGCTCACGTCGATATCTCCGTTACGGCTGGTGCGGTCATCTCACGGTCGTGACGTCCGGGGTGCCTGCCCACGACACGTCCGGTTCGTACCGGAAACCGCCGTTGGCTGCTCCGCCTGCCGGACGTCCTCGGTGCACTCGGTCTTGCCTTGGCGCACACAAAACTGGCCGGCACACGGCCATAGTCTCAAACAGACTACTGACGTGACCCGCGAGCGGTCAAACACACCCCTCGCATGACACGCCGGTCTGCCTGTCAGCAAAGATATCCCAAGCCTGTGGACAACGCCTTGTACGGCCCCGCCGCGCGCTGTTAGCGTGCTCGTCCTCGGCGGTTGGCCACATACCAGTGGTTGCGAGCGCGCGATCCGCTCGGGTGGGGAATGATCAACACGGTCTGGCTGACCTGCGCGGGAGGGGCATTCGGCGCGGCACCGGACCATCTAAGGGGGCGATGGGGACGTGACGGCGCAACAGCCCGTCCAGCCGGCTGGCCGGCGGTCATCCGACGCGTACACAGGGTGTGGAAATCGATGTGGACAACCGGGCCGGCAAACCCGTTTCCGGTGCCGCGCGTGTCGGGGACCAGCTGGGAAGGAGCACGCCGGTGGCTGATGACGACAAGCCCAACCTCGACGTCATCTGGGGGGAGACCACCGCTGGACTCGGCGGCGAGTCGCTCGGGGCCCAGCAGCGCGCATGGCTGCGGCTGACCCGGCCGCTCGCGCTGGTCGAGGACACCGCGATCGTCGCCGCGCCCAACCAGTTCGCCAAAGAGATGATCGAGCAGCGGCTGCGTCCGCTCATCGCCAAGGCGCTGTCCGAGCGGATCGGCCGGTCGGTCGGTGTCGCGGTGACGGTCCTGCCCGAGGACGCGCCGGTGTCGCCGGCGCCGGCCGCCGAGGCGGTCATCGCCGATGGTCCGGCCACCGACGGCTACACCTATTCAGAAGTCATCTCCACGACCAGCCGGCCGATCGCCGAGCCGCCGCCTGGACCGTCTGCTCCGGAGCCGCCGGTCGGGCGGCCGCATCTCGACGGCACCCCGGCCGCGCCCGGTCTCGGTGGTCCGGCGCCGGTCGGCAACCGCGCGCACGTCGAGCCGGCACGGCTCAACCCGAAATACATCTTCGACTCGTTCGTGATCGGCTCGAGCAACCGCTTCGCGCACGCCGCCGCCATCGCGGTCGCCGAGGCGCCGGCCAAGGCGTACAACCCGCTGTTCATCTACGGCGGTTCCGGTCTCGGCAAGACCCATCTGCTGCACGCGATCGGCCATTACGCCCAGCGGCTCGGCCACGCCAAGTCGGTCCGGTACGTGTCCACCGAGGAGTTCACCAACGAGTTCATCAACTCGTTGCGCGACGACAAGGCGCAGATCTTCCAGCGCCGCTATCGCGACGTGGACATCCTGCTGGTCGACGACATCCAGTTCCTCGAGCGCGCCGAGCGTACGCAGGAGGAGTTCTTCCACACCTTCAACACGCTGCACAACGCCAACAAGCAGATCGTGATCTCCTCCGACCGGTCGCCGAAGCAGCTGGCGACGCTGGAGGAGCGGCTGCGTACGCGCTTCGAGTGGGGCCTGCTCACCGACATCCAGCCGCCGGACCTCGAGACGCGCATCGCGATCCTGCGGAAGAAGGCCGCTCAGGAACGGCTCGCCGCGCCGCCGGAGGTGCTGGAGTTCATCGCCAGCAAGATCGCCAGCAACATCCGCGAGCTGGAAGGCGCGCTGATCCGGATCACCGCCTTCGCCAGCCTCAACCGGCAGGAGGTCGACACCGGCCTCGCCGAGGTGGTGCTGCGCGACCTCATCCCGGCCGACGGCGGACCGGAGATCACCGCGACGCAGATCATGGGGGCCACCGCCGAGTACTTCGGCGTGACGATCGACGACCTGTGTGGCCAGTCGCGCAGCCGCGTACTGGTCAACGCGCGCCAGGTCGCCATGTATCTCTGCCGCGAGCTGACCGACCTGTCGCTGCCGAAGATCGGCCAGTCGTTCGGCAACCGCGACCACACCACGGTCATGCACGCTGACAAGAAGATCCGCCAGCACATGGCCGAGCGGCGTGCGCTCTACAACCAGATCGCCGAGCTGACCAACCGCATCAAACAGCGGGCCCAGCAGTGAGCCGCGTACGCACCGGAGACGTCCACAGCCAGAGTGCACAGCCTGGGGATAACTCTGGGGATAACGGTGGATGGACGTGGACAACGGATGAACAACGGTCGGTTGTCGACAGGCCGTTCACCGATTCGCCCGCTGTCCCCACCGGACGTCCACATGGCCATTTTGGCGCTGACCTGGAAATACGGCCGTCGTCCACGGTTTCCACAAGTGCGAAGACGTCTACGAACTATCTATCTCGAGGACTTCTTCACAGCGCTTCGCTTCGGCCCGATCTGGGGACAACGGCCAGACAGCGCCGAAAAACGGATGATCCGGCCGTGATTCCGGTCCCGGTGAACCGTCCGTTTCGGCGGACGTGCACACTGACGAATCGAAAAGCATCTCCAGGAGGGCCTCGATGAAATTCCGGGTCGAGCGTGAGGCGCTCGCGGACGCGGTCGCGTGGACGGCCAAGAGCCTGCCGGCCCGACCGCCGGTTCCGGTGCTGGCCGGCGTGTTGCTGACCGCTGACGCCGACAGGCTGATGGTCTCGGGTTTCGACTACGAGGTCTCCACTCAGGTTGGCATCGACGTCTCGAGCGACGAGGCCGGCAAGGTGTTGGTGTCCGGCCGGTTGCTGGCCGAGATCACCCGCGCACTGCCCGCGCATCCGGTGCAGGTCGTCGTCGAAGGCGCCAAGGCCGAGATCACCTGCGGCAGCGCCCGGTTCACCTTGCCGACCATGCCGGTCGAGGACTATCCGACGCTGCCGTCCATGCCCACCGTCGCCGGCACGTTGAACGGCGCGACCTTCGCAAACGCGGTGCATCAGGTCGCCATCGCGGCGGGTCGCGACGACACGTTGCCGATGCTCACCGGCGTACGCCTCGAGCTGGAAAGCGACCGCGTCACGCTGGCGGCGACCGACCGCTATCGGCTGGCCGTACGCGAGCTGACCTGGCATCCGGGCTCGTCGGACGTGTCCACGACCGCGCTGGTGCCGGCGCGTACGCTCTCCGACACCGCCAAGGCGCTGGCGAGTGCCGACGAGGTGCAGCTCGCGCTTTCGCAGCCGGAGACCGGCGAGGGCATCATCGGTTTCGCCGGTGCCGATCGCCGCTCGACGACCCGCCTGCTCGACGCGGAGTTCGTGAAATACCGCTCGTTGCTGCCGGACAGCTTCGCGGCTCGAGCGACCGTCCCGACCGCCACGCTGACCGAGGTGATCAAGCGCGTGGCGCTGGTCGCCGAGCGCAACACGCCGATCCGCCTGTCGTTCACCAAGGACGAGCTGACCGCGGAGGCCGGTGGCAGCGACGACGCGCGCGCGTCGGAGACCACGGAGGCCACATACGACGGCGACGAGATGACCGTCGCGTTCAACCCGGCGTATCTGCTCGACGGCCTCAACGCGATCGAGTCCGACACGGCCGTGTTGTCGTTCACCGCGCCACAGAAACCTGCGGTCATCACCGGCGCGGACGAGAATGGGTCCGACAAGGTCGACTACCGCTACGTGTTGATGCCGGTGCGCCTGACCGGCTGAGGCCCGGAGCACACAACATCAACCGTGCCTGCTCGAGGTGCGGGTCAGGGGAGCGATAACGCATGCAGCTCGGCATGATCGGTCTCGGCCGGATGGGTGGCAACATGGCCGCCCGGCTGAAGAAGGCGGGCCACACCGTCATCGGCTATGACCGCGACCCGAAGGTGTCCGACACCGAGAGCCTCGCGGACCTGGTCGGCAAGCTCGAGGCGCCTCGAGCGATCTGGGTGATGGTGCCGGCCGGCAAGATCACCGCCGGCGTGATCGACGAGCTGGGCAGCTTGCTGTCCGCCGGCGACGTGGTGATCGACGGCGGCAACTCCAAGTGGCTCGATGACGCCAAACATGCCGAGCAGTTGGCCGCCAACGGCATCGAGTTCGTGGACTGTGGTGTGTCCGGCGGCGTGTGGGGCCAGCAGTACGGCTATGGCCTGATGGCCGGCGGTGACGCGAAAAACGTCGAGCGGCTGATGCCGATCTTCGACGCGCTGCGGCCGGAAGGCCCGCGTGAGGAGGGCTTCGTCCACGCGGGCGGCGTCGGTGCCGGTCATTACGCGAAGATGGTGCACAACGGCATCGAATATGGCCTGATGCAGGCATACGCGGAAGGCTTCGAGCTGCTCGAGGCGTCGTCGGTGACCACCGACAACGTGCCGAAGATCTTCAAGGCGTGGACCCGCGGCACGGTCGTACGCTCGTGGCTGCTCGACCTGATGGTGCGCGCGCTCGAGTCCGACGACGATCTTTCCGAGATCAAGGGCTATGCCGACGACTCCGGCGAGGGCCGGTGGACGGTCGAGCAGGCGATCGAAAACGCCGTACCGATGCCGGTCATCTCCGCCGCGCTGTTCGCGCGTTTTTCCTCCAGGCAGCCCGATTCTCCGGCGATGAAGGCGGTCGCCGCGCTGCGCAACCAGTTTGGCGGACACGCCATCCTGCCGGAGAGCGGCGGCTGACGTTTCACGGGAAACATCGGACGTACGATCGAAGGAACGCTCCGGTCAGCGGTGAGGGGGTCAGGCACTCGTGCGCGTACGGCATCTGAGCCTGGTCGACTTCCGCAGCTATCCGACCGCGGAAGTGCCGATCGATCCCGGTCCGAGCGTCTTCGTCGGTCCCAACGGCCAGGGCAAGACCAACCTGATGGAAGCCATCGGCTATGTGGCGACCCTCGGCAGTCACCGGGTCGGCACGGATGCGCCGATGGTGCGGTCCGGCGCGTCTCGAGCGGTGATCCGCGCGGCGATCGTACGCGACGACCGCGAGCTGCTGACCGAGCTGGAGATCGTGCCGGGCCGAGCCAACCGCGCGAAGCTCAACCGCACGCAGGTGCGTCCTCGGGAGGTCCTTGGCGCATTACGCATGGTGATGTTCGCGCCGGAGGACCTGTCGCTCGTACGCGGCGATCCCTCCGACCGCCGGCGCTATCTGGACGAGCTGCTGGTCGCGCGGACGCCTCGCTATGCCGGCGTACGTGCCGACTATGAGCGCGTACTCAAACAGCGAAACGCGCTGCTCAAGACCGCTGGCATGGCCCGCCGCGCGGGATCGGCCGGTGACCTGCGGACGCTGGACGTGTGGGACAACCACCTGGCCGTCCATGGCGCCGAGCTGCTCGCCGGCCGGCTCGAGCTGGTCAGGGCGGTGCAGCCGTTCGTCGCGAAGGGTTACGACGCGGTGAGTCAGGGCGCCGGTCCGGCGACCGTGACCTACCGGTGCTCGGCGCTCGAGGAAGGTGAGTCGGTCGACGAGCTGGCCGCGCAGAAGGACGTGTTGACCACGCGGTTGTTGACGGCGCTGGCCAAGGCGCGGCAGTCCGAGGTGGAGCGTGGCATCACACTGGTCGGTCCGCATCGCGACGACCTGGTGCTGCAGCTCGGTGACCTGCCGGCGAAGGGCTATGCCAGCCACGGCGAGTCGTGGTCGTACGCGCTGGCGTTGCAGCTCGCCGCGTACGATCTGCTCAGCGCCGACGGCGGCCAGCCGATGCTGATCCTGGACGACGTGTTCGCCGAGCTGGACGCCGGTCGCCGCGACCGGCTGGCCGAACTGGTCGCGCCGGCCGAGCAGGTGCTGGTCACCGCGGCCGTGCCTGGCGACGTACCGGCAAACCTGCAGGGTGCGCGCTATGAGGTGTCCGCTGGTGAGGTGCGCCGTGTCTGACGACGAGCTGTCCTTCGAGGAGCCGGCCGGACCGGAGCTGGCACGCGCGGCGCTCGAGGCGGCTCGCGGTCGCAATTCAAGCAAGTCGAAAAAACGACGTAGCGTTTTGTCGACAAATCCACAATTGCGACGCTCCGGATATACCTCCGCTGGTCCCGATCCGCGCGATCCGCAGCCGTTCGGACGGCTGCTGCGTCGGCTGGTTTCCGAGCGTGGCTGGGAAAAACCGGCCGCCGAGGGCCAGGTGATCGGCAACTGGGACAAGGTGGTCGGTCCGGACATCGCCGCCCACTGCACGCCGGTCAGCCTGCGCGACGGCATGCTGACGCTGCAGGCCGAGTCGACCGCGTGGGCCACGCAGCTGCGGCTGCTGACGCCGAAGATCCTCGGCATCCTGGCGAAGGAGATCGGCTCCGGCGTGGTCACCAAGCTGGCCGTGCACGGTCCGGCGGCGCCGTCGTGGAAGAAGGGTCCGCGTACGGTCCGCGGCCGCGGTCCTCGAGACACCTACGGCTGATTGTCACGCGGCCCAGCCGGCCGACCACTAACTGGTGTGCCTACCAGAGGAGGTCGCATGGCCGACCCACCGCAGACAGCGCGGATCGGACGAGATCCAGACGCATTCGAGGATTTCTATCGCCAGCACGTCGACGCGATCAGCCGTTTCGTCGCGCGCCGCGTCGACGACCCGTACTTGGCGGCCGACCTGACCGTCGAGGTTTTCGTCGCCGCTATCGAGGCCGCACGAAAACCGATCACGATCCGGGGATCGGCCATCGGCTGGTTGTACGGCGTCGCACGTAACGTCATGGCCGCCGAACGCCGGCGGCAGGTGCGCGAACAACGGGCGGTACGCCGGCTGGCCGGACACGCCATGGTCGGCGAGGACGATGCCGCACGGTTGACCGAAAAGATCGACGCCGAGGCGCATGCGCGCGCTCTTTACCTTGCTATGGACGGATTGTCCGACGCCGAGCGTGCCGTGCTCGAGCTGGTGGCGTTGGACGGTCTGGCCGTACAGGAGGCCGCCGAGGTGCTCGGCATCCGTCCGGCCGCGGCGCGCAAACGACTTCAACGAGCACGGCAGCGCGTACAGGTGCGGTTGCCGTCTTCTCTCGCTCTTTCGGAGGTTTTCTCATGACCACCACTTTCGAGGAACGCGCTTTGGTCGCGTTGAAGGAAATCGTCACCGAGCCGTCGCCGCGGCGTCGCCATGGCCGCAAGATCGCCGCGATCGGTGCCGCAACGGCCGCGCTCGCCGCCGGCGTCTTCGCGGCTTCGATCGCGTCGGCACCGAGCCCCGCCTTTGCGGTGAAATCAAACAACGACGGCACGGTCACCGTGACGGTCCACTCGTGGACGGACGCCGCGGGCCTCGAGCGTGAGCTCGGAAAGCGCGGAGTGCCGACGGTGGCGGCATACGTGCCGGCGCACAAGCAATGCCGACCCGGTTGGTACAAGCCGATCGCCCTTGAGCGATTCCACAAGGTGCTCAAGCGAGCCGACGAAGGCCCTGACGGCGTTACTTTCGTTATCGACAAAAGCGTCCTGCGAAAAGGTGAGACACTGATCCTCGAGGCGGCTGCTCCGACGCAACCCTATGTCGGCAAGGACGGGAACACGTACGTCGATCCGGGGCCGGGCTATTCCGTCGCGTCGGGGCCGGTCGGCAAGTGCGTACTCATTGATCTCCAGCCAGGCAAGTAGTTCCTCAGTCGAGGACTTCAGGGTCTTCGCATTCGAAATAGGTCTCGACCGTCTCGAGCCTGGAATAGAGCGCGATCACCTGTTTGAGGGTCAGCGGCGCCGGCGGACCGTTGCCGATCTGGATCGTCAGCGCCGGCCGGTGCACGCTGATGGTCAGTTTGTTGTCGCCTTCGATGATCCACGTACGCAGCGCTTCCATCTTGTCCCCTCGGTTTCGCAGGTCTGCGGACAACCGCTACCTTGACAGCCAGTTACCGGAGGTACACGTTTATTCACCCGATGCATACGTCGATGGAGGCTGGCCGTGACCGAGCCGGACGGGGTCGTCAGCTCCGGGACCGTACGGTCCCGCCAGGTGTCCGCGGAGCTGCGCCGGCTGCGGCGGACTGCCGGGTTCACGTCCGTACAGGTGGCACGTGAACTCGGCATGTCGCAAAGCAAGATCAGCCGGATCGAGACCGGCCGGTGCGGCCTTGAGCTCGAGGAAGTCGTGTTGCTGCTCGGCCATTACAGCTGTCCGCGCGGCAAACGTACCGAGATCATCGACCTGGTCCGCAAAGCCGCCGACCCCGGCCTCATCGAGTCACACGTCGGCCGTCTGCCAGACCAGTGGCAGGCATTCATCGAACACGAAGCACGCGCGACGGCGTTGTGGAGCTATCAACCGCTGTGGATTCCGGGCTTGCTTCAGACCGCGGACTACGCCCGTGCTGTGATCGCCGGCGCCAATGAGCGCCCGTTACCCGAGAAAGATGTCGAAACGCGGGTGGCGGCGCGACTCGCGAGGCAGGCGATCCTGCGTCGACCGTTGCCGCCGGAGCTTCACTTTCTCCTCTTTGAGCCGGCATTGCGCGTCCCGGTCGGCGGTCGACAGGTTCTCGGGACCCAGCTGTGGCACCTGGCGCAGATCGCTCGGCGACCGCGTGTCCACATCCGGGTCGTGCCGCTTGCCGTCGGAGCACATCCTGGCCTCGAGGGTCCGTTCGTGATCATGGCCTTCGAGGCGAGTCCAACCTTGGTACATCTGGAAAATCGCGTGCTGAGCGCATTTCTCGAGAAGGAGGGCGAGATCGCGAGCTATAGGCTGGCGTGGGATCGAATCGCGGCCAAGGCCCTGTCCGCCGAGCGTTCGGTGGAGGTGATCCGGCGAGTTGCCGCGCAACTGACCAGCCGCACGGAGGAGTGACGATGACCGATGCTGATCTTTCTGTGTCTCAGTGGCGAAAAAGCACTCGCAGCGGCAGTTCGAGCGACTGCGTCGAGGTGGGACAGGGTGAGCAGGTGATCGGCGTACGCGACTCCAAGAATCCGACCGCCGGCACGCTCGCCGTCGCCGCGTCCGCCTGGTCGGCGTTCCTCACCATGTTGACCACCTCGCGTTAGACCGCCACCCGACCTCGAACCGGCATTGCCACCCTTGGTAGCATAGCCACCGTGACGGCAAACGCGTACGACTCGACGGCCGATGGCTCAGAGGTGCCGATCGGCGACATCCGCCAGGTCATCGACCTGGTCCGGCGGCTCGCGTCGCTGCAACGGTCCCATCGTCCGTACGCCATCGAGGTCAACATGCAGGATCTGCTGAGCATCGACTTGGGTTCGACCAACACCGACGCGCCGCCAGGCATGGGTCGCGTACGCAAGGTCAGCGTGTCGCTGCCGGAAAACCTGATCGCGACCCTGCAGCAGCGGCTCGGCAAGGGCGAGTTCAGCCAGTACGTCACCGAGTCGGTCGCTCGCCAGCTTCAGTTCGACCTGCTGGCCGAGCTTGCCGACGAGCTGGACGAAAAGTACGGCCCGGTGCCGGAGGAGCTGGTCGAGGAGGCGCTCGCCGAATGGCCGGACGCAAAGTAGGTGTCGGCGGGACGCTCGTGTTCGACAGCGAGGGTCTGGCCAAGCTGGCCGCCAACGACCTGCGCGCTCGAGCGCATCTGGAAGGTGCGCGGCGGCGCGGCGCGCAGCTGGCGGTCAGCGTGGTCACGCTGACCGAGGTGTTGCGCGGCGGTCCTCGAGACGCGCGGGTCCACCGGCTCCTGCGTGGCACGGGCATCGCCGCCGTGCCGGTGAGCGCCGAGCTCGGCCGTGCGGCCGGCGAGTTGCTGGGTCGCACCGGCATGTCCGGCCACCGCTGTGCGATCGACGCGATCGTGGCGGCGACCGCACTGAGGATGCCGCGTCCGGTCGCGGTGCTGACCAGCGATCCAGACGATCTCGGCCGGCTGGTCGAGGAGCCGGCGTGTCCGAAGGACCTGCGGGTCGCCGTGGTGAAGGTGTGACGACACGCCGTGGCGTGAACGGCGCCTGGACCTCAGATGTCCCAACCGTCACGAGGCAGGCGAGAGCGTTTCTGTCGCCGTGAGCGTGTGGGGGGATGCGCGAGAGGGCTCTCAAGCCGGCTGAGAGGACATTAGGGGGTGGCAATGCACTGCCTTATGTCGCGGAAGCGGTATCATCGACGTAGTACATCGGCGTAAGAGTGCCTCACTCGGCCGCAGACGCGTTCCATCCAAGATCGCGAAGCGGCCGGGGGCCTGCTGGGCCCGGTGTCGTCGAGGCACACCGCCGAAGCGGCATCGGACCTGCGACAAAAGGGTCGGCACAACTCTACCGCTGACCGATCCCGCGCGCCCGCGCCGCCATAGAAGGAGCCTTTCCGCGTGGCCGATAACGACAACCAGGAGAGCTACAGCGCCAGCTCCATGCGCGCGCTGGAGGGCCTCGAGGCGGTACGCAAGCGTCCCGGCATGTACATCGGATCCACCGGTGAGCGCGGTCTCCACCACATGATCCAAGAGGTTGTGGACAACTCTGTGGACGAGGCCATGGCCGGCTATTGCGACCGCGTAGAGGTGGTGCTTCTCGCCGACGGCGGCGTACGGGTTGTGGACAACGGCCGCGGCATCCCGGTCGACGTGAACCCGGTGCAGAAGAAGACCGGTGTCGAGATGGCGCTCACCATGCTGCACGCCGGCGGCAAGTTCGACGGCAAGGCATATGCGGTGTCCGGCGGTCTGCACGGCGTCGGCGTCTCGGTGGTCAACGCGCTGTCGACGCGGCTCGAGGCGCTGATCAAGAAGGACGGCTACACCTGGTTCCAGCCGTACGCGGAGCACAAGCCGACCGCGCCGCTGGTCAAAGGCGAGCCGACCGAGGAGCAGGGCACCACGATCACCTTCTGGGCCGACCCGTCGATCTTCGAGACCGTCGAGTACAGCTTCGAGACGATCTCCCGCCGGCTGCAGGAGATGGCCTTCCTCAACCGCGGCCTGACGATGGTGCTGCGCGACGAGCGGCCCGAGCACTACAACGAAAACAACGAGCCCAACGTCGTCACCTACCACTACCCCGGTGGCATCGAGGACTACGTGCGCTTCCTCAACCGGACGAAGTCGGCGATCCATCAGTCGGTGATCGCGTACGGCGGCAAGGCCGAGGGTCTCCAGCTCGAGGTCGCGATGCAGTGGAACGAGGGCTACTCCGAGTCCCTGCACACCTTCGCCAACACCATCAACACGCAGGAAGGCGGCACCCACGAAGAGGGGTTCCGTGCCGCACTCACCAGCGTGGTCAACCGCTACGCGCGCGACAAGAAGCTGCTCAAGGAAAAGGACGACAACCTCACCGGCGACGACATCCGCGAGGGTCTCGCGGCGATCGTCTCGGTGCTGATCGCCGAGCCGCAGTTCGAGGGCCAGACCAAGACCAAGCTCGGCAACACCGAGGTCAAGTCGTTCGTCCAGAAGACCACCAACGAGTGGCTGGCCGACTGGCTGGAGCGCAACCCGGCCGAGGCGAAGACGATCATCACCAAGTCGATCTCGTCGGCGCAGGCCCGGATCGCCGCGCGCAAGGCCCGCGAGCTCGTACGCCGCAAAGGCGCGCTGGAAATCGGTGGCCTGCCGGGAAAACTCGCCGACTGCCGGTCCACCGACCCGAGCCGTTCCGAGCTCTACATCGTCGAGGGTGACTCGGCCGGCGGCTCGGCCAAGTCCGGCCGCGACTCGATGTTCCAGGCGATCCTGCCGATCCGCGGCAAGATCATCAACGTGGAGAAGGCGCGGATCGACCGCGTACTGAAAAACACCGAGGTCCAGTCGCTGATCACCGCGCTCGGCACCGGCATCCACGAGGACTTCGACCTCACCAAGCTGCGCTATCACAAGATCGTGCTGATGGCCGACGCCGACGTGGACGGCCAGCACATCCGTACGCTGCTGCTGACCCTGCTGTTCCGGTTCATGCGGCCGCTGGTCGAGGAGGGCCACGTCTTCCTCGCCTGTCCGCCGCTCTACAAGCTGAAGTGGCAGCGCAGCGAGCCGCAATACGTCTACTCCGACCGTGAGCGCGACGCGATGATCGCCGCCGGCATCGAGGCGGGCCGCAAGCTGCCGAAGGACGACGGCGTACAGCGCTACAAGGGCCTCGGCGAGATGAACGCCAAGGAGCTGTGGGAGACCACCATGGATCCGGCCAACCGGCTGTTGCTCCAGGTGACGCTCGACGACGCGGCCACCGCCGACCAGCTGTTCAGCATCCTGATGGGTGAGGACGTGGAGTCGCGCCGGCACTTCATCACCCGGAATGCGCGCGATGTCCGCTTTCTGGATGTTTAGGAATATTGTGGCTTTCCTCACGGACCTCCGGCAGATTATCCACAGTTTCCACAGGATTACCCACAGTGGAAGGCAGCTTTTCCTCGCATGATCGGCAAATCCGCGCCGCATAGAAGTGATCTCGCGCACATCAGGAAGGCCGCACGATGACCGAAACCCCGACCACGCCGCCAGGGCCCGCCGGGCCGCCGGCCGGCGATCGGATCGAGCTCGTCGACATCCAGCAGGAGATGCAGCGCAGCTACATCGACTACGCGATGTCGGTCATCGTCGGCCGCGCGCTGCCGGACGTACGCGACGGCCTCAAGCCGGTGCACCGCAAGATCCTCTACGCGATGTACGACGGCGGCTACCGGCCCGACCGCGGCTATTCCAAGTGCTCTCGGGTCGTCGGCGACGTGATGGGCCAGTATCACCCGCACGGTGACTCGGCGATCTACGACGCGCTCGTACGCATGGCGCAGCCGTGGTCGCTGCGCTATCCGCTGATCGACGGCCAGGGCAACTTCGGCTCGCAGGGCAACGACCCGCCGGCCGCCATGCGTTACACCGAGTGCCGGATGGACCCGCTGGCGATGGAGCTGCTGCGGGACATCGACGAGGACACCGTCGACTTCGGCCCCAACTACGACGGCCGCTCCCAGGAGCCGTCGATCCTGCCGGCGCGGTTCCCCAACCTGCTGGTCAACGGCTCCTCCGGCATCGCGGTCGGCATGGCCACCAACATGCCGCCGCACAACCTGCGCGAGGTCGCCGACGGAGTGCAGTGGGCCCTGGACAACCCGGAGGCCTCCAGCGAGGAGACCCTGGCCCAGCTGATGCTGCGGATCAAGGGACCCGACTTCCCCACCTCCGGCCTGATCGTCGGCACCAACGGCATCGCAGAGGCATATCGCACCGGCCGCGGCTCGGTCCGGATGCGCGCGGTCATCGAGGCCGAGGAGGACTCGCGCGGCCGGCAGATCCTGGTCGTCACCGAGCTGCCATACCAGGTCAACATCGACAACCTGATCGAAAACATCGCCAGCCTGGTGAAGGACGGCCGGCTGGCCGGCATCGCGGACATCGCCAACGAGTCCAGCGACCGGATCGGCATGCGGATCGTGATCACGCTCAAGCGTGACGCGGTCGCCAAGGTCGTGCTGAACAACCTCTACAAGCACACGCAGCTGCAATACAGCTTCGGTGTCAACAACCTGGCGATCGTCGACGGCGTGCCGCGTACGCTCCGGCTCGACGAGCTGGTCCGGCTGTGGATCACCCACCAGGTCGAGGTCATCGTCCGGCGTACCCGCTTCCGGCTGCGCAAGAAGGAAGAGCGCGCCCACATCCTGCGCGGCTATCTGAAGGCGCTGGACGCGCTGGACGAGGTGATCGCGCTGATCCGCGCGTCCGCGACGGTCGACGACGCGCGTACCGGCCTGATGCAGCTGCTGGACATCGACGAGATCCAGGCGACCGCGATCCTGGACATGCAGCTGCGCCGCCTGGCCGCCCTCGAGCGGCAGAAGATCACCGAAGAGTACGAGCAGATCATGATCGAGATCGCCGAGCTCGAGGCGATCCTGGCCAGCGACGAGCGGCAGCGGCAGATCATCGGCGAGGAGCTCGCCGAGATCGTGGAGCGCAACGGCGACGACCGGCGCACCAAGATCATCCCGTTCGACGGCGAGTCGTCGATCGAGGACCTGATCCCGGAAGAGGACGTCGTCGTCACCATCACCCAGACCGGCTATGCCAAGCGGACCAAGGTCGACCTCTACCGGTCGCAGCGCCGCGGCGGCAAGGGTGTGAAGGGCGCGCAGCTCAAGCAGGACGACATCGTCAGCCACTTCTTCGTCGGCTCGACCCACCACTGGATCCTGTTCTTCACCAACAAGGGCCGGGTCTATCGCGCGAAGGCGTACGAGCTGCCGGAGGCCAACCGCGACGCGCGCGGCCAGCATGTGGCCAACATGCTCGCCTTCCAGCAGGACGAGCACATCGCGTCCGTCATGCAGATCAAGGACTACGCGGTCGCGCCTTACCTCGTACTGGCCACCAAGCGCGGCCTGGTGAAGAAGAGCGAGCTGGCCCTGTTCGACTCGGCTCGGCAGGGAGGACTCATCGCGATCAATCTCCGGGAGGACGACGAGCTGGTCAGCGCCGCTCTAATCTCGGAGACGGACGATCTGCTGTTGACCAGTCGGCAGGGCCAGTCAAACCGGTTCCGCGCCTCCGACGAGTCGCTTCGTCCGATGGGCCGGGCCACCTCCGGTGTGATCGGCATGCGGTTCGACGAGGCCGACGAGCTGCTGTCCATGGAGGTGGTGAGCGAAGGCATGGAGCTGCTGATCGCGACCGCCTCCGGCTATGCCAAGCGGACGCCGGTGGAGGAATATCCGACCCACAACCGCGGTGGCAAGGGCGTGCGCACGTTCGAGTATGACGAACGTCGCGGCAACCTGGTGGCCGCTCTGGCCGTCCATATTGATGACGAGATCTTCGCCATCACCTCTGTCGGTGGGGTCATCAGGACTCCGGTCGAGCCTGTACGGTCGTCAAAGCGGCAGACTAAAGGTGTCAAGCTGATGGATCTGCCGGACGGAGTGACTTTGCTCGCGGTCGCGCGTAATGCCGACGAGGCCGACGAGTCGGACACTCAGGATGGTCAGCAGGCCACCGCTGCGTCTGACGCAGAGGCGGACGTACGGCCTGATGAACAGCCGGATGCGCAGCAGCCGGATGGACCGCAGGATGGACAGGACGGGTGAGACGATGAGCGACGGAACCCCGAGCGGCGGCGGCCAGCCGGTCGTCGGCAGGGCTGCCGTCGGCCAGGCCGGTGCCGCCGGCTCTGACGACAACGTGGACGAGACCGCCAGCACCGCTCCGACCAGCGGCAACGGCGCGGCGCCGAGCAGCGGCGGGCCGTCGGTGGACAGCGGCTCCTCGTCGGCGGCCTCCGGCCGCGCGTCCGTGCCTCCGTCCACGGCGACCCAGACCATCAACGTGCCGTCCGCCTTCGGTGGCAACGGCACGCCCGGTTCGTCCAGCAGCTATCTCGGCGAGTCGTCCTCCGACTCGTCCTTCGGCTCCAGCTCCAGCTCCAGCTTCGACTCCGGTTACGGCTCGAGCTATGACGACAGCTCGTCGGCGCCGAGCTCCGGCGCCGGCCGCTACGGCGTCAGCGAGCCGGGCGCTCCGTCTTACGGCATCCCGCCGGGCACCGGCTCCACCATCGGCACCAGCTACGGCTCAGGTGCGGGGCCGGAGTCCAGCTCCGTCGGCACCGCGACCGGCACCGCGACCGTCGGTGGCTCCGGCGGCGCGCTCGGCTCGGTCGGCCGTGCCGTACGCAGTGCCAAGAGCACCATGCAGGCGGCCGCCGCTCGCGGCCCGCGGCGTGCCCGGCTGCAGCTGCGCCGGATCGACCCGTGGTCGGTGCTGAAGTTCTCACTGGCCGTCTCCGCCGTGCTGCTGATCGTCTTCGTGGTCGCGACCACAGCGATCTACGTGGCGTTGTGGAGCATGGGAGTCTTCGATGACGTGAACAACACGATCAAGACGTTCACCTCCGACAGCTCCGGCACCGGCGGATTCGCCATCAGCCCGCAGCTGGTGATCGGCGGCGCCGCGGTGATCGGCCTGATCAACGTCGTACTCTTCTCGGCGCTGGCGACCATCGGTTCGTTCATCTACAACGTGTGCGCGGACCTGGTCGGGGGCATCGAGATCACCCTGGCGGAGCGTGACTGAGGTTGCCGCGCTCACACAAGGGGATACTGCTTTGAGGCGGCCGCGACGCGTACGGTAGTGTCGTTTCTCGTGCCCGCGGGGCTATAGCTCAGTCGGTTAGAGCGCATCGCTGATAACGATGAGGTCGCTGGTTCGATTCCAGCTAGCCCCACTCCGCACTGCCCGTGAAAGGGGTAACACGGTGAAGAAGGTTCTGATCATCCTGGGTCTGCTGCTCGTGGGTGCCTTCATCGCGAAGAAGATCAAGGACGCCAACGACGAGCGCGACCTGTGGCACGAGGCCACCACGGCCCCGGAGACCGACCTCAGCTAGGGCGTCGTCGACCAGGCGGCCCGAAGCCGGGCCGCCCCTTCGGCGTACCGGGACCCGGGGATGTAGCTCAACTGGCAGAGCACTGCCTTTGCAAGGCAGGGGTTAGGGGTTCAAGTCCCCTCATCTCCACCACACACGAAAGCCCAGGTGAACGAGCCTTTCGCTCGCTTCCTGGGCTTTCGTGCTAGCTGGCGATGGCGCCTTGCGTGCCCTCCGCGTGCCCCTCAGGTTCGGGAGGCTCCGTACGGACCTGCCGTGCCCCTTCGGCGTTCGCGCTGATGGCCTTGGCGATTTCGCGGTCCCGCTCGCGGGAGCTGTGCTGGTAGATGATCGCCGCGCGCATCGAAGCGTGGCCCATGCGAGCCATCAGTTCCTTGGTGGACGCGCCAGCCTTGGCGGCCAGGTCGTTGCCGGTGTGCCGCAGGTCGTGAAAGTGGACATCCTGGTGCCGGATCTTCGAGTCCTCTACTGCCTTGCGCCAGATCCGCCGGAAGTTGTGGCGCTGGAGTCGACCGCCGCGTGGACCGATGAACACGAAGCCGTCCGAGGCAGGATCGGCGTACTCGTCCAGGTGATGTTTGAGTACGGCCTTGATCAGGTCGGGAATCGAAACGTCACGCTTGCCTGCCTCCGACTTCGGCGCCTTGATGATCTTCTTGCCGTTCTGTAGCTCGGCCTGTGCTTCCCGTACCGCTACGTCGAGCGTTTCGAGGTCGACGCGGTTACGGCGTAGCGCCGCCAGCTCGCCGAACCGGAGACTCGTGAACGCCGCAAGGAGAACGAGTGCGCGGTATCGCTTGGGGATGGCGTCCGCGACCGCGAAGACCTCCGGAACCGTGAGGACCGTACGCTCAGCCGAGCCGTCTTTGCCGGCACCCTTGATGCGGCACGGGTTCCGGCGGATCAGGCCATCATCGACGGCTGTCTCCATGATGGCGTGGAGCAGCCGATACGCCTTGGCGATGCTGGGCTGTCCGACGCCGTGATCTTGGCGGTTCTTGCGCCACGACCGGACCTGCTGCTCTTTGATCTTGTCCAGCGATCGAGTGCCGAGAACCGGCGAGATGTGTCCCTTGAACGCATTGAGGTAGCGCTCGCGCGAAGTCTCCTCAAGCTTGCGCTCTTCGATCCAGCGCATGCCGAACTCATCGAGCGTGACGGCCGCTTTCGTCGGGTCGATCCACTCGTCCCGCAGAATCTCGGCGCGCTTGCTGACCAGCCACTCGGCAGCGTCCCTCTTGCGGCTGAACGTGTCGGGTGCGGGCCGGAGTACGTCATCCGGGCCGGGATAGCGCGCCTGCCACCGGCCGGACGGCAGTTGGCGGACTCGGCCCCAGTCGCGGCGGCCGGCCATCAGGCGGCCCGACCGTACGAGTGCGGCTCGACGCGGCCAGCATTCATGAATGCGTCGACATCAGCGACGGCCAGGCGCACGTGCCGGCCGAATCGGTGAAAGGCAATGCGCCGCTCCTCGACCAACCGCCGTACGAAGCGCACCGGGACGTTCATCTGTTCGGCCGTTTCCTCGACCGTGAGGTATGTAGTGCTCATCGTTGGTACCTCGCTTTCTGCTGGTCAGGCCGCTTCAGCGGCAGTGTTGATCTTGGTTGCGGAATTACTGTGGGCCAGCCGTTCGCGTGCCCGTTCGTATTGCTCGCGCCATTGCTGGCGTTGGGTGATGAGCTGGGAAAGTACGGTCACGACCGGCACCGGGTCGTCGTTGGGCCGTACTGGTTCCCAGATCCAGCGGGGGCGGCCGTTGGCGTCGAGCTCGTCGCGGGTGGCGCCTTCTGGCAGGTCGATGCCGGCCGCTTCGAGGACCAGGCGCACGACCTCTTTCCGGTCGGCGCGGTGCTGGTCGAGCGTTTTGCCGGTCCACTTGCGGGAGACCAGGACGCGGCGGCCGCCGAGGCCGAGGGTGTGCCGCTTGTGCGCCTTACGCGGGCAGCAACCCGGCCGCATGCCGGCGTGTGCGTCTTTGGGCTGGACGCCGTACCGGAGCCAGTTCGCGCACTCCGGCGAGCAAGGCAGCAGCCGGACCTGTTCGTGCAGTCGGCTGATGTGCGACTGCTGTGCGGCGCTGGGTTCGTCCGAGCCCGTACCGGCGGTAGCGCCGGCGGATATGGACTTGGTGAGGTATTTGCACAGGTAACCGATGGCACGGTCGGACTTGGGTCCACCGATCAGGCCCTGAACGTCAGTCTGCGTACCGAAAGTCAGCACGTGCGCCGGTTCGGCGTGCTCGTCGGCGTCGATCCGGTCCAGCGCGGCATCCCAGGTGACCAGCTCGTCCCCGGTGTCGGGGTCGACGTAGGTGCCGCCGCCGTCGCGGTAGGGTCGCCAGACCGGCAGCCGCGTCGTATAGACGGGCTTTTCGTGACTAGGCCACCAAAGTTGAAAGTAGGTCGCGGCCACCACTTCCCGCATGACCGCTCGCGGGAAGGTGCCCCGCATGGCCACGTGCAGGTGAGGGGCCAGTCGTCGTTGTGGTTCGACGGCGGCGAAGTACTGGACGTTGTAGCCGACGCAGCGGCGCATGTTCTGCACCAGCCGGTCCCAGAGTTTGGAGAAATGCATGGCATCCAGCGCGGCCCGCCGGTAGTCGTAGGTGGACGGGTCGACCGGGGTGCCGTCCGGCCGCACTTTGCCGTAGCTCGGCAGCGTCACCGTCAGGAACGTCGACGGGCGGTAAACGGTGCCGTCGTTGCCGACGAAGGACCGGCCGACCGTGGTCTTGGCCATCGGCAGACGCGGCAGGTCCGGCATGTCTTGCCGGCGACGGGTGGAGCGGGACCGTACCGACCCCTCCTCCTCGGTACGGGCACCCTCCTCCCCGTCGCCGGAAACCTCGTCCTCCGCCTGGTCCAACTCGTTGCCACCACCGGCCAGCTCGTCCGCCTGGTCCAGCTCGTCGGCCTGGTCGTCGCCGGGGTCCGCGTCCAGGTGCCAACCCTCGCGGCACTGCTGAATCCGCAGCCGCCGAGCCCGGTCCGCGCACGGTGGGCATTTGCTGTCCAGCGTGGCGCCGCAGGGAATCGGCACGATCCGGGACTCACCCGTCGTGGAGTCGGTGAGCCGTTGCAGGACGGGCCGCACGCACACGCCGGTCGAGATGGCGACATCGCGCAGAGCTTCAGTGGTCATCAGCTCTGCGGGGATGCTCAGGACACCCACGACGGGTCACCTCCCGGAGTCGGCGTGGTGGTGGGGCGGGTGGCGAGTTCGCTGGCGACGTGCGCCGCGTACGCATCCGGCCGGCAGTGCGGGCACGGGCCGAGGTTGGCCAGGTCGCCGAAGTCCAGGCAGGTCCAGCACTCGGGCATATGAATGTGGTTCATTGCGGGTGCCTCCGAGGCCGCTGGCTCTCGTCCGGGTAGCCGTCCGGTGAGGTGTCCAGCAGCGGAATCACGTCGAGGTAGATGGTGAAGCGGTGCACGCCGCCGGGACCGGCACCTTGGTGCGGCTCCGATTTTTCGCTGATGTGAAACAGAAGCCGTACGGTTTGCAGCGCCACAGCGAGTTCGCGGTGGGTCCCGATCAGCGTCATTTTCATGGCTACGCGGCCTCCGGCCAGGTCTTCACAGGAGCAGCACCGCGACCGGCGGTGTGGAACTGCGCCATGGTGCGGATGTCGTCGTCATTCGGGTATCCGGCGCGTACTCGGACCGGTTCACGGACGCCTTCCAGCGCGACATAGCCGACGCCGGGAGTGCTCTCGGGGATCAGGTCGCAAACGGCCCCACGGTCACGTGCTCCCTTGCCGAGCACCAGATCCACCTGCTCGGCCTCAGTGAGCCGCAGCGCGATACGGGTCGGGAACAGGTCCCGGAACGGCACGGTTTCTTTGCGGGGGTCTTGTACGGCGCCGACGACCAGGACGCCGACCGCGCGGCCTTGGGACAGGATCAGCGCGAGCGCTTTGGCGATGCGTTGCTTGGCGTCTCGGTCGACGACGTAGGCGGACAGCGAGGCCAGCTCGTCAATGATGATCAGGATCAGCGGGTCATCCGGCATCGGGACGTGCAGCCGGGACACTCCGCGTAGCCGTGCCTGCCGGCGCCGCAGTTCGGCTACCGCGTCCTCTAGGAACTCGGCGTAGGCCAGTTCGTAGGACTTGCGTTTGTCGGCGTCTTTCTCGTCGTCGTCGCCGTAGCAGAACCGCTTGAACATCGCCGCGCCAAAGGCCAGTTCCATGCCGCCTTTCGGGTCGATAGCCCAAATCTCGACCGCGCCGGACCCGATAGCGGCGTCCAGGGAGCGGATGATCGACCACAGCACCGAGCCCTTACCGGCGCCGGTCGCGCCGGAGATCAGGATGTGCGTACCGATCAGCCGCAGCAGCCACAACGACCGCCCCGCCAGCCCCGTACCGACCTCGACTACATCGGGTCGGCGCAATCCCTTACGTATCAACGCTTTCACCGCGTCGACCCGCTTGGCCGGGGCGTACTGCTCGCGATGACCGATCGGCAACGCCGCCAGGTCCGGCGACGGCGGCGACGGCAGCGCCGGAATCGGAGCCGCGAGTACGTCCCGGCGAAGGAAAACGAGGGTGAGGTCTTGCGGGCTGTTGACGATGACTCGGCAGGACGCGGCTTTGAACACGTGCGCGAGTGCTTCGGCGGCGTCCTCGAAGTCTTTGGGGACTTGGCCGTAGATCATCCCGACGCGCACCAGGTCGTAGGCGTTGTCGGAGACGACCCGCCGCAGGACCGGCAGGTATTCCACTCCGGCGCAGTCGTCAGACAGGTCCGAGAGCACCATGGCCGGTTGCCAGTGCCGGCGGTAGACCAACTCGCGACGCCAGGCCGAGCGGGTGGGTACGGCGACCCAGGTCCGAAACGCCGCCGGCCAGCGCCACCGCCACGCCACGAAAGCGAGAGCCAGACCACCGAGATAGACCACGGCCGCCAGCCAGTGCACCGTACGACACAGCACCGCAGTCGTGACGATCAACGACGTCAGGAACGGATGCCGGCCCAGCAACATCAGCAGCCGGCCGACCAGGACCGCGAGCCATTGCAGCAGAACCAGCCACAGCGGCGGTTTTTCCTTGGGGATCATCACCATTTCGGGCGGGTCTTTGCGGACCGCCTTGCCGACACCGCCGATTCCACGCCCGATCATCGCGACCACCTCCGCGTACTGGTCGCGCGCAGGGTGCCGATAGCGAACAACTCGCCCTGTCCGGCGCAGGCACGGCAGTACGGCCCGACGACCTCCGGTGCCGGTCGGTAGAACTTGCCGCAGCCTTGGCAGTTGCCGGGTTTCCTATCGTTGCTGCTGCCCGTGTTTTGGGCAGACGTCTCCTGAGGCATGAATTCACATCCTTTGAGAAATAGCCCCAAAACTCCGGGGGCTGGAGGGCGGCGCCGAGCCGATGGTCCGGCGCCTGCCCTGTCAGAAGTCGTACGGTCCGTACGACAGACCCAAGCCGCGGTGAATCGCGCGCACGACCTCGGGATACTGCACGTTCAGCCGATCAAGAATCTGTTTCGTCCACCGGTCATCCTCAGACCGGACAGCCAGCGTCAGCGCGTCCAGTTCCTCGCGCACGGTCGGAGGCGGCATCTTGTTCATGCCACGTCCTCCAGATCCGGTTTCACCGCGTCGGAGTACGAGCTGAGGGCATAGTGCTTGGCCATCGCCTCGCGGAAGATGTACAGCGCGTAGTAGTCGCCGAAGACCACCTTGATGCCGTGATTGCTGTCCTCGTAGACGACTGCCGGCACGCCGAGCGATCGCAAGGCGTTGGCCAGGCGCTCAATCTCCGCCCTGCCCTCAGCGTCCGTACGGGCCGACACAACGCCACTGCCAGGATGGGGAACCGGCAGCTCCGGCACCCGCTCGCACAGGTCAGCCACGAAACGCAGGGTCGCAATCCTGCCGGCTCGTTCACTCGTGTTCATGCTCGCCCTCCCCGATAGCCGCCATCATCTGCCGTGCCCTTTCCAGGTCGACCTCGCCGTACGCGTTGCGAACTCCGGAAATCGACATGCCGGCCGCTTCAGCGATCTCGACCAACCTGTACTTGCGAGTCGTCGCCAGCTCTCGCGCGTACGCGACGAGTGCGCGTACAGTCGCGTCGGCCTCGTTCCGTGCGGCCACGAATTCCCGAATAGCGTCCAACAACGGATCAGGTCCGCGCCGCATTCTCATCGCCCCCACACCCGGCGGTTACGCCGCAGCCGGCTGCGAAGCAGACGCCTTGCCGGTCGCCTTACCGGACACGGCACGGATGCCATCGGCGTACACGGAGAACGCGACGCGCGCTTTCGGGCCACTGTCATCGATCCACGGCACGACCGACACGCCGGTCAGCTCGACCGCCGTGAACGGACCGCCGGGCAGGACCGGCTGGACCTCGGACGCGACCTTGACCTTGATCTCTCGCGAACCGTCCCGCGCCTCCGGATCGGCGTCGAAGACTGCGACCTGCCACAGCCGCATGCCGGTCGCCTTGTCCCGCTTGTGGTTGTCACCCCGCTTGACCTCGAAGTCCGTCACCGCCGAGACTCCGCCGGCCAGTACGCAGCCGTTCGGGCACAGCACCTCGAACGGGACCGCGAACCGCTGTCCAGGCTTGAAAGCCATGACTACCTCCCACTCTGTGTGTTGCGAGCAAAGAATTTCTCTCGCAGCAAAAGAAAACCGCAAAGAGTAGGGACTTCGTCACCACGTCAAGGGACGTGTTGGGACGTTTCTGATAGTCTGTAAACGTCCCAAGGCGTCCCACGGGGAGGTACGGCGAATGCCGAACGAACGGCTACGAGGGTCAATCACTGCCGCTGGGCTGCACCTCAAAGACGTGGCGAAGCACGTCGAGGTCAACCAGAAGACCGTCGAGCGTTGGATTATGAGCGGCCGGGTGCCGCACCGTACACACCGATGGGCCGTCGCGAAGCTACTCGGTACGGACGAGGCGTACCTCTGGCCGGACGTTATGGACGAAACGCGAACGAAGGTCGCCAGCGAAGCGGAGTTCATCGCCCTTTACCCGAGCCGCATCGTCGTTCCACACGACCGCTGGCGGTCCCTCGTGGACAACGCCAGCGACTCACTGGACATCCTGGTGTACGCCGGACTGTTCCTACCGGATGGCGGTCATCCCGACCTTGCCGGCGCCATGATCAAGATGGGAGCCGAAGGCGGACGCGTCCGCGTACTTCTCGGCGACCCAGACGGCGATGCCGTCGACCTGCGCGCCGAAGAAGAAGACATCGGCTCCAGCATGGCCGCGCGCGTCCTGCTCTCCCTGAACTACCTCAAGCCCGCGCTTGGCGCGCCAGGTGTCGAGGTTCGTTTGCATAACACCACGCTGTACAACTCGATCTATCGCGGCGACAACACGATGTACGTCAACACCCACGTCTACGGCGCGCCCGCCTCGCAATCACCCGTGCTGCACCTGCAACGGGTCCCCGGCGGGCGGCTCTTTGACCACTACCAGGCGAGCTTCGATCGAGTGTGGGACCTGGCCGTGCCGTACGAACCGCAGCCCAAGCGACGCACGCCACGGCGTGAGAAGGTGAGTTAATGCCGCGCATCGACTACTTCAACGACCCGAACGCGCCAGCGGCCAACAGCATGGTGCCATCCGTCACCGCGATCGTCCCCGACGAGACCGGCGCAATCTTGATGGTCCACCGCACCGACAACAAGCTCTGGGCCGTACCCGGCGGAGGCGTCGACATCGGCGAAACAGTCGCCGACGCCGTGGTGCGCGAAGTCGAAGAAGAAACCGGCATCAACGTCGAGGTCACCGGACTGGTCGGCATCTACAGCAACCCGCACCACGTCATGGCCTACGACGACGGCGAAGTCCGGCAGCAGTTCTCCATGTGCTTCACCACCCGGATACTCGGCGGCACGCTCCGGACCAGCGACGAGACCAGCGAAGTCGTCTTCGTACAGCCCGCCGAGCTGGACAAGCTCAACATCCACCCGTCCATGCGCCTACGCATCGACCACTACCTAGAACACCGAACCGAGCCCTACATCGGCTAGCCGCCGCCGAGTACGGTCCACCGATCCCGCCAGGCTCTCCCGCGCCGCCGTGATGGCGCGATGCACGGGAGAGTCCTCGTCGTACCGCCGCAGAATCTCGGCCATGCGCTCATCGAACGACAACGGCTGACCTTGCGGACCGGTCGTCAGGTCCGCACAGACCAGCGCGTCCATGGTCGGGCCGTCCTCCAGCTCGAACGCCGCCAACTCCGCCGACAACCCACGTTCCGCGGCTTCAAACCGAGCCCCAGTGTGATGAGCAACCAGGCACACCAGGCGCTCCGGATAGCCCAGCTCACGAAGGTGCACCGCACCATCCAGCGAATGAAAGCCCATACGCGCGATCTCCGGCGCATACCCGATGTCATGCAGCCAGCCCGCCATGACCAACAGCTCGCCGTCATCTTCCGGCACTGCCGGCGCCAGTACGGCCGCGCGGGCACCCACGGCCTGTAGATGCTTCCACCGGTCACCCAGCGACGACACCAGCGCCTCAGCCAGCGCCTTCGCCTCCTGCAGACGTACCTCGACCACACGATGAAGCTACTCGTACCAGCTCAAACGCAACCAACGACCACATGGCCACCTGCGGACCCGTTGTTTGTTTCGCATCAGCGACGAAGCCGACGCCGAATACCTGCGCCTCCGCGCGCTTGACCGGAGATTCACCAAGCGCCCGTGTTCGCTCCTCCTCCTGTCCAGTTCATCGCGAGGCCGGCTGAATAAGCAGGCGAGGGCGAAGCGCGTTCAGAGCTTGTCCCTCACGGCTTCATCGAGGAGACCATGCACCACGAACTGGCAAAGATCATCACAGACGCGGTCGGCGTCATATCTCGCGCGGCCGTCACCGTGCCAATCGTGTTACTGGTGATTCCGCTATGCGTCCTAATCGTCGTCGTATCGTTCGTGGTCTGGGCACAACGAAAGCCCGATCCGACGAACGACAGCGTAGGCGCGCGGCACGTCGAGATGGTTCGCGCACTCTTGCGGCTCGACAAAAAGTAAACGCTGGCGGCAGTACGGCCGGATTCTCTGCACTGGTTGACGAGTTGACCTCTCTTGGATCAAGAGCGCGCCTGCGGCGCGCTCGCCGCCGCCCGCCGCTGCGGGCGGCGCTGGGGCGCCGTCCTCGGACGACCGTCGCCGCTCGCGCCACTGGCGCGCAAGATCACGTAGAGGCCAGGCGTCAACGGCGGATCATGACCAGGTCGATGCCGAGCTGATCCAAGCCGCCGAGTCAGGCGAGATCGTGCAGCCGCGTCGTGCGTACTCGGGGGTCCTCGCCGGCCCCCGAACCCCCTGGCGCCTCCGAGAAGCCCGGTACGGATCTGGCGGTACGCGGCACTGGCCGGTCTTCCCGTCGACACCTCAAGGCATGCAGATCAGGTCTCCAGGGTCAACCGGTGAGGCGTTGGTTGACCCTGGAGACCTGATCTGCACGGGCTACGCCTGCCGACGGGAAGACCAACCAGCACACTCATGACGGGGAGCCGGCCGTGTCCTTTGCGTGCCCCTCACGTGCCCGGACTGGCGGTATCTCACGGGGAATGATCATGGTCGTACGGGGAATCCGTTACACACGGCGAAATTCCTGGCTCACGCGGGTACGGAGCGTGAAGGCTCGTACCTTTGCAAGGCAGGGGTTAGGGGTTCAAGTCCCCTCATCTCCACTCGTTCCTTGGCGTGGCGTGCTCGGCGGGCACGCCTTCGGGCTAGCGGAACATCGTTATTTTCCTGAGGGCGGAGCCCCCAGATCCCGCCCCGGGGGCGGGCCCGGACCCCCATCCGTGTGGTCCAGTTTGGTTCGGGGGCTCTGCAGGTGTCCACGCTCCATGTCGTCGTTGTTAGTGGGCTGGTTCTGCCAGGTGGCCGAAGACCCAGGTGCCGGGGGCCGTTGGGTCATCCTCGACCCAGAACTGGGTCCACAGCCGGCGAAACTCCTCGTGCGAGATGTGGCCATCGCCATCCAGGTCGAGGCGTTCGAAGATCTCGTCGGTGTCCGTCTCCTGGCCCGTCCAGGCTTCGACCAGCTGGCGATATTCCGAACGCGAGATCCGGCGGTCGCCGTTTTCGTCAATCGCCTCGAACATCGCGTCTGCGGTCGCGTTCACCGCGCCGGTCATGGTCGGCAACTGGTCGACCACCGCCATCACGTCGTCCAGCGTGACTCGTTCGCCGTTCTGCGCCGACGCACTCAGTGAGTCCCACCAGCCGAGCATGATCGAGCGCAGGTGCGCGTACTCGGCGGAGTCAGGCACCAGGCCGCGCAGCGACGTCCACCGCGCGGCCAACGCTTCGAAACTGTTTCTGGTCAGATAGCCGCGGTGCTCGTCGTCCATCGCGTCGAAGACACCACCGACCTTGCGGCGCTGGAAATCGCTCGCCATGACCTCATCTCCTCACGTTATTGCGTGAGATTCTGATACGTCGAGCCAGCGTCGGCTCCAACTCGAGTTGGTCAGGCATTGAGGAGCGTACGGCTCGAAATTCGTGCATCCGACCGTTCCAGAGGCGAGACCCGGACGTCTGATCTGTTCAAGACGGCGACCGGGTGTGTGGTCAAGGATCGCTCCATGACCATCGATCTGACCGCAGCCTCGGACTTCATGGCAACGCACGCGCGGCTCCTCGACCGGCGCCGCTATGAGCATTTGTTTGCCGGAGGTGACCCCGAAGCGGCTGTCGCCGCGCTGGAGGCATATCGGAACTCGGACGGTGGCTATGGCTGGGGACTGGAGCCGGATCTGCGTTCGACCGAGAGCCAGACCGGTGCGGCGTTGCACGCTTTCGAGGTTTTCGCCGAAGCCGGACCGACTCCGCGAGCGGTGGAGCTGTGTGACTGGTTGGACACCGTCACGCTGCCGGACGGCGGTGTGCCGTTTGCCGTGCCGGTGCGCGATCCGGCCGGCTGTGCGCCGTTTTGGGCCGAGGCAGACTCGACCGTGTCCGCTCTGCAGATTTCCGCGATCGTGGCGGAAAAGGCGCACCTGGTCGCCGCGCACGATCCGGCGGTTGCCGGTCATCCGTGGCTGGCGCGAATCAGCGACTACTGTCTGTCCGAGATCCGCGAGCTCGATGTGCGACCTTTTGCGCTGGTGCTCGCCTTTGCCGTACGTTTCCTTGAGGCGGCGCGAAAATCGTATCCGGAGGCGGACGCGCTTCTCGACCGGTTGAGCGCTTTTGTCCCGGCAGACGGCCTGGTGCCGGTCGCCGGCGGGGCGGAAGGCGAGACGATGCGTCCGCTGGATTTCGCTCCGCTGCCGGACGACGCGGCGCGCCGACTGTTCTCCGCCTCGGTCATCGACGCTGACCTGCGCCGGCTCGCCGGTCTGCAACAGCCGGACGGTGGCTGGGTCGTCGACTATTCCAGCTATTCTCCGGCGGCGATGCTGGAATGGCGTGGCTATGTGACCGTCGGCGCGCTGTCGACCTTGCGCGCCAACGGACTGTGCTGAGGTTTACGCCATCGCGATGGCGTCGATCTCCAGCAGCCATGCGTCGGAGTAGATGTCACAGATGATGATCGTGACCGCTGGCCGATGCGCGCCGAGCACTTCCTCGCGGATGCGCGAATTCGCCTCGCGGTGCCCGCGGTCGGACAGGAAGGTGGTGATTTTCACCAGGTTTTCCAGGTCCATCCCGGCCTCGGTCAGGACTTTTCGGATGTTGTCCCACGTGATCCGGCACTGCGACTCGAAGTCGTCCGGCAGCTTGCCGTCCTCGTCGGCCCACGGCACCTGACCGCTGACGAAGACCGTACGCGTCGCGCCGGTCACCTCCGTGCCGTGCGTGTAGTTTCCGGTCGCCGCCGGCAGGCCAGCGGGGTCGAGCTGTCTGATCATCGGGATTCCTCTTAGCGTCGGGAGTCGCGCCTCTTCATAGCAGGCACATACGACGCCGGCGCTCGATTTTTTGGCCCCCGATACCAGCGTCCTTGCCACCACCGACAATTTCGGCGACCCTTCACGAAGCCGATGGGCTCAGGCGATCGCGGCGCTGGACTAGCGGACCAGGCGGATTTTCGTGGTGCCGGTGTTGTCGGACTCGTCGAGCCGGGTCGCGCCGTCCGGAGCGAAGCCGGCCTGTTCGTAGAAGCGGATGGCGCGGACGTTGGGCTCGTACGCGTAGACGCAGATCGGGTCGAAGCCGCGCGCGTCGAGGTCGGCCACGGCCTTGCCGAACAGGCCGCGGCCGAGGCCGGTGCCGATCAGGTCCGGCGAGATGTAGAGGCCGTAGACCTCCGCGGCCCGGCGGCCGAGGTCGGTGTCCTGGTCGGCGGGCCCGGTGCGGCAGAAACCGGTGACGGCCGAGCCGCTGTCCACGACCCACAGCCGGTGGTCGGGCGGCATGGTGCGTACGTATTCCGACCAGTCGGCGGCCTCCTCGTCGGGGTCCAGCGCGGCCAGCAGCTCGGCCGGCATGAAGCCGGCGTACGCCTGCCGCCACGCGTCGACCTTGAGCGCGCCGAGGTCCGGGCCGTCCGCGGTGCTGGCCATCCTGATCATGGTGGTCAACAGTAGGAAGTCACCGGTCGGGCGGCGAGCCCGGCCGGTGCGCGATGTGTCCCAGTCCTCAGCCGTCGGCGGCGGCCAGCTCACGCAGAGCGCGACCGGGCACGTCCGGATCGCAGCCGACCTTGGCCAGCTGAGCCCGGATCGCGTTGCGCGAGCGGCCGTGGATGCCGGCGAGCTCACAGATGAGCTCGGACGCCGGCGTGCTCTCCGGCTTGCTGAGCCAGCTCTCCCGGAGCTGACCGCTCAGCTCCGCCGTCCACGGCTGGAAGCTGTTGGCCGGACCGCCGGTCTGGCCGCGGCGCTTCGGCGGCTGCAGCTTGCCGAGGCCGATGAGCGCGCGGCGCAGCACCGTGCTGGCGTCGATCAGCGCGCCAGACGGCACCTGCAGCGTGCCTTCGGCGGCGAGCACGCCACCACCGTCGACGCCGCACAGCCGCAGCCGCACCACGCCGCTGTCATCGGTCTGCGCCTCCACCGCGTACGTCAGCTCGCCGACGCGGCACTCGTCCGTGTAGTTGATCTGCACCTTGTCCCTCCGAATCCTGGAGTAGAACGACAGTGCACCCATCGTCACGACGACGTCCGACAGAAATCGCGACCACCGACTTCTACGACGAGCTTTCCAGCTGCGCGATTTCCGCGGCGTCCTCCTCGCCGAACTTGTCCTCGAGCGCCTCGGGGCTGGCATCGACGTCGATCTGCGCGAGCGGAGCGCCGCGAGCCGACTCGATGGCCCCCAACCGCCGTTGTACGCGGTCGGCAGCGTATTTCATGGTCTCGTCCGGGTCGAGTCCGAACGGCGGCTCCTCGAACCGCTCGTTGCCGGCCTGGATGAGCTGCATCGCGTACGGCACCAGCTCGGCGAACCGCTCGCCGACCACGTCCCACATCTTGTCGTCGGCAGCCACGTGCCGGCGGCAGGTGAAGGTGCCCCAGGCCATGTGCCGGCGCTCGTCGTCACCGATCCGCTTGATCAGCTCGCGCATGCCGGGGAAGATGCCGAACTGCGTACACACCCGGTTCCACTGCCAATAGCCGGTCAGCGCCAGCGATCCCTCGATGACGTGGTTGTACGTGACGCTGGCGCGCACCTGGTTGCGCGGGCTGGGGTCGTCGTCCAGCGCGTGCAGGCACTCCGGCAGCTCCTCGTAGAACAGCTTCCGATAGCCGGGGTTGTCGGCGACCCAGGTGTGCAGGTCGTCGTACGCGTCGACGGCGTCCAGCCAGCGCCGGAAGACCTCCGTGTGCTTGGCCTCCTCGAAACAGAACTGGGTCAGGTACATCTCGTCGGCGAGCCGGCCCTCCGCGGACATCGCCTTCATGAACGGCTGGATGTCCTCGGTCACCGCCTCCTCGCCGGCGATGAACAGGGTCGCCAGGCTCAGCGTGCTGTCCTTCTGCACCTGCGTCAGGCCGTCGAAGTCGGCCTTTTCCCGACTGAAGTCGATATCGGCCGGGTTCCAGAACCTGGCGTTTCCCTTGACGAAAAGCCGCAGCGGGAACGAGTCCCAATTCAGTCCGCCACGTTGGATGGAGTGAAAGCCTTGTCGTTGGGTGGGGTGGTGGGAGGAGTGTGATTGCGTTGTCGGGTCGCTCATGGAGTCTCCCTGTCCGAATGACCTGGCTCACATCATTGACAAGTGGAGTGGTTTTGTAAAGGGTGACTGCGAGTCGACCAGAGTGAGGGGTGGCATGCCTGATCACAATGCGGATCACAACCTGGCACGGCAGGCGGAGCGGCAGCTGGCGGCGATCGGTGACGGAGATTCGCTGTTTTTCGAGGGAAAATGGCACACCCGCGGCGGCATGGCCGACCGCGCGGCGCGGGTCGCGGCCGGGTTCGCCGGCCATGGCGTGGCGCCTGGCGACCGCGTCGTCATCCTGATGGCCAACTGTCCAGAGGTGGTGATCAGCTACACCGCGCTGTTCCGTGCCGGTGCGGTGATCACGCCGCTGATCTTCCTGGTCACCGTCGCCGAGCTGGCGCACGCGCTGGACAGTTCAGGTGCGGTCGCGGTGGTCACCACGCCGGAGTTCCTGGCCAAGGTCGGCGCCGCCGTACGCGCGCAGGTGCGGCCGTCGGTCAGGTTCGTGGCGGTCGTCGGCGACATCCCTGCCGACGTGCCGCCCGACCTGACGGTCGTCCCGTACGCGGAGCTGGAGGCGAACGAGCCGGGGTCGATCGTCGACCGTGCCGATGACGACCTCGCCGCGCTGTTGTTCACCGGTGGCACGACCGGCCGCTCCAAGGGTGTGCCGCTGACCCACGACAACCTGTTCTGGTGTGGTTCGGCCGGCCACCAGGCCTCCGATGTCGAAGGTGCCACCACCAGCCTCGTGCCGTTGCCGCTGGCGCACGCGTACGGCCTGCTGGTCACCTGCATCGGTACGCACACCGAAGAGCCAGGCAAGATGCTGCTGATGCGCTGGTTCGACCCGGCCGGCTGGCTCGACTTGGCCGCGACACACAAGGCCAGCCGCGCGCCACTGGTGCCGTCAATGATCCAGATGTTGCTGGCGCAGCCGCTGGAGGATTACGACCTGAGCGCGCTGGTCAGCGTGTCCTCAGGAGCCGCGCCGCTGCCGGCCGGCGTACGCGAGCAGTTCGAGAAACGTGTGCCGTCGGCGCAGATCTACGAGGGTTACGGCTGCACCGAGTCGGCGTCGATCATCTCCACCAACCCGTACGGACGGCGCAAGGTCGGCAGCGTCGGCCTGCCGATCCCCGGCTGCGAGGTGTCGATCCGCGACGACGACGATCGCGAGCTGCCGGTCGGCGAGGACGGTGAGATCTGCGCGAGGTCACCGGGGATCATGTCCGGCTACTGGCAGGCGCCGGACGCGACCGCCGTGACGGTGATCGACGGCTGGCTGCACACCGGCGACATCGGCCATGTCGACGGCGACGGCTATCTGTACGTGGTCGACCGCAAGAAGGACCTGATCATCCGCGGCGGCTTCAACGTCTATCCGCGCGACATCGAGGACGTGCTGGTCACCCATCCGGCGGTGGCGATGGCGGCCGCGGTCGGCCGGCCGGACGACCGGCTCGGCGAGGAGGTGGTGGCCTTCGTGAGCCTGCGACCGGACGCGCAGGCGACCGAGGACGAGTTGGTCGCGTACGCGAAGGAACACATCGCGGCGAGCAAATATCCGCGGCAGGTCCGCGTGGTCGACCAGGTGCCGCTGACCAGCGTCGGCAAGCTCGACCGCAAGAAGCTGCGCCAGCTCGTACGCGAAGGCTAGGAGTTTTGCCGGTTCTTGGCGCGCGTGAGCATCACGACGCCGAACACGATCGCGGCGACCACAAGGAGGCAGCACAGCGCGCCGCCACCGACCACGAGCAGATGCCAGGGTTGCAGATATGCCACCCGGCACAGACTACTTCCTGCTGTTGGCGCGTACGAGCAGAACGACACCGATCACGATCGCGGCGGCCACAGCCAGGCAGACCACGAGGCCGATGAGGATCAGCAACAGAGAGAGGACACTCACTCGGCTACCGTAGCGAGCTGACCAAGCGGTTAGGGTGTCGGCATGTCAGCCGGAACCGTGCCGGGTAAGTCGAGCCGGCCGAGCCGTAAGGAGCAGATCCTCGAGATCGCTCTCGAGCTGTTCGCCACGCGCGGTTATCACGGCGTGGGGATGGACGACATCGGCACGGCCGCCGGCGTGACCGGACCCGCGCTCTATCACCATTTCGCCGGCAAGGAGGCGATGTTGTCGGCCGCGTTGATCCCGGTCAGCGAGGGCCTGCGGGACGGCGGCCGGGCTCGCCTGGACGCGCACACCGAGCCGGCCGACCAGCTCGCCGCACTCGTCGAGTTTCATGTCGCCTTCGCGCTGGAGCGGCCGGCGGTGATCCGGATCCATTTCGGTGAGCTCGACCGGCTGCCGGACGAATCTCGCCGGATCGTACGGAAATCGCAGCGCGAGTATGTCGAGCAGTGGGTCGACGTGCTGACCCGGCTGCAGCCCGGACTCGACGCCGACACCGCACGCGTACGCGCGCAGGCGGCCTTCGGCCTGATGAATTCGACGCCGTTCCTGCGCTCGCAGCTGCCGCGTGAGCAGGTCGCCGGAGTTTTGCGTGACATGGTGCACCGGGCTTTGCGCGGATAGCTACTAGGCTCCGTCTTATGTACGGATCGGTCCTGGTTGCCGACCGCGGCGCGGTCGCGGGTGCGGTCGTGCGCGCCGCGCGCCGGCTGGGGATCCGCACCGTCGCGATCCACGTCGCCGCCGACCGGCTCCGGCCGTTTGTCACCGAGGCCGACCGCGCCGAGCCGTTGAAAGGCGAGAAAACCAGCTCGTACGCGGAAATCGGCCAGATCCTCGAGGTCGCTCGGCGCCTCGAGGTGGACGCGATCCATCCCGGCGGCTCGGTGTTGGCGGCCGATCCGGACGCGGCACGTGCCGTGCTGTCCGCCGGCCTCGGATGGATCGGCGCGTCGCCGCAGACTTTGGCCGGCACAAAGGACAAGGTGCGGTTGAGCCAGCTGGTCGCGGACGTCGGCGTGCCGGTGCCGGAGTCGTACGGACCAGTGTCCACTGTGGACGACGTGACGGTGAGCGCGGAGAAGCTCGGCTGCCCGGTGGTGCTCAAGGCGGTCGCCGGCCGCGACGGCGTCGGCATCGCGATCAGCGAGAAACCGGCCGAGCTGGCGGCCGCGTACGAGCTCGTGCGGCGGCAGCTGCCGGCCGGCGACGCGCGGATCCTGGTGCAGCGTTGTTATCCGCACGTGCGCCACATCGAGGTGCAGGTGCTCGGTCTGGCCGACGGCACGGTGCTCGCGCTCGGCGAGCGTGACTGCTCGGTGCAGCGGCGTTTTTCCCCGGTTTTCGCGGAAAGTCCGGCACCGTCGGTGCGGCCGGTGGTCCGCGAGGAGCTCATCGCCGCCGGTCTGCGGGCCGCCGAGGCGGTCGGCCTGCGCGGCGCCGGCACGGTCGAGTTTCTGTTGGCCGGCGAGGAATTCTATTTCTGCGAACTGCGACCGCAGCTGACCGCGTTCTGGTCGGTCACCGAGGAGCTGTTCGGCGTCGACCTGGTCGCCGCGCAGTTCCTGGTGGCCGCCGAGCACCTGCCGGGATTTGACCTGAGCGGTCTGGCGGCCCGCGGCCACGCCATCGGCATGCGGATGCTGGCCGAGGACCCGCGCCGGTTCTCGCCGGAGCCGGGTCCGATCGTCGACTGGACGGTGCCGGAGTGCGTACGCGTGGATGCCGCGTACGCGCCGGGCAGCGTGATCAGTGCCGACGACACGACGATCGCCACGGTGGTCGCGCTAGCCGAGGATCGCGCGGCGGCGATCGCCCGCGCGCGGTCGGCGCTGCACGGCTTCCGGCTGACCGGACCGCGACACACCGCGGCGTACTTCGGCCGCCTGCTGGAAAACGACCGCTTCGTCGCCGGCCGCTACGACACGACGCTGCTGGCCTGAGGTCGTACGCAGCGCTAACGATCCGCCACCGCACCGCGAAACTGTCAGACCACCCTGCCAATCTGGGCCCCCACCCAGATCGGGTGGGGGGTGGGTTCGCGCGGGAAACTTAGATAAGTAAAGCGAAATTGACGATCGCGCGCGCGACCGGCCCGGCGCCTCGGGGAAAAGGACCCCCCGACACACAGTCTGCCACCGCGCACCGACACTTCCGGCGACACGGGACATCGACCAACGCACGGAGTCGTACTAACCGTTAACCGGCATTAGGGTTGCCGGGGGTGGTTTCCCTCAAGTCGGGAGAGTGCGCTGGTGACCGAGCAACTCGCGATCGAACAGCTGGCCGTCAACGGCCTGGACTACGGCATCCTGGCGATCTACTTCCTGGTGGTGATCGCCATCGGCCTGCTGGCGCGCAGAGCGATCGCGACCAGCGAGGACTTCTTCCTGTCCGGCCGGTCGCTGCCGGCCTGGGTCACCGGCCTGGCCTTCATCAGCGCCAACCTGGGGGCCACCGAGATCCTCGGCATGGCCGCCAACGGCGCACAGTACGGCGTGTCGACCGTGCACTTCTACTGGATCGGCGCCGTGCCGGCGATGGTGTTCCTCGGCCTGGTGATGATGCCGTTCTACTACAACAGCAAGGTCCACACCGTCCCCGAGTTCCTGCTGCGCCGGTTCAATCGGCCGACCCACTTCTTCAACGCGCTGAGCTTCGCCGCCGGCATGCTGCTGACCGCCGGCGTCAACCTGTACGCCCTCGGCATCGTGCTGCAGAGCCTGCTCGGCTGGCCACTGTGGATCTCGATCATCGTGTCGGCGCTGTTCGTGCTGGTCTACATCACCCTCGGCGGCCTGTCCGGCGCGATCTACACCGAGGTGCTGCAGTTCTTCGTGATCATCGCCGGCCTGGTGCCGATCGTCATCATCGGCCTGGTCGCGGTGGGCGGCTGGGACGGACTGGTCGACAAGGTCAGCCACGGTACGTCGCTCGGCGCCGCCGCGTTCAGCCAGTGGGGTGGCACCCAGGTGGGCCATCCGACCAACCCGCTCGGCGACTGGATCGGCATCGTCTTCGGCCTCGGTTTCGTGCTGTCCTTCGGCTACTGGACGACGAACTTCTCCGAAGTGCAGCGGGCGCTGTCGGCCAAGGATCTCAGCGCCGCGCAGCGTACGCCGCTGATCGGCGCGTTCCCGAAGATCTTCATCCCGGCGCTGACCATCATCCCCGGCCTCATCGCGCTGGTCATCGTGCCCGAGCTGCAGAAGAAGGGCGCCGACTACAATTACGTGATCCCCGAGCTGATGGGCAAGCTGCTGCCAAACGGCGTGCTGGGGATCGCGCTGACCGGCCTGATGGCATCGTTCATGGCCGGCATGGCGGCCAACGTCAGCTCGTTCAACACGGTCTTCACGTACGACCTGTGGCAGCGCTATTTCGCCAAGGACCGGCCCGACCGCTATTACCTCAACGTCGGCCGGATCGCGACGGTGGCCGGCGTGATCATCGGTGTCGGTACGGCGTTCATCGCGGCCGGCTTCAACAACATCATGAACTACATCCAGCTGCTGTTCTCGTTCTTCAACGCGCCGCTGTTCGCGACCTTCCTGATCGCGTTGTTCTGGCGGCGTACGACGCCGTGGGCCGGTTTCTGGGGACTGGTCAGCGGTACGGCCGGCGCCGGCCTCGCGCATTTCTACCTGACCGGCGTGTTCGGCACACCCTTGATCAACATCGAGTCGACGCAGTCGCAAAACTTCTACGGCGCCATCGCGGCGTTCGTGATCGACGCGATCGTGACGGTGATCGTCACCATGGTGACCAAGCCGAAGCCGGAGTCGGAGCTGCGCGGCCTGGTCTGGGGCCTGCCTGCCGAGCAGGTCGCGGCGCCGCGTAAACCGGCGTGGTGGGAGTCGCCGAAGCTGCTCGGATTCTCCGCGCTCGGCCTGACCGTCGTCCTGACGATCGTCTTCCTGTAAGGAGTCACCGCAGATGGCAGACAACGAGAAACGCAGTGGCGCACATCGGCTCTTTGATCTGCGGCTGCTGATAAGCGCGCTCTTCGCCGTGTACGGCGTGATCCTCACGATCGTCGGACTGCTCGACGGTGCGGGGGAGCTCGCCAGGGCCCAGGGGATCAGGATCAACCTGTGGCTGGGCCTGGCGATGCTGGTCTTCGCCGGGCTCGTCTTCCTGTGGGCCCGGCTGCGACCCCTGAAGGCTCCGGAAAAACCTAACGACGGGTGAAGTCGCCGGCCTGCCAGAACGACACCCGCAGCGGCGGCTGGGGGTTGTAGTTGTGCAGCGTCCAGCGGTCGAACCGGCGGCCGATGGTCCGGGTCGCGTTGACGGCCCGGGTCAGGTGGCGGCGCATGGGGTGTTCTCTCCTTGGATGGCTCATCGTGCTTCCACCTATTAAATCGTCTGAGCGGCCCGGTGTGTTTCCGCCGTGACCGTGAGTGCTGTCACGCGCTGGTGGTCACAGTACGGCCATTCGCCGCCTGGCGGCGCCGTTGGACGGGACCGGTCACCGCCAGATATCCGAGCAACAGCACCAAACCGCCGGCCAGGCAGCCGACCCACGGTCCGGCCGGTCCGACGGTGGTCAGCAACGCGGTGCCGGCGGCCGGCGCAAGGATCATCGACGAGGAGAAGCCGAGAGTGAACAGGGCCTGATAGCGGCCACGCGCCGCCGGCGGCGCCAGGTCGGCGATCAGCGCCTGGCCGAAGCCAGCCATGCCGATCTCGCCGAGCGTCCACACCGCGACGGTCCCGGCGTACGCCCAGTGGCTGTGCGCGAAACTCGTCAGCCCCAGGCCGGTCCCCACCAGCAGGCCGGAAAACGCCATCACGGTGGTCGGCCGGAAGCGCTCGAGCCAGCGCGACGCGAATGGCTGCAAGAGCACGATCACCACACCGTTCACCGCGACCGCCGAGCCATACTGCGCAGCGGTCAGGCCGCTGGCGTGCATGGTGAGCGGCAGCGTCACGTACGCCTGCATGTACATCGTGGAATAGACCATCGTCAGGCCGACCAGCGTGACCAGCAGTGGGTCGCGCAGCGCGGTCAGATAGCCGACGGACGGCTCGTCGTCCTTTTTCTTCGCCGCGACGCCCGGCTTGACCAGGAAGAAGATCAGCGCGCCGAAGGTCAGGCAGGTCACCGCGTTGATGACGAACAGCAGGCCGAAACCGTGGCCGGCGATCCAGCCACCGCTCACCGCGGCGATGGAGAATCCGAGGTTGATGGCCCAGAACAGCAGGCCGTACGCGCGTGGCCGCAGCGCCAACGGCACGATGTCGGCGACCAGGGCGCCAGACGCGGGCCGGTAGAGATCCGCGGTGAGGCCGACCAAAAACGCCGCGACCGCGATCGTCACCGGCGTCGAGGCCGCGCCGAGTCCGAGCAGTGCCGCCGCCGACGCGACCAGCGAGCCGGACAGTGCGACCCGCCGGTCGAACCGGTCGGCCAGGAATCCGCCGAGCAGCGGACCGGCCAGCGAGCCGGCACCGTAGACGACCATCACCATGCCGGTCTGCGCGATCGTCAGACCGCGCGCGGTGCTCAGGTAGAGCGCGAGAAACGGCTCCACGAACGTGCCGAGCCGGTTGACCAGCACTCCGACCCACTGCACCCAGAAGGCGCGCGGCAGCCCACCGTACGTGGTGGCCAGCACCCGGCGGATCCGGCCGGTCGGAGCCTGCGGAGGCGAGGAAGTCTGGGTCACGCGAAAACGTTGTCAGGCGTCGGCGGAATCGCCAACTGTTTAGCGTACGCTTAACGATGGAGGGTGTCCGGATGCTCGAACTCGTCTTCACCGTGCCCGATCTTTCCCAGCTACGCTTCGCATACTCGCCGCTGTGGGAGCTGGTCGCGAGCTTTCGCGTGCTGTTCAGCCCAGCCCGGCACGCCCTGCACGCGCCGTGGATTTCGGAGGCTCGCCACGCGATCGCGCACAGCGATCTGGCGGCCTCCGCGGAGCTCGCTTTGATGCGTACGCTGGTGCCGGCGACCGGCTACATTCCGGATTTCCTGACGCCACCGCCGACCACTCCGCTGCCCAACCTTGAGGACGAGATCGCACTGCTGCTCGAGACGCCTATCGCGGTGATCCGGGAGGACCTCGAGCCGGTCGGCATGGCGCCTTATCAGCGCCGACCACGCGCGCGGATGGAGGAGAGCGTCGGCGCGTTCTATGACCAGCCGCGGCGTACGCTCCGACGGCTGGTCGGCGCGTTTCGCACGTACTGGGAGCTGGTGCTGGCGCATCACTGGCAGCGGATCAGGACCGTGCTCGACGCGGACCTGTCCTATCGCACCGGCCGGCTGGCTCGCGGCGGTCAGACCGAGGTGTTCGCCGATCTGCACGCGCAGATCGAGTGGGCCGACGGGGTGCTGCGGATCCACAAGAAGTACGCGACACGGGTGGAGCTGGCCGGTCGCGGGTTGGTGCTGGTGCCGAGCGTGATGGCGTGGCCGAGCGCGATGTTCATGCCGCCGCCGTGGCAGCCGACGCTGATCTATCCGGCCCGCGGCGTGGCGACGCTGTGGGAGGCCGGCAGGGTGGCACCGGACGGCCTCGCCCGACTGCTCGGCGAGACGCGCGCCAACCTGATGGTCGCGCTGGCCGGCCCGGCCTCGACCGGTGACCTCGCACGCCGGCTTTCGGTGACGCCGGCGGCGATCTCGCAGCACATCGGCGTGCTGCGCGACGCCGGCCTGGTGACGACCGACCGGCGCGGCCGCGGCGCGCTGCACATGCGTACGCAGATCGCCGACGCACTCGTGGCCGCTGGCCAGTGACGGCGGCATCGACTATCCTTAACGATCGTTAAGGGCTGAGTCGACCTGGAGTGGCGATGTCTGAGTACGGGCTGTCCGACGAGCACCAGGCGCTGGTCGCCGCCGTCCGCGAGTTCGCCACCGAGGTGATCGCGCCGCGGATCGGTGATCTCTATGTCAGGGAGGAGTTTCCGTACGACATCGTGCGGCAGCTCGGCGAGATGGGGATCTTCGGCCTGCCCTTCGGCGAGGAGTGGGGTGGCCAGGGCGGCGACTACTTCGCCTTCTGCTTGGCGATCGAGGAGATCGCACGCGTCGACTCGTCCGTCGCAGCGACGCTGGAGGCCGGCGTCGGCCTCGGCGCGATGCCGCTGCTCCGGCACGGCACCGACGCGCAGAAGAAGCAGTGGCTGCCGGACCTGGTCGCCGGCCGCAAGCTCGGTGCTTTCGGGCTGACCGAACCGGACGGCGGCTCGGACGCCGGCGCGACGCGTACGACCGCACGGCTCGATGGCGACGAGTGGGTCATCAACGGCTCGAAGGCCTTCATCACCAACTCCGGCACCGACATCACCAGCCTGATCACGGTCACCGCGGTGACCGGCCAGAAAGCCAACGGTGGCAAGGAAATCTCATCGATCATCGTGCCGGCCGGCACGCCTGGCCTGACCGTCGCGCCGCATTACTCCAAGGTCGGCTGGTGCTGCTCGGACACGCACGAGCTCTCGTTTGACGACGTACGCGTGCCGGTGGACAACCTGCTCGGCGAGCGTGGCCGCGGTTATGCGCAGTTTCTGCAGACGCTGGACGAGGGCCGGGTCGCGATCTCCGCGCTGGCGGTCGGCCTGGCGCAGGGGTGTGTCGACGAGTGCGTACGTTATGCCAAGGAGCGCAGCGCTTTCGGCCAGCCGATCGGCAAATACCAGTCGATCGCGTTCAAGATCGCCGACATGCAGACCCGCGCGCACGTCGCTCGTACGACCTACTACGACGCGGCTCGCAAGCTGCTCGCCGGCCAGGAGTTCAAGCGCGAGGCCGCCATCGCCAAGCTCTACAGCTCGACCATCGCGGTCGACAACGCGCGCGACGCGACGCAGATCCACGGCGGCTATGGCTTCATGAACGAATATCCGGTGTCCCGGATGTGGCGTGACTCGAAGATCCTGGAGATCGGCGAAGGCACCTCCGAGGTGCAGCGGATGCTGATCGCCCGCTCGCTTGGACTCTGATCATCCCAACATGTGGGAACGAATTTGAAGCCGGCAAAACTAGCTAAAAGGACATCCGGTCGGCCGTACGTTTTCGCAGGTCGTACCGGCGAAACGTGATGTAACGCACAGGTAGGGAAGTTTCGCAACTTACTGACAGTACGTAAATCGTTGCTGTTGCTTCGTGTTTACAACGTTTGTACCGTCCGCATTACGGACTCAAAGTTGTAAACCGGTCAAACGACCGAGAATGGAGAGCAACGATGAGATCTACCCGGATCGCGCAGTCGTTGGCGATGGTCGGCGCGCTGGCGATGCTGGTGCTCAGCCTGACCGCCAACGCGGCCAGCGCCGAGCCGAACTGCGGCGTACAGGAACCGGGGGCCTCGCCGGCCGCCGAGAACCTGGTCAACCAGGCGTGCACCAAGATCGGCGTCGACTACTCGTGGGGAGGCGGCCACGGTGCGCAGCCCGGCGAGACGTTTGGCCTGTGCGATCCGGCCAACGGCGCGCCGAACGACTGTCACGTCAAGGGTTTCGACTGCTCCGGTTTCAGCCGGTGGGCCTACGCCGCGGCGACCGGCAACGACCTGCTGACCAACGGCACGGCGGCCAACCAGTACAGGATCCTCGGCAACGGGCCCGACATCCCGTTCGACCAGGTGAAGGCCGGTGACCTGCTCTACTACGGCTCCTCGGCGGGCGCCATCCACCATGTCGCGATAGCACTCGGCGGCGGTTACATCGTCGAGGCGCTGGAGTCCGGCACGAAGATCCACGTGTCCACGTCGTACGCCGGTCACAGCGATCTTTTCGCCGCCAAGCGGCCGCTGCCGTAATGATCTGACGCTTTTTCCGGATCCGGCGAAACTTTCCATTGCTCTTCCCGGGTGACGTTTGTACTCTGCCGATCGGGCCCAAATCCGGCGTAATCGGGACTCTCCGGAAGGAGACCGGAAAATGCGCAGACCTCGACTGTCCGCAGCCGCCCTGGCTCTACTGATGGCGGCGTTCTCCCTGGTCATCCTCAGCGCGCCGGCATCGGCGATGCCGGCGTGCGGGGTGCAGGAGGCCGGCGCGTCGCCGGCCGCGATCGACCTGGTCAACAAGGCGTGTACGAAGATCGGCGTGCCGTACTCCTGGGGCGGCGGCCACGCGGCCTCCGGCCCCGGCGAGACGTACGGCCTGTGCGATCCGGCCAACGGCGCGCCGAACGACTGTCACGTCAAGGGTTTCGACTGCTCGGGCTTCGCACGCTGGGCCTACTGGGCCGCGACCGGCAGCGACATGCTCAACTCGACGTCCAAGGGACAGCTCAGCATCCTGACCAACCGCGGTTTCCCCAACATCGCACCGGCCAACGTGAAAGCCGGTGACTATCTGTTCTACGGCTCGTCGCCGAGCACCGTCCACCACGTCGCGATCGCGCTCGGTGGCGGCTACATCGTCGAGGCTCTGGAATCCGGCACCACGATCCACGTCTCCACCTCGTACGCCAACCACCGCGACCTCATCGCGGCCAAGCGGCCACTGCCATAGCGGCCCCACCAGGCCTCCTTGCGCGTCGGCGCAAGGAGGCCTTTTACCCGCAACAGCGCGAAACTGTCGTACCCACTTGCCAATCTGGGCCCCCACCCAGAACGGGCGGGGGTGGGTTCGCGTGGAAACTTACATAGTAGAAAATGATCAATGCTTCCGGGCGCGATACGCGCGCGTCTTGGCGATGCTGCCGCAGCCGCGCACGCCGGGACCGCCGGAGTTCATCGCGCACCACGTGCGGCTCGCGTTTCGGGACGTGTCATAGAAAACCCACCGGCAGTCCGGACAGGCACGCAGCCGGTGCCAGTGACCGTCGGCAGCCGCGTTGATCGCCAGCGCCAACAGCTCGCCGGCCGCTCCGGCCGACACCGGCGCCAACTCGACCGGACGACCGTCCGCGCGTAACGCCGGCGCGAGTGGATGCCGCGCCAGTTGGCCGGCGAGCGAGACCGGATGTGTCTGACCGAGTGCCGCGCGCAGGTCGTCGCGAAGCGCGGTGAGGTCGGCGAGCGGTCCTGGCTTGCCGAGATCCGGAAACGTCGAGCGCCACGCGGCCGGATCCGCGACCAGGCCGGCCAGCCGGTCCTCGGCGACCCGACTTTCGTTCGGGATGACCCAGGTGTTCAGGAACGTCCTGACCACCTCGAGCCGACCCGGCGCCGCATCCATGTTCACCAGCATAGCCCTTGACCAGTGAACGTCAGGACGTCACCATCGATCCAATTAGCCGGTGAACATGGAGGACCGATGGTGGACTTGGTGGCGTGGCGCGGTGTCGAACCGGAGCGCGCCGACGCGGCGGCAGTGACGTTCGGCCGACGGTCGTTGCGGGCCAGCGGCAGCAGCCTGACCAGGGAGGTCACCGTCACGTACGACCTGGAGACCGGCGATGGCTGGATCACCCGGCGAATGCGCGTACGGGTGAGCGCCAAGGACTGGTGGCGGTCGCTCGACCTCACCAGACACCAGGACGGCCAGTGGTCGGCGTTGGTCGACGGCGAGAACGACGACCATCTCGGCCACGCCACGCTGGCCGACGGCCTCGACGCAGCGCTCGACTGTGACCTGCAGGAGTGCCTGCTGACCAACACCATGCCGGTGCTGCGCCACGACCTGCATCGCACCGCCGCGAGTGTCGACTTCGTGATGGCCTGGATCTCGGTGCCCGACCTGTCCGTACACGCGTCACCGCAGACGTACGCCGGCGATGGATCGGCCGACGTGGTGTTCCGCAGTGGTGATTTCGTGGCAACCCTGAAGCTCGACGACGACGGCCTGGTGGTCGACTATCCGGGGCTTGGCAGCCGGATCTGGCGAGCCGCGACGGCAGGTGCCGCAGCGTAGCCTGGGACCGGTCGACCGGCAGGCGATTGTGAGGTGAGCGCCATGGCTGAACCGCGCACCACGGGAAACAGTGGTCGAAACCACCAAAACGGGGTCCTGCGCGCACTGCGCGCCGTCAACCGCGTGCTGCCGCACAATCCCGCCCGGTCCGGCTCCAACGGCGCCTCGCCGCCGGACCTGAAAAAGAAGCTGCCGGTCGTCGACTGTGGGCTGTACGTCGACGGACACCGCGTGAAAGGCCGGCCGGATTACGCGGATGCGTTGCGTGAGGCCGAAAAACATCACAACGCCTTCGTCTGGCTGGGTCTGAAGGAGCCGACCGAGGAACAGATGCAGGAGCTCGCCGAGGTGTTCGAGCTGCATCCGCTGGCCGTCGAGGACGCGGTGACCGCACACCAGCGGCCAAAGCTGGAGCGCTATGGCGAGACGATGTTCGTGGTGCTGAAAACCGCGCGCTATGTCGAGCATCCGGAGCTCACCGCGACCAGTGAGGTGGTCGAGACCGGTGACGTCATGCTGTTCATCGGCCGGCACTTCGTCCTCACCGTGCGGCACGGCGACGCCTGTCACCTGTCGGGCGTACGCGCCGAGCTGGACCAGAGCGACGCCGACCTGCTCAGGCAGGGGCCGTGGGCGGTTTTCCACGCCGTCTGCGACAACATCGTCGACCGCTACCTCGAGGTCGCCGAGGCGATCGAGGACGACATCGACGAGATCGAGGCCGACGTCTTCACACCGGGCGCGACCGACGTACGCCGGATCTACAACCTGAAACGCGAAATCATCGAGTTCAAGCGCGCGGTCGTGCCGCTGGCGCGGCCGTTGGACGCGCTCTACTCCGGCCGGATCGGTGGCGTACCACTGGAAATCCGCCGCTACATCCGCGACATCGCCGACCACGTCCGGCAGGTCACCGAAATGCAGATGGGTTTCGACGACCTGCTCAACTCCGCGCTGCAGGCCGACCTGGCGCAGATCGGTGTGCAGCAGAACAACGACATGCGCAAGATCTCGGCCTGGGTCGCGATGGCGGCGGTGCCGACCATGATCGCCGGCATCTACGGCATGAACTTCGACTTCATGCCGGAGCTGAAATGGCACTTCGGCTATTTCGCCGTGCTGCTGGTGATGGCCGCCGCGGTCGCGCTGATCTACTGGCTGCTCCGCCGCAGCCGCTGGCTGTAAAACCGCGGGGACTCCTTACGTGCACCAGCAGCACGTAAGGAGTCCCCGCGGACAAGCGCCCTACTTGGTGGCTGAGGAGCCGCCGGTCGTACGCGACGACGCGGCGCGGTTGCGCGAGCCGTTGCTGGTCGCCTTCTCCTCGGTCTTCTCGTTGACCGCGGCGGCGGTCTTGTCGGCCGCCGACTTCGTCGCGTTGGCCGCGGTCTTGGCCGTCTCGGCGACCTTGTCAGCGGTCTTGTCGGCGGCTGAGGAGACCTTGGCCGCGGACGCGGTGGCGACGTCGGCGACGCGCGTACGCACCGGCTCGGTCGGCGCGTCGTAGTCCTCCCAGCGCGGCTCCTCGTTACGCCGAGCGAGCAGGCCGGCGGCGGCACCGGCGATGGCGCCGACGGCGAGCGCGCCGATCACGAGCGGCCAGCGGCGGCGCGGCTTGTCGCCACGCAGCGCGAGCGCGGCCTCCTTCGCGCGGCGCTTGCCCTCGGCCGCGGCGACCTTGGCGTCCTTGCGGGCGCTCTTGACCTTCTTGCCGCCGGTCTTCTGTGCCTCGACCGCGGCCTCCACGATCGGAGCCAGGCTGGCCAGCGCCTTGTCGACGGTCGGCTTGACCGCCTCACGTGCCTGTCCGACCTTCGGCGCCAGTGCTTCGACGGCCGCCTGTGCCTTCGGTGCGAGCGTCTCCCTGGCCACCTCGGTGGCCGCGCCGGCGGCGTTGACCAGGTGGCCGATGCCTTCGCCGAGCTCGCTCTTTATCTCATCGGACGCCTTGGCGGCGGTCGCCTTCCTCCGGAAAGCCATCGCTGCTCCCTTCGGTGTGGTATCGGTCTGCGTTGCAGTCTGTGATGATGCTCATCTTCCACCCAGTCACCGACCGCCACCACACGGGGGAGTCGGGGCGGGCTGTCAGCGGGTGGGACAATGGAATGACTGGCAACGTGCTCGTTTGCCCAGTCCGTACGGCCCGACCAGCTGTCCGTCGGTTACGCAAACGAGACCGACGACACAAGGAGAGCAGACCGTTGGCCGAGGAACTCTACGCCACCCTGACCACGACATCCGGTCAGATCAGGCTCCGACTGTTCCCCAACCACGCGCCCAAGACCGTCCGCAACTTCGTCGAGCTCGCCGAGGGTTCGCGCGAGTGGACCGACCCGGCGACCAAGCAGAAGACCAACCGCAAGCTCTACGACGGCACGATCTTCCACCGGGTGATCTCCGGCTTCATGATCCAGGGTGGTGACCCGCTGGGTCAGGGCTTCGGCGGACCCGGCTACCAGTTCGACGACGAGATCCATCCCGAGCTGCAGTTCAACCGGCCTTACCTGCTGGCCATGGCGAACGCCGGCATCCAGATGGGCCGCGGCACCAACGGCTCGCAGTTCTTCATCACGGTGGGTCAGACGCCGCACCTGAACGGCAAGCACACGATCTTCGGCGAGGTCGCCGACGACGACAGCAGGAAGGTCGTCGACGCCATCGCCACCACCCGCACCGGTGCCGCCGACCGTCCTGTCACCGAGCAGAAGATCGAGTCGGTGGTCATCGAGCGGGTGCAGAGCTGACGACCAGGGTGCGCAGATGACCATGCAACCGCCGGTCGGCAGTCCGCCGACCTGCTATCGGCACGGGTCGCGCGAGACGCACATCCGGTGTACCAGGTGCAACAAGCCGATCTGTCCCGACTGCATGAACGCGGCCTCGGTCGGCTTCCAGTGTCCCGACTGCGTACGCGAGGGCAACCGGACCAGCCGGCCGGGCCGCACGGTGTTCGGCGGCTCGATCGCCGGCGAGCGCGGCACGGTCACGTACGTGCTGATCGCGGTCAACGTCGCGATCTACGTGCTCAACCTGGTCTGGTCGCTGGCGCTCGGCGCGTCGCCGCAGCAGGTTGGCCAGATCGCGTACGGCGGCGGCGGTCCGGTCCTGCAGTTCTTCGCCACCGAGCCAAACGGTGTGGCCAGCGGTGAGTTCTATCGGCTGATCACCGCCGACTTCGTCCACATCGGCATCATCCACCTGGCGCTGAACATGTACGCGTTGTGGCTGTTCGGCCGGGAGACCGAGCGGCTGGTCGGCCGTTGGCGGTTTGCCGTGCTCTATCTGCTGGCCGGTCTCGGCGGCACGACGCTGATCTATCTGTTCGGCAGTGCCGGAGCCGGTGCGTCGGCGTCGATCTTCGGCCTGTTCGGCGCGTTGATCTTCTTCTTCCGCAAGCTGAGGGCCAACATCGGCGGCCTGGTCACGGTGATCGTGCTCAACCTGGTGATCACGTTCGTGGTGCCGGGGATCTCGATCTTCGGCCACATCGGCGGCTTGGCCGCCGGCGCGGCACTCGGCCTCGGCCTGGCGTACGCGCCGCGCGGCCAGTGGCGGCTCCCGGTGCAGGTCGGCACGCTCGTCGGCGTGTTCCTCGTGCTGGCGGTGCTGGTCGCCCTTCGGACCGCCGCATACGGAGTGTTTGGCTGATCGCGCAAGCACAAAGGCCCCTGTCCCGATCGTGGACGGGGGCCTTTTCCGTCAGCGTCCGGTCCGCAGGCTGGTCAGCTGGTCGGCCACGTCGGCACAGTCGGCGCCGAGCTCACCGGCGGAGAACAGGTGCAGTCGCTCGCCGGTGTCGATCTCCAGCGTCTCCGTACGCAGGCCGAGCCGCCGGCGTTCGTCGACGCGGATCCGCTCGACCCGCGACCACGGCACGTCCAGATGGCCGCAGTAGCCACTCACCACGCGTACGCCGGCGCCGTCCGCGGACAGCCTGACCGGAGCCAGCAGATCCCGCAACGCGTACGCGAGCAGCGCCGCTGTGCCGGACACGGTCAGGATCAGCGCGATCCGGTCGCCCCGGCCGAGCAACAGGCCGGTCGCGGCGAAGGCGACCGTGACGGCCGCCTTCAGCACCACGTAACGGGTCGGGACCCGCCACCGCGTCACGTTGTCCACACCGTCCTTTTCCACACTGTGGATAACGCCTGGGGAAAACTACATGACTGTGTTTTCGCGGCTCAACGCCACTGTGTGAGGACCCCGAGCGACACCACCAGCAGGCCGAAACCGGCCGCCAGGTTCCAGAACGTCCAGGCCGCGATCGGATACTGGCCCTGGGTCATGTAGTAGGTCACCAGCCAGGCGATGCCGGCCACGATGAGCACCAGCGCGGTGATCGGCACCCAGCGTGAGCTGGGCCGACGCTTCCTTGCGCGGGCCATCGCCGCCGGATTGGACTCCGTCGGCGGGGTGTAGACCTTCTTCTTGCGTACGCGGGACTTCGGCACTGGCTTCTCCTCAGGCGGCACTCGCCAGCTAGCGTAGACAACAATCCGGGGCGATGAGGAGGCAACGTGTCCACAGGTGGTGTCCGTGACACAAACGGGGACACAGACGTGGACACGAACGCGGCCTCCCACTCGGTTGACCACACCTTGTCCACACCGGCCTCCACAGCGGCGTCCGGGTTGTCCACAGGCCGTACGCGCAGTGCCGACCGGCGGGCCGAACGGCGCCGGCAGGCCCGCTGGGCCGTCGTCGTACCGGTCGTCATGGTCGGCGCCGGCATGCTCTTCGCGACCAGCGCGGAGACCGCCAACGGCACCGACCTGCGCTCCGGCCGCCAGCTCCAGCTCCAGCAGCTGATCACCGCGCGCAACAACACCGCCAACTCGCAGGAGGCCACAGCGCGCGAGCTGCGCCGGCAGATCCAGCTCGCCACCGCCGACCGCGCGCACAACGACGGCCGCATCGCTGCCGCCCAGTCTCAGGCCGACAAGCTCGACCAGCCGGCCGGCCTGTCCGCGCTGGCCGGCCCCGGCCTGACCGTCTCACTCAACGACGCGCCGCACACCGCCGACGGCCAGCTGCCGCCCGGCGCCACCGTCAACGACGTGGTCGTGCACCAGCAGGACGTGCAGGCGGTGGTCAACGCGCTGTGGGCCGGCGGCGCGGAAGCGGTCAGCGTGATGGGGCAGCGGTTGATCTCCACCGGGGCAGTACGGTGCGTCGGCAACGTGCTGCTTCTGTACGGTCGTACGTACTCGCCGCCGTTCGTGATCACCGCGATCGGGCCACCGGAGAGGATGCGGGCCGCGCTGTCCAGCTCGCCCGCCGTTTTGGCGTTCACCCAGGCGGCCGCCGACTTCGGTCTCGGCTACCAGGTCAAGACCGAGACAGATGTGAAGGTGCCGGGCTACTCGGGCCAGGTGTCCCTGCCGCTGACCGGAGGAACCAGATGACCGTGTATCGCAGCTCGGCTGCGTTCGGCGGAGATCCCTATAGAAACCATGGCAACAACGACGACCGCCAGACCGGCGGCAGTCGCACGTACGGCCGACGCCGGCACGCCGCCGCGGCGCCGACGGTCGGCTCGGTCATCCGCACGATCATCCGCGGCGCCGGCCAGACGCTGATCACTTTCGGTCTCGTGGTGCTGCTGTTCGCCGCGTACGAGGTCTATGGCAAGGCCATCCAGGTCAACGGCGAGCAGGACGTGCTCAACAACCAGCTCAACAACCAGTGGAAGAGCGGCCCGACGGCCAGCGCTCCGCTGTCCGGCAAGGCGATGGCCAGGCTGGTGATCCCACGGCTGAACAAGCGCTGGGCCGTGGTCGAAGGCGTCACACCGCACGACATCAGGCTCTCGCCCGGTCACTATCCCAAGTCGCAACTGCCGGGCCAGCTCGGCAACTTCGCGGTCGCCGGCCACCGGATCGCGGCCATCTTCTACGACCTCGACCAGCTCAAGGATGGCGACGTGCTGGCCGTCCAGACCCGGACCGACTGGTTCATCTACAAGGTCAGCAGCACCGAGATCGTCAACCCGCACGAGGTGTCGGTCGTCGACCCCGTGCCGCACAAGCCGGGCGCCACGCCGACCCAGCGGCTGATCACGCTGACCACCTGCAACCCCAAGTGGGACAACTACGAGCGGCTGATCATCCACGGCACGCTGGCCCGCACCCAGCCGGTCTCGCAGGGTGACCCGGCCGAGATCGCGGGGGCCTGAGATGTACGGCTTCATCTGGCGCATCCTGCCCGGCGGCCTGCCCGGCAAGATCATCGGTTCGCTGGTCCTGGTCGCCGGTGTGGTGGCGCTGCTGTGGTTCGTCGTCTTCCCGTTGCTGGAGCCGCTGCTGCCGTTTGGCGACGTGACGGTGGGCTGACCCACCCCGGAGACCACAGAGCCCCGCTGAGGCCATCTCAGCGGGGCTCTCGCGTACGGTGCGGATCAGGCGCCGGCGGTGTTCTTCGTCGTGCCGGTCTGACCGGTCGTCGGTGATTGTGTCCCGCCGGGACCGCCGATGGTGATTCCGCCGTCGGTTGGACTCGTCGACGGACTCGCCTTCGGCTTGTAGCGATAGACCACGACGTTGACTGTCGAGCCGGATGCGGCCTTGGCACCATCGCCCGGGTCCTGCGACGCGACCGTGTTGTCCAGCGTCTGGTCGGTGGTGTCCTTGTAACTGGAGATGTGGAACTTGAAGCCTGCGCCGGTGATCTGGCTGCGAGCACTGTCCACCGAGGCACCGACGACGCCGGGCACCTGGACCTGGCCGCCGGACACGGTGATCGTCAGCGTGTCGCCCTTCTTCATCTTCGTCCCCGGTGCCGGGTCCTGCTTGACGATCGCGCCGGCCGGCTTGGACGAGGAGCTGTCGGTCTGCTGCGTGACGTTGATGCCGAGCGGATCGGCCCAGGCCTTGGCGTCGGCGAACTTCTTGTCGGTGAAGTCGGGCACGGCCTGCGAAGCCGGACCGCTGCTCACCGTCAACGTGCAACTGGCACCCTTGCTCGCCGCGGCACCGGCGGGCGGATCCTGCCCGATCACGTTTCCGGATGCGATCGAGTCGTTCGGCGCGGGCTTTTCCTGGCATTTCTGGAAGCCGGCGCTCTGCATCTGCTGCTGCGCCGCCGCGACCGGCTGGTTCTGCACGTTCGGAGTCGTGGACTTGGAGTTGTTGAGCAGGAAGGTCGTGGCGAAGGCGGCGATCGCGAAGACCACGATGATCGCGATCACCACGCCGGTGATGATCAGGCCGCGGCGGCGCCTGTCTTCCTCCTCCGGCTCCACGCGGCGGTGGTGCTGCTGCTGGAGCGGCGGGGTGTTGATCAGCTGCGTACGCTCGTCGTCGCTCATCACCGGCGTCGCGGACACCGGCCGGCCGGCGGCCGCGCGGAGCAGGTCGGACCGCATCTCGGCGCCGGACTGATAGCGGTTGGCCGGGTTCTTCGCCATCGCCTTCAGCACGATCGCGTCGACGTCCGGCGTCACGTCCGGGTTGAGCTGGCTCGGCGGGATCGGGTTCTCGCGTACGTGCTGGTATGCGACCGCGACCGGACTGTCGCCGGTGAACGGCGGATGACCGATCAGCAGCTCGTAGAGCAGACAGCCGGTGGAGTAAACGTCCGATCGCGCGTCGACCGTCTCGCCGCGGGCCTGCTCCGGCGAGAGATACTGCGCGGTGCCGATCACCGCGGACGTCTGCGTCATGGTCGACGTGCCGCCGGCGACCGCGCGGGCGATGCCGAAGTCCATCACCTTGACCGAGCCGGTGGTCGTCAGCATCACGTTGGCCGGCTTGATGTCGCGGTGCACGATGCCGTTGCGGTGGCTGAAGTCCAGCGCGGAGCACACGTCCGCGGTGATCTCCATGGCGCGCTCGGGCTGCAGCCGGCCCTCGTCGGCCAGCACTTCCTTGAGCGTGCGGCCCTCGACGTACTCCATGACGATGTACGGCAGCGCGACACCGTCGGCGTTGGTCTCCTCGCCGGTGTCGTAGACCGCCACGATCGCCGGGTGGTTCAGCGCGGCGGCGTTCTGTGCCTCGCGCCGGAAACGGGTCTGGAAACCCTGGTCACGCGCCAGGTCGGCGCGCAGCACCTTGACCGCGACATCGCGGCCGAGCCGCAGGTCGGTGCCGCGATGCACCTCGGCCATCCCGCCGTAGCCGAGGATCTCGCCGAGCTGATAGCGACCACCGAGCAGACGTGCCTCGGTCATGAGACGGCACCCCACCTAACACGCTGACCTGCGCAGGGGCTGCTGTGCCGCCTTGCTGGCACGTACATCTGCTTTCTTCCTGACCTCTCTGGCTGCCTTAGCTCGTACTCGCCGAAGGCGTCGGCGACGGCGGTGTCGACGCGACGGGGGTGCATGTCACGGTAACGGTCTGGCCCTTGTACGCCTGCCGCGGGTTGACGTCCAGGAAGGTGTTGGGCTTCGCGTTCGCCGTGCCGTCCTTGTCCACGCGGGTGGTGTTCAGGCCTTTCGCCTCGATGGCCGAGCGCGCGTCCGGACACGACATGCCCTGATAGGCGCCGGGGTCCAGGACGATCGGCTGTGGCTGCGGCTTGGTCGTACGGCCGGGGCTGCTCGGCGGCGCCGACGGTCCACCGGTCTGGCCAGGAGTCTGCGCGCCAGGAGTCTGCGACTGGCCGGCCGCGGTGGACTGGCTCGGCGACGGCGTCGGCGACGGTACGCCGCTGGTCGCGCCACCCTGCGGCGACTGGTCGAACTCGTTGCTGCCGCCGTCGGCCGGCGTCTTCTGCGCCACCTGCTGCGGCCGGTTGTTCATCGCGATCGCGTAGCCGGCGCCGACCATCAGCACCAGCGCCACGGCGGCCGCGATGCCGATCGCCAGCACGCTGCCGCGCCGGTGCGAGCGGCTCTGCCGGATCGTCGTGCCGAGCGCGGCCGCGTTGGCCATCGTCGGCGTGGCTGGCACGATCGTGCCACGGCCTGGCTTGGGGATCCGCGGCGTAGGAGCCTTGCCGGAGGAGGTCACCACGCCGGACATCGCGGCGCGTGCGGCGCCGGCCAGTGCCTCCATGTCGGCATAGCGCGAGCCGGGTTCCTTCGCCATCGCGCGGGTGACGAGTGCGCGCGCGGCCGGTGGGATGTCCGACGGCAGGGCCGGCGGCTTGTCGCGCAGGTGGGCGAGCGCGACCCGCGTCGGGTTCTCGTCGGTGAAGGGCCGGCGGCCGGACAGGCACAGGTAGGCGACGACGCCGAGCGAGTACTGGTCGCTGGCCGGGGTCGCCTTCTTGCCGGCGGCCTGCTCGGGCGGCAGGTACGCGGCCGTACCGAAGACCTGGCCGGAGGAGGTGATGTGGGTCGACTCGACCGTACGCGCGATGCCGAAGTCGGTGACCACGACGGTGTTGGCGCCGGTGGCCGGGTCGTGTTGGACCATCAGGTTCGCCGGCTTCACGTCGCGGTGCACGACACCGGCGCGGTGCGCGGCGTGCAGCGCCTCGGCGGTCTGCGCGACCAGCTCGAGGGTGGTGTCGACGGGCAGCTTGCCGACCCTGGCCAGCAGGTCGGACAGCGGCTCGCCGTCGACCAGCTGCATGACCAGGTAGGCCTGGGGTGGCCCGCCTTCCAGCTGCGTCTCGCCGTAGTCGTAGACCGCGGCGATGCCGGGGTGATGCAGCCGCGCCGTGTTGCGCGCCTCGGCGCGGAACCTGTCCACGAACCCTGGATCGCTGGACAGCTGCGCGTGCATGATCTTCAGTGCGACGGACCGGCCGAGCACCTCGTCGTGTCCCCGCCAGACCTCGCCCATGCCGCCGACGGCAATGCGAGAGTCGAGCCGGTAACGACCGCCCAGTAACGCACCCATGGTCACATTCATTGCTGCTTCGCCACCTCTACCGCGGCCTGCAGAACCTTTCCAGCCATCCCACTTGGGATCGAGCTCGAGCCACCGGCGTGATCCAGCACGACGGCGACGGCAGCGACCGGCTTGCCCTTGTCGATCGCATACCCGATGAACCAGGTCGTGTCCTCACCACCGTCACCGTTCTGAGCGGTGCCGGTCTTGCCCCCCACCGTGACGTCGGAGATCGCGGCGTCCTTACCCGTGCCGTGCGGTCCGACGACCGACTGCATCATCTGTTGAAGCGAGCCGGCGATCTGTGGGGTGATCGGCTGGCCGTACTGCTCCGGTGAGGTCTTGCCCAGCGACGACAGGTCCGGCCCCAGCACGTCGCTGACGAGGTACGGCTTCATCTCGATGCCGCCGTTGGCCACCGCGCCAGCGATCATCGCACCCTGAAGCGGGCTCATCCGGACATCTCGCTGACCGATCGCGGACTGCGCGAGGGAGGGCTTGTCGGGAATGTCGCCGAGCTTGCTCGTCGCTGCATGGACAGAATCATTGGAGATATCGGCGCCAAAGCCAAACTGGTTGGCCTGATTGCGAATTTTGTCCGTTCCCAATGCCACCGCAAGTTGCGCATACGCGGTGTTACAGGACACTCGCAGTGCGTCGAGGAGTGTCGTGGTCTTGCCGTCGCCGGCGCAGGAACTGCCGTGGTCGTTCTTGATCGGCGTCGTCGTGCCCGGCGCGGTGTACGTCGTGCCGGACGGGATGGAGCTCTGCGGGTTGTAGCCGTTGGCCAACGCGACCGCCGAGTCGACGACCTTGAAGGTCGAGCCGGGCGGGTAGGTCTCGTTGGTCGCCTTGTTGCGGATCGGGTTGTTCGGATCCTTGATCAGCTTGTTGTACGCCGCGACATAGGCGTCGTAGTTGTGCGTGGCCAGCTGGTTGGGGTCGTAGGACGGACCGGAGACCATGCCGAGGATCGCGCCGCTGGTCGGGTCGAGCGCGACGATCGCGCCTTTCTGGTTGCCGAGCGCGTTGTAGGCGGCCTGCTGCACCTTCTGCCGTACGGTCGTCTGCACCGTGCCACCCTGCGCCTGCCGGCCGGTGACCAGGTCGGACAGCCGGCGGACGAACAGCTTGTCGGAGTCGCCGGTGAGGAACTGGTTCTGGTAGGCCTCCAGCCCGTACGGGTCGCCGGTCACCGGGAAATAGCCGGTGACCGCGGAGTAGAGGTTGCCGGCCGGGTATTTGCGCAGGTATTTCAGCTGGCCGGTGGTCGCCTGCGTGTCCGCGATGATCTGCCGGTCGCCGTTGAGGATCTGGCCGCGTTTGCGGTCGAAGTCCTGGATCTGCGTACGCCGGTTGAGCGGGTTGTTGCGGTATTCGCCGCCCTTGACGACCTGGACCCAGTTGAGGTTGAGGAACAGCAGGGTGAACAGCACCATCACGGCGACCGCCACCCGGCGCAGCGGAGCGTTCACAGCCGCACCACCTCGGTCTGCGCACTCTGCAGCTGGGTCGCCGGCGCGGCCGGCACGACCGGACGCCGGCCGGCGTCGGAGATCCGCAGCAGGATGGCCACGAGGATCCAGCTTGCCAGCAGCGACGAACCGCCGTATGACAGCCACGGGGTGGTGATGCCGGTGAGCGGGATCAGGCCGGAGACGCCGCCGACGATGACGAAGACCTGCAGGCCGATCGAGAAGGCCATGCCGCCGGCCAGCAGCTTGCCGAACGAGTCGCGTACGTCCAGCGCCGACCGCAGGCCGCGCAGGCTGATCAGCAGATAGAGCATCAGCACGCCGGTCATGCCGAACAGGCCGATCTCCTCGCCGATCGACGTGGTGATGAAGTCGCTGGCGGCCACCGGCACGATCGTCGGATGGCCGGCGCCGGGGCCGGTGCCGAAGATGCCGCCGGTGCCGAAGCCGAGCAAGGACTGGACGAGCTGCAGGCCCTTGTCGGTGGGGTCGGCGAACGGATGCAGCCAGATGTCCACGCGCAGCTGTACGCGGCTGACCAGGGCCCAGGCCAGCACCGAGCCGCCGAGAAACAGCAGCAGGCCGATCAGCAGCCAACTGGTCCGTTCGGTGGCGATGTAGAGCATCGCGATGAAGATGCCGAAGTACATCAGCGAGGTGCCGAGGTCGCGTTCGAACATCAGCACCAGCAGCGAGACGGCCCAGGCGGTCACCACCGGTCCGAGGTCGCGGCCGCGCGGCAGGTCGATGCCGACGAACCGCTTGCTGGCCAGCGACAGCACGTCGCGCTTGCTGACCAGATACGACGCGAAGAAGACCATCAGCGCCAGCTTGCCGAACTCACCTGGCTGGATGCCGCCGAGGCCGGGTAACACGATCCAGATCTTGGCGCCGTTGTTGCCGGGGTCGCTGATGCTGCCTGGCAGCAGTGCCGGCGCGATCACCAGCACCAGACCGACGATCCCCAGCGTGTACGAGTAGCGGGACAGGATCCGGTGGTCGCGGATCAGCAGCATCACCACGCAGAAGGCGGCGATCGCCACGATCGTCCAGATCACCTGCCTGGTGCCATTGCCGCCGTACATCGCCGGCTTGGAGGCCTGCGCCTTCACCGACTCCATGCCGAGCCGGTTGATGAACAGCACGCCGATGCCGTTGAGCAGCGCTACGCACGGCAGGATGACCGGATCCGCGTACGAGGCGAAGAACCGGACGACCATGTGCGCGATCACGAACAAAACGGTCAGTGCGACCGGGATGTAGAGGCTGGAGCTGTCCACCTTGCTCTGCAGCGCGGCCTGGATGGCGGCCGACAGCGCGACCAGGATGACCGCCACGACGAGAAGCAGCACCAGCTCCGCGTTGCGGCGGGTCGGCGGCCGGCGCGCGGCTCGGCTCGGCTGGCTGGCTGCTGCCTGTGCGGCGGTCGGCGAGGTCATCGTGGTCGGCAGGTCGAGTCGGCGGAGTTGCTCGGGCTGGCTGACGGGGTCGGCGACGGGTTGGGGGATGGCTTGGGGGACGCACTGCCAGCGGGCCGGCTCGGCTCCGGCACCGGACACAGCGGCTTGAGGTTGTTGCGCAGCCGGTCCAGGATCGCCTGCGCGTCGCTCTCGTTCTGCGCGGTGATGCCTTCCTGCACCTGGCGGGCCGGCACCGGCAGCAGGTCGGACACCTTCAGGTCGCTGCGGCTGGCCTCCCTGGCCAGGCTGATGCCGGCGACCGAGCCGCGTACGCCGCGGAAGATCGCGACGTGGCCGTCCGAGGCGGCGCCGACGTAGTACTGCGCCTGCGTGTACGTCCAGCCGCCGTAGCCGATGGCGACGACCACGATCAGCGCGGCCAGGATGAGCAGGGTCGTACGGATCCGGTGCCGCGGCGGCGCCGGCTCGTCGAAGTCCTCCGGCTCCTCCTCGACGTCGGTTTTCGGCCGGGCCAGCGCGGCGCGGCCGGCGGCGGAGTCGGGACTGGCGCCGGACTTGCGGCCGCGGTCGCGTGCCGCGGCGCCACCGACCACCGGGGCGTCGTCGCCGGTCTCCTTCTCCATGATGTCCGCGACGATCACGGTGACGTTGTCCGGAGCGCCGGCACGCAGGGCGAGCGCCACCAGGCGCTCGGCGACCAGCGCGGGCGTGTCCAGCGCCATCGTCTCGCTGATGGTGTCCTCGCTGACGACGACGGTGAGGCCGTCGCTGCACAGCAGATAGCGGTCGCCGGGCACCGCCTCGCGCACCGAGAAGTCCGGGTCGACGTCGCGGCCGTCCAGCGCGCGGGTCAGCAGCGACCGCTGCGGGTGGCTGCCGGCCTCCTCCGCGGTGATCCGGCCCTCGTCGACCAGCATCTGCACGTACGTGTCGTCGCGGGTGATCTGGTTGAGCTCACCCTCGCGGAAGACGTACGCGCGCGAGTCACCGACGTGCACCAGCGCGAGCCGGTTGCCGGAGAACAGCATCGCGGTGAGCGTCGTCCCCATGCCCTCCAGCGCCGAGTTGTCCTCGACCGCGTGGCGGAGCTGCTCGTTGGCCTCGGCGACAGCGCCTTTCAGCGCGTCGACCAGGTCGGAGCCGGGTGCGTCCTCGTCCAGCGGCGCCAGCGCGGCTACGACGATGTTGCTGGCCACCTCGCCGGCGACCATGCCACCCATGCCGTCCGCCACCGCGAGCAGCCGGGGGCCGGCGTAGACCGAGTCCTCGTTGCCTTCGCGGATCAGCCCGCGGTCGGACTTGGCGGCGTAGCGCAGGGTCAGACTCATGAGGCCGAGCCAGTCATCGTCGTCTGGTCGGTCTCAAGGCTGCGCTGCCTTTGGGAAGTCTGAGTCATGACCTCAACTCGAGCGATGTGCGGCCGATGCGTACGACCGCACCTAGGGGGACTGGGGTCGGACCGGTGACCTTGGCGCGGTCGAGGTACGTCCCGTTGGTCGAGCCGACATCCTCCACCAACCACTGCCCGGCCCGGGGGATCAGCCTGGCGTGCCGGGTGGAGGCGTAGTCATCGGTCAACACCAGCGTTGAGTCGTCGGCGCGACCGATGGTGATGGGTGTGTCTCCTAGCGTGATGCGGGTGCCGGCGAGTGCGCCTTCGGTGACCACCAGCGTACGTGCCGCCTTGCCGCGCCGGACTTTCGCGGGTCGCGTCGGCGCCGGCGGCAGCCCGCGCGGGCTGGCCACCAGCCGGCTCTGCCTGGTGCCGAACAGGTCACGCCGTACGACGCCGATCACCGCGAACACGAAAATCCACAGCAGTGCGAGAAACCCGAAGCGGGCGACGGCGAGTACGACCTCTGGCATGACCGCGATTGTCCCTAGGAGTCCAGACGCAACGTCAGGGTGGTCGTGCCCACCTGGATGACGTCACCGGGCTGCAGTGCCACCGCGTTGATCCGCGAGCCGTTCACCGCGGTGCCGTTCGTCGAGCCCAGGTCGGTGATGACCACCCGCGATCCGTCGAAGTCGAGCCGCGCGTGCTGCCGCGAGATGCCGACGTCGGCGATCCGCACCTGGGCCGCCTCACCGCGGCCGAGCACGGTTGAGCCGATGGACAACGAATACTGCCGGCCGTCGGTGGCCACCAGCCGCGCCGTGGCCCCCACCGGCTGGCCGTAGCCGTAGTCGTTCTGCGGTGGCGCCGGGCTGTACGGCTGCGCCGGCCCCCCGGACGACTGCGCCAGCGAGGCCGGCGGCACCGGCCCGGTCGGCGCGTACGGCGGCGGACCGCCATAGCCTCCGCCGTACTGCTGCTGTGGCGGCGGCTCCGGCTCGACACTGCCGGTGTAGACCTCGCTCACCACCCGGAACATGCCGGTGTCCAGCCCGTCGCCACGCTCGATCTCGACGATCACGTCGCCGTAGACCGTCCACCCCTGCTCGCCGATGAACTCGGCCTGCGCCTGCGCCAGCTCCTGCGCCAGTGCGGCCGCGTACTGCTCCAGCCGGTCATGGTCCGACGCGGAAAGGTCGATGATGTAGCGGTTCGGCACCAGGGTCCGGCCACCGCCGAGGATCGACCGGTGCGCGTCAGCCTCCCGCTGCATCGCGCTGGCGATCTCGACCGGGTGCACGACACCCTTGAAGACCTTGGCGAAAGCCCCCTCCACCAAGCCCTCGAGCCGCTTCTCGAAGCGCTGCAGCACCCCCACGTTCGCCCTCCCGATTATTGACCAGGAGTGATGGTATCTGGACCGGACACCGCCGTCAGGCCCGCACTGACCTCCGTGCTACCGTTGTGCAGCACCGAGGGCAAGTGGCGGAATGGCAGACGCGCACGGTTCAGGTCCGTGTGTCCGAAAGGACGTGGGGGTTCAACTCCCCCCTTGCCCACCAGAAACACCTTCTGGTGGACCACCCTCGAGGCGAAGTCGTCGTCCTGGTCACGACGGCTCCGTCCGGACGCGGCCGCGCTGTGACGCGGATCGAGAGTCACGTCACACCTCCGTCACGCTCCGCCGGGTTGGGGTTGATCCTGCCGTGTGGACGACCGGTTTAGCTAGGTCGAAACAGACTCCGCAGGTGGCCATCCACAGACGCAAAGGTCAACGAGAGGCTGAGGGATTCGGTTCCGGGGGCCAATCCGGCGGCTAGTCCAGTGGCTCCGGCTCGGGACGTGAGTCGTACGCCTGCCTGGCCACGTCGATCTCCGGCACGTGCTCCTCGGCCCATTGCGCCATCGTGCCGACGACGTCAAGCAACGTCGCCCCGAGCGGGGTCAGCGTGTATTCGACCCGCGGCGGCACCACCGGATAGACCGTACGGCGGACCAGGCCGTCTCGCTCCAACGTGCGCAACGTCACGGTCAGCATCCGCTGGCTGATGCCGTCGATCGACTTCTTCAGGTCGCCGAAGCGCATCGTCTGCTCGCCGAGCATGGAGATCACGTAGATCGACCATTTGCTGCCGATCCGGCCGAGCACCTCGCGCGCCTTGCAGTTGGTCGTGTACGGCGGCCCGGTGACGGGTGCGGCCATTGGTTACCTCCGTGTGCCTGAGGCAGGGAAAAGTGCCGTCTTGCCAGTGCCATCTCCAGGTTCCTACAGTTCGTGGTGGTTCTCAATAGGAACTGTGAAACCAATCAGAACTGAAGCAACTATCAGAACCAAATGAACAGGAGAAAGCGCGATGACCTCGTCGACCGTGGAGATTCCCGGCTACGTGGCGGGCAAATGGGTGATCGACCCGGTGCACTCGCACGTCGGGTTCTCGGTACGCCACATGGCCGTCAGCAAGGTGCGAGGCGAGTTCAAGACCTTCTCCGGTGAGATCGTCACGGCGGAGAACCCGCTCGAGTCGACCGTCACCGCGACCGTCGACCTCGGCTCCATCCACACCAACCAGGAGCAGCGCGACGCACACCTGCGCTCCGCCGACTTCTTCGAGTCGGACAAGCACCCCAACCTGACCTTCCAGTCGACCTCGGTCCGGCGGGACGGCGACGACTTCGTCGTCACCGGTGACCTGACCATCAAGGGCATCACCAAGTCCGTCGACCTCAAGCTCGAGGTCAACGGCTTCGGCCCCAGCCCGCAGGGCACCGCCGCCGGCTTCACCGCCACGACCGAGATCGACCGCCGCGACTTCGGCGTCAGCTTCACCGGTGCCGTCCCCGGCACCGACGTGCTGATGGTCGCCAACAAGGTCACCGTCACGCTTGAGATCGAGGCCTCCCTCCAGGAGGGCTGACCGCGTACGACCGCAAGGGCCTTCCTACGTGCGCCAGGCACACGTAGGAAGGCCCTGCGGCGTTTTGTTCAGAGCGACTTGACGGACGCCACGACCTTGCTCAGCGACTCCTTCGCGTCGCCGAAGAGCAGCATCGTCTTCGGGTCATAGAGCAGCTCGTTCTCGATGCCGGCGAAGCCCGGCCGCATCGACCGCTTCAGGAAGACGACCTGCTGCGCCTCCTCGACCTCCATGATCGGCATGCCGTAGATCGGCGCGTTCGGGGTGGTCTTGGCAGCCGGATTGACCACGTCGTTCGCGCCGACCACCAGCGCCACGTCGGCGGTCTTGAACTCCGGGTTGACCTCGTCCATCTCCTTGAGCACCTCGTACGGCACGTTCGCCTCGGCCAGCAGCACGTTCATGTGGCCCGGCATCCGGCCGGCGACCGGGTGGATGCCGTAGAGCACCTCGGTGCCGCGTGCCTCGAGCAGGTCGGCCAGCTCGCGGATAGTGTGCTGCGCCTGCGCCACGGCGAGGCCGTAGCCCGGCACGATGATCACCTTGCGCGCGTAGCCGAGCAGAATGGCCACGTCCTCCGGGCTGCCGGACCGTACCGGCCGGTCAGCGCCGCCGCCGGCGGCACCGCCGGTGGCCGGCCGGAACGCGCCGAACAGGATGCTGGTCAGGCTGCGGCCCATCGCGGCTGCCATCAGCCGGGTCAGGATCGTGCCGCTCGCGCCGACCAGGGTGCCGGCGACCAGCAGCAGCGTGTTGGACAGCACATAGCCGCTCGCCGCCACGGTGAGGCCGGTGAAGGCGTTCAGCAGTGAGATGACGATCGGCACGTCCGCGCCGCCGACCGGCAGCACGAACAGCACACCGACCGCGAGCGAGACCAGCGCGAGCAGGCCGAGCAACAGGCCGCTGGAGCCACCGGTCGCGCCGACGACCACCGCGCCGACGGCGAGCCCGATCGCGGCGACCAGCGAGACCCCGAAGACATACTGTCCGCCGGGGAAGGTGACCGGCCGGGTCGTCATCAGCTCCTGCAGCTTCGCGTAGGTGATGACCGAGCCGGAGAACGAGACCGTGCCGACCAGCACCGTGAACGCGCCGGCCGAGGCCGCGATGGCGGCGACCGCGCCGGTGCCGTGTGCGCTGTCGGTGAGCTCGAGGCCGGCGACCAGCGCGGCCGCGGCGCCACCGACACCATTGAAGAGCGCCACCAGCTGCGGCATCGCGGTCATCGCGACCTTGCGCGCGGTCGGTACGGCGATGACGGTGCCGACCGCGATCGCCAACACGATCAGCGGGACGTTCTTCAGGTCGGCGGAGAAGAAGGCGACCAGCGTGGCAACGATCGCGCCGGCCGCGCCGATCAGGTTGCCGCGCCTGGCCGTACCAGGAGCCGACAGGCCCTTCAGCGCGATGATGAAGCAGATCGCCGCGACCAGGTAGATGAGTGCCGTGACCGGCGGAGAGAGCAGGTTCACGCTTCCTCCCGCTTCTTCGCCGGCTGGCGGCCCTTGAACATCTCGAGCATCCGGTCGGTGACCACGAAACCGCCGACCATGTTGACCGTCGCGAGGACGACCGCGACCAGGCCGAGGATCAGCGTGATGGTGTTGGTCGTCTTGCCGGTGACCACGATCGCGCCGACCAGGATCACGCCGTGGATCGCGTTCGCGCCGCTCATCAGCGGAGTGTGCAGGGTGGTGGAGACCTTGGAGACCACTTCGAAACCGACCACGACGGCCAGTACGAAGAAGGTGAGCAGGGTGACGCCGTCCATCAGCCGTTGTCCCCCTCGATCTGCTGCCGGGTCGGTTCGTGCCGGATGGCGCCGTCGTGGGTCAGACAGGCCCCGGCGACCACCTCGTCGTCGAAGTCGATGTCCAGCTTCTCCTCCTTGACCAGGAGCTTGAGCAGCTCGGTGACGTTCTTGCCGTACAGCCGGCTGGCGTCCACCGGCATGGTGGAGCTGGCGTCCGCCATCCCGACCAGCGTCGCGCCGCCGACCCGGATGTCCTTGCCTGGCACCGATCCCTCGACGTTGCCGCCGGACTCGGCGGCCAGGTCGACGACCACGGAGCCGGCCGCCATCTGTTCGAGCATCGCGGTGGTGACCAGCCGCGGCGCCGGACGGCCGGGCACGGCCGCGGTGGTGATGAGCACGTCCGCCTTGGCTATGTACGGTGTGAGCAGCTCCTGCTGCCGCTTGGCGCGGTCCTCGGTCATCTCGCGTGCGTAGCCGCCGGCGCCTTCGATCGCCTCCAGCTCCAGCTTGATGAAGGTGGCGCCCATCGACTTGACCTCGTCCGCGGAGGACGGCCGCACGTCGTACGCCTCGACCACCGCGCCGAGCCGCTTGGCGGTGGCGATCGCCTGCAGACCGGCGACGCCGGCGCCGAGCACCAGAGCGCGAGCCGGTGGGATCGTGCCGGCGGCGGTCATGAACAGCGGAAAGAACTTTGGCAGCCGCATGGCCGCCTCCAGCACGCAGCGATAACCGGCCACCAGCGCCTGCGAGGTGAGCGCGTCCATCGACTGCGCTCGCGAGATGCGCGGCACCAGCTCCATCGAGAATGCGGTCACGCCGGCGGCGCGCAGCGCCTTCACACCGTCGGGCTCGGCCGACGGTGTCGCGAAACCGATCGTCACGGCGCCTTGGCGCAGCTGGCCGATGTCGTCCGGCTGGAGCGGTCTGACGTGCAGGACCACGTCGGCGTCTGACAACGCGCTGCCGGTGACCACGGTCGCGCCGGCTTCGGCGTACGCGTCGTCAGGAGCGAGCGCCTGGACCCCGGCCCCCGACTCGATCACCACGTCGAAGCCCAGCTTGACCAGCGGCTCGACCTGAGAGGGGAGCAGCGCGACGCGGCGTTCGCCTGGCCTGCTCTCTTTTCGTACGGCGAGTCTCATGTCGGAACCGTAGAGGACGAGCCGGCCGTACGGGGGAGTTAATCGTCACACAACTCGCGGCGTTTCCTCAGTTGACAGCGTGCCGCAACGGAACACTCGGATGCAGGCCATCCAGGATCCGCCGGACGATCCGACCGCACTCGGCGCGCACTCGCACCTTGTCCTCCGGCGGTGCCTCCACCAGGGCGCGGCACGCTCCGTAGAGCAGGCCAAAGACGATCTGTGTCGCGGTCGGCAGTGGCACCGCCTCGACCTCGCCGGCCTCAATCAGCAGCTTGATAAACGCCTCGGTGAGACCGTACGCGTGCTGTTCCTCGAGCTGCTTCCACTTGTTCCAGCCGAGCGCGACCGGGCCTTCCTCCATGACCAGCCGGCTGTAGACCGGGTCGGCGCAGAAGTCGAGGAACGCGTCGAGACCGGCCATCGACGCGTGCCAGGCGTCCGGCGCGCTGGTGGCGGCCGCGGTGACCGCCGCCTTCATCGCCGTCTCCTGCAGCTCGACGACCGCCTCGAAGAGGGCCTGCTTGCCGGTGAAGTGGTGATAGACGGCGCCGCGGGTCATCCGGGTGGCTCTGGCCACGTCGTCCAGCGAGGTCTGGACGTAGCCGTGCTCGGCGAACAGGTTGGTCGCCGACTCCAGCAGAGCCGCGCGCGTCGCTTCCGAATACTCCTCGCGGCGGCTCTTGATGGTTGACATACGCCGAGTCTAAGACATACTCAGAGTACGTACCCAGAGTATGTGACCGACTTGGAGTAGGCCGATGACCGGTTGGCAGCAGGTGCACCGCCGCACCGACCTGCTGAACGCGGTGCTGGAGCACGTGTCCCGCACCGGTTCGCCGCAGGTCCCGGCCGCGTACCTGACCGAAATCGACGACGAGTTCGGCGGGCTCGACGACTTCCTGCTCGCCGTGCACCAGCGCTGGTCCACCGCCTTCGCGGCGCGGCTCGACGCGGTGTTGGAGGAGTCTCCGGAGGATCTGCCGGCGGCCCTCGCACGACTGCACACCGACTTGGCGGCGGTTCGTCCGGCGCTGCGCGCGGTGCTGGACAACTATCACGACAACAAGGCGTTGGCCGCCGCCGAGGACCGGCAGTGGCGGCAGCTGGTGGCGGCCACCGGCGTACGCGTACCAACCCCGGAGCCAGTCCTGCCGGCCGAGCCCACGGAGTCAGGATGCTTCGTGTTGCGGTTCGTGAACTGGCGGATCCGCCGGGTCCTCGACATGGCCTAAACCCGAAACGGGAGGCGTGATGACGCAGACCGAGCTCATGTTCAACCCGTTCGAACCAGGCTTCACCGCCAATCCGTATCCGCAGCTCACCGCCATCCGCGAGCGGCTGCCGGTGCACGAGCATCCGCTCGGCTTCTGGTTGCTGACCCGGCACGGCGACGTGTCCGACCTGCTCAAGTCCAAACACTCCGTCGAGGAGCACCGGATCAGCACCGGTGCGATGGCGGAGATGTATCGCCAGCTCGACGGCGACGAGGCGCGCCGTGCGGTCGGACTGTCGATGCTTGACCGCGACGCGCCGGACCACACGCGGCTGCGCAAGCTGGTGGTCAAGGCCTTCACCATGCGGACGATCGAGGCCCTCGCGCCTCGGGTCACCGAGTTGGTCGACCAGGCCCTCGACCGCCTCGCCGCCGCCGGCGGCGGTGACCTGGTCACCGAGCTGGCCTTTCCGCTGCCGTTCACGGTGATCTCCGAGATGATGGGGATGCCCGACACCGACCACGTACGACTGCGCGAGCTGACCGGCACGCTGGTCCGTTCGCTGGAGCCGGTCAACGACCCCGACGTACTCGCCGCGATCGCCGACGCCGACCGGCAGATCACCGCGCTGACCGTCGACGCCATCGAGTGGAAGCGGCGCAATCCGGCCGACGACCTGCTGACCGCGCTGATCGCCGCGGAGGACGGCGGCGACCGGCTGTCGGAGGAGGAGCTGGTCAGCCAGGTCGTGTTGCTCTACGTGGCCGGCCACGAGACGACCGTCAACCTGATCGCCAACGGCACGTTGGCCCTGCTGAACGATCCCGCGCAGTTCTCGCTGCTGGCATCGCGTCCCGACCTGGACGCCAACGCCGTCGACGAGCTGCTGCGTTTCGACCCGCCGGTGCAGATGTCGCGCCGCGTCACGCTTGAGCCGTACGAGGTCGGTGGTCATGTCATTCCCACCGGCTCGGCGGTCATCGTGAGCCTCGCCGCCGCGAACCGCGATCCCGCTGTTTTCGGTGACAACGCCGACAATGTCGACGTCGAACGCGCGAACGCTCGTCACCACGTCTCCTTCGGCGGCGGCATCCACCACTGTCTCGGCGCCGCGCTCGCGCGGCTCGAGGGTCGGATCGCGATCGGCCGTCTGGTGCGCCGTTTCCCCGACCTCCGGCTGGCCGGTGAGGTCAGCTGGAACGGCCGCATCAACCTCCGCGGCCCGGCGACCCTCCCGGTCGCCACCAGCTGACTCACGCCGGATGCACGCATGGTGGCCATGCGCTCGTCCAACGCACGCATGGTGGCCATGCGCGCATCCGGCACCTGCCGCTGGGTCGGCTGAACGGCGTACGGCCGGCCGTGACATATGTACCGGCCGGCCGGTGCCGTTGGACATGCGTGTCGACGGCTGCCGGAGCGCAGAGTCGGGTGGTCCGATCCACACTTCTCAGGCAGGTCGACGTGCGTACTCTCCGCCGCATCGCGCCAGCGCTGCTGCTCCTGTTTCTCTCACCGTTGGTGGCCGAGTTCCTGCTCGGCGACATCCCGGTCACCAAGGTGGCGTTCCTGCTGTTCTTCCTCCCGATGTACGGCTGCGGCGCGATCCTGGTCAGGGAGATCGTCCGGCGTACGGGTCGCGGGTGGCCGACGATGCTGGTTGCGGCGCTGGCCTACGGCGTGCTGGAGGAAGGCATCGTCACGATGTCGCTGTTCAATCCGCACTACGCCGGCGAGCATCTGCTCGCGTACGGCCTGATCCCGGCGATCGGCATGTCGCCGGTCTGGACGATCTACGTGCTCAGCTTGCACGTGGTGTGGAGCATCGGCACGCCGATCGCGATGGCCGAGGCGGTCGCCGGTGACCGGCGTACGACGCCTTGGCTCGGCAAGGTCGGGGTTTCCGTCGTCGCCGCGTTCTTCGTGGTCGGCGTCGTGGTCACCACGGCCAGCCAGCTCGCCACGGAGAAGTTCGTCGCGGCGCCGGGACAGCTGATCGGCGCGGCTGTCGCGTTCGTGGTGTTGATCGTGCTCGCGGTGTTCCTGCGTCCGGTCGCCGCATCGCGGACTGGCAACGCGCCGAGTCCGTGGCTGGTCGGCGTCGCCGGCACGGCGTTCGCGTTGGTGTTCCAGCTCTTCGACCGATACGGCCAGGCCGTGCTGCCGGCCTGGCTCACCACGGTCGCGCAGGTCCTCCTGTGGGCCGGTTTCCTGACCATCGCGGCGATCTGGTCGGCGCGTGGCGGATGGGACGGCCGGCACGTGCTGGCGCTCGCGACCGGCGCGATCCTCAACTACGGCTGGATCGGCGTGCTTCGAGTCGCGACCGGCGGTGTCATCAAGCCGCTGCAGGTGACGCCGGCCGACCTGGTCGGCCAGGTCATCCTGGTGCTGCTCATGCTCGCCGTGATCGCCTGGGGGTTCCGCCGCCAGGCGGCGGCGCGCGAGCTGGTGGCGGCATGAAGCGGCTGGGTCCGGTCGCCGTCCTGTTCTTCCTGGCGCCGCTGGTCGCCGAGTTCCTGCTTGGCAACGTGCCGGTCACCGCGTTCTTCGCGTTGCCAGCCCTGGCGTTGCTCTACGGTTCCGGCGCCATCCTGATCCGCGAGGTGGCGCGGCGCAGCGGTCGCGGCTGGACGGCGATCGTGGCGTTCGGCATCGCGTACGCGCTGGTCGAGGAAGGCATCGCGACACAGTCGCTGTTCGACCAGCACTACGTCGGCCTCGACCTGCTCTCCTACGGTTTCGTCCCGGCGATCGGCACAGCCGGCCCGTGGCTCGTCTACATGCTCGGCGTACACGCCGCGTGGAGCATCGCGATTCCGATCGCGCTGACCGAAACCTTGTTCGCAAAGCGCGGCGACCGGCCCTGGCTGGGGGCGATCGGCCTGGCCGTGACAGCGGTGCTGTTCGTCCTCGGCATCGCTCTGACCTGCTGGTTCTCGATCAGGAGCTCGTCGCCGCAGTTCGTCGCGTCGGCGGCACAGCTGGCCGCCGCGGTGGTCGCGGCGGTCGCCTTCGTCGTCCTCGGTTTTGTCGTACGACCGCCACAAAAGCCGACGACCGCGGTGGCGCCGCGTCCGTGGCTGGTGGCGCTGGCGACCTTCGCCGCTGGCTCGGTTTTCCACCTGGCGATCCGCTTCGGACCGTACGTTGTCCCGGCGGCGGTGGAGGTCGCGGTGGCCACCGTGGTCGGCTTCGCCGCGGTCGCGCTGATCGCCTGGTGGTCGAGCCGGCCCGGCTGGTCCGCCGGTCACCGGCTCGCCGCGGCCGCCGGTGGGGTGGCCGTCTACTGGTGGGTCGCGCCGCTGCTGCTGGCGCAGGGTGGCATCGCCAACCTGATCGGCTGGGGTGTGCTGGCGCTGTCTTCGTTGGTGTTGCTGGTGTTTCTCGGCAGAAAGAGTCAGCTGTTGGGCACCGGCAGCGCGGCCAGCTCCGGGATGGCGCGAGCGGCCAGCTCCAGATATTCCGGGTCGCGCTCGATGCCGACGCTGCGATAGCCGACCGCGGACGCGGCGGCCAGCGTCGATCCGGAGCCGGCGAAGGGGTCGAGCAGCACACCGCGACCGAGCGGCAGCATCGCGCGTACGACCGCGCGCAGGAACGCCTGCGGTTTCAGGCTCGGATGCGGTGCGATCCGCCGCTCGACCGGCCGCGTCGGCGACGAGGGGATCACGTCGCCAAACGGCCGGTCCGGCCCGGTGCGGCGCAGGCCGCCGGTGCCCCAGCGGCGCAGGTTTTCCGCGACCGTGCCGGAAAACGGCTCGCGATAGAGCAGCCATGGCTCCCACATCGACCGCGGCATCACGGTGACATCGGAAAACTCCTGGTGCGCGTTTTTCGGCCGGTCGCCGCCGCGCATCGTCATCACCAGCCGGACGATCTCGGCGCGCCGCTCCAGACCGGCGTCCTCCAGTGCCGCGCTGACCACATACGACAACAGCGGATTGGCCGCCACCAGCACGTGTGCTCCTGGCACCAGCACCGGACGCAGCGCAGCGGCCCAGTCGTGGAAGAAGCCATACATCGCGGCTCGGTCGGTGCGGTCCAGCGTGGTGAAGCGCGGCAACGGAGAGCGCCGGCTGCCGTTCAGCGTCGGTGGAATGCGCCAGACACCGCCATAACCGCTGCGCAGTTTCGCCTGCTCGGTCTCGCTGTATTCGACGATGCCGTACGGCGGATCCGTGACCACCGCGTGAATGCTGCGCGGCTCGCGCGTGCGCAACCAGTCCAGGCAGTCACCGGCGTAAAGGCTCGCCTCACCGGCGCGGAAGACCGGTGGCGCGTACGCATCGGTGACATCCACCTGGCGAGCGTGCCACAACGAACCGGAAAACTAGAACTGCACGCCGCGTGTCAGAGCGCCGTCGACCACCAGGTTCGTGCCGGTGACGAAGCTCGCCGCCGGACTGGCCAGGAACACCGCGGCCCTGGCGATCTCCTCCGGCCTGGCCATCCGGCCGGTCGGGTTCAGCGCGAGCGCCTGCGCGAACAGCTCCGGGTTGTTCTGCTCGATGTTCTGCCAGACACCGCCGTCGAAATAGGTGTTGCCCGGCGAAACGCTGTTCGCGCGGATGTTCCGGCCGGCCAGCTGATAGGCCAGGCCCTGCGTGTAGTGGATGATCGCGGCCTTGCCGGCGCCGTACGATCCGGCGGCGAAGTCGACCTCGCGGCCGGACACGCTGGCGATGGTGACGATCGACCCGGCCGGGCTCTTCTCCAGCTCCGGCATGGCCGCCGACACCAGGCCGACCGTGCCGAGAATGTCCGTACGCAGCGTCTGTTCCCAGGTCTCCAACGTGTCGCCGATGGCCAGTGCGCTCACGTTGGCGATCACGATGTCGACGCCGCCGAACTCCGCCGCGACCTCGGCGACCCAGGTGCGCAGCGCCGCGTTGTCGGCGATGTCCAGCACCTTGCCGCTCACCGAAGCTCCGCCGGCGCGCAGCGTCTTGGTCGCGTCGGCGACATCGGCCTCGGTGCGCGCGCAGAAGGCGACCGACGCACCTTCGGCGGCCAGCGTGTCGACGATGGCTCTGCCGATGCCCTTCGTGCCACCGGTGACGATTGCGCGCGATCCACTCAGCCCGAGGTCCACGCCGCTCAGCCTAATCCGTCAGATCGAGAGGCGTACCTGGTCGAAAGGGCTGCAGACCGGCCGCTCGCAGCTCCTCGGCGCGGCCGCGCAGGTGGTCGTGCATTCCCTGGTACGACTGTGCCGGTGGCAGCAGCCGCTTCTCGATCTTCACCACAGCGCTGTAGTTGGTGTCGACGACGTTGGCCAGCGGCGCCAGGCTGGTCTGGCTGATCAGCTGATAGCTGTCCATCGGCGTGAGGCCGTAGAGCGCGCTGATCCAGTCGACCATGTCGGCCTGCGCGATCCGCCAGGCGTCCTCCAGCGGCCGCGCCGAGCCGACCACCATCAGCGCGTCGTCGGTCTCGACCCGCGGCCAGGTCGGCGGCGCGCCGCCTTTGATCAGCTCGACGATGATCGTGCTGTTCATCGCGCCTTCGACCGCGGTGCCGCAGGCCTCGCCCTCGCCCTGCCGATAATGACCGTCACCGATGGAAAACAGCGCACCTTCGACGTTCACGCCGAAATACGCGGTCGCGCCAGCGCGCATCTCGGGAGTGTCCATGTTGCCGCCGTACGAGCCGGGGACCAGGGACGTGCGCACCTCGCGAGCCGGCGGTGCCACCCCGACCGTGCCGAGCATCGGACTCATCGGCAGGTCGAGTTCGAACTGGCTGTTGACCGCGCTGAACCGGACCACCCGCCGCTCCAGGTCGGCCTGATAGATCCAGGTCTGCTCCGGCAGCGGGTCCTGCAGCGTGGGGTTGAGCGGCGTACTCGTCATGCCGCCGAAGTTCTGGATCGCGCTGGACACACCCCAGTCGCGCGCTGGCGTCAGGTCGACGATGTGCAGAGCGAGCGTGTCGCCCGGCTCGGCGCCGGTGACGTAGAACGGACCCGTCTGCGGGTTGACCGCGGTCATGTCGAGCTTTTCGCTCGGCCGGTCCTCGACGGTCTGCAGGCGTCCGTTGAACGCGTCCTCGCTCCAGAGTCTCAGCACGCTGCCCGGCGACACGTCCATCACCGGCTTGGCGCCGCCGAAGGTGTACGCGTACTGATCCGCGTTTGGCGTGAACTCGATGATGTCCGTGCTCGCTCCGCCGTTGACTCGGTCCACCCGCATTCCGACCGCGTCCCTTCTCGCGATGACCTCGCCACGGCGCGGCCGGTGAGCCGGCCGAGGCGAATTGACACGCTTTGTGCCCGTGTTGCTACGGGCTGCCTAGACTGTGCCAGACCATCCGGGTGATCCGCATCCTTCTTCCCGGTATGGATCTTCGCCCAAAGTTTATGGTCAGTGGTCTTTTCATTCGGTCGCGGGGCTCAACCTGCGTAAACGCCGCGAAATCCGGAGGAGTGCCGGCTAACGGAAAAGCCGCCGTTCGCGATGTGGCCGATTCGTTACCGCCGGCGCCAGTGCATTTGCACGTGCACGTGATGTTGGCGTCGATTTCGGCCACCCGGGCGGTGTTTTCGGCTCGGCCTGAGCAGACTGTGATGGTGATCCGGATCGTCCTGCGGCCGCGGACCGTGGCGCACACCCGCTTCGTGGTGTCGCCGCTGTTCGAGCTGTCGACTCTGCTGTTGACGATCGCGAAGGCGCGCGCCGGCACACCACCGCATGGCACGCGGATCCGGCGATACGTCGAACGCGCTCATCGGGCCATGGCCGACCGCCGGCTCGCCGTGCTCGACGCGTTGGCGACACCGCCGTATCTGCCGGACTTTCTGTGGCCTCACCCCGAAGATGCCGAGCCCGATCTGGCTGTGGCGCTGCGCCAGGTCGCCGAGGCGTCGGCGCAGCGCGTACGCGCCGAGATGGAGATCGTCGTGCACGGCCGGCCGGTCGCCAACCTCGCCGGTCATCCGCTCGCGGCCGTACTCACCGACGCGTTGGCGAACGGAGAACCGGCGTTCGCCAGACAGGTGGCCGACGAGCTGCGGCAGTTGTGGCGGGCGGTGTTGGCGACCGAGTGGAACGCCGTTCGCCGCGAGCTGGAAGCGGACGTGCAACGGCGTGCCGGTGTGCTCGCGCGACGCGGCGTGGCCGGCCTGCTCGGCAGCCTCAACTCGCAGATCAGCTGGCATGACGACGAGGTGCACGTGGCCTCGCCGTACGAGGTGACGGTCACCTGGGGTGACGCACTGTTGCTGGCGCCGACCGCGACCGCCGACCGTGTCGGCATGCTCGTCGACCCGGTCAGCGAGCCGTCGCGGCGGCCGCCGATGCTCGTCTATCCCATCGAGACCGAGGAAAAACCGGCCGTCGAGCCGGCCGGCGACAGCCTGCTCGGGGTGACCCGCAACGCGCTGCTCACCGATCTCGCGGCGGCGCGTACGACCACCGAGCTGGCTCGCCGCCATCACCTCACACCGAGCGCGGTGTCCTATCACCTGTCGATCCTGCACCGATCCGGGATGGTGAGCCGGTCGCGGATCGGGTCTGGTGTCTACTACCAGCGCACCGAGCACGGCGAGGCCGTGTTGTCGGCTATTGGCTCAGGAACTGGTAAATAGCGTCGCGCCCGGCCGGGCTGGTGGCGCGTGACATCACCGAGTGCCCGGCACCCGGCACGATCACGATCCGCGGATGCGCGATGGTTTTCGCTTCCGCGTAAAGCCATTCGTACGGTGTGGACAGGTCGCGATCGCCGCCGAGCAGCAGCGTCGGCACGTCCGGCATGCGACCGTTTCGTTGCGGCACCGGCGATTCCGGCCAGTAGAGGCAGGTGAGCAGGACCCCGTTGGTGGCCGCCGTCCGCCGGTCGTACGGATAGACCGCGGACTCCGGCAGCCGCGCCGCCGCGGCATTGACCGTCAGCTGCCGTACGGGCAGTGGCGCGTGTGCGGTGATCCATGGCCAACGCAGATCGCCACACAACGTGCTCGCATGGAGTCCCTGGCTCAGCTCCTCCGGCGGCGTAGCCTGCTTCACCCCCTGGATCCAACCGTCCAATGTGGACGAGTTGCCGGTTCTGGCCTGGTGGATGGCTTCCGGCGCACCGGCGTAGGTCGGGTCGACGATGCCCCAGACCGTCAGCGCGTTGAGGATGTCGGAGCCGTCGGTCCGTGCGCGTACCACCGCGGCGAGGTCCGCGACCGGGTCGCTCGGACACGTGCGCGTCTGGCAGATCGCGCGCAGCACGCGACCGGTCGCCTTCATCGGTGTCGTCCACAGCGGCTCGTCGCCGTCGTGCGGCACCACCGAGTCGAGGATCAGCTTGGCGACATTGTGCGGATGCGCGATCGCATAGTGCTCCGCCGTGTAGGTGCCGTACGAGACGCCGTCGAGCACCACTTTGTTGGCACCCAAGGCTTTTCGCAGCTGGTCGAGGTCGGCGACCGTGTCGCTGGTGGTGTAGAAACGACGGTCGGGTCCGATGATGCCGGCGCAGTCCTCGACCGCTTTCCTCGTCGGCATCGCGAGATCCGTCGATCCCATTTCCGCCTGGAGTCGCGGACAGTTGAGCGCATTGGCGCCGGTGCCGCGCTGGTCGAACATCACCAGCCGATAGTCGCCGAGGATCGGCTGGAGTTTCGGTGCCAGCCTTGGCAACAGCGACACGCCCGGCTGGCCGGGACCGCCGGTCAGCAGGATGAGCGTGCCTTTCGGCGCCTTGACGTTGTCGGCCGCCGCGACCTGCAGGTCGAGCGTCCGGCCGCGCGGGCTCCGGTGGTCGAGCGGGACCGTCAGCGTCGAGCAGGTGTAGCCGGTCATGCCCGGACACGGATGCTGGCCGGTCAGGCCCTGCGCCGGCGGCGCGGCCGCGACCGGTCCACCGGTGGCGACCAGCGCGGTCGCCACCAACGCGGAGATCTTCCAACGCGTACGCATGGACGCATTACACGGTCACCGACGCCGCCACGCCAGACGATTAAACGAGATTCAAATCCGGCCGCCGCCCACGCCGCCCGACGACGCAATCGGATTACGATTGCGTCGTCTGTTGGTGGCTGACCTGCGGTTTCGCCTCGTCGGTGACAATCGGGCGCCGGCTTGGCCGTCCGAATGCGACTTTCTTGCCGGTATACCGGCGGGTAGCGGTCAAGAAGGCGGCAAGCGGACAATCGCCCAGCCGCGCAGGGCAAACAGACGGCGCCTAGCGATCGGTGTAGTGCTTGTACGCGCCGCTGGCCAGGGCGACGACACCGAAGAGCAGCGCCAGCCAGCCCTGACCGATGAAGGCCAGCGCGGCCACCGCACAGCCGAAGATCACCGCCTCGACGACGATCCGGCCAGGCAGCGACAGCGGCATGGTGGCCTTCGGCGAGCAGAACATGGCCCACGCGACGATGGCCGCCAGCGGCAGCACCGCCGCCAGTAACCAGCCGAGTACGCCTTGGATCAGCGCGAAGCCAGCCAACCCCAGCGACACGAACGCGCAGATCTCCAGAACAGCGCGAACCCCGGGGTTGACCTTGGCTACGAACGCTTCCACAAAAGAAAGATTACTCGGACCCGGCTGGCGGCCGGGATCAACCAGCCAGACCCTTGTTCTTCTCGTCGCGCCAGGCAACCCACTCACGCAGCGGCGCGAGATCATAGTCCGGACCGCTGATGGCGATGGTGAACAACCTGGTCCCGAGCGCGTACGTACGCTCGCCGACACCGCCGGGCTCGCCGTGCCGGTTCGTCCCGACGGAGCGCTCGATCTCGGCCGGGTCGCGGCCGATGGCGGCGCAGTGCTCGTCGAGGATGCGGTGCTTGCGCTCGATGACCTCGGCGTCGCCGAAGCCGTGCCAGATGTCGGCGTGCTTGGCGACCAGCCGCAGCGTCTTCTTCTCGCCGCCGCCACCGATCAGCACCGGCAGCTTGCGGGTCGGCGGCGGGTTGAGCTTGCCGAGCCGGCTCTCGATCCGCGGCAGCGCCTCGGCCAGGTCGTCCAGCCGGCCACCTGCGGTGCCGAAGTCATAGCCGTATTCGTCGTAGTCGCGCTCGAACCAGCCCGACCCGATTCCCAGGATCAGCCGGCCGTTGGAGATGTGGTCGACGGTGCGGGCCATGTCGGCCAGCAGCTCCGGATTGCGATAGGTGTTGCAGCTGACCAGCGCGCCGATCTCGACGCGGCTGGTCGCCTCGGCCCAGGCGCCGAGCATCGTCCAGCACTCGAAGTGCTTGCCGTCCGGCTCACCGGTCAGCGGAAAGAAATGGTCCCAGTTGAAGGCGATGTCGACACCGATCTGTTCGGCCTCGGCCACCGCGCGACGGATGCTGGCGTAGTCGGCGTGTTGCGGCTGCAGTTGTACGCCGATGCGTACCGGATTGGTGTAGGTGTTGGTCACGGAACTTGAGCCTATGCCTGTCCAGCGCGATCGCATCCTGTCTGGTTGGCCACGACGGGCCGGCGACGGCCTTAACGTGCGTTAAGGTGAGCGCAGCCACGACGTACGAGAGGAGCGGCCGTGCCTGTCCTGCGCTCTCAGGTGGACCCTGCCTCGCAGGTCTTCCGGGACAACCGGACCGCGCTGCTGGCCATGATCGGCGAGATGGAGCGCCAGCAGGCCCTCGCGGTCGCCGGCGGCGGCGAGAAGTACGTGCAACGCCACCGTGACCGCGGCAAGCTGCTGGCGCGCGAGCGGATCGAGTTGCTGCTCGACCGGGACTCGCCGTTTCTGGAGCTGTCCGCGCTGGCCGCGTGGGGGACCGAGTTCACCGTCGGAGCCAGCGTGGTGACCGGCATCGGCGTCGTCTCCGGCGTCGAGTGCGTGATGATCGCGCACGATCCGACCGTACGCGGCGGCACCATGAACCCGATCTCGGTGCGGAAAATCCTCCGCGCGATGGAGATCTCCCGGCTCAACCGGCTGCCGCTGATCAACCTGGTCGAGTCCGGCGGCGCCGATCTTCCCAACCAGCGCGAGGTTTTCGTCCAGGCCGGCCGGATCTTCCACGACCTGACCGACCTGTCGGCCAAGCGCATCCCGACCATCGCGCTGGTTTTCGGCAACTCCACCGCCGGCGGCGCGTACGTGCCGGCGATGTGCGATTACGCCGTACTTGTCAGCAACCGCGCCAAAGTCTTCCTCGGCGGCCCGCCGCTGGTGAAGATGGCGACCGGCGAGGACTCCGACGACGAGTCGCTCGGCGGCGCCGACATGCACTCGCGGATCTCCGGCCTGAGCGACTACTTCGCGGTCGACGAGTTCGACGCGATCCGGATCGGCCGGCAGATCGTCGCCGATCTCGGCTGGCGAAAGCTCGGTCCGGGACCGTCACGACCGGCCACGGATCCGTTGTACGACCCCGAAGAACTGCTCGGCATCACCTCGGCCGACTTCCGCGTGCCGTTCGACCCGCGCGAGGTGCTCGCCAGGGTCGTCGACGGATCGGTTTTCGACGAATACAAACCGACATACGGCACCAGCCTGGTCACCGGCTGGGCCGCCGTGCACGGCTATCCGGTCGGTGTGCTCGCCAACGCGCGTGGCGTGCTTTTCAGCGAGGAAGCCAAGAAAGCCTCCGAGTTCATCCTGCTCGCCAACCATTACGACACGCCGCTGGTCTTCCTGCAGAACACCACCGGCTACATGGTCGGAAAGTCGTACGAGCAGGGCGGGATCATCAAGGACGGCGCCAAGATGATCAACTCGGTGGCCAACAGCGAGGTCCCGCACCTCACCATCAACATCGGTGCGTCCTTCGGCGCCGGCAACTACGGCATGTCCGGCCGGGCGTACGACCCGCGGCTGATGTTCGCCTGGCCCAACTCGCGGCTCGCGGTGATGGGTGCGCAGCAGCTGGCCGGTGTCATGTCGATCGTCGCGAAGAATGCCGCGGAGGCGACCGGAAAACCGTTCGACGCGGAGGCCGACGACAAGCGGCGGCGCGCGATCGAGGAGCAGATCGAGCGTGAGTCGCAGGCGATGGCGGTCACCGCGCAGCTCTACGACGACGGCATCATCGATCCGCGCGACACGCGTACGGTGCTCGGCATGGCGCTGTCGGCCGTGCACTCGGCACCGGTGCAGGGAAGTCATGACTTCGGCGTCTTCCGGATGTAGGAGCCTGTGGTGATTCAGAAAATCCTCGTCGCCAACCGCGGTGAGATCGCCGCGCGGGTGATGCGTACGGCCGCCGGGCTCGGCATCCGCACGGTCGCCGTGTTCTCCGATCCGGACGCCGAGGCGCCGTTCGTCGCACAGGCCAACGAGTCCGTACGGCTGCCGGGTGCGAGTCCGCGCGAGACCTATCTCGACGCCGACAAGGTCATCGCCGCCGCGCTGGCGACCGGCGCCGACGCGATCCACCCCGGTTATGGCTTCCTCTCGGAAAACGCTGGTTTCGCCAGGAAATGCGAGCAGGCCGGCCTCACCTTCATCGGTCCGCCGGCGAGCGCGATCGACGCGATGGGTTCGAAGCTGACCGCCAAGAAGCTGATGGCCGACGCCGGTGTGCCGGTGCTGCCGAGTGCGGAGGTCGACGGCGACACCGATCTTGCCGCGGTGGCTGCCAAAATCGGCTTTCCAGTGCTGGTCAAGGCGGCTTTCGGCGGCGGCGGCCGGGGCATGCGGATCGTACGCGAGGAGGCCGGGCTGGCCGACGCCGTCGAGCGCGCCACCAGCGAGGCGGCATCGGCATTTGGCGACGGCACGGTTTTCATCGAACGTTACCTCGACGCGCCGCGGCACATCGAGGTGCAGATTTTCGGCGACACCTCGGGAAATGTCGTGTCGCTGTTCGAGCGCGAGTGCTCGATCCAGCGCCGCTATCAGAAAATCATCGAGGAGTCGCCGTCGCCGGCGGTCGACGACAAGCTGCGCGCGCAGCTCGGCGAGGCGGCGGTCGCGGCCGGCAAGGCGATCGGTTACGTCGGTGCCGGCACGGTCGAGTTCGTCATGGACCAGGCCGGCGAGTTTTTCTTCCTGGAGGTCAACACGCGGCTGCAGGTCGAGCATCCGGTCACCGAGCTGGTCACCGGCCTCGATCTGGTGGCGCTGCAGATCCGGGTCGCCGAAGGTGCACCGCTGCCGGCCGAGGTGACCGACGCGACGATCACCGGCAGCGCCATCGAGGCGCGGCTCTATGCCGAGGACGTGCCGGCCGGGTTCCTGCCCTCGACCGGCACGCTGCACGTCTTCGAGGTGCCAGACGGTCCCGGCGTACGCGTCGACAGCGGCGTGCGGACGGGGTCGGTCGTGTCGGTGCATTACGACCCGATGCTGGCCAAGGTCATCGCGTACGGCCGTGACCGCGCCGAGGCCGCGCGCCGGCTCGCGACCGCGCTGGCCGACGCGCGCGTCCACGGCGTGACGACCAACCGTGACCTGCTGGTCGCCATCCTGCGGGACGACGAGTTTCTCGCCGGCCGCATCGACACCGGCTATCTGACGCGCCACGATCCGGCCCAGCTCGGCGCGCAACCGGGCGGCCTCGATATTCTTCGCACGCATACGGTCGCCGCCGCGCTGGCCGCCGAGGCCGGTCGGCGCGGCCGGGCGACGGTGCTGCCGGCCGTGCCGTCCGGCTGGCGAAACGTACCGACACAGTCTCAACTGGTGGGATATCGGCTCGGTGTGACGGTCGTCGAGGTCGGTTACCGGTTTGGTCGCGATCGGCTCCACGTGACGGTCGACGGCGAGCCGGTGGACGTACGGCTGCACGCGGCGTCCGCGACGACCGTCGATCTGGAGCTGTCCGGCGTACGGCGGCTGGTCACCATCCGCCAGGTCGACGGCACGTCCTATGTGGACAGTGTGCTCGGCTCGACCGCGCTGGTGGAAACGCCGAGATTCCCGGATCCGGAGGCCGCCGAGCACACCGGCTCGCTGCGCGCGCCGATGCCGGGGTCCGTGCTGCGGGTGCTCGTCGCGACCGGCAGCGCCGTCCGTAAAGGGCAGCCGCTGCTCGTGCTGGAGGCAATGAAAATGGAGCACACGGTGGCCGCGCCAGCCGACGGTGTGCTGACCGAGATGTCGGTGTCCACCGGTCAGCAGGTGGACACCGGTCAGGTGCTCGCCGTGGTCGGCGACACCGACTGAAAGCGTCGGAAAGCCTCTTCACGGTGCGACGTTGACCGTAAAGAGGCTTTCGTAAATATGCGCTGATGCCGGACTGGTTCACGCGCGCGGTGACGCCTGGAACGCGCCACCGGCAGTCGTCAGACCAAGCTGGAGAGGAAGTTCGCCAGGCCGTTGCCGACGTTGGCGATCCCCGAACCGATCGCGCTGACCGCGTCGGCCGCCGCGTTGGGCCGGGTGGCGACCCAGAAAACCAGCAGGATGATGATCCCGTAGGTCAGAACCTTCTTCAGCATCGTCTCGGGCCTTCCCGGGTTCGACTGTCACACAAACTGCAACGCTCAGTAACCACTGGAGAGACCTAGTGTAACGGACTTCTCCTTTTATGGAACAAGATCTTCTCGGCCATTATCTGACCGCACTTGTTGTGCATGTGCATCAGGATACGAGTGTCCGGTTTGCCTGACCAGAGGCAAGGCTAAGGTGGCCATTACTCTTCTTCGGGGAGCACCTGGATCTCGATCGGTCCGACCGGCACCAGCGGCACGGTCGGCATCGGCCCGACGGTGAATCCCGGCAGCTCGACAACGGCTCCCTGCGGATAGGCGGCGGACGGCCCGAGCGCCAGCACGTACTGCTCGCCGCCGGCGTGATAGACCCATCCCGGCCGCATGTCGACCGGCAGGGGTGGCGGTCCGCCGGCGGGGCTGCCCGGCATCGCGTACGACGGCGCACCGGAGACCGGCGGCTGCAGCGCGGAGGAGTTGTATGCCTGCGCACGCGCCAGGGCGCTCGCGCCGCGCCAGGTCATCGACGACTGGTTGCGCGTACGGTCCTCGGACGACTCGGCGATCCGGCTGCTGATGAACAGCAAGAGGATGATCAGCACGATGCCGGCCGGAATGGCCGCGGTCAGCGCGATCGCCAGGTTGCTGGTGCCGTTGAGATAGAAGCCGAGCGTCACCGCGGCGAAGGCACCGCCGACCACCACCGCGACCGCCGAGAGCGCGCCGACCAGCGCGTGCCGGCGGCGCTGTCGCTGGTCGGCGTGTGCGGTGATGGAGCCGCGCAGGACACCGGTCGGATACGCGAGCGCCAAGCCGCCGGCGGCGAACACGATCGCCACCGCCGCCAAGACGAAGTCCACCAGCGTCCTCCCGGAATGCGCCGACCCGCTGTCGGTCCGACGATATCGACCGACTACGGCTGGTGACTCGGCGCATCGCCACAAATGGCCGCACGGATGACCTCAGATTCGCGGCGGACGCCAATCCAGGAGACCGTCCATCGGACGGCCGTTGAGCCGCGGTGGCAGCTTGCCGGACAGCCGGAAGACGCTGTCCCTGACGCGTACGCCGAGTGGCGACGACAGCCCGGCGACCAGGCCGAGCTGTCGAGCCGTACGCGCCACCGCGAGCGTCCGTGGCCGGCGCGCTCTGCTGTAGGCGGCCAGACCGCGGCGGACGTCGTACGCGCGCAGGTGGTGCGCGAGCACGACCGCGTCCTCGATGGACTGGCATCCGCCTTGCCCGAGGTTTGGCGTCATCGCGTGCGCCGCGTCGCCGAGCAGCGCCACCTGGCCGATGCAGAAGGCCGGCAGCGGCGCGGCCAGCTCGTACACGTCGTGGTGCTGCACGTCCTCGGCCGCGGCGATCAGCGCGCCGACCGGCTCGTGCCAGCCGGCGAAGCGACGCCGCAGCTCCGCCCGCGGATCGGCGTAGGTGCGGCCCGGCCGCGCGTTGAAAACCGCGAAGGCGTACACGTCGTCGCCGGCCATCGGCATGATGCCGAAGCGCTCGCCGTTTCCCCAGGTCTCCGCCGCCACCAGGTCGACGCCAGGCATTCGGGCGAGCCAGCGGAAGGCGCCATAGCCGGCATATGTCAGGCCGGGATGCTGCGGAAACAGCAACCGGCGCAGCACCGAGTTGGCGCCGTCGGCCGCCACGACCAGGTCGGCGGTGAGGTCGCCGTCGCTGGTGACCAGCCGCGGACCGGCGGTGGCGAGCGCGATGCCTTCAACGGTCGTGTCCAGCCGCAGGTCGGGCACGCCCTTGGCGAGCACGTCGATCAGGTCCGACCGGCGCAGCAGCAACAGGCCCTCGCCATGCCGCTCGATGAGGTCGCCCATGCCGGCCCTGGTGAGCCACTCGCCGTCGGGCAGCCGGATGCCGCTGTTCAGATCGGGGGCGCCGAGCGCCCTGATGTCGTCGCCGATGCCAAGCGTGTCGAGCGCGCGCAATGCGTTTGGCGCCAGCGAGATCGCGAAGCCGGCCGGCGTCAGAGCCGGTGCCTGCTCGCACACGGTCACGTCCCAGCCGGCCTTCGTCAGCGCCACCGCGGCCGTCAGGCCACCGATGCCGCCGCCGGCGATGACTGCTTTCCTCGTCATTCCTTCTCCCCGTTCCTCACCGTACTGACGAGGCCGCAACGGCCCGTGTGACAGTCACGGACGCCAGTTGTGAAGCGATACGAGCGCGCGGTCGGTCACCGAGGCCGGCAGGATGCCGACCAGCCGCATCGCGCCGGTGCGCGCGATGACCGCCAGCGGCGAGGACACCTGGCCGAGCCGTGCCATCTGTCGCGACTGCCGCATGATCGACACGGTCCGCTTCAGCCGCGCGCCCGTGTAGGCCGGCAGACGTCCGCGCACGTCCGCGCCGGTCACCGTACGTGCCAGCACCACGCCGTCCTCGATCGCCTGGCAGCCGCCCTGGCCGAGGTCCGGCGTCATCGCGTGCGCCGCGTCGCCGACGAAGGCGACCGGACCGGCGTGATAGGCCGGCAGCGGTCTGGCCAGGTCATACACGTCGTGCTGCAGCACGTTGTCGGCCACCTCGATCAGCTGCGGGATCGGGTCGTGCCAGTCGCCGAAGCGCCGCTTGAGCTCGCCGCGCGGATCGTCGTACGCGCTGCCGGCCGGCATGTTGAAGGCGGCGTAGGCATACACCTCGTCCGGCGACATCGGCACGACACCAAACCGCGCGCCAGGGCCCCACGACTCGCTCGCCGCCATGCCGGCCGTGTCGTACGGCGCGGTCAGCCGCATCGCGGTGTAGTCGGCATAGCGCAGCCCCGGATGGCCCGGAAACAGCAGCGTACGCAGCATCGACCGCGCACCGTCTGCGGCCACGATCAGGTCCGCGGTGATCTCGCCCCGGCTGGTGACCAGCCGGCCTGGCCCGCCGGCGGTCATCGTCACACCTTCGACGGTCGTGCCGAGCCGAAGGTCGGCGTCTTTTGGCCGTAGGACGTCGATCAACGCGCTGCGATGCAGCACGAGGACACCGGATCGGTCGTCCACGCGTACGAGATAGCGCCCGTCAGCCGTACGCAGTCCGCCGGTCGCCTCCGGCACGCCGAGTGCGCGTACGTCATCGCCGAGGCCGATGGCATCCAGCGCGTGCAGTGCGTTGGCGGTCAACGCGATCGCCGTACCGACCGGCGCCAGCTCTGGCGCCTGTTCGCAGATCGTCACGTCCCAGCCGCGACTGACCAGTGCCGATGCGGCGGTGAGGCCCCCGATCCCGGCTCCGGCGACTACAGCAGTGGCCACAGCACACCTCCTCTACAGCCGTAGAGTAGCAGCGGTTCCTCTACATTGGTAGAGTTTCGTTGTGCCACGGTCCCGCGATGTCCGCATGCGTACGATCGCCGACGCGGCGATCGACGTGCTCGCGACCCAGGGGGCGCGTGGCCTGACGCATCGCGCGGTCGACGCGGCCGCCAGCCTGCCGCCCGGCTCGACGTCCTATTACCTGCGCACGCGCGAGGCACTGCTGCAGGCGGTCGTCGACCGGATGGTGGAGCTCGACCAGGGCGAGGTCGGCATCGCCGACCTGCCGGCCGACATTTTCGCGGCATCCCGGGCGATCGCCGCGATGTTGACGGATTTCCTTACCAGCTCTCGAAAACGTACGCTGGCGCGCTATGAGCTGTCGCTGGAGGCCAGTCGTTATCCGGCGTTGCACGCGACCGTCGTCAACGGCGGGCAGGGCCTGCGCGACCTGGCCACCGCATTGTTGGAAAAGCTGGGCTCGACCGATCCGCGGCGGCACGCCAGAGTGATGGTCGCCTTCTGCGACGGCATGCTTTACGAGACGCTGATTGGGGCCGGTTCCGGTCATCTGCCGACCGAGGCGGAGTTGGTCAGCGACGTTCGTGAGCTATTGACCGCTATGTGCTCGCCGGCCGGCCTTGACGACGCGCCGCGTTGACCGGCAAAGTCCTCTGAGAACGTTACCAGACTCTGGTGACCGCCTGGAGGAACCGTGTGGACAACCCTCGCCAAACCCCTGCTCGCCGCCGGGCTCGGCCTCGCGCTGACCGCCAGCGTCGCCGCGCAACCGGCTTCGGCCAGCACCGGCGACGCCGACCGTGCTGTCGCGTCGTATTCGGCGCTGACCGCGTACTTCGGCACCGACAAGGGTCTTTTCCTTGAGTCGTACCCGAATCCGAGCACCAACAACCCCTATTCGTACGTCTGGCCGTACTCGCAGGCCACCATCGGCGCGCTGAACCTCGCCGGCATTCCCGGTCTGGGCCGGCGGTTTGCCGGGGAAGCGGACAAGAGGCTGGCGAATTACGCGCCATACTGGAACGCCGGCACCACACCGCCCGGCTATGACTCCTACGTCCGGCCGCCGCTCGGCCAGGGTGGCGACAAGTTCTATGACGACAACGAGTGGATCGCGCTGTCGTTGATCCAGAATTTCAAGCGTACCGGCGACTGGCGGTCGCTCTCGCGCGCCGAGCAGATCTTCCAGCTGGTGACTTTTGGCTGGGACACTGACACATCCCATCCGTGTCCCGGCGGCGTCTACTGGACGCAGGCGCCGTGGAGCCAGGACCGCAACACGGTGTCGAACGGGCCGGGCGCCGAGGTCGGCCTGCATCTCTATCTGCTGACCGGCAAACGCTCGTATCTGGAGTGGGCCAAGCGGATGTACGACTGGACCAACGGCTGCCTGCTCGCGCCGAACGGGCTTTACTGGGACCACATCGATCTGGCCGGCAAGATCGAGAAGACGCAGTGGAGCTACAACCAGGGCGTGATGCTCGGCGCGAGCACGCTGCTCTATCTGGCCACGCACGACCCGGCATACCTGAAGAACGCGCAGTCGATCGCCGCCGCTGCCCTGAAGTTCTACGGCGATTTCACCGGGCAGCCGTCGGAATTCAACTCGATCTTCTTCAAGAACCTGCTGATTCTCGACGCCGTAAGGCACGATCCGGCCTATCGTGCCGCTATGGCCGCGTACGCGGAGAAGGTGTGGAACACCGACCGCGACCCGGCGACCGGACTTTTCCGGTTTGACGGTGACAAACCGGTGACGCTGCTGCAGCAGGGGTCGATGGTGCAGACGTACGCGCTGCTCGCCTGGCCGCGCGGGTCGTACCTGAAACTGGCCTGACTTATCGGGACGAATGAGGCGCGGGCTTGACTCGCGCCTCGTTCGAGGCCAAGCTGTCGCCGACTATTGCGGGGAAACCCTGTTGTTTTTCCGCGGTTTTCAGTCCGGTTGGGGACAGAAGTCCTCCTACACAACGGTGTGAGGGTTGATGACCAGTTCGGCATCGAAGGCGATGCTGCGGCGTTCGGCCGCGCTCGTCCTGGCGGCGGGCGCACTGACGCTCGGCGTGTCGTCCGCCGCGTACGCGACGCACGGCGACAACGGCACGGTGAAGATCCACGAGACCGGCACGCCGGTGCCGGATCGCAACAACGAGCCGCACGTCTGCGGTTTCTATCTCGACGCTTTCGGCTTCGACAAGCCGCAGGCGGTGAGCTGGAAGATCGAACAGCAGGCGCCGACCAAGGGCACCAACAGCAAATCCGGCACCATCACGCTGGTCTCCGGGGCCGGCCGTACCGACGACATTTCGTTGCCGGACGGTCATTACAAGCTGACCTGGAACTTCGCCGGCGAAAATGGCGAGGGCAAGCACAAGACCTTCTGGGTCGAGTGCGAGAAGCCCACGCCGCCTTCGCACCACCCCAAGCCGTCGTGCTCGCCGAGCGCGTCGGCATCTGCTTCGCCGTCCGCCTCGCCTTCGCCCTCGCGGAGCTCGTCGACGGCTCCGGTCGTCAACCCGAGCACGACCGAGGCGTCGACCAGCGGCTCGCTTCCGGTGACCGGCACCTCGCTGCCAATCCTCATCGGCGCGGCCGTCGCGATGATCGCCGCCGGCCTGACCCTGGTCCTCGTACTCGGCCGCCGCCTCCGCCGCTCGTAGCTCTCACGAACTCGACGTTTTGGTCCTCGACACGCCGTGTTAAAGGACCAAAACGTCGAGTTCGCGTTATCGGCTGGGCCGGTGCGGCTCCTGGCGCGGCTGCGGATTGTTCGGCCGCAGGTCTGGCCGCGGCTGCTGTTGCCGCCCACCCGCGGCGGCCCGCTGCTGCAACGCCCGAGCCTGAGCCGCCCGCGCCCGCGCCGCCAGGTCATCCGGCAACGGCTCGCCGGCCGGTGGCTGCGGATCGGCGCCGGTCGTACGCTGCTGCAGCTGGCCGGTCACCGCGTCGAGGCGGCCATCCTGAAGCAGCTGGTGAGCCTGCACGTCGCGTACTTCGCTTGCGCCAACACAGCACGCGCGTCCGCCGTACTCGCCTGCTGGCCAACCGTCTGAAGCTGTTCCCTTAGCTGCTGGTGTTGCTGATCGCTGTTCTGCGCATGCGACACCAACTGCTGGATCATCGCCTGTTGCTGCTGAACCATCGCACGATCCTGCTGCCGCTCCACCTGCAGCTGCTGAATAACTTGTTGTTGCTGCTGGATCGTCTGTTGTTGCTGCTGATTTGCCGACTCCAGTGTTGAGAGGCGTTGTTCTACCTGTGGGTCAGTCCTGTTCGCCTGCAGTTGCTGGACTGCCGTTTCCAGGTTGCCGAACCGGTTGTTGAGAACGCCGATGCGAGTGTTAGCCCGAGTGGCCTGCTCGTTGGCTTTGGTCGCCGATTTCTCAACCTGCTCGAGCCTTTCCGCCGGATCAACCTCAGGCGGATCATTCCGGTGTCGATAGCGATCAATCGCCTTCCATGCACCGACTCCCAGTGCGATACCGGCAGCGACGACCCCCATGCTGCCAATATCGCCGGCTTTCTGTGCAACGTTTTCACCGAAGTAGGTCATGTTGCCGACAAGCGCAGCTGTCTGTTCACTGACGAACAGTTTCACGGGTGACTGCGCGGCGAATGTCGCGATCCCGGTCGCGATCGTTGATGCGGCTTTTGCTGGAACGTCGAGAGCGGATCGTACGATCGGACGATCGCGCAACCAGCGTTGCCAGGCTCGGAAAGACAGGCTGCCGAGTCCGCTGTTGCGATTGCCGAACCGCAAGTGGCTCATGTTATGTCCAGATATCCAGCACCTGCGGTGAGGATTGCGGGGATCGTCGCTGCGAACAAGATGCCGAGTTCGTTGGTCGACATCGGTGCGTTTCCACGGTGCTTGCTGTAGTCCCGGACGCTGTCCCACAGGGATGGAAACCGGATGGAGCCAGACCACAGGACGAAGAGATCGTGCTGCAGGGTCAGAACGACCTCGTTGCCGACTGCCACCTTGAACATCGACGGATCCTCTGGCGTGTTGCCCACCCCGGTCGCTGTGGGGTGCAAGTTGTGTCGTTTGAGGAAGTCGACGGACGAGCGTTCAGTTTCGTCGTACTCGACGAGGAGTCCGCCTTTGATCAGCTCGTCCAACATGCTTGCGTCGACGCTCGCGTTGGCTGCGAGCTGTTCGAGATGCTGCCGCGTGAATCGGAGCTCACGGTGCGCGTCAGGATCGCCGAACGCGAGCGACCAGAGCCGGCTCGCTGGTTCGCTCAGCTTTGCCTGATCGCGCGCGACAAGCACTTCGAAGTATGCGGGCTCGTCCTGCTCGTCGATGGGGTGGCGGACACCCATGGGGTAGCCGACCGGGACGATGATCTTTGGCACGTGTGTCTCCCCGCTCGTGAGTCCTTGCGTACGGCCATCGTAGTGGAGTTGGCCCCGTCAGCGGTCCCTCTTCGCGACATCTGTGGACAACTCGGTCGCCGCGGCCAGCAGCATGTCGTTGGTCTCTGCGGGGCTGAGAGCCATCTCGTTGCAACTTGACAGCAGCCGGCGATACGGCTCGATCTCCTTTTCCTTGTCCAAATACAGATCACCGGTCAGAACTTCCACGAACACCGTCGTCGGTTCGCTGTTCTTTGGAAATTCGAGGACGCGGAACGACGGCGTCATCGACGAATGTTCTCCGGCCGAGAACGGAATGATCCGCAGGGACATGTTGCCGCGAGCGTTGATTTCGGCCAGATATTTGAGCTGCTTGGCCATGACATCCCGGCCGCCGACCGGCCGACGGATCACTGCCTCGTTCAGGAACCACTCATGGCGTACGCCGTCTTTTTCCAGCAATTTCTGTCGCATCATTCGTACCTCGGTCAAACGCCTGACCTCGTTCGGCGTGAGCGTTACCGACGTGTTCATGATGGCCGTCGCGTATTCACAAATCTGCAAAAGGCCCGGCACGAGTTCCGAGCTGTATTCGTGGATGTAGGTTGCCGTCTCCTCGAGGTCGATGAAGATGATGAACCATCGAGGAATCACGTCACCATAGCTGTGGTACCAGCCTTTGGTTTTGGTTTCCCTGGCGAGTGCCTTCAACGCCTCGGTCAGTTCCTCCGGCGCGCCGTACACCTTGCACATGGCCTCGACGTCGAAGACGCGCATGGCGAACTCGCCGCGTTCGATACGCCAGATCTTCTGGCGCGACCACTCCAGGTCCTGCGTGACGGCCTCGATCGTCAGCTGCGCCGACTCGCGCAGCAGCCGCAGCTCGCGTCCCAACCGGCGGCGCGGGACGGTCGATCCCTGCTCACTCGCCATGGTTCTCACCCTTTGATGTTGCACGTCGATACGTCGTCGTTCACCGCTGGTGCAACGTCATCCGATGGCCGGGATGTAACACTCTTATCCCTATAAATGGAACGTTGCGTACAAAAGTTATAGCTGGTTCGATCCGAGTTACGCAAAGCAGTGGCGCGGCTCGGGAGGGTAACCACAGCTGAGCGGGGAATCGGTGTTGCCACCGGAGTTCGACCGCGAGGTGGAGTTGCTGCGGGTGCACCTGCCGCAGTGGCCGTGCGGACAAAGCAGCTTCTGCAAGGCATGTGGCTGGTCCTGGCTGCGGGCACCGCTGTCCAGCGGAAAAATCGTGGCGGGCTGCCGTTATCGGCGCGCGGCGTTGCAGGTTTTGGAGGACTGCGGCGTGCTGCCGGACTCGGTCGTCATTCGATGACGGATACGCAACTCCGCTGGCAGTCGGCTCGCGACGCCTGGCAATGGGCCGACGAGATCGACAAGACGCGAGCGATGCTGGAGGCGGTCGGCAGTCGGTACGCGACACGTACGGCCGCGCCCGGTTATCTGCTGACGACCGCTCGCGATCTGCTCGGGGAATGCGCAGAGCGTGAGGTCACGGATCCGTGGGAGGTGTGGAGTCGCCGGGTCGGTGTCTATCTGGGTCTGGTCTTAGGCCAGTTTCTTTACGACTGGTGGCAGCACAAGCGTCTGACGATGCTCGATGTCACTGTCAACCCGTTGGTCATTTTGCTGGTGTGGCTTGGGTACGTCTTCTTCCACCGACGACGGACGAAGTTGTCGCGTCGTCGTGAGTTGAGCCGAGGACGTACGACCACGTCGCCTTACGACAAAGCGCGTGATCACGAGTTGGTGGACGATCCGAGTCCTGAGCTGACCGTCGCGTACGCCGGATGGCGTGCCGGAGCACTGGCGCAGTCGATGCGCATTCTCCTGCAAGAAGACCGCCTCGCGGCGGCACGCGTGCCGATCGCGTACGAGGACGACGTGTGTGTGGCGGCCCTCTATCTGACCGGTGCGACGGAGTTGCTGAAAGGCCTCAGCGACTACGTGGAAGGCGAGAAAAGCGTGGCCAACTGCGGTGAATAGGCCCCGTGCAGGACGAGTGCGGCCGCTCCACGCGCTCCGGCGTCCTCGCCGATCAGCGACGGCTCGACCTCGACTTTCCGTGCGTGGCGCGCGATGCTGCGCGCGTTGACGGCCTCGGCGATCGCGGCACGATAGGGCTCGACGACATACCGTACGCCTTTGCCACCCAACACGATCCGGTCCACGTCGACCACGTTCACCAGCGTCGTCGCGGCGATCGCGACCTTCGCCGCGGCGCGCTGGATGACCTGGCGCGCGACCGGGTGGTCGGCCATCGCGGCGCGGCAGATCGTCTCGTAGTCGGCGAACTCCTTGGTCGGCTCCAGGGTGAGATCCAGCGAGGCCGACCGTTTTTCCAGCAGAGTGGCGGTTTCCGCGACGATCGCATGTGGACGGACGTACGCCTCGAGGCAGCCTTTGTTGCCACAGAAGCAGTCCGCTCCGTTGGGTGCGACGACGACGTGGCCAAACTCGCCGGCGTTGCCGGAGTTGCCGCGCCAGGCCTGGTCACCGAGCAGCAGACCGCCACCGACGCCGGTCCCGAAGTAGAGAAAGGCAAAACTGCCGGTACGCGCACCACCGGCACCGGCCCATCGTTCGCCGATGGCGGCGGCCGTGGCGTCGTTGTCCAGCGCGACCGGCACGCCGAACTCGTCCTGCAGGTAGGCGACCAGTGGCACCTCGTGCCAGCCAGGCAGGTTCGGCGGCGTCAGCACCAGGCCGCGGCTGAAGTCCAGCGGCCCCGGACAGGCGACGCCGAGACCGAGCAGCCGGTCGACCGGGATCTCCGCCTTTCCCAGCAATCCGCGTACGGTCTGCGCCACCTGGCGGACGACCTGGTTGGCGCTCGGATTGCGTGGCGTGCGGCGGTGCACCGTGCCACGCACGTGGCCGTCCAGGTCGGTCGCCACCAGCGTGATCGTGTCCGGGTCGATGTGGATGCCGACCGAGAAGTACGCGGTCGGGTTGGTGCGCAGCAGGATCCGCGGCTTGCCGCCGGTGGACGCGGCGCGGCCGGACTCGGTCACCAGGTCCTCGTCCAACAGCTTGCGGACGATGTTGGACACGGTTTGCGCGGAAAGTCCGGTGGCCGCGGCGATTTCGACGCGGCTGACACCCTCCGGTGACCGACGGATCGCGTCGAGAATCACCGAACGGTTGAATCCGCCCACTCTGGGCAGATTGGTGCCGCTTCGCATCCGGTGACCCTTCTTTTGTCGGCTCGCTGAGTGTCAGGTATGTGAGCGTATGTCGCAAGGGCCTTTCCGGTCGCGGACTTGCTCCATTGACTTTATAAATCTAATAGCTTTAGTCTGCGTCACAGATCACATCGATGGCAACTGTGCGCAGGTGACTGCGTACGAAGGACTGCAAAGTACGGAAAGGTTGTGCCAGATGGCCCGCAGGCTCGCCACGGCGGCGATCGCCGCCGGCTTGGTCGCGGTGGCCGCGACCGCCGCCGGTTGCGGCTCCAGCGGTTCGGGAGACCCGAACACGATCAAGATCGCCTACCAGAAGTTCGGCAACTACATCCAGGGCGACGCTCTCTTCAAGAAGGTCAAGGCGCAGTGGGAGAAGGCCAACCCCGGTAAGAAGGTCACGCTCGTCCCGATCCAGGGCAACGACGCCGACTACAAGACCAAGCTGAGCCTGATGCAGAAGTCGCCGTCTACCGCGCCGGACGTGCTGTACGAGGACACCTTCACGATCGCGTCCGACGTGCAGGCCGGTTATCTGGCGCCGCTGGACACGTACGTGAGCAAGTGGGCCGACTGGAGCCAGTTCGTGGCCTCCTCCAAAGGATCGGTGACCGGCCAGGACGGCAAGGTCTACGGCATTCCGATGGGCACCGACACGCGCGGCCTCTGGTACAACAAGCAGATCTTCGCCAAGGCCGGCCTGCCGACCGACTGGCAGCCCAAGACCTGGAACGACCTGCTGACCGCGGCTCGTACGATCAAGGCCAAGGTCCCCGGTGTGATCCCGCTGAACGTCTACGTCGGCAAGGCCGGCGGTGAGCAGTCCAGCATGCAGGGCCACGAGATGTTGTTGTACGGCACCGAAAACAAGCTCTACGACGACAAGACCAAGAAGTGGATCGCGCCGAGCAAGGGATTCTCCGACGCGCTCGGTTTCGTCAAGACCGTCTACGGCGAGGGCCTTGGCCCGACACCGCAGCAGGCGCTGTCGCCGAGCATCGGTACGCAGGTCGGCGGCACGTTGCTGCCGAAGGGAAAGCTCGCCATCGACCTGGACGGCTCGTGGATGCCGCAGACCTGGATCTCCACCGGTGCCTCGCCGTGGCCGCAGTGGTCGCAGGTGATGGGGACGGCGGCGATGCCGACGCAGAACGGCCAGGCTCCCGGCAAGGTCAGCATGTCCGGCGGCTGGACGCTGGCGGTCGGCAACAAGTCGACCAAGAAGGACCTGGCGTTCAGCTTCATCTCCACCGCGCTGAACAAGGAAAACTCGCTCTACTACGACATCAACGCGACGCAGATCCCGGTGCGTACGGACGTGGCCAACGACCCAACCTACGGCAAGGGTGACCCGACCGCGAAGTTCTTCGCCAGCCTGGTGCCGATCACCAACTACCGTCCGGCACTGCCGCCGTATCCGCAGATCTCCAACGAAATCCAGGTCGCTCAGGAGTCGGTGGTCAGCGGCCAGGCCACGCCGGAGACGGCCACCAGCACGTACGCGAACTCGGTCAAGGGCATTGTCGGCGCCAACTCGGTGACCGCCAGCTGATGGCAGCGACGCAAACCGTCGAGGTGACCCCGCGGCACCGGACCGGCCACGCCCGGCCCGGCAGCCGCGGGGTGCTGCGCTGGCTGGGGCCGATGGGTCCCGCGCTGCTGATGCTGTTGCTGTTCGTCGCCGGACCGATTCTCTGGTGTTTCTACAGCGCTTTCACCAACACGGCGCTGACCGGCACCGGCGCCGGCAACGTGCAGTTCGTCGGCCTGGCCAACTTCCAGCGGATGCTGGCCGACCCGCAGCTCGTACCGTCGATCATCCTGACCATCGTCTTCGTGGTCGGCTCGGCGATCGTCGGCCAAAACCTGCTCGGCCTGCTGATCGCCACGCTGATGCAGAACCGTGGCCGGGTCATCCGCGCGATCGTCGGCACGGTCGTGCTCGGCGCCTGGGTCCTGCCCGAGATCGTCGCCGCGTTCATCTGGTATGCGTTCCTCAACCCCGAAGGCACCCTCAACATGGTCTTCAAGGGGATGGGGCTGCCGGCGCAGAACTGGCTTTACACCACACCGATGTTGGCGGTCATCCTGGCCAACATCTGGCGCGGCACGGCGTTTTCGATGCTGGTCTACTCGGCCGCGCTCAGCGAGGTGCCGCCGGAGGTGCAGGAGTCGGCCGAGGTCGACGGCGCCTCGGTTTTCCAGCGGTTCTGGTACATCACGTTGCCGCTGGTACGGCGGCAGATCATGACCAACCTGATGCTGATCACCCTGCAGACGCTGTCGGTCTTCACGCTGATCTTCGCGATGACCGCCGGCGGTCCCGGTACGAAGAGCCAGACGCTGCCGCTGTTGATGTACCAGCAGGCGTTCAAGTTCTCCGATCTCGCGTACGGCATGGCGATCGCGTTCGTGCTGCTCGCGGTCGGTGGCATCTTCTCGGCGATCTACATGCGCGTACTGAAGCCGGAGATCTGATGGCAAGGCCGCAAAACAACTATCTGGGTGTGACGTCGGCCCGTAAGGCCGTGTCGGCGACGCTGGTATACCTGGTCCTGGCGGCGATCGCGCTGGTGTTCGCGGCGCCCCTGCTGTGGGTCGTGCTGGCCTCGATCGACCCCGGCGCGCAGCTGTCGGTCGCCTGGCCGGCGCATCCGAGCTTCGACAACTTCGCCGCCGTGCTCACCGTCGACACCACGTTGCGGCCGATGGCCAATGGACTGCTGATGTGTGGCCTGTCGGCCATTCTCACCATGGTCGTGTCGGTGCTCGCGGCGTATCCGCTGTCGCGTTACCAGCTGCGGTTCAACCGGCCGTTTCTCTACATCATCCTGTTCAGCACCGGCCTGCCGGTGACCGCGGTGATGGTGCCGGTCTACAGCCTGTTCGTGCAGCTCAACCTGCTCGACTCGCTGGTAGGTACGGCGATTTTCCTGTCCGCGACACAGCTGCCGTTCTCCATCTGGCTGACCAAGGGTTTCATGGACGGCGTGCCGATCAGCCTCGAGGAGGCCGCGTGGGTCGACGGCGCCGGCGGCCTGCAGGCGCTGCGGTCGGTGGTGATTCCGCTGATGCTGCCGGGCATGGCGGTGGTGGCGATCTTCACTTTCATTATGTCGTGGGGAAACTTCTTCGTGCCGTTCATTCTTCTGTTGGACCCCAACAAACAACCGGCGGCGGTGAGCATCTTCAACTTCTTCAGCCAGCAGGGCCAGGTGCAGTACGGACAGCTCGCCGCGTACTCGCTGCTCTACTCGATCCCGGTCGTGGTGCTCTACATCGTGGTGTCCAGGACGCTCGGCGGCGCGTTCACGTTGTCCGGTGCGGTGAAGGGCTGACAGGTTGTCCAACGGGGTAGCTGTGGCCATCGACGTCGGTGGGACGAAAATCGCGGCAGCGCTGGTCCGGCGAGATGGCACTTTGCTGACGAAAGAACAGGTGCCGACACCGCGTACCGATGACGGCGAGGAGATTTTCCAGGCATTGGCGGCCGCGGTGACGGCTGTCCGGCCGGAAGGCGACATCGTCGGCGTCGGTCTCGGTTGCGCCGGACCAGTGGATTTGCGCGCCGGTAGGGTGAAACCGGTCAACATCCACGGCTGGCGCGACTATCCGCTACGCGACCGGGTCGCCGAGCTGGTGCCGTCGGTGCCGGTGTGGCTGCTCGGCGACGGCCTGGCGATCGCGCTCGGCGAACACCGTTTCGGCGCCGCGCGCGGCACGCAGTCGTCGCTGTCGATGGTCGTGTCGACCGGTGTCGGTGGCGGCTTGGTGCTCGACGGCCAGCCGTACGCGGGGCCGACCGGAAACGCCGGCCACATCGGCCACATCGTCGTGCAGGCCGGCGGCGATCCGTGTCCGTGCGGCAGTCACGGCTGCCTGGAGACGATCGCGTCCGGCACCAACATCGCGCGTTGGGCCCTGGCGCGGGGATGGCAGCCGTCGTCCGACGCCACCGCTCGCGGCGTGTTTGCCGACGCTGCCAACGGAGACGCGGTCGCGCGATCGTCGATCGACCGAGCCGCCGACGCGCTCGGCGCGGCCATCGTCTCCGCGTCGGCGATGGTCGACCTCGACCGCGTGGTGATCGGCGGCGGCGTGGCGCAGGCCGGGGAGCCGTTTTTCCAGGCCGTACGCGAAGGTGTGCGGTCGTATGCGGGGATGGCCTTCACCCAGCGGATCGAGATCGTGCCGGCCGAGCTCGGCACCACCGCCGGCCTGGTCGGCGCGGCGGCGCTGGCCTTCGACCGGGCCTGAAGTTCGCATGGCCACCATGCGTGCGTCCGACGCACGCATGGTGGCCATGCGAACTTTGCTCTTAAGCGAAGGCGTCGAGGAACTCGCGCAGGCCGCGGCGTGCCAGTTGGTCGGCCTGGCGGGTGGTCTCCGGCAGCCGGTAGGTCGGACACAGCTTCAGCACCGCCTCGCAGGCGGTGTCCAGGTCGGTGCGGAAGCCGATCGACACGTACACCGGCTTGACCGCGGTCTGCGTCCGCAGCGCGCGGCCGACCGTCTCGCCGGCGTGTTTCAGCGGGGCCCACGCGCCGCGCTCGATGCCGAGGTCGGCGGTCGCGCCGATCACCGGTGCCTTGGCCACGCCGATGGTCGGCAGGTTGGTCAGCGTGCCGATCTGGCAGGCCAGGCCAAACCGGTTGGCGTGCGCGATCCCCTGTCCGTCGCAGATCAACAGGTCCGGCCGTACGGTCAGCTTGTTCACCGCGTCGACCAGCGCCGGCACCTGGCGCGGCAGCGTGTCGCCGGTTACCGAGCGTTGCTCCGATCTGCCGACCATCACCGAGGTCTCGACCGGCTCGAGCGTGTTGGTGTCGAGCACAACGACAGCCGCCGCGAGCAGGCCAGTCGTCTCGTCGTACGCGGCATCCAGACCGGCCGCGGTGCGCACCGGCCGAGGCTGGTCATCGGTCATGTCGAGCACCGCGGTATGCCGGATTTGTGGCCCACTCATGACTTTCCGTGGTGGGCTGTACACGGCGGGCACGCGCATAGCAAGGGACGGTACTGACCCGGAGACGATTTTGGCAGCCCCCAGCGCCAAATTTCTCCCAAATGTCGGGATATTGATGCCCCTGAGTTCCACTGGGACGGCTGAGTTGACACAAAGACCCGGCAAAACGGTCATTTCGCCGAGCCATTGCGCGGTCAATAGCCCACACTGCGGGATTGGTCACAGCGACCCACCACCGTCAGTGGTACAGGGCGGGGCGCTCAGGCAGTGACACCGGTACGGTCCCGCCGCCGCGTTGCGACGCGATGCAGGCGTCCGCGACGATCGCGGTGGCGAAGCCGTCCCAGGCGCTCGCGCCGGCCGGTCGTTCGCTGCGCACCGACTGGATCCAGTCGTGCAGCTGCCGCCGGTACGCCGGTGCGAACCGTTCGATGAAACCCGGCGGCACGGCGGTCGACATCGTCTCCGCGGTGCGTACGACCGCGCCGGCCGGCATGCCGATGCTCACCGTGCCGCGTTCCAGCACCAGCTCGGCCCGCACCTCGTAGCCGTACTGCGCTCGCGCGAAGATCTCCACGTCGGCGACGACGCCCTCGGCCGTACGCAGCAACACCAGTTGCGGGTCGAAGACGTGTTCCAGCACCGACCGTGGCAGCACGGCGGTGGCCGACACGATCTCGCTGCCGGTCAGCCAGCGCAGCGCCTCGATCTCGTGCGACACCGAGCTGGTGATCATCCACGCGCTGTGAAAGTCGGCACCGGCCGACTGGTTGCGGTGCACGCAGTGCATCAGCAGCGGCTGGCCGAGCGCGCGCCCGTCGACCGCGGCCTTCATCCGCCGGTAGTCCGCGTCGTAGCGGCGCATGAAGCCGACCTGGATCAGTCGCCGGCCAACCTCCACCTCGGCGGCCATGATCCGGCCGGCCGCGTCCGCGTCCGGGGCCAGCGGCTTCTCGCACAGCACCGGCTTGCCGCGTTCCAGGCAGGCCAGCACGTACGGCTCGTGTGTCGCGTCCGCCGACGCGATCACCAGCGCGTCCACCGCCGGATCGGCGATCACCGCGGTGGCGTCGTCGGTCGAGTCGCAGCCGATCTTCTCGGCCACCCGGCCGGCGCGATCCCGGTCCAGGTCGGCGACCGCGACGACCTGGCAGCCGCCGAGCTCGAAGGCCAGCGTCTCGGCGTGGTGCTCACCCATCGCACCGGCGCCGATCACGCCTACGCGCAGGACTGGCTCAGGAAACGGGATCGTCACCGTGCACCCCCGATTGGCAGCCGAGGGTCGATCTCCTGGTCCGGCCACTGGCCGCGGATCCAGCCGTAGTCGGGGTCGTCGCGGATCAGCCACGCGCGGTCGGCGGACGGCCCGGCCATGACGTTGAGGTAGTAGAGGTGATAGCCGGGCGGCGCGGTCGACGGTCCGTGCCAGCCATGCGGTACGCACACGACGTCACCGGGACGTACGGCCGCCAGCACGTCGATCGGCCGCTCGTCCGTGCCGTAGACGCGATGGAAACCGACGGCTCCTCGCTCGTGCGGCGGTTGGCCGGACAGCTCGAAGTAGTAGATCTCCTCCAGTTCCGACTCCTCGCCCGGTCGGTCCTCGTCGTGCTTGTGCGGCGGATACGACGACCAGTTGCCGGCCGGCGTGATCACCTCGACGGCGATCAGCCGGTCGGCCGGAAAGACCCCGGCGGCGCAGAAGTTGTGCACCTGACGGCTGCACTGACCGGCGCCGCGCAGCTCGACCGGCACGTCCGCGGCCGGCACGTACCGCGGCTTGAGCCGGTTGTCGCAGCGTGCCGAGGCGAGCGCGAGCTGAACCGGTTCGGTGGCCCGTACGGTGACGGTGGCATCGCGAGGTGCGTACACGAAGTCGGACGGTCCGCTGAAGACCGACGGCCGGCCGGCGAGCGTCGCGGTCAGGCCGTCACAGTCGATCTCGCAGCCGCTTCCGGCCAACGCCAGGACGGCCATCTCCTCGTCGCCGGTCCGCCACTCGTGCGTGCCGCCGGCCGGCAGCTCCAGTACGCGTAACCCGCTGTAGGTCCAACCGGCTCGCTCCGGAGTCAGCTCGAGGGTCCACGGACCGCTGGCCAGCGATCCTGCCGGATGATGGAGTGAGGAGACCATGCCGCCATCCTCACACGCGGTGTCGCGCTGGCCAGGTGTGCGGATACGGACTCTGGACACTCTGTCCAGCGCTGGACAGAGTGTCCAGAGTCGCGTTTGCGGTCTCTGATCTCCAACGGCAGGTGCGACAGGCCCGTTTCGCGGTAATCTCACCGCCGTGCTCACGCTTGCGGTTCTGAGTCTCAAGGGTGGGGTCGGTAAGACGACGGTCGTGCTCGGTCTCGCCGGCGCCGCGTTGCAGCGCGGCCTGCGCACTCTGGTCGTCGATCTCGACCCCCAGGCCAACGCGACCTTCGCGCTGTCGCCGGCGGAATCGCCGTACACGGTGGCCGACGTGCTGCTCGGTGGACGCAACAGGCTGACCGACGCGGTCGCCACCTCCGGCTGGGGCGACAACCTCGACGTACTCGTCGGCTCGGACAGCGCCGAAGCGGCCAACCTGCCGGACCCCAGCGCGCGCAAGCTGACCAGGCTGCGGACCGCACTGTCCACATTGGACGGTCAGGCTCGGGCGTACGACCTGGTGCTGCTGGACTGTCCGCCATCCCTTGGCCAGCTGACCCGTGGCGCGCTGGTCGCGGCGCAGCGCGCGATGCTGGTGACCGACCCGTCGGTCTTCGCGGTCGCCGGCGCCCACCGCGCCTTCGAGGCCGTACAAGCCGAGCGCACCAACCACAACTCCGACCTGCAGCCGCTCGGTGTGTTGGTCAACCGGGTACGCGCCCGCTCGGCCGAGCACGACTTCCGGATCGCCGAGCTGCGCAAGCTGTTCGGGCCGCTGGTGCTGACCACCGTGCTGCCGGAGCGGTCGGCGATCCAGCAGGCGCAGGGTGCCGCCGTACCGGTGCAGAAGTGGCCGACCCCCGGTGGCCGGGAGATCGCGGCCGCTTTCGACCACCTGCTGGACCGGGTTTTACGAAGCTCTAAGAAACGCTCGCGGTCCTCGAAGGCCGTTGGGGCCTAGATCACAGTTTGCCGATCACGGTTTGAACCATCCGCCACCGCGGTATCTCTGGCTGCTGCGGCCGGACGATGCCGCGCTGACGCGGGTTTGTGCTGGCAGACGCACTGATCAGTGGTGCTGATCGGTCGGCACGAGCAGACCGCCGGTGCGTTAGCTCGTCGGCGCGGAGATGAAGGTCACCTGAGAGTGGACTGAGAACTCCGTCATCAAACCCGGATTGTCGCGTCTGACCTGCAGAGACTGACCTCACAAGGGCCACCGCCGCGGGAATCTGTCGGCGCATCCGGCCGTTGTGGATGTACGAAGGCGGCACCGGGAGGCAACAATGGCAGCTTCAGATACGCAAGTGATGGAACGTCCAACACGCGCTCGTCGCGTCGTCGATCGTACGTCCGACGAGAGCGAAAGCACGGCAGATCTCGTACGCGTCTACCTGGACGGTATCTCGGCGACGCCGCTTCTGTCAGCCGAGGAGGAAGTCGCGCTCTCGCAGCGCATCGAGGCCGGCGTCTACGCCGAGCAGTTGCTCGGCGACCTGACCGCCGAGCTCGGCCGGTCCACGTCCGACGCGCCGAGGTTTGACGTATTGGCGTCGGGACACGAGGTGACGCTGCCGTCCGGCAAGACCGCGACGGTGGCCGAGCTGCGCGCGATCGCGGCCGACGGCGAGAAGGCCCGCCAGCACTTCCTGGCCGCGAACCTGCGGCTGGTGGTGTCGGTGGCGCGCAAGTATCCGCGCAGCCAGATGTCCCTGCTGGACCTGATCCAGGAGGGAAACCTGGGGCTGATCCGCGCCGTCGAGAAGTTCGACTACCAGCGCGGCTTCAAGTTCTCCACGTACGCGACGTGGTGGATCCGCCAGTCGATCTCGCGCGCCATCGCGCAGAGCGGCCGGACCATCCGGCTGCCGGTCCACCTCGGCGAGGAGGTCGGCCGGATGACCCGTGCGCGGCGCGACCTGACCAGGGAGCTCGGCCGTGACCCGTCCGACGCGGAGGTCGCCAACGCGATCGGCGTCGACGTACCGCGGATCGAGGAGCTGACCAGGCTCGCGAAGGACCCGGTCAGCCTGCAGTCGCCGGTCGGCGACGACGAGGAGTCGGCGCTGGAGGACTTCGTCAAGGACGCGGTCATTCCGGGGCCGGAGGACATCGTGCTGGCCTCGTACGCGAACAGCGACCTGCACCGGCTGGTGGAGCGGCTCGACGAGCGGTCGGCCACGGTCGTACGTGCCCGCTATGGCATGGACGACGGCGAGACGCACACCTTCGCCGAGATCGGCACCAGGCTCGGCCTGTCCCGGGCCAGGATCCAGCAGATCGAGCGCGAGGCGATCGGCCAGCTGCGCCGGCTCGCGGCCGAGTCCGGAGTGGACGCGGCCTAGCCCGTCACACCCGTGGCCCCCATCTCGTACGAGGTGGCGGGCCATCGGTGTTTTCTGGGCCACACCGGGTATGAACCAGGCGGCGAGCGGTGTTTCCAGGAGTCGATGGCTGCCATGACCGCATCTCGCGCTGACCGCGCTGATCAGCGATGATGCTGGCGCGATGAACACACCGCGCGGGTATCTGCCCGTACCACCGCTGCTGACCGCCGGCATCGACATCGGCGGCACCAAGGTCGCCGCCGGGGTGGTCGACCCCGACGGCAGGGTGATCGACCAGCTGCGCCGCGAGACGCCGACACGCAGCCCGCAGGCGGTCGAGGACACCATCGCCGAGCTGGTCTTCGAGCTGGCCGAGAACAACGACATCCACGCGGTCGGCATCGGTGCCGCCGGCTTCGTCGACGCGTCGCGATCCTCGGTGCTGTTCAGCCCGCACCTGGCCTGGCGGCACGAGCCGTTGCGCGACGCGGTGAGTCGGCGGCTGCGGCTGCCGGTCGCGGTCGACAACGACGCCAACGCGGCCGCCTGGGCCGAGCTGAGGTTCGGCGCCGGACAGGGTGAGGACCACCTGGTGCTGGTCAACCTGGGGACCGGCATCGGCGGCGCGCTGGTGATCGGCGGCACGGTTTTGCGCGGCAAATACGGGATCGCCGGCGAGTTCGGCCATATGCAGGTGGTGCCGGGCGGTCATCGGTGCGAGTGCGGCAACCGCGGCTGCTGGGAACAGTACGCGAGCGGCAACGCGCTCGTCCGCGAGGCGCGCGGCCTGGCGGCGGCGAACTCGCCGGTCGCGCAGGACCTGTTGGACCGCGTGGACGGCGACGTGTCGGCGATCACCGGACCGCTGATCACCGAGGCCGCACGGTCCGGCGATCGCGCGGCCGTCGAGCTGTTCGACGAGGTCGGCCACTGGCTCGGTGTCGGCATCGCCAACCTGGCCTCGGCCTTCGACCCCGGACTTTTCGTTATCGGCGGCGGAGTTTCCGACGCCGGTGACCTGTTGTTGGCGCCGGCGCGAGACGCGTTCCGGCGCAGCCTGTCCGGTCGTGGCTTCCGTCCGGAGGCGCGGATCGTACGCGCGCAGCTCGGCAACAACGCCGGCCTGATCGGCGCCGCCGACCTCGCGCGGCCACTCGCCCGCCGCTTCCGGCGCGCTCGGCGACGGCGTGCGCGTACCCGTGAACGGCTGATCTGATTCCCACAATCGGGCCCCGATTGCCCGGCTGCCGGGCAATGGGTGGCCGTTAGCAGCCAGGACGTTGACCTGGCGAAAAGGGCGCAATAGGTTCTCGTCACCTGAATTCGGGAGGACGCAGGATGCGCGCGAACCGGATGCTGGCCACCGTCGCCGCTGTACTCACCGCCACCACCGTGCTGACCGCCTGCTCGTCCGGTGGCTCGTCGGATGGCAAGACGATCCGCGTCGTCTATCAGAAGTTCGGCAACGGCATCCAACTGGACGCGCATTTCAAGAAGATCAAGGCGGCCTTCGAAAAGGCCAACCCCGGCCTGAAGGCCGAGCTCGTGCCCGTACAGGCGGCCGAGAACGACTACTACACCAAGGTCGCCTTGATGCAGAAGTCGCCGTCGACCGCGCCGGACGTGGTCTACGAGGACACCTTCCTGATCAACTCCGACATCAAGGCCGGCTTCCTGCGTCCGCTGGACGACTATCTGGCCAAGTGGCCGGAGTGGAAGCAGTTCTCACCGGCCGCGCAGTCGGCGGCCAAGGGGACCGACGGCAAGATCTATGGCGTGCCGACCGACACCGACACGCGCGGACTTTGGTACAACAAACAGCTTTTCGCCAAGGCCGGACTGCCGACCGACTGGCAGCCCAAGAGCTGGGACGACGTGCTCAGCGCCGCTCGTACCATCAAGGCGAAACTGCCTGGCGTGATCCCACTGAACATCTATTCCGGCAAGCCGGCCGGCGAGGCCTCCACCATGCAGGGCCTGGAAATGTTGTTGTACGGCACGGAAAACACGCTGTACGACGAGAAGACCAAGAAATGGATCGCGCCGAGCAAGGGATTCACCGACGCGCTGGCCTTCATCCAGACCGTCTATCAGCAGGGCCTCGGACCGTCGCCGCAGCAGGCGCTCGACCCCAACGTCGGCGGCAACCTCAACGGGCAGTTCGTGCCGACCGGCCGGCTGGCCATCAACCTGGACGGCTCCTGGCAGTCCAGCACCTGGCTGCCGACCGGCGCGCGGCCGTGGCCGCAGTGGTCGACGGTGATGGGGCAGACGCCGATGCCGACCCAACATGGCCAGGCGCCAGGAAAAATCAGCATGTCCGGCGGCTGGACGCTGTCGATCGGCTCGAAGTCCAAGGCCGCCGACACCGCCTTCAAGTTCATCTCGCTGGCGCTGAACAAGGAAGGCTCGCTCTCGTACGCGCTGGCCGCGGCCGCCGTGCCGGTGCGGACCGACGTGGCCGCCGACCCGCGCTATCTGAACAGCAATCCGACCGCGAAGTTCTGGTCGTCGCTGGTCGCGGTCACCAAATACCGGCCGGCGCTGCCGGAATATCCGCGCATCTCCAACGAAATCCAGGCCGCGATGGAGTCGGTGATGACCGGCCAGGCGACGCCGGCGGCCGCGACGAGCACGTACGAGGCGGCGCTGAAAGGCATCGTCGGCCCCGGCAACGTGGCCGCCGGCTGACCACTGACCCGGATCCTGACGCGGATGTGGCGTCCCGCCGGACCGCCACATCCGCGCTTTCTAATGGAACGCGCCGAAATCCAGCTGGCCGTGCTGATAGGTCGGCGAGTCCGGCCACCGTACGGTCAGGTCGTGACTGCCACCGGGGACTCGGAACGTCAGGTATGCCGGCGGAGCCTGGTCGACGGACTCGTCGTCGGCCGGCACGCCCGACCAGTGCAGCGTGACGGTGGCACCGTGTCCGGCCGACAATGTCGTCGGCGTGACGGTGTCCGGCGCTTTGCTGGCCTTTGTCGGCAATGCCGAGCCGTCGCGCGCGATGAACCGCGCGTCGGTGACGTAACCGGTCAGCGTGCACGGCGCGCCGTTGGTGGTGAGCCGCAGCGGCGCATACCGCTGGCCGGCGCCGGCATCGATCTGACCGACAGTGACGTTGAGCTGGTTGGCCTGGCAAGCCGCCGGCGCGGTGGCGGCGGTGGCCGCCTCAGCCGAACCGATGGACAGCACACCGACCGCGGCCATGGTGAGCCCGCCGGTGATGATTTTTGCCTTGTTGAGCAAGAGTTTTCGCCTTTCGCAAGATCGCTTGTCGTTGAGCTCGTCCACCGTACATGTCAAGAGCAAACAGATGAACGCTCGAAGGCGAAAATAAGCACCGTGACTGTCTGTGCGTATGGTCACATGGTGTTCTTGGTCAACTCCGGTGGACCTCGCTGATCTGGTCCGCCGACCCGCCGCACCGGCTATACGTTGACGGATCGCTCTTATGTGAGGCGGTGCGGGGGGATGTCGCAGTACGAGCGCGCGCAGTTGCCAGTCGACCTCGGCCGGCACGCCGAGGCAGTCGTCCAGCTTCGTCGGATGCTGGCGGTCGAGCCGGACAGTGCGGCAGCGCTGTCACTGCTGGACGACGCGCGCGCCTCCTATCGCCGCGTCCTGGCGCTAACTCCGCAGAACATCGCCGCGACTGAGGCTCTCGGCCGGTTGGCCGAAGGCGCCGGCCGGCATCCGGTCGCATGGCTGCTTGCCGGCGCGATCGCCGCCGTCGCCGCGTGGCGGGCTCTGCGAGCCCTGCCGCGGGGCTGCGCAGTCCCGGCTGGCGACTGGCACGTACGGATCCGCCGGCCCTCATCAGGGTCGCGGCGACCTGGATCACGTTGGTCGCCACGGCGGTCCTCGGGCTTCGGACCGTACGCGCGTCACCCGCGGGATTCTCGTGGGCGCGGCGGGAGTCGTCGGATTGTGCGGGGTCGCCGTCGCGTTCGTCGACCGCCGCGCACGAACCGCACGTGCCGCGGTTGACCGCGTTGAGCCTGTTTCGGCTGCAGGTGGCTGGTGCGGCCGTCGGCCTGCCGCTTTACCTCGCCGATCTCGTTTTCCGCCTGCCATGGGCGTATCGATGCGGGCTCGGTGCGGTCGCCTTCGCTGCCTTCGAACGCATCGACTTCTGGCTGGAAAACCGCGAGCCGACGGTGACCGACCTGGTCTGGAGTCGCGGCACGGCGTTGCCACGCACGGCAGCACCTGCGCTGGTGGCGGCAGGAGCCTCGCCTGGTGCGCGCCTTCCTCGAGTCAGCGGGCGCGGCCGACGGCAAGTAGGTGCGCGCTCGCGGCGCGGATCGCCGGGTCGCGCTCGACCAGCCTCGCCGCGCGCAACGCGGACGCCTCGGACTCCGGGTCGCCGCTGTTGTCGGCCGCCGGCCACGCCGGTCCTTCCAGGCCATACACCTCGACCTCGGCGCAACCGGCGGTGACCATCTCCTCGGCGAGGCCGTCCGGACTGTGTAGATAGGCCAGCTCGACGAAGTCGTCGGGGAGGACTCCGCGACCGGTCGCCACGATCCGGCCGGCCTGCGCGGCGGTCTCGTCGGACAGCAGGCCACGCCGCGACAGGTCCAGGATCGGTGCGTAGCGACTCACCGCGGCGGCCGCCAGAAGCCCGCCGGGACGCAACACGCGCAGACCTTCTGTGATCGCGGCGAGCCGGTCTTTTCTTTCCAGCAAATGATAAAGCGGTCCGAGCATGACGACAGCGTCGACGGATCCGTCAGTTTCCTCGAGTTCGCGCGCGTCGCCGACCCGAGCGTTGAGCCCGGCGATTTTCGCCGCCGCCTCAACGTGTGCCGGCACGACGTCGACCAAGGTGACGTCGTGACCGTCCTCGACCAGCCAGCCGGAATGAATGCCGGTCGCGCCGCCGACATCGAGCACCTTGGCCGGAGCCGGCGGCAGGTGGCGGCGCAGCAATTCCTGCGTACGAACGAATTCCAGCCGACCGTGCACGCTGTCGGTCAGCCTCGCGTACTCGACGAAATTGTCGGTGTAGAACGCCACCAGGTCTGCCATGGAGCAAGTCTGGGGGATGGATTCGGTGCGTGGAAACCCAATTTTGTTCAGCGCGGCGCCGGCAACACCGTGCCGGCCAGCGATTTTTCACCGCTGGCGAGCATTCTGGTGCCGAGGTACATCAGGCCGGCGGCGACCGCCATCAACACCGCGCTGGCGGCCCACGCGGTCGGATACGAGGTCAGCTGGACCAGCGTTCCGAAACTGAGCGGACCGACGCAGCCGCCGGCGTAGACACCGGCCTGGGTGATCGAGGTGGCGGCGGCCGGCGCAGACGGATTCAGCCGTACGACGGCGAAGTTCACCACGCCGGGCCAAGCCCAGCCGAGTCCAAAGCCGAAAATCGTGCCGACCACCAGGGTGATCTGACCGGGCGCGGCCAACAGCGCCAGACCGATCGCGCCGATCGCCAGCATCACCACCACGATGCGCAGGTGACCGGCGGGTTTCCGGTCGGCGACCCAGCCGCTGGTCAGCCGGCCGGCGATGCCGAAGACGCTGCCGAGCGCGAGCACCAGTCCGGCCGCCGCCTCGGTGACGCCGTGGTCGACGGCCGAGCCGACCAGGAAGGTGCCGAGCGCGTTTGCCGTGCCGGCCGCCAGGCACGCGCCGACCGCGACGACAACGAGCGCGGCGAGCTTGGCGTCGCGCTCACCCGCACCACCTTTGGCGCGAGCTTTTCCTTTCGGCACGACCAAGAGTGCCGCCAACGCGAGAAGTGCGCAGACACCGAAGGCCCACCGCCAGCCGACCGTCAGGCCGAGCGCCGGCACCGCGATGCCGGCGATCAGCGTCGAGGTCGGAATGGCCGCCTGTTTCACGCCGTACGACAGGCCCTGCCGCCGCGCCGGCACCGACTCGGCCAGCGACAGGTTCGAGCCGAGCTGGCCAAAAGCGTTGCCGATGCCGCCGACCACCAGGAAGGCGACGACCACCGCGTACGAATGCGCCAGCAACGCGATGCCGGCCATGCACGCCGCCGCGAGCACGATGCCGGAGCGCGTGACCGGCGCGGCACCGTAGCGCTCGGCGCACCGGCCGGCCGGCAGCGACGCGACCGCGCACACGGCGAAGTAGATCGCCACCAGCCCGCCGAGGCCGGCCGGACTGATGTGCAGCTCCCGGATCATGAAGACGGACAGGCCACCGAGCAGGAAGACCGGTACGACGGAAGCGACGGTCGCGATGACAGCACCGGTGGCCGCGCGGACCGCATGGTTGTTGGCCTTGCTAACGGTGTCGATGCCTTCAAGGTAGGACGTTTCATCTCCGGTGCCGCTGTGACATCAGCCTCATCTGGCGTGTCGTGCCAGACTGGGTGACGTGCCTGAGCTGCCTGAGGTGGAGGCGCTCGCCGCGTACCTGCGCGAGCGTGCGGTCGGCCATGCCGTCGCACGCGTCGACCCGGTGGCGATCAGCGCTCTGAAGACGTACGACCCGCCGGTCACCGCGCTGGCCGGCCTGACCATGACCGGTGCCGGCCGGCACGGCAAGTTCCTGGACATCGACGTGGACGGCCTGCACCTGGTCGTCCACCTGGCGCGCGCCGGCTGGCTGCACTATCGCGAGTCCCTGCCGCCCGCGCCGCCGCGACCGGGAAAGGGGCCGATCGCGCTGCGGCTGCACATCGACGACGGCTCCGGCTTCGACCTGACCGAGGCCGGCACCAAGAAAGGCCTGTCGGTCTACCTGGTGAAGGATGCCTCGGAGGTGCCCGGTGTCGCGCGGCTCGGGCCTGACGCGCTGTCGGTCACGGTGGACGAGCTCGCCGAGATCCTGTCCGGTCAGGGGAGCCGGATCAAGAACGTGCTGACCGAGCAGTCGGTGATCTCCGGCGTCGGCAACGCGTACTCCGACGAGATCCTGCACCTGGCGAAGCTGTCACCGTTCGCGATCTCGTCGAAGCTGTCGCCGGACGACGTGGCGACCCTGCACTCGGCGATGCGGACGATCCTGACCGACGCGGTGTCGCGCAGCGTCGGCCAGGGATCGGCGACGCTGAAGGGGGAGAAGCGCTCCGGGCTGCGCGTACACGCGCGCACCGGCATGCCCTGTCCGGTCTGCGGCGACACGGTCCGCGAGGTGTCGTACGCGGACAAGTCGCTGCAATACTGTCCAACCTGCCAGACCGGCGGCAAACCTTTGGCTGACCGCCGCCTCTCCCGCCTCCTCAAATAACCGACGACGCAATCGGATTCCGATTGCGTCGTCGGATAGGAGTCCCCGCGGCGGGGGTTAGCGGCCGAGGCGGGCGCCGAGGTAGTCGACCGGGACGGTCTGCTCGGTTTCGACGGCCTTCATGGCGGCCTCAAGCATCGCGACCACGTCGGCGCCGTGCTTGCCGGTGGACGGGGACGCCTCGCCGGAGCGTACGCAGCGGAGGAACTGCTCGGCCTCGTTGCGCAGCGGCTCGGTGTCCTCGAGCTCCTGCGGCACCTCGTCGCCATAGCGGTAGGACAGCTTGAAATCGCCGTACGACTCGGAATACCGCGGCACGTCGACGCCCTTGTCGCAGAGCATGACCTTGAACTCGGCGGCCAGGTCGTCGTAGATCAGCATCTTCTTCGACCCGACGAACACCATCTGCCGGATCTTCTTGGCGTCCAGCCACGAAACGTTGAGCTGCGCGACCGCACCGGAGCCAAACTCCAGATTCAGGAACGCGACGTCGTCCAGGCCCGGCTGCAGGAATGACCGCGCGCGGCCGGACACGGTGGTCGGCCGCTCGTCCAGCACGTGCGCCAGGATCGAGAAGTCGTGCGGCGCCAGGTCCCACAGCGCGCCGACGTCGTGCCGCACCGGGCCGAGGTTGACGCGCGTGGAGGTGGCGTAGCGGATCTCGCCGAGCTCACCGCCGGCGACGATCTCGCGGATCTTGCGTACGGCCGGCGTGTAGACGAACGTGTGGCCGACCATCAGCTGGACGCCGGCCTCCTCGGCCAGGCCGACCAGCTCGCGCGCCTCCGCGGAGTTGGTGGTGATCGGCTTTTCCACCAGCACGTGCTTGCCGGCCTCGATCGCCTGCTTGGCCAGGCCGAAATGCGTACGCGCCGGCGTACAGATAACGACCGCGTCCACGCCGGCCGCCAGGACCTCGTCGAGGGTCGCGTACGAGTCGATGTCCGGCCGGTTCTCCTTCAGCCGCTGGCGGCTGTCGTCGCTGGGGTCGCCGACGATGACGTCGCAGCCCAGGTTGGAGAAGTTGCGCAGAAGGTGGGGTCCCCAGTACCCGTACCCCAGCAGTCCGATCCGCTCCGCCATTACCGCGGGCCTCCCTCGGAGCAAGTGCCCCATGTCAGTGTCACTGTCGATGTCTCGTGCAGTTCCCTGCTGCGCGGACGTTAGCATCGACGGCCATGGCCCAAAGTCGTCGCCTGCACGTCGGCATGCTCGCCGTCACAAATTATGAGAGCGATCCACGGGTCCGCCGGCAGGCAGAGGCCCTCGTCGCGCGCGGTGACGAGGTCACCGTGCTGGCGCTGAACTCGCCGGACCGTCCACGCTACGAGGTGCTCGACGGCGTGAAGGTCGTGCACTTCAGGACCGAGAAGTTCCGTGGTTCCGGTGGCGCCGGCTATCTGAAGCTGTACGGCGACTTCGGCCTGCGCGCGGCCGCCTGGATGGCGCGCCATCCGCGCCGGTACGACGTGGTGCAGGCGCACTCGATGCCGGAGGTCCTGGTGTTCTGTGCCGCGCTGCAGAAGGTCGTCCGGGTGCCGCTGCTGCTGGACGTACACGACATGACCTCGCGGCTGTTCGAGTCCAAGTTCGGCGAGTCCAAGATCGTCAAGGCGGTGCACGCCAGCGAGACCGCGTCGATGGCCTTCGCCGACGAGGTGATGACCGTCCACGAGCCGTACGCGGAGGCCCTGCGCGCGCGTACGAAGCGGCCGGTCAGCAGTGTGCTGAACAGTCCCGACGAGAAGATGTTCACGCCGAGCCGGTGGCGCGAGTGGGATCCGGCGAAGGAGATCGTCTTCAGCTACCACGGCACCATCGCGCCGCGGCATGGCCTGGTGGCGTTGGTGGAGGCGCTGCAGATCGTCCGCACCCAGCTGCCGAAGGCACGCCTGCAGGTACGCGGCGGTGGTGACGGCCTGGCCGCTGTCGAGGCCAGGGTCGACGAGCTCGGCATGCGCGACGTGGTCGACCTGCCGCAGCGGATGTACGCCGTGCACGACATGCCCGCGCAGATCGACGAGGTGCACATCGGCGTCGCACCCAACCAGCTCGACGTCTGGACCGCCGACACCCTGCCGACCAAGATCCTGGAGTACGCGGCGATGGGGGTCCCCTCGATCAGCTTCCGCAACCCGGTGGTGACCAGGTATTTCCCGGAAGACTCGCTGACCTACGTCGACCCGGCCAGTCCACGGAACCTGGCCGACGCGATGCTCAAGCTCGCCAGGGACCCGGAGGCGGCGCGCAAGCAGGCCGACCGCGCGACCGAGGTGATGGCGGAGCTGTCGTGGTCGCACCAGAAGCAGATCTACCTGGACGTCATCGACCGCATGGCCGGTCGATGACCAGCGCGGTGTCCAAGCCACGGCCGAAGAAGACCGAGTCGCGCAAGGTCAAGAAGGCCAGGAAAACCCGAGAGGCCCAACAGGCACGCGACGCCGAGGAGACGCGTCTGGCCGCGCGGAAGGCAGCGGCGGCGGCCCTGGTGAAACCGGAGGCCGCGCCGGCCGGGGACGAACCCGCCGTCCAGGACGTGGCGGCCGAAGCCGAGCTCGTCGCACCGGTCAGGCCCGGCCGGGCGATCATCAGCTCCGGGCTGCTGACGATGGTGGCGCTGGCCAGCCTCGGCGTGGTCCGCCTGCTGCACCAGTCGCTGATCAACCACTACTACGGTGACCAGGCACGATACGGCCAGGTCGCGCTGCTGATCTCGATCGCGACGATCACCAGCCTGGCATTGCCGGCCGGTGTCGCGAGCGCGATGAGCAAGTTCATCCCCTTCCACCGCGGCAGTGGTTCGGAGCCGGCGGCACGTGCCGTCTACCGGTTCCTGTCCCGCATCGGTCTGGCTGGCTCGCTGTTCTTCGGTGTGGCCGTGGGCTTTCTCATCCCGTTCTTCAAGCCGGAGATCGGACCTCGTGACGCGATCCTGGTCGGCCTGCTGACGTTCACCTTCAGCACGTACAGCTTCGACAAGGCCGCGATGTACGGCTTCGACCGCGTCCGGCCGTACACCATGGTCGAGATCTCCACCGGCCTGCTCACGATCGGGATCACGGTCGCGCTGCTGGTGACCAGATGGGATGCGTTCCTGCTGCCATTGGTCGTCGGCTACGCACTGTTCAGCCTGGTGTCCCGGTGGTTGTTGCGGCGAGATCTGGCCGGTGAGACCGCGCCGGCGACCGCGATCAACCGGCGCGAGATCCTCACCTTCGTGGCGCTGGCCTGTGCCGGCACGCTCGCCTCCACCGGCTTTCTGAACGGCACCAACGTCCTCGCCGACATCTTCGGTGGTGACCCGCAGGCCGTTGGTTACTTCGGTTCGGCGGTGGCCCTGATGGCGCCGATGAACCTGTTGCCGCGCGCTCTCAACCTCGCGTTGTTCCCGGCAATGGCACACGCGCAGGGTGCTGGCGACACCGACGCCGTACGCAGGCACAGTGACATCTCCACCCGCGCCTTGTTCGTGGTCCTGGCGCCGGTCTTCGCGGCCGCTATCCCGCTCGCTCAGGTGATCCTGATCGTGTTCGGCAAGAATGCCGAAGCCGGCACCACGGTCCTGCAGATCATGCTCGGCGCGACCTTCCTATCGGTCGTCCAGGTGGCGTCGGTCAACGCGTTGTCGTCCGGCACGTTGCGACAGGTCCGCATTCCGGTCATCTCCGCCGTCACCGGCGCGGTGATCGGCGTGGCGCTCTCACCGCTGATGGCGCTTTGGCTCGGAGCGCCGGGGATCGGCATCGCGTATCTCGCTGGCACGACGGTGATCGCCGGGGGACCGATTGTGGTCACCTGGCGGCTGCACCGGATGCACTGGACCGGCATGGTGATCAGGTCGTTGAGCGTGGTCGCGCTGGCCGGCGTGGCCGCCGGAGTGATCGACGCGATGGGCCTCACAACCGGCTTCACCGGCGTGGCGACCGCGGTCGGCGCGGCCGTTGTGGTATTCGCGATAGCGATCGTCGTTCTGTGGCCTGAGCTGCGCAAACTCATCGCGGTGGCGCGGCGGCGAGGCAGTTTCTGAAGACCGTGAACGGGGTACATCGGGGCACACATCCGCAAGGCTGGCGCGCTCCGGTGCTAAGCTCGTAGGGTCACGTGCGGCACGCACACGCGTGACACCGGTAGTGCCGATCGAGGAGGCTCGGCTTGACCGTTCTATCCCGGGGTGGGCTGGCTACGGCCGCCCGCGATCAGGCGTCCCCGAAGTCCGGACGCGCTGGCGGGCCCCCGACACCGCTGATCTCCCAGCTCTCCGACGAGCTGGTGAAGCACGGTCCGCGCGGTCGCTTCCAGCGGATCGCGACCCGTTGCCTGGACATCCTGTTCGCGAGCATCGGCATCCTGCTGGCGTCGCCGTTCATGCTGCTCGCCGCGCTCTGGGTCGCCGTCGACTCACCTGGTCCGGTGCTGTTCCGGCAGGAGCGCGTCGGCCGCGGCGGGCGCAGCTTCACGATGCTGAAGTTCCGCTCGATGCGGACCGACGCGGACGAGAACGTGCACAAGGAGTACGTGCAGAAGATCTACACCGAGGGCGCCACCACGGTGGCGGCCAAGCTGCACAACGACGACCGGGTCACCAAGTCCGGCAAGCTGCTGCGCAAGACCAGCCTGGACGAGCTGCCGCAGCTGTTCAACATCCTCGGCGGCTCGATGAGCCTGGTCGGCCCCCGTCCGGTGCTGCCGTACGAGGTCGAGGTGATGGGTCCGGAAAACCTGGACCGGTTCGCCGTC